>CAYNTU010000029.1:0-27031 GCA_964400205.1 uncultured Microbacterium sp.
GATGGTCAACGGCCTCGGCGTGCTCGGCTGGGGTGTTGGTGGCATTGAGGCCGAGGCAGCCATGCTCGGCCAGCCCGTTTCGATGCTCATCCCGCGCGTTGTTGGTTTCAAGCTCTCGGGCGAGATTCCCGCTGGTGTGACGGCAACGGATGTTGTGCTCACGATCACCGACATGCTCCGCAAGCACGGTGTCGTCGGCAAGTTCGTTGAGTTCTACGGCGCAAGCGTCGGCGAAGTGCCGCTGGCAAACCGCGCGACGATCGGTAACATGAGCCCCGAGTTCGGCTCGACGGCTGCAATGTTCCCCATCGACGACGTCACGCTCGACTACCTGCGCCTGACGGGTCGCGACGAGCAGACTGTTGCCCTCGTTGAGGCCTACGCCAAGGAGCAGGCACTCTGGCACGACCCGGCAGTTGAGGCGAACTACAGCGAGTACCTCGAGCTCGACCTCTCGACGGTTGTTCCCTCAATCGCTGGCCCCAAGCGCCCGCAGGACCGCATTCTGCTGAGCGAGGCGAAGTCGCAGTTCCAGCAGGACATCCTGAACTACACGGCAACCGTCACGACCGACGACATCACCGACCTGGAAGGCAAGGGCTCGTTCCCGGCTTCGGATCCTGGCCCCGTTCCCGGTGAAGAAGACACCGACACGCGTGAGGTCATCATCGCCTCGGGTGAGAAGCACATCGCCTCCAAGCCCGTGAAGGTAGAGAGCCCCGCGGGCGACAAGTACCTGCTCGATAACGGTGCTGTCACGCTCGCGGCAATCACCTCGTGCACCAACACCTCGAACCCCTCGGTCATGCTCGCAGCTGGCCTCCTTGCCAAGAAAGCAGTCGAGAAGGGCCTCAAGCGCAAGCCGTGGGTCAAGACGACGCTCGGCCCGGGCTCGAAGGTTGTCACCGACTACTACGAGAAGAGTGGCCTCGACAAGGCGCTCGAAGAGGTTGGCTTCTACACTGTCGGTTACGGCTGCACGATCTGCATCGGTAACTCGGGCCCGCTGATTCCTGAGGTTTCGGAAGCCATCAACGAGCACGACCTCGCTGTCACCGCTGTGCTCTCGGGTAACCGTAACTTCGAGGGTCGCATTAGCCCCGACGTCAAGATGAACTACCTCGCGTCGCCCCCGCTCGTCGTTGCGTACGCTCTCGCTGGTTCGATGAACTTCGACTTCGAGAAAGACGCACTCGGCACGGGCAGCGACGGTCAGCCGGTCTTCCTGAAAGACATCTGGCCTTCGCCCGAAGAGGTCCAGGAAGTCATCGACAGCTCGATCTCGCGCGAGCAGTTCATTCAGCAGTACGCAACTGTTTTCGACGGCGACGACCGCTGGAAGAACCTGCCGACGCCGACCGGCCCCATCTTCGAATGGGACGACAACTCGACCTACGTGCGCAAGGCACCGTACTTCGACGGCATGTCGATGGAGCTCACCCCCGTGAGCGACATCAAGGGTGCCCGCGTCATGGCAACGCTCGGTGACTCGGTCACGACCGACCACATCAGCCCCGCCGGTAACATCAAGGCTGGTACGCCGGCTGCGCAGTACCTCGAGTCGCACGGTGTCGCACAGAAGGACTTCAACTCCTACGGTTCGCGTCGTGGCAACCACGAGGTCATGATCCGCGGTACCTTTGCCAACATCCGCCTGAAGAACGGGATCGTTCGCGCGGTCAACAACGGTGAGGTTGTCGAGGGCGGCTACACGCGTGACTTCACGCAGGCTGGCGGCCCGCAGGCGTACATCTACGACGCATGCCAGAACTACGCGGCACAGGGCACCCCGCTTGTCATCTTCGGTGGCAAGGAATACGGTTCGGGCTCGTCGCGTGACTGGGCAGCAAAGGGCACGAGCCTTCTCGGTGTGAAGGCTGTTATCACCGAGAGCTTCGAGCGTATTCACCGTTCAAACCTCATCGGTATGGGCGTTGTTCCGCTGCAGTTCCCGGCTGGCGAAAGCTGGGAGTCGCTCGGCCTTGATGGCACCGAGATCGTCTCGATCGAGGGCCTTGAGCAGCTCAACGAGGGCATCACGCCCAAGACGGTCAAGGTCACGGCCGAGCCGAGCGAGTTCTCGCCCGAGGGCAAGCAGACGGTCACCTTCGACGCAGTCGTGCGCATCGACACCCCGGGTGAAGCCGACTACTACCGCAACGGCGGCATCCTGCAGTACGTGCTTCGTCAACTGGTATAGTTTCTCGCTTCGCACGAAGGGCTGAGACCCCGCGCTCGTTTTGAGAGCGCGGGGTCTTTTCCTTGGCTGGCGTGCGGCGCGTCCGTTGCTTTTACAGCCCGATCAACGAGAACATTGGCGCATGAGTTCCCCTAAGACGAAAACCAAGACCGCGGTCGCCGGTATCGCCGTTGCCCTGGCGGCGCTGACCGGATGCTCGAGCCTGGCCCCTGAGGCCGCGGCCCCGGTCGTGTCGGAGACCCCAACGCCGACGCCGAGTGTGACGCCAACGCCTACCGAGACGGCCACGCCGACGCCGGAGCCGACCGAAACAGCGGAGGTCGAGCAGGAGGCCGCAGCGGTGTGCTCACAAATTGCGGATGCCTCGGCTGATTGGACCGGGCCTGCACACGGCACGCTCGGCTATATGCCCGCCCCGCTCCTCAGCGAGGACCTCGGCCCACGCGACGGCGCGCAAGGCGAGGCCGTCTACGACAGCGACGGTTACCTCGGCTACTACATCGTGGCGGAGGGCGACCGTGAGGAAGCGATCACCGCCCGGTTTTGTGTGAATCGCTACTACCTCCACAATCTCAACTTCATCCGCCGCGGCGAGGTCTCCTATGTCGAGCCGCCGAGCGACTGGCATTGGCCCATGGCTTACCCGGACGGCACAGGCCCGGTGCTTGACCTGTACGTGGGCGACATTGTGAACCTGCACCCGGCAACCATCGCCACCGTGGGCGATCAGAACGGTGTCGCATACGAGAACTCGGGCGACATTCAGATTCCGCCGCAGCGGTAGGGCCTCGCGCGCGCGACCCCCCTACAGCGCAGGAGGGGGACGTTTGCTGCCGGTGGAGTATCCGGCTGGTTTGCTTTCTAGAGGCGTTTTGGCCCGTGGGGGTGTAGCCCGCCCCGCCTTCCCCAAGGCGCACTCGGGGCGGGCTACGTTTAGTGTTCGCCGTCCGGGGCCGCGTGAGCGCCGGTGGCGAGGTTGAGCGGCGTGACAAGTTCGTCGCCGCCTTCGATCCGGGTGAGATTCATTAGCGCGCGGGCCTCATTCACGGTCATCCACGGTGCACCGGCAGAGGCCGAGAACACCTGGGCTTGCTCGCTGAAGCTGCCCTGGAGCTTTTCCTCTAGGTTGAACTCGACGTACGCGTCCGGGGTCGCGGCTACCCGCGGGGCGAGGAACACGTTGATTCGATCCTCAAGCATCGCCAGGATCGGCCCGAGGGTTTCGGCGTAGAACATTTTGTGCTGTTCGCGGGCGTTGCTGAAGTTCGCGTCGTCAAGGAGGCCGACGAGCGACGGTGGCACGTGGTAGGCCGAGGCGACCGTCGCGAGCGATAGCTTCGAGACCTCCGACCATTCCTCCTCCCGAGCGGAGAAGCCGAGCGAGTTGATGGTCATGCCATCCTCAAGGATCGGCGTTCCGCCAGCCCTATCGCCATCGGCCCCGGTCCAGCGCGCGGCCCACTCGGCGGCGAATCGCTGACGGGCGGTGTCTGACCAGGGTGCGTCCTTCGGGCGAGTGATGGCTGCGCTCACGCGGCCCCCGCGCTTCCACGATTGCTCGCGGTACGACCAGGCCTGTCGTTGCTCCTCAAGGGTGTTCCGCAGCGCGTCGACGGGCGAAGCGCCGTCGTTCGGTTTGCCGGGGTTCCAGCCGTGGAACGCAAGCAGGTTCTCGGCGGGTATCTCGATGCGCTCACCGTCCGGGTTTTCGACTGTGTAGGCGGTCACCGTCTCCGAGAAGCCGTTAGAGACCGTATGGCGGTCGATAACCCACGTTGGCGTGATCGGTAGGATCATCCAGCCCGAGCGCGTTGTGGCGGGCGCTACAAGCCAGTAGGCCGTATCCCAGAGCGCCAGGTCGGACACGAGCCACTCGATTAGCTCGAACGTCGTGTGGTACGGGTTTGGACGCTTGAGCAGCAATGCGAGCGGGTCGTCGCTAAGCCGTACGCGATTTGTGTCGGAATCGCGGGCGTAGACCTTCAGGCCAAGCTGAGCGACGTTGCGGGCGACGAGCGAAATCACCGCGCGCAGGTGGGGCTGCGTACGGTAAAGCTCCTCGGGGGAGAGTTCCGGTTCGGGCCGCGGGTGCCCCGCACCTACCACTCGGGTAGGCACGGGGCGGCGGCGACGCAGTGCGCCGAGGCGGCTCATTAGTTGCCCGTGAGGAGAGCGACAACGAAGTCGGCGGGGCGTTTCACACGGAAGCCGTACCGGCCCTCGAACAGCAGCTCGAAGGTGTTGTTCTTCGTACGGCCGGAGACGTCCTGAACGAGTTCATCGTCGCTGAGCGGGATCAGCTCGGCCTGCGTCCAGTCGGCGGCGATTGCGATACCCGCCGGGATGCCATTGCTGGTCGTGATCGGGCCGCCGAGGTAGTCCTCGATTGCGGTTCGGTCCGAGAACAGGAAGCCGCCGGTCGAGCCGTTCTCGCGCATCGTCTCCAGCGCTTTCAGGTCGTTCGGGTTCATCGCCCAGCCTGTCAGGTTTCGATCGTTTCCGACGAGCTTGTACTTTGCCTCCGTGAGGGTGCCGAGCCGGTCGGTCTCGAACGTCTGAGTTTGGATACCCGTCGTGTTCAGGATGCCGGTGAAGGCGTCGTTCGTTCCGTTACCGGAGAGTACGTCGGCTTCGATAGCGAGCAGGGTATCTTCGGCAAGTTGCGCCTGCACGATGTCGAGGAGACCGGCGTGATCGGTGAGGTAGCGCCACGGGATATCCGAGACCTTGTTTGCGTAGACGCGGAAGTGGTCCTCGACTTCCTCGAAGCCGTAGTCCGACTCAGGCTTGTCCGCCTTGTCGGGCACCGCCGAAGCGTTGTTCACTCGCTGCGTTTGGCGTGCGTATTCGAAGCCGTTCCCTTCGCGTTCGCCCCTCGGGCTGACGACCGGGATCAGGTCGAGCACCGATGTAGGCCGAGTGTCGATAGTGACCGGCGAGAGCAGGGACGGGACGCTGACCGCGCCGACCGTGAAGGCCTTTACGCCGTCAACGCTGAGCTTCTTGTTGAACTCGTCCAGGCGCGACGTCGCTTTGCGCGCCCAATCGCTGGCCTTCATCGCGGGTGCGGGGCGTGGGGTTACGATACGTCCGATCAGGGCGTCGCCCTTGGCCTGCTCGGCTTCTTGCTCCTCGATTTTGATCTTCACGGCGAGGTACTCGTCGTTGAGGGTTTCGAGCGCCTTGATTTCTTCGGCGTTCAGGTCGCGGCCCGCCGCTTTGGCACCGCCGGTGACATCCCGCATTTGCTTCAGCAGCCCGGCCAGCTTTTCTTTGAGGTTCATGGTTGCTCCCAACTTGGGGCCCTGTCCCAGAACGGCTACGCGTCGGGATGCCTAGCGGCTCGCTCAGAGGGGCCGCTTATCGTGATGGTCACGGGATCGGGATTATGTGGCCAGTACGTCTGACTTCACCCCGAGGGGTTCGTCGCCATTCTCTGGCGGGTTTACCGCCGGTGTTCACTCCACCGCGTCCTGCCGTCGAACCGACCGGCGATCCGCTAGGTGTATGCCGAGCCTATCATCGTTTGCAAATCGGTGGGCGAATTGGTCCTGCTTCTCGGCCTGCGCGGCCTCGATAAATGCCCGCCGCCGGGCTAGCAGGTCGGCTGCACCAGGTACGTCCCCGCGGAGCAGCAGGGCCTCGACCGTGTTGAGGTTTCTCGCGTCGCGTTTCTTCTCATGCAGTAGCCGGTCGCGGCTCGCGCGCAGCGAGTCACAGTTCAGGCGTAGCCGGTCGATCAGCGCCGACGCGCGGGCGAGTTCGTCGCGCCCGGGCTGGCGGGCCGCTTCGCCAAGGCGTTGCCGAAGCTCGCCCGCGTATCGCCGCCACTCGGCAACATCGGCGTCCCGCGCCGGTGCGTCCAGGTACTCGCTCATGCCGCCTCGCCTTCAGCCGCGGCAGCCAACAACGCGCCCCTTAGGGCCTCTTGCCAGCCGTCGCCGTGTAGCTGCATCAGTAGGTCCGCGGCCGTATCGGCAAGTGCGAGAATCACGTCTACCGGTCGGCCGTGGGCGTGCACCTCGCGCAGCGCCGCGGCGAGGGCTACGTCGTCCTTAGTAGCGAAGGCGAGCATGAGCGCACCCGCCTGTTGCTTTGCCCGGCTCATTTCGCGTCCTCCTCACGCGCGCGCGTGCGCGATGGGGTACCCACCTCGGGGGGAGATAGATCACTGCCGGTGGAAGCTCCGGCTGGTTTGCCTTCTAGAGGCGTTTTGGCCCCTAGGGGTTCGGCCGTGGCGCGGGTATCGAGGCGGTCGGCGAAGTCGTGAATGAGGTCGGCGAGGTCTCGTAGTCGGTCTTGGTGGATGCTGAGGCGGCCGTTGCGCTCGCGTGTGCGTCGTTTTCCGCGGCGTCGGTACGTGGTGAGGTGCACGACGGGTCCGTACTCGTCGAGGGCGATCTTGGCGAAGGCGCGGTCGATGTAGTTGGTCATGGTGTCTCCGGTTCTATGAGGCTGAGCACGAGGCCGTGCTCGGATCGGGTGATGTAGGTTCGCCAGCCTTCGAGTGTGAGTCGGGCGAGGTCGAGGATTGCGGCGGGGGTGACTACGGCGAGGGCGTAGTGGTAGCGGCCGAGGTGGTCGCGGCCGATGGCTGTGGCATCGTCGAGCCATTCGGCGGCTTGTCGTTGGGCTTGCAGGGCTTCGAGCGGGCTCATGTTGGTTCCTCGCGTTGGGTTCGTTGTTTGGCGGCGGGTGTGCCTTCGCAGATAGCGCCGTCGTCTCGTAGGCCGCAGTAGCACCAGCCGCTGAGGCTTGAGAACTCGTGTTCGTGTTTCGTGGGGTCGAGCGTGCGGGTGACGCGGCGGGGTCGCGGTTGGTAGTCGCGGATGCCTCCGCCGAGGTCGGCCCATGCTTCGGAGGTCATGCGGCTATTCCGATTGCGTCGCCGGGGCATGCGCCGTTTGCTAGCCACCTTCGCCCGGCTGGGCTGAGTGCGGCGTAGCCGTTGGGGCCGAGGTCGGCTTTGTCGATTCGCCAGTCGAGACCGCGTCCGTTGCCGATCTGGCCCCAGTAGGTCGCTATCAGCTCGCTGGCTTCGTCGGTGGTGAGGCTGGCCCACTCGGCGCGCTGGCGGTCGGTTGGTGTTTGTCCGACCGTGGCGAAGAGGTATAGGTCGCTGAGGTAGGCGAGTTGCTTCTTGGTGGCCTTTGCTGCGGCGTCGAAGGTGAAGAGGTCTTCGGGCGGTTGTCTTTCGCCAGAAAGGCCAACCTCATAGCTTGACGGTGGTTCTTGAATATTGATTCTTGAAGCTATTTCTTGATAGGGGTTCTCTGTGGCCCTACCTCCTAGGTTCTCTGTGGCCCTAGGTAGGTTCTCTGTGGCCCTAGGTAGGTTCTCTGTGAACCTAGGGGCTGTGGATAACCTGGTGGTGGCGGTGCGCGCTCGGTCCTCAAAGAAGGCGCGTGCATCCTCACCCTCCCTCGGTACGGCGACTGTGTACACGTTCGGCACCTTGCGCGTTTCAGAGGCGCGCCGTTCAACTTTGACGATTCCTCGGGCCTCAAGCTTGGGAATCGTGCGCTTCAGCGTGGAGCGCGAGAGCCGCGCCGTCTCGCCGAGCTTGGCGAAGCCGACGGTCGCCTTGTTCGTGCGGTAGTCGCGTAGCCGTAGCAGCGCGACATAGAGCGCCAGCTCGTGCAGGTCGAAATCGGAGGAATCGATCAGCCAGTTAGGCAGCCGCACGAAGCCGTCCGCGCTCATGTGGCTACCGCCAGCGGGTCGACCTGGCGGTGTCGGTGCCCGGCGTTAGAATTGCTTGCGAGTTCCTTCGTGATGGATAGGCTCTGGGTGGCCGCCCGGCTTCTTGCTGGGCGGCTTTCTCGTTGCCTGGCTGGCTGGGCCGGACGTAGCGCCGCGACGATCAGGTCAACCTGCGCGGCCGTCAGGGGAGGGGCGTTGGCGGCAATGCGCTCGGCATACGCCGCGAGGTGCGCCCGGTCCCCATCCGAGGCGGTCACTCTGAATCACCACCAAGCGCGGAGGGGTGCGCAGCATGGATAGCGGTGAGGTCCACGCGTACGATGCTGGCGCTGAATCGCCGGGCGGGTATCTCGCCGCGGGCGATCATCCGGTGGATGGTCTTGGTTGAGACCTGGAGGGCCTCGGCGGCTTGCCGAGGAGTGCCCCAGCGGGGTGTGGCTTGGGTCGTCATGAGAAAAGCACCTTGAGGGTTGGCTATCGCTAGCCCTTTTCTCAAGGTGCTTTTACTGGCGTCGCATTGCGCCGTGGCCCCTATGTTACTCCGTGGGGAGCGGTTGTCTCGCTTTGTCTCGCATTTCCCTTAGCGCGTCGCCTACGTTCCGCAACTCTCTATCGCCGAGGCCCGACGAGCCGAGGGCCCTGTCCGCGACCGCGATGGCCTGACGCAGTATCCGAATCTCGGCGAGCGTTGGGTCGGCGATCCCGGCGTATGCGAGCGCCTCGAACGTCTCGTTGACGCGCCCGGCGCTAATGCTCACCGGCTTGCGGTTGCGGGCCGCGTGCTGGTTGCACTCAAGGTCAGTGTTCCCGCGTGAGTTCACGGCGGCACCGTTTTGGCCTTCGCCCCAGCCCTCGCCGAGTGGTTCAGCCACCCAGTCACCCCCGAGGGGCTCGCCGTATTCGCCCGTCACGTCCCAGTCGCTAGTGGCGCGGTTATACGCGGTGACGAACCTCGGCCGGTCGGTGTGAGCATCGCAGTAAACCTCTATACGAGTTGGGTAGCTCATTGCGTCACCGCCGGGCGTCCTGAGTGCAGCCGTGAGGCGCAGGGGATGGTTTTCGACTGCTCGTTGAGTCGCCGCCAGTCCGCCGCGCGGTGCCGTCGGCCGTGCTCGTCATAAGCCGGTGCTAGTTGAGCGGCGAGTGAGGCCCACTCCGGCGCGACTTCCGCCAATTCCGGGTGCGCCTGAACGTACACGCCGAGCAGCGTACTCGTGACGCCGAGCTGCCGGGCCGCCGCGACTAGCGTTGCGCTCTGCGCAAGCTGAACAATTGCGGGATGAGGTATCAGCCGCTCGGCGGCGAGACGGTCAGCCTCGGCCTCCTGAGCGCCCCGGTCGCCGTCGGCGGTGTGTTCAAGTTCGGCGTGCGCTACCTCGTGCGCGAGCACGGAGCGCTCAAGCGCGGGCCTCATACCGGGCCGCAGCCGGACGCGTTTGAGGTCGTGTCGATATTCGCCGTCGCGGTCTTTGAGCGGCGCGTACTCGATTGTGAGACCGAGCCTTAGGGCGTGAGCAAATGGCGAGTACCATTCGAGCGGTTCACCGGTTGGGGGAATCATGCGTTTGCGCCTTCCTGGTTCCAGTCAAACTTGATTGTGGAGGTGACTCGCTCCCACCACGCGGCTACTTTCTCGGGGTTCTTGTCGGATGGGCGACGCCCGGGAGCTAGGCGGTGTACACGAACGCCTGTGAGCGCCCGAATCACGGTCTGGCGGGTGTTGATGTCGGAGAGGTTGTCCCACGCGGATCCGGGATCCTGAGCGCCCAGCAGTGCGCTGAGCGCGTGATCGGCTCCGGCGCGCGCGAGTTCCCCCTCGGTACGGTGCAATTTTGCCGTGGCGAGTTCGGTCGCCGCTTGCACCTGACGCGGCGTGAGGATGCCCTCGGCGAGAGACTGGGCGAATGAGTCGATGCGGGCGCGGAGGGCGTTCGCTTCGTCGCGAAGCGCCCGCACCTGCTCGCGGTCGTCTACCGAGAGTGCGTCGACGATTGCTGGGTCATTCAGCCGGGCGCGGATAACCGCATTTACGGTCTCGTCGATGTAGTCTGCCCTGCGGCTCACGTGGAAGCCCTCGGGGCACGCGTACACGCGATAGTGCGCCTGGCCTGGCCTCGGGTTCTTGACGCCCGCGTAGGCGGTTTTCATCGGGGCGTCGCAGACGCCGCAGCGGTAGAGGCCCGACCCTTGGTACTTCCTCGCGTTGCCCTGTTGACCGAATCGCTCCCTGCGCGCCGGGTCACTGAGAATGGCGTTCGCGGCTCTGTAGGCGTCCTCCGTGACGATTGGCTCCCAGGCACCGGGGCCGACGTACTCGCGTGCGAGCGACCCGTCTGGTTGTTTTCGGAGTATCCACCGCTCAGCGATGTATCGGGGGTTCATAAGCATGTCGCGCACCCCGGCTCGGCTCCACGGTTTGCCGCGGGTGTTCAGCACGCCGTTCTCGTTCAGCCAGCGGGTGAGCGTGTGGAGACCGGCCCCGGCGGCGAAGCGGGCGAATACCTCGCGTACAACGGCGGCTTCGTCCTCGATGATGGTGCCGTCGGTCGCGTAGCCGAGCACGCGCCCGGTTGGCATTTTGCCGCGCTCGGCCCGTTGCTGGTTTGCGGCGATTTGCCGAGCACTCTTGCGTTCAATCTCTCCACGGGCAACGGAAGCGAGGATGCGGCCGACCAGACGGCCCGCGTCGGTGGTCAGGTCTACGTCGCCGCTAACCGTAGCGATCCTCACGCCGGTTCGTTCCGATAGGGCGATCAGGTCTTCGAGTTCAACGAGCTTGCGGGTGAGTCGGTCGAGTTGCCAGGCAACAATCACGTCAATGTTGCCCGCCTCGGCCGCAGCGATCATGGCGTCGAACTTTGGGCGCTTGCCGACGGTCGCGCTTGTGTCATTCTCGATGAAGATGTGGCCGGGGGAGACATCCCAGCCGCGCGACTCGGCGAGGTCAAGGCAGGCGGTACGCTGACGGTCTACACCGAGGCCCTCGCCCGTCTTATCGAGGCTAATGCGGCAATAGACCGCCGCTCTGGGCCGCTTTGTCTCGCTCGTCGCCATGTCTCGCAACCACCTTTCATAAAACCTAGTAGTTGATAGATTACTTGGCAGTACGTGCTTCGTTCGCTCGTCTAAGCAGTCGCGGAAGACCGCTCAACACGGCCCCCGGGTCGGTTGGGCGGTCTTCTTGTATGGGTTCCACAGTAGGATTGAAAGCGCGCTGTCGCGCAGAAAGAAGGAGTACGGATGCCGTTGCTGCCGGAGATCTCAGGTCCTCGTGACCTCGACGCTCTCACGGATGAGCAACTCACCGAACTCGCCGACGAGATTCGCGAATTTCTCGTCAGCAATGTCGCGAAGACGGGTGGACACCTCGGCCCCAACCTCGGCGTTGTCGAGCTGACAATTGCCGTGCACCGCGTTTTCGATTCGCCTCGCGACCCCATCATCTTCGACACGGGGCACCAGTCGTATGTACACAAGCTGCTGACGGGGCGCCAGGATTTCACGGCGCTTCGTTCGCGCGGCGGCCTTGCGGGCTACCCACAGCGCAGCGAGAGCGAGCACGATGTTGTCGAGTCGTCGCACGCCTCAAGTTCGCTCAGCTGGGCCGACGGTATTTCACGGGCCTTCGCGGCGACGGGGCGGGATGATCGCCATGTCGTCGCAATCGTCGGTGACGGCGCACTCACGGGTGGTATGACGTGGGAAGCGCTCAACAACATCACTGACGACAACGATCGCAATCTGGTGATCGTCGTCAACGACAATGGGCGCTCCTATGCGCCGACAATTGGCGGGATTTCGCGCCACCTTACGCGCGTGCGGACGACGCAGACCTACCAGGATCTGTACCACACCTCCAACAAAGTCTTCAGCAAGCTCGGAGCACCGGGGCGGGCATTCTTCCGTGGTGTGCGCGGTGGTACGCACGGCTTCCTCTCACGGTTCACGAACAACACCGAGCTGTACTCGAACCTTGACATCAAGTACCTTGGCCCCGTTGATGGGCACGATGTTCAGGCGCTCACCGAAACACTGCAGCGCGCGAAAGATTTCAGTGCACCCGTCATCGTGCACGTCGTAACTGAAAAAGGTCGTGGGTACCAACCTGCGCGTGACGACGAAGCCGAGCAGTTCCACGCCGTGGGGCCCATCGACCCGGCCACGGGTGGCGCGCTCGGCACGAGCAAGCTCGGCTGGACCGACGTATTCGCTGAAGCGCTCGTCGAAGAGGCAGATGAGAACGAACGCATCATGGGCGTGACAGCCGCCATGCTGCGCCCGACAGGGCTCGCACCCTTCGCCGAGAAGTACCCGCATCGCACCTACGACGTTGGAATCGCGGAACAGCACGCCGTGGCATCCGCTGCAGGCCTTGCCTTTGGTGGGCTGCACCCCGTCGTCGCGATCTATGCGACCTTCATGGGGCGAGCATTCGACCAGGTGCTCATGGATGTTGGGCTGCACAAGGCCGGTGTAACCTTCGTGCTTGACCGTGCGGGTGTCACGGGGCCGGATGGCCCGAGTCACCACGGCATTTGGGATCTTGCCATGTTGCAGATCGTGCCGGGCATCCGAATCAATGCACCGCGCGACGGCTCACAACTGCGCCGCGCACTGCACGAAGCAGTGCGCGTTGAAGACGCACCGACGGTAGTGCGCTTCCCGCGAGGTGCCGTCTCGGCCGACATCCCTGCACTCGAGACGAAGTCCGATGGGCTTGAAGTACTGCGGCACGATGATCGCGACGACGTTCTTCTCGTCGGTATCGGCGCATTTGCCGGGCTCGCCCTCGAGGTCGCCGAGCTGCTCGATGCCGCGGGTATTGGCGCAACCGTCGTAGACCCGCGCTGGGTCATTCCCGTGCCGACATCGCTCATTGAGCTCGCGCGGGGGCATCGCTTGCTTGTGAGCCTCGAAGACGGCATTCGCGTCGGTGGCGTTGGCACGCGCATTCGGCAGGTGTTGCGCGAGGCTGGCGTGGAAACGGCCGTGGATGAACTGGGTCTCCCAGATAGCTATATCGACCACGCCTCGCGCGATGAGATTCTCGCGGATGCGGGGTTGACGGCCGAGCAGATTACCGCGAACATCGTCGCGCAGATCCGCGGAGAACGCCTGCCCAAGGCCGCCCCCGTGCAGGGTGATGGCAAGCGCTGAGCACCCAACGCGGCACGTTGCCATCATCGTCAACACCGTCGCGGGCCGTGGTCGCACGCGCATTGACGACGCCCTGCACTACCTCGTAGGCAAAGGTGTCACAACGGAAGCCACGATTCCATCGTCACCACAGGGCACACGACAGGCCGTCGAAGATGCCGCACAGCACAATGAACCCGCTGTCGTTGTTGCCGGGGGAGACGGCACAATTTCTGCCGCGCTGCCAGCCCTCATCGAGCGGCAACTGCCCCTTGTCATTGTTCCGGCCGGCACGGGGAACGACCTCGCAAACGCCCTGGGCGTTTCTCTCAAACAGCCGGGCCTGGGCATTGCGGCAGCGCTCGAAGGGTCGACGCGCCATATCGACACAGCGAGTGTCATCTCAGAGGGGAAGACAACGCCCTTTGCAACCGTTGTAGCTTTTGGTTTCGATGCGCGAGTCGCAGCACGCACAGACAAGTTGACGTGGCCGCGCGGCAAAGCGCGCTACTACCTTGCGCTCGCGATTGAGCTTGCGAGGCTCGGGCCGGTCGACTTCGAGGTGCGGATCGATGACGGCGAATGGGAATCCGCCCCGGGAACCCTCATCGCCGTGGCAAACACGCCCACCTATGGGGGAGGAATGCCGATCGCGCCCGTGGCGACGCCCGACGATGGCTATCTCGACTACGTACACATTGCACCGCTTGGGCGCCTCGAGCTCATCCGACTCTTTCCCAAGCTGCTGCGCGGCGTGCATCTTGATCTCCCGCAGGCGCAGCACAAGCGCATCCGATCGCTTGATGTTCGTGCACCGGGTCTCGTCGCCTACGCAGACGGTGAGCCGGCCGGAAACGAAGAATGCCGGGTCGAAGTTCGACCCGGCACCCTCCGCGTAAAGACGCTGTAGCGACTACTTCGTCTCGACTCCCACGATCGCGGGGTCGTGGAACTTGCCACCGAAGGCCTTCTCCGACGCGCCAACGCGGTCGAGGTAGGGCGTTGCGCCACCGTCGATGAACGGCCAGCCAGCACCGAGGATGAGCGCGAGGTCAATGTCTTGCACCTCGGGAACAACACCCTCGTCGAGCATGATCTTGATCTCGCTTGCGAGGCCCGTCTGCACACGATCGAGGATCTCGGCTGCCGAAGCCGGGGTCTTGCCCGTCTTGAGCACCTTCTGAGCCTCCTTCGTGAAGCCCGTGATCTTGCCGCTCTTGTCTTTCTCAACAATCTGCGGCAGCTCAGCGAGCTCGTGGAAGTTCTCGTTTGCGTAGAAACGGTCGGGGAACGCGCCAGCCATCGTGTCTTGCACGTGAGCTGCAACCTTCCAACCAACGAGATCGATGAGCTGGAACGGACCCATCGGCAGGCCGAGGGGAGCGTAGGCAGCCTCAATGTCGGTGACCGGCGTGCCTTCGTAGAGGGCACGTGCCGCCTCACCCATGACCTTCGCAAGCAGGCGGTTCACAACGAAGCCGGGAGCGTCCGCCGTGAGGATCGCGTTCTTGCCGAGGTTCTTGGCCACGACAAACGCCGTTGCGAGCGTCTGCTCGTTCGTCGAGAGGCTCTTGACGATCTCAACGAGCGGCATAACAGCAACCGGGTTGAAGAAGTGGAAGCCCACGAGACGCTCGGGGTGCTTGAGCTTCGCCCCGATCTCGTCAACCGAAAGCGACGAGGTGTTGGTGGCCAGCAGCGCCTCGGGCGAGATGATTTCTTCCATCTCGGCAAAGACAGCCTGCTTGACGCCAACCTCCTCGAAGACAGCCTCGATCACGAAGTCTGCGTCAGCGAAGAGGCTCTTGTCGACCGTGCCGGTCAAGAGGCCTTTGAGCTTCTTGGCGTTGTCGTCGTCAAGGCGACCCTTTGCCTGCAGCTTGTCGATCTCGTCGTTGATGTAGGCAACACCGTTGTCAACGCGAGCCTGGTCGATGTCGGTGATAACAACCGGCACCTGCAGGCGGCGGAGGAACAAGAGCGCGAACTGGCTTGCCATGAGACCCGCACCGATGATGCCGACCTTCGTGACGGGCCGGGCGAGGCTCTTGTCAGGTGCACCGACGGGGCGCTTGGCGCGCTTCTGTACGAGGTCAAAGGCGTACATCGAGGCAGCGAACTGGTCACCCGTGATGAGGTCGGCAAGCGCCTTGTCTTCACGCTGGAAGCCCTCTTCGCGCGTGCCACTCTTTGCCTGGTCGAGCAAGTCAAGTGCTACGTACGGCGACTTCGGCTGTGTGCCGATCTTCGACTCGAGCATCTTCTTGGCCATCTTGATAGCGATGGGCCACTTGGTCATGCGCTCGATCTTGCCGGGGGCGTTCGGGCGGTCAACCTTTGCGCCGCCGAGCACACCGTCGGCCCACTTGAGCGAATCCTCAAGGAACGACGAGGGCGGGAAGATCGCATCGGCGATGCCGAGGTCTTTCGCGTCCTGCGGCTTGAGCATGCGGTTCTGCTTGAGCGGGTTCGAGATAACAACCTCGAGCGCGTTCTCAATACCAATGAGGTTCGGCAGCAGGTACGCACCACCCCAACCCGGAATGAGGCCAATAAAGACCTCGGGAAGACCGAGCGCAGCAGCGGATGAGTCAACGGTGCGGTACGTCGAGTTCAGTGCGATCTCGAGGCCACCACCGAGGGCGAGACCGTTGATGAAGCAGAACGAAGGAACACCCAGATCGCTCAACTTGCCGAGCACCTGGTGGCCACGCTGGCCGAGCAGGAGCGCGGTCTCGTGCGACGGGATCTTCGATGCTTCGGTGAGGTCGGCGCCGGCGGCGAGAATGTACTGCTTGCCCGTGATACCGACAGCGTCGATTTCGCCCTTGCTCGCGCGTGCTGCGAGAGCGTCGAGGGTGTCATTCAGCTCGCTGAGCGTGCCCGGACCAATCGTGTTCGGACGCGTGTGATCTTTACCGTTGTCGAGCGTGATGAGCGCGAGGGTCTTGCCCGAGGGCAAGGTGATGTCGCGCACCTTCGAGTGCGTAACAACCTCGTCTGCTGCGGCAGCGTCGAGCGGGCTGAAGTCGATGTTGTCGTACGGTGACGATGCTTTCTTAGCCATTCGTGCCTACTTCTTCTTGCCGTTGTAGTGGGGGTTTTCCCAGATGATCGAGCCGCCCTGGCCGAGGCCAACGCACATTGCCGTGAGGCCGTAGCGAACATCGGGGCGCTCTGCGAACTGTGCCGCGAGCTGGATCATGAGGCGAACACCGGATGCCGCGAGCGGGTGACCGAGGGCGATTGCGCCACCCCACTGGTTCACGCGGGGGTCGTCGTCTGCAATTCCGAAGTGGTCGAGCAGGCTCAGCACCTGGATCGCGAACGCCTCGTTGAGTTCGAACAGACCGATGTCGTCGATCGTCAGGCCAGCCTTCTTGAGGGCCTTCTCGGTCGAGGGAACCGGGCCGATACCCATGATCTCGGGCTGCACACCAGCGAAGGCGAACGAAACCATCCGCATCTTCGGTGCCAGGCCAAGCTCCTTGACAGCGTCGCCGCTTGCGAGGAGCGAGATCGTCGCGCCATCCGTCAGAGGTGACGAGGTACCTGCCGTGACGCGACCATGCGGGCGAAACGGCGTCTTGAGGCCAGCAAGGCTCTCCATATTGGTCTCAGGGCGACGCCCCTCGTCAACCGTTGCAAGACCCCATGCACCCTCTGCGTCCTTGATTGCGACAGGAACCAGATCCGGCTGGAACTTGCCTGCCTGGTACGCAGCCTCAGCTTTTTGCTGGCTCAGCATGCCGAAGCGGTCTGCGCGCTCCTTCGTGAGGTGCGGGAAGCGGTCGTGAATGCGCTCAGCGGTGTTGCCCATGTTGAGGGCGGCCGGGTCGACCATCTTCTCTGCGACAAAGCGCGGGTTCGGGTCGGAATTGCTTCCGATTGGGTGGCGACCCATGTGCTCAACACCACCGGCGAGGGCAATGTCATACATGCCAAAGCCGATTGCGGCACCGATTGTGCTGACGGCCGTCATCGCACCGGCGCACATGCGCTCGATTGCGTATCCGGGAACCGTCTGGGGGAGACCAGCTAGAAGAGCAGTCGTACGACCCAGGGTCAGGCCCTGATCGCCCGTCTGTGACGTTGCGGCAATGGCAACTTCTTCAATGCGGTCCTTGGGAACATTCGTGTTGCGCTCGAGCAAACCAATCGTTGCCTTGACGACCAGGTCGTCTGCGCGGGTGTTCCAGTACATGCCTTTTTCGCCGGCGCGCCCAAACGGGGTACGTACGCCATCGACGAAGTAGACGTCCGAATTCTCGGCCACTCTGCCTCCATTTGTCAGGGATAGTCTCAGCATAGGCAATCAACTGATAGGCGAGAAGTGGCTTGTCGGTATCTATGAAGGGGCAGCCGTGGTCTCCGCGGGCGATTGGGCCGCTTCTACAAAAGCCCCTGTGATTCTCTGTATAGTCTGCCCAATCTGCCAGGGTCGAGCGCCGAGGTCATGGAGACGCGACTCAAGAACTGCCGCGAGGTCAGCCGTTGTCTCTGGTGCGTCCCAGGCGAGACGGCGTACGTACTCGGGCGTCAAGAGGTTCTCGACAGGCATGTTGAGCAATTGGGCCTGCTCTTCAAGTGATGCGCGTGCGAGTTTGAGGCGTCGATCCGCCGCCGGGTTCCGCTGTGCCCAGGCCTTGGGTGGGGGGAGCGTGTCGGGTTTTTTGGCGCGAGGGTTTGGTGGTGCGGGGTCAGCACGCCCCGCTTCGATAGCACTCCACCAACGATCGAGCTCAGACCTACTGGCCTTGCCCGTGAACTCTTTCAAGCTCGCCAATTGCCCCTTTGTCTGTGGGTTCGCGAGCACCGCGGCAACAAGCGCGCGATCGGGAACGAGTCGACCGGGTGCGACATCGAGTTCCTGTGCGAGGGCTTCGCGTGATTCCCACAGTGCGCGAGCGATCGCAAGCGGTGTGGCACCACGCACTTTGTGAAGCCCGCTGAGCCTGCGCCACGGTTCTTCGCGCGGGGGGTTCGGTTCGCGCGCCAAAACAGCGTTGAACTCTTGCTCGGCATAGTCGAGCTTGCCCTGTTCGACAAGATCGGTGCGGATGACGTCGCTCAATTGATCGAGATACGCCACGTCGAGCGCTGCGTAGTCGAGCCAGCTCGCGGGGAGCGGCCTCGTTGACCAGTCGGCAGCCGAGTGTTCCTTGGCAAGCGAGATCCCCAGGGCTCGCTCCACGACGGCTGCGAGGCCAACGCGATCCCAACCGGCAAGCCGCGCGCCCAGTTCGGTGTCAAAAATGCTCGGTGGAACAAGCCCCAGTTCGCGCAGCGACGGGAGATCCTGGCTTGCGGCGTGGAAAACCCAGTTGATGTCACCAATTGCAGCTTGCAGCGGCTCGAACGACGAGATCGCCGTTGGGTCGAGCAGGTAGATCGGTGTTCCGGGTCGCACGACCTGAACGAGATACGCCCGTTGGCTGTAACGGAAGCCTGAAGCGCGCTCAACATCAACCGCAGCGTCACCACGGGCGCCGCCGAGCGTATCAACGGCACGGAAAAACTCATCGTCACGTGTGACGAGTTCGTACGGTGTCACGGAATTCCCCTTGAGCGCCTCGTTGGCGCACTGCGATTTTAGCTGGTTGCCGCTCCGGGTGCGCTGACGCCCTCGGAGGGGAGGCCAGCCATCATGCCAACGAGCGCTGTCCACGCTGACATGTGTGGTGCGAACGGTGGTGTTGGCGTCCATGATGCGCGAAGCTCAAGATGGGCGTGTTCCCCGTTATCCGCGAGACCACCATAGCCACGCGATGTCGTCACGGTTGCCGTGCCAGAGACGGCGGCGGCATCCGCACCCGCAGCCGCGAGCGAATCAACAAGCCAGGCCCAGACAACATCAGTTGCCATGGGGTCGGTTGCGATGGCCGGTTCGACGTCGGTTTGCACAAAAACCACGATGCGCCACTCGCGACCCCAGTCGACGACGCGCTCGGGGTCGCGGAGAAGGACGAGACGGCCTTCCGCCACGGGCTCGAGTGAGGCACCGGATTGTGGGAGGCGGGCCGTAGCGGCGAACGCCACGGTCTCGGGCGCGAGCGAAGCGGGCGCATCGGTACCGCGAACTGTCACGGCCGGGTGCACGACCGCCGACTGCAATTCGTCGACAGCGTGTGCGAAGTCGGTCGTGTTCCCGGCGCTGTTTGCCACGTAAGCAGAGTAATCTCGGCTCACGATGGGAAAACAGAGGCGCGCCGTTCGATTTCTTGGCATCACCGCGGGTGTCACGGCATTGACCGCGTTCACGGTCGCTGTTGCGACCGCGCGATCGCTCGTCGTTCCCAAATCGCGCCCCATGGACAATCGCATCCTCGGGATCGATCGCGCAGCCCGCGAGATTGAAATTAACCGAAGCCGTGACACGACAACGCCTGGCCGCTTCGGCCTGTTCGTTTCCGGGAGTCGTTCGTATGTACGGCTCGGCGAGGTTCTGCGCGAGACCGAGAGCGGCGTCGTTCGGGAGCTCGAAACACAGCTCGACTATGGGGACTCGCTGGCGCCCGAGTGTTCCTTTAGTTACTGGTACTTCGATGAGCCAGGGCAATTGGGTTTACCGTACGAAGATGTCGTGATTGAGACGAATGCGGGGGAGTGCCCGGCCTGGCTATTCCCCGCCCCGCATCAGAGGGGTCGTGCGCCCAGCACCTGGGTCATACACGTCCATGGGCGAGGCGTGCGGCGCGCAGAGTGTTTGCGTGCCGTGGGCGTAGTCCAAGGCTTGGGTCTGCCGTCGCTGGTGGTTTCCTATCGCAACGATGGCGAAGGTGCGCGAACCGCGCACGGTTCCTACGGGCTCGGTGTTACGGAATGGCAAGACGTTGACGCAGCGATTGCGTATGCCCGAGAACGCGGGGCGCAGCGAGTCATTCTGCAGGCGTATTCCATGGGCGGCGCGATCGCTTTCCAGACGCTCCTACGATCGTCGCGGCGAGACGACATTCTTGGGCTCGTCCTGGATTCACCGGTTGTCGACTGGAAGTCAGTTCTTGCTGTGCACGCGCACGAGGGGCGCGTACCGGGCCCCATTGCCAAGCTCGCGATGTGGTTGCTGAAGCATCCGTTGACGGCCCGTCTGTGTGGAGCGGATGAAGCGATCCCGCTCGACACGATGGACATAAACGAACGCGCTGATGAAATCACCGTGCCCGTGCTCTTGCTTGTGAGCTCAGGCGACGAATATGTGCCGGATCAAGCAGCGATCGAGCTCAGCAAGCAACGGCCGGACCTTGTCACGCGCGTGCAATACGAGCGGCCGCCGCACACTGCCCTCTGGAACTATGACGAGACGCTCTGGAACGACTCGATCAGCCTGTGGATGCGCGCGAACGGGTTTGTCTAGCGCGCGAAGTGGTATGCGAGGCGACGTAGGCTAGGGGAGTTGTCTTCTGAACTCGGAGCCTGATGTCACACAACGCCCCCGCCAGCGCGAATCGCGTGCACCTGGCCGACCGTAACCCACAGATTTCGGGCGCTGAAATGCTCGCGGAGCTCGTTCCGCCACGGCAGTTCGATGGTGCGACCTTCGAGACCTATCGCGTTGACAGTGATTTTCCCTCGCAGGAGGAAGCAAAGCAGCGCCTCGTGGCGTTCGCGGGCGGTGGTGCAGACAAACCGGTCAAGCGCGGATTGTTCTCGCGCGCACCAAAAATTGAAGCGACCAAGCCCGGTGTGTACCTTGACGGTGGCTTCGGCGTGGGCAAGACCCACTTGCTCGCTTCCATCTACCATGCGATGCCGGCTCGGCGGAAGCTCTTTGGCTCGTTCATCGAGTTCACGGCGCTTGTTGGTGCGCTCGGATACCGCCAGACGGTTGAACTTCTGACGGGTACGCAACTGATCTGCATTGACGAGTTTGAGCTCGATGATCCCGGCGACACGATGGTCATGACGCGGCTGTTGGGCGAGTTGGTCGCAACGGGGACCAAACTTGCGGCGACCTCGAACACGCCCCCCAACGCTCTGGGCGAAGGGCGTTTTGCCGCGCAAGACTTTATGCGCGAGATTCACGCGATGTCGTCGAGCTTTGACACCCTGCGAATCGACGGCAATGACTACCGCCAACGTGACCTCAGTGAGGGTGCACGTGTCACGGAGCCGCATGCCTTCGAAGATGCGCTCAGTACTGCGACGCGGGGTGGTGTCGCCTCAGACGACAACTTTGCCGCCCTCATTTCACATCTTTCGAGCGTGCACCCCTCGCGTTACATGAAGATGCTCGATGGCGTGCGAGCAATTGGCCTGCGCAATGTCGAAACGCTCACAGATCAAAACGCTGCGCTTCGCCTCGTGGCATTCATCGACCGGGCATACGACGCGCAAACGCCGATCGTTGCCTCGGGCGCGCCGCTCCAAGATGTGTTTTCGCCGGAGATGCTCGCGGGTGGGTATCGCAAGAAGTACCTGCGCGCGATCTCACGTATGGTCGCGTTGACACACGAGAGCTAGCGGCTCAGCCGTTTTTCTGGGTCGTCGAAACGTGAACTTAACACGGCACCCGTCGCTGTAACGTCCCCGAAACATTCGCGCACCAGCGATGTAACGCGCCGTGGCGAGACTTGCCTCACTGAAGCAGGTGTCTACTGCTTCCCCAACATTGAGTGAGGGATCACATGGACCTTTCCGGAAACATCACCTGGGGCGTCATCGCGACTGCCTTGGTGCTTCTTATGACGCCGGGTGTGGCGTTCTTCTATGGCGGCCTCGTCAAGGCCAAGAGCGTCGTCAGCATGATGATGATGAGCTTCGGCGCGCTCGGTCTCGTTGCGGTCTTGTGGATCTTGTACGGTTCCTCGATGAGCGCCGTTTCGTCGCCACTGCACTTCTCGGGTAATCCCTTCGCAGACTTCGGTCTTGCGGGCCTTGCCTCAGGGGAGACCGCAAACACTGACCTCATCGGCATCGCGTTTGGCGCAACCTTCGCAATTATCACAACCGCGCTCATCTCGGGCTCGATTGCTGACCGGGCAAAGTTTGGCCCGTGGATGATCTTCGCGGGTATCTTCGCAACCTTCGTCTACTTCCCGGTTGCAGCGTGGGTCTGGGGCGGTGGCTGGGTACAGAACCTCGGCTCGCTTATGTTCGGTGAAGACAGCGGTATTGCAGTCATCGACTACGCAGGTGGTACCGCAGTACACATCAACGCTGGTGCCGCAGCACTTGCGCTCGCACTCGTGCTCGGTCGTCGCATCGGCTTCAAGAAGGGCATCCTCAAGCCGCACAACGTGCCACTGACGCTCCTCGGCGCATCGATCCTGTGGTTCGGATGGTTCGGCTTCAACGGTGGTGCTGAGTGGCTCGGAGAAGGTATGGGCGGCCTCGGTCTCATTACGATCAACACGCTCGGCGCAACCGCTGCCGCAATCCTCGGCTGGATCGCAGTTGAGAAGATCAAAGACGGTAAGCCCACCTCTGTCGGTGCCGCCTCGGGCGCTGTCGCGGGTCTCGTCGCGATCACGCCCGCCTGTGCAAACCTGACCCCGGGCTGGGCCCTCGGCCTCGGTCTCGTCGCCGGTATCCTCTGCGCACTCGCAATCGAGCTCAAGTTCAAGCTCGGCTACGACGACTCGCTCGACGTTGTCGGCATCCACCTCGTCGGTGGTCTGACGGGTGTCATCTGGCTCGGCCTCTTCGCAACCGATGCAGGGCTCCTGCAGACAGGCGACGTTCGCCTCCTGATCGTGCAGATTCTCGCGGCACTCGGTGTGCTTATCTACTCCTTCGTCGTCGCCTACGTCGTCGGACTTGTGATCGAGAAGACCATCGGATTCCGCGTCACTGACGAAGACGAAATCGCCGGTGTCGACCAGGTCGTCCACGGCGAGGAGGGGTACGCACTCGTAGACAACTGAAACTCCTAAGCTGGTCATGTGGCATCACACGACAGCTTCTGGACACGTCTACTCAGAATCGCCGGTGCGCTCCTAGCCGCACTCGTCGCGAAGAACGCCAGCGGCCCGCGGAGACACACGCGGGCCGCTGGTTCTTCGTCGTCCGGCGGTGATTCCGGCCCCGAACGCACGCAGGGCGTTGGTGACGCACTTCCCGGTGAGGACGGACCAACCCAGACTCGCGAACTCGACCCGCGAAGCATCAGAAACCTCCAGATCGTGTACGGGCCCGTGCGCAATGGCCTCCCTGACGGGGGAGAAGTCATTTGGACGTGGGTGCCCTACGAAGAGGCCGATGGGCGCGGGAAAGACCGCCCGGTCCTCGTCATCGGGCGACAGAACGACGATCGCGTGTACGCCGTCAAGATGACATCGAAGAGCCACAGCGGGCCGACGGAACTCATTCCCGTCGGTAGCGGCGCGTGGGATTCCCAGGGGCGCCCTTCGTACGTCGACGTCGACCAGCTCTACTCGGTGCATCGCGACGGTGCCCGGCGTGAAGCATCCGAACTCGCTCGCAACAAATTCGATACGGTCGCGAACAAGCTGCGGTCTTTGTACGGCTGGCGGTAGGGGAGAAACCGCGCGATCCCGGTAGCCTTGAGTCGTGACTCGGAGCATCTATATCTCGTCGGCAGAAGGACACACCGGAAAGTCGCTTGTCGCACTCGGTGTACTCGAGCTTCTCGCGAGGTCTGAGCCACGCGTGGCAGTCTTCCGCCCGATCACGCGTTCGCTCAAAGAAGACGACACTGTCTTGCAGGCACTTCACGCGCACGAGACGGCAGATGTGCCCTATGACGAGTGCATCGGAGTGACCTACGACGATGTTCGCGCTGACCCAGATGCATCGCTATCGAAGATTGTCGAGCGTTACAAGGCCGTCGAAGCACGTGCCGATGCGGTTGTCATTGTTGGAAGTGACTATACGGATGTCGCGAGCCCAGCTGAACTCGGCTTCAACGCCCGCATTGCGGCAAACCTTGGCGCACCCGTCTTGCTCGTGCTGACGGGTCGCGCGCAACACGGCGGTGGCGAGCAACTTGGTATGTCTGAATCGCGGTCACCCCTCGAAATGGGCCAGATCGCCGACCTCGCGCTGACTGAGCTCGATGATCAGCGCGCGACCGTACTCGGCATTGTGGCGAACCGCACCGACCCCGATCAGATAGAGGCAACGGTTGACGCCATTTCGGCATCCGTTGAAGCCGAGCGGGCTGCCCGAGGCATCAAAACGCCCATTGCCGTGTGGGCCGTTCCAGAAGAACGCAATCTTGTGGCCCCCGCCGTGAGCGATGTGCTCGCTGCTGTTGACGGCACGCTGTTGCGGGGCGATGAGGCGCTTCTTGAGCGCCCCGTTCTGGGTGTCACGGTGGCGGGTATGTCGATGGTCAATGTCTTGCCGCGACTGCACGATAGCTGGGTTGCCGTCATCGCTGCCGACCGGAGCGAAGTGTTGCTCGCAGCACTCTTGGCACAGTCGTCAGAAACCTTCCCCTCGGTTGCAGCCATCATTCTCAACGGGCCATTCGAGATTCCCGAAGACATCATGCGGCTCATCGATGGCCTCGCGACGGGCGTTCCCATCATCACGACCGACATGGGCACCTACGACACAACGGCTCGCATCATGGGGGCGCGTGGTCGTTTGACGGCCGATTCGCAGCAGCGATACGAAGCCGCGCGCACGGCGTTCCTCTCGAACGTTGATGCCGACGAACTCACAGCCGCACTTGGCGTGAGTGCACCGAGCGTCGTGACGCCACTCATGTTTGAGTACGGCCTCATTGAGCGTGCCCGTACCCAGCGCAAACGCATCGTGCTTCCCGAAGGAACGGATGATCGGATTCTGCAGGCAGCCGCAATTGTGCTGGCCCGTGGCATCGCTGACATCACGATTCTGGGAGATGAGTCCGCGACCCGTGGTCGGGCACAAGACCTGGGGCTCGACATCAGCGCTGCGCAGATCATCTCGCCGTTCGATCCGGAGTACATCGCAAAATTCGCGCCAGACTATGCGCAGATCCGCGCCCACAAGAACGTGGCCTTGCAACAGGCCGAAGAGACCGTCACGGATGTCTCCTATTTTGGCACCATGATGGTGCACCAGGGACTCGCTGACGGTATGGTCTCGGGGGCGCAACACACAACGGCGCATACGATCAGGCCATCGTTCGAGATCATCAAGACGAAGCCCGGAATCTCGGCCGTATCGAGCGTCTTCTTCATGGCGCTCGCCGACCGTGTGCTTGTGTACGGCGACTGCGCCGTGATTCCAGATCCGAGCGAGGAACAGCTCGCTGATATCGCGATTTCGTCAGCCTCGACGGCGGCGCAGTTTGGTATTGAACCGCGCGTCGCGATGCTCTCATATTCGACGGGTGAATCCGGTTCGGGTGCCGAGGTCGAGAAGGTCCGTGCGGCAACCGCGCTCGTGCAGGAACGCCAACCGGAGTTGCTCGTTGAGGGGCCTATCCAGTACGACGCGGCCATTGACGCATCCGTTGCCTCGACCAAGATGCCGGATTCGAAAGTTGCTGGCCGGGCGACGGTGTTCATCTTCCCCGATCTCAACACGGGCAACAACACCTACAAAGCGGTGCAGCGCTCGGCAAATGCCGTCGCGATTGGCCCAGTTCTGCAGGGGCTCAACAAGCCGGTCAACGACCTCTCACGCGGCGCGCTCGTGAGCGACATTGTCAACACGATTGCGATCACCGCGATTCAGGCACAGGGGGAGTGACCATGGGCGATGTCTTGGTGATCAACAGCGGTTCGAGTTCGTTCAAATACCAGCTGCTCGACCCTGCAGATGACCATGTCTATGCGTCGGGGCTCGTCGAGCGCATTGGCGAGCCGAGCGGTCGCGTCAAACACGTTGTCGGCAGCGGTGACGAGGCGAGCGAGTTCGTTACGGAACTGCCGATTCCAGATCACACAGCGGGCTTTACCGCAATGCTCGAGGCATTCAATGAGCATGGCCCTGACCTCGCCGAGCATGCACCAAGTGCCGTCGGCCATCGTGTTGTGCACGGCGGCTCGCAGTTTGTGCAGCCGACAGTCATCACGCCCGAGGTCACGCAGCGAATCAGCGACCTTTCTGAGCTTGCCCCCTTGCACAACCCCGGTGCGGTCCAGGGTATTCGTGCGGCAGAGCAGGCCTTCCCGGATGTTCCTCACGTTGCGGTCTTTGACACCGCGTTCTTCCAAACGCTTGCCCCCGCCGCGTACACCTATGCGATTGACCGCGAGGTCGCGGCACAGAACAAAGTGCGGCGCTATGGGTTCCACGGCACCTCGCACGAGTATGTCTCCCGAGCGGCTGCGGCCTACCTTGGTCGCCCGTATGACGAGCTCAAACAAATCGTCTTCCACCTAGGGAACGGGGCCTCGGTCTCGGCAGTCGACCGCGGGCTCGCAGTCGATACTTCTATGGGGCTGACGCCCCTTGAGGGTCTCGTTATGGGCACGCGCTCGGGCGACATCGACCCCGGCGTGCTCTTCCACCTCGTTCGCACCGCCGGCTACAAGGTCGACGACCTTGACGAGCTGCTCAACAAGCGAAGCGGCCTCGTGGGGCTTTCTGGAGTCGGTGATATGCGCGACATGCTCGCAAAAGCGGATGCTGGCGACGATGCTGCCCAGCTCGCTTACGACGTCTATATTCACCGTTTGCGCGCCTACGCTGGTGCCTACCTGGCACAGCTCGATGGAGCCGATGTGATTTCGTTCACCGCGGGCGTTGGCGAGAACAACGCTCGCATCCGCGCGGGAGCATGCGAGACGCTCGGCTTTGCAGGCGTTGACATAGACCCCGTGCGAAACGAAGCGCGTGGGAGCGGCATCCGCGAGATCTCGCGCGACTCTTCCCACGTCAAGGTGCTGGTCGTGCCAACAAACGAAGAACTCGCTATCGCGCGCCACACACTCGAGGTGCTTGACCGCGCGTAGTTGTCGCCTACTTCGCAGAAAGAAAGAATGCCCCGGTTCTGGGAACCAGGGCATTCGCGTGAGAGATGTCTCAACCATCCTCGAGTGGGCGATACCAGACTCGAACTGATGACCTCTTCCGTGTGAAGGAAGCGCGCTA
>CAYNTU010000030.1:0-25146 GCA_964400205.1 uncultured Microbacterium sp.
GTGGTGCATGTAGCGCTTCGACTCGATCGGCAGGAGCGAGTCGATCTGCTGCTCCATCTTCAGCATGTTGAGCGTCGTGACGCCCAGAATCTGGGTCTCACCGCGCTGGAAGATCGCCGAACCGTGCACGCGAGGAATAACGTCAACCTCTGCATCGAGCGGGCGGATGTCTGCCAGGCCACGGCCGTCGATACGAACACCCTCGGTGAGGATGCGACCGCGAACGACCTTCTTCGTGACCGACTTGTACGCTGCCGAGAACTCGAGCGGGGCTGCTGCCGGAAGCTCGTTTGCCTCGGTTGCAGCGATGAGTTCTGCGCGAACGCTGTCTTTCAGTTCGTCGTCAGCGTTCTGGCGAGCCTGCTTGTCGGCGATCTGGTAGATGTCACCAAGCTGAGCTTCCGTGCGCTGTGCGACGAAGTCGTAGACCTCTTGCGAGTACGCGGGGAACGTCGGGTAGACACCCGGCTCCTTCGATGCGGTTGCGGCAAGCTTTGCCTGCGCCTCAACGAGTACCTTGAGGAACGGCTTTGCAGCGTCGAGACCAGCGGCAACAACATCTTCGCTCGGCTTGGTTGCACCGGCGCGGATCTTCTCCCACGAGGTTTCGGTTGCTTCGGCCTCAACCATCATGATTGCGACGTCTTCGTTGCCTTTGCTGTCGGTGACAACACGGCCAGCAACGACGATGTCGAAGACAGCCTCCTGCAGCACCTCGTGCGTCGGGAAGGCAACCCACTGGTCTTCGTTCTCACCATTGCCCGGAACGAGCGCGAGACGAACACCCGCGATGGGGCCGGAGAACGGCAGACCCGAGATCTGCGTCGAAGCGGATGCCGCGTTGATCGCGAGGGCGTCGTAGTACTCGCCCGGTGCGATCGAAAGCACGGTAATAACGATCTGGACCTCGTTACGAAGGCCGTCAACGAACGACGGACGCAGCGGCCGGTCGATCAGACGGCAAACGAGGATTGCCTCGGTCGAGGGACGACCTTCACGGCGGAAGAACGAACCCGGGATTTTGCCCGCGGCGTACGAACGCTCTTCAACGTCAACGGTCAGTGGGAAGAAGTCAAAGCCTTCGCGAGGCTGCTTGCTCGCGCTCGTTGCCGAGAGAAGCATGGTTTCTTCATCGAGGTAAGCAGCAACTGCACCCTGTGCCTGCTGCGCGAGACGACCCGTCTCAAAACGAACGACGCGCTTACCGAAGCGGCCGTTATCGATAACCGCTTCCGTAGCGGTGATTTCTGGACCTTCCAAGAGGTCTCTCCTTCTTTATTTATGCTCGCAGCCGTGTGCCGCGAGTATTACTTTCTTCTTTGTTCATTGGGAACGCTCAAGTCTACCGCGTACGCACCGTGAATCCCCGGAGCGCGCCCCCGAGGTCCCTGAGCGAGCCGAAGGCGAGACGAAGGGCCCGATCACGAAAACGGATTCGCTTGGGCCGCGCACTTCGTCAGGCTCAGTTACCGGCGGTGGTTTTCAGCGTCAAGCGCTTCGAAACGTGCACAAGGTAGGCAATGAGTAGCACGAAGAGGATGCCCTCCGCCGCGATGTACCCGTAGTGATGCCACGACTGCCCCGGATCCGTCCCCGCGATGACAGCATCCGTTCGGCCCGACATTGCGGGGCGCAAATACCCGCTCTGGAACAGCACGACAAGCCAGATACCGCCGAGCAGGAGCCATCCGCTGAGCTTTTGGTGCGTGAGGTCGAAGAGCGTGAGCACCGTGTTGATGATGAGGATCGCGCCACCGGCAATCGCAAGCGCCCAGAACATGATGCGCCCAATGCCAAGCCCCAGCGGAATCGTGATGCCGGGGGCGGTGAACTTGAGCGGCGCCTCGAGAAAGCTGATGGCGATGATGAGGCCGATCCAGACCGAGGTGAGGATGAGTCGAAGCAAAACAGACACGCGTTGCATACCTCCACGCTACTCGCCGGGGCGTAGCGCAGCGAAACAATGTGGCGGCGGGCTCGAGGCGCTCGTAGCGTCAAGCCATGACTGAACTCAACCTTCCTGTTCTGGATCTCTCGCAGCTCGATGAAGGGCCAGAGGCGGCCCAGCGGTTCCGCGATGAGCTTCGCGACGCGACACACAATGTTGGCTTCTTCTACCTCACGGGAACGGGGGTTCCGCCCGAGTTGGAAGCACAGCTCTTGCAGCAGGCCCATGCATTCTTTGCGCTGCCCGAGGCAGACAAACTCGCGATCGAAAATGTCAAGAGCCCGCACTTCCGCGGCTACACGCGCGTTGGGGGCGAACGTACGCAGGGCAAGGTTGACTGGCGCGAACAGATCGACATCGGGCCCGAGCGCGAAGCCGTGACCGACCCGGATGCACCCGACTTCGCTCGCCTCATCGGGCCAAACCTCTGGCCGGAGGCGCAGCCGGAACTGCGAGAAGTTGTCGACGAGTGGCAAGACCACCTCCGGGGCGTGGCACGCAAGTTGCTTCGCGCGTGGGCGCTTTCGCTCGGCGCATCCGAATCGTATTTCGACGAGCACTTCGGGGAGCCCTCGACGCTGCTCAAAATCGTGCGTTACCCCGGCAAGGAAGACCCCGAACCCCAACAGGGCGTCGGAGCGCACAAGGATTCCGGGGTTTTGACGCTGCTGTGGGTCGAACCCGGGAAGGGTGGTTTGCAGGTGGAGCGCGACGGTGAATGGGTTGATGCTCCCCCGGTTCCCGGAGCATTCGTCGTCAACATCGGCGAAATGCTCGAGTACGCGACGCAGGGCTATCTCATTGCGACGAACCACCGTGTGATTTCACCGAAGTTCCCCGATGAGCGCATCTCGGTGCCGTTCTTCTTCAACCCCGCTCTCGATACGCAGTTGCCGCTCATCGAGCTTCCCGAGGAACTGGCTGCCGAAGCGAAGGGCATGACGCAAGACCCGTCGAACCCCATCTACGCGCAGTACGGCGAGAACGCACTCAAGTCGCGGCTTCGTGCGCACCCGGATGTCGCTGAGATCCACCACGCCGATCTGCTCGCCGCCCGCACTTAATACGTGTTCCCGTCGCGCAAATGGCCGTTCTGGCGCAGCCATATGGGTCATTTGCGCGACGGGAGCGCGCTATGGACGTACGACGAAGGCCGCCCCACACCTGGGACGGCCTTCGTAAGAAGCGATTGAACGCTGAGCTGCGAGCCTTAGCGGCGCAGACCCAGGCGAGCGATCAGCGAACGGTAACGCTCGATGTCGACGTCCTGGAGGTAACCCAGGAGGCGGCGACGCTGACCGATGAGCAGCTGCAGACCACGACGGGTGTGGTAGTCGTGCTTGTGCTCCTTGAGGTGCTCGGTGAGATCCTTGATGCGCTGCGTCAGCAGAGCAACCTGCACCTCGGGGGAACCGGTGTCACCGGGGTGCGTTGCGTACTCTTCAATGATCGACTTCTTCACTGATGCTTCCAGTGCCATAGAACCGATCCCCTTTCATTCCGTTGCGCGGCGCCCGTCACCTGATGTGTGAGCTCTCTTTATCCGCGGCCGATCTAACGGCAACCTTGATAGCTTACCAGCAAACGGATGCGCCCGACCACCGGGCATTCCGGCGGCCGGGCGCATTGCCGGGCACTGCGAGGGGGTCTTAGCCGACACCCTCGAGGTCGATCACGAAGATGAGGGTCTTGCCCGAGAGGAAGTGACCGCCACCGGCCGGGCCGTACGCCAGGTGCGGCGGGATGATGAGTTCGCGGCGACCGCCAACCTTCATGCCCGGGATACCCTCTTGCCAGCCCGCAATGAGGCCGCGCAGCGGGAAGGTAATAGCTTCGCCGCGGCTCCACGACGAGTCGAACTCTTCGCCCGAGTCGTACTCAACACCGACGTAGTTGACAGTGACAGTGTCGCCCGGCTTTGCTTCTGCGCCGTCGCCCACGATGAGGTCTTTGATGACCAATTCGTCGGTTGCGGGGCCTGAAGGAGCGTCAATTTCTGGTTTGGTGCGTTCACTCATGTCTCCAGTCAAGCACGCCGCACCTGTGGGCGAAAGGTATGGTCAAAACATGACGATCAGCAATGAAGCATCCGTTCTTACCCTGGGCGATTTTGCCCCTCAAATCGACGACTCTGCGCTCGTCGCAGCGGGCGCTCGCATCGTCGGGAATGTCAAACTCGAGCCGGGGGCAAGCGTTTGGTACAACGCCGTATTGCGGGGCGATTCACTCTCTGCTGAAGATTCCATCACGCTCGGCGAAAACAGCAACGCGCAGGACAACGTTTCGATTCACGTTGATACGGGATTCCCCGTCACAATCGGCAAATATGTCTCGATTGGGCATAACGCTGTCGTGCACGGCTGCACGATCGGCGATGGTTCACTCATCGGCATGGGTGCCGTCGTGCTGTCGGGTGCCGTGATCGGCAGCGGATGCCTCGTGGCCGGCGGCGCGCTCGTGCTGGGCGGCACCGTTGTGCCCGATGGCTCACTTGTGGCTGGTGTGCCCGCGAAGGTGCGCCGACAGCTGACAGAAGAAGAGATCACTGGACTGCACCGCAACGCCGAGACCTATCGAGAACACCTCGACCAGCACAAGACCGCGAGCGCGATCAAGTCTTAGGCGCTGCCCTCGAGCCCCGCGTCTTCTTCGCGGACGGTGCCCGCTGCCGACCACGGGAAGTCGATCCACAGCTCGGTGTCTTTGAACGAGTAGTCGGGCTCGATGACCGTGGTCGGCTTTGTGAAGATAACGACCGACCGCACATCCGCACCCTGTGCCTCAAGCAGTTCAACCGCGAGTTTGAGGGTACGACCGGAGTCGGCCACGTCGTCAACGAGCAGCACGCGGCGGCCGTCGAGGTAAGCCATGTCGAGTTCGGGTGGGAGCACCTCGGGCGCATCGAGCACCGTGCCGATGCCCGTATAGAACTCGACGTTGAGCGCGCCACAGTTCTTTGAACCGAGCCCGTACGCGATAGCGCCCGCGGGCAGGAGCCCACCACGAGCGATTGCGACAACAACCTCGGGCTCGAATCCATCATCGAGAATGCGGCGCGCAAGCGTGCGCGTTGCCTCTCCAAAGCCGTCCCAGGTCAGTACTTCGCGTTCGACAGTCATCTATTAACTCTGCCACGCTCTCGTCGACCCGCCTGACCGGGCGACGAAGCTCACGCATCCGCGCTCTCACCCGAGACAGACTCAGCGCCCGGTGCTGCGGCGATGCCTGCATGTCTACCGGGCGCTGAGTTGAACTGTTTCCATGGTGCGCGCACTTTCTCCGGGTGTCAAGAGCTTTTTGCACATTGCGTGCAGTGGTTTTGTAAGGTTCGTGCACCTCAGAGCCCCGAGTCACTTCTAGAGTTGAGTACATGCGTTTCGCGCACGTTTACGTCAAAGACCCTGCCCGCCCCGATACGACGACCCCCCAGCTCGCGGTCATCAAAGACGACCACGCGATTGTGTTGTATCACCTCGTCGAAGCCGGCTTCCTGCCCCGCCAGTTGCGGCGCCTCAACGACCTCATCGTCGCTGGCGACCGCGGGCTCGCGCAGGTCGCGACAGCGGTAGAAGGCTGGGAGGGGAAGCGCACGCCGATTGAGAAGCTCAAGTTCGCACCCGCTGTGCTGCAACCACCAACGATCATCGCGATTGGTCTGAACTACGCGGAACACTTCAGCGAGCTGGGCTTCACGCCCGATAAGACGCCGACGGTCTTCACCCTGTGGCCCAACTCGCTTGCGGGCCACGAACAAACCGTAGAATGGTCGGCCGAGCTGAGCAACGAGGTCGACTACGAGGGCGAACTCGGTGTCATTCTGGGCGAAGGCGTCAAGGATGTCTCGCGCGAAGAGGCTCTCTCGAAGGTCTGGGGGTACACGGTCGTCAACGACATCACCGCTCGCGACGTACAAACCTCTGAAGCGCAGTGGTCACGTTCGAAGTCGTTCGACAGCTTCACACCTGCAGGGCCGTACATCGTCACGGCCGACGAGATCCCCGATCCGCAAGATCTGCGCATTACAACCGTCGTCGACGGCCAGACAGTGCAGGATGCGTCAACGGGGCTCATGGTCTACCCCATTGCCGAGCTGATTTACCACCTCAGCAAGCACGCCACACTCTTGCCGGGCACACTCATCTCGACGGGAAGCCCCGGCGGCTCGGGCAAGACCCGCACGCCACAGGTCTTCCTCAAGGACGGCTCAACTGTGACCGTCACGATCGACGGCATCGGTTCGCTCACCTCGACCTGCAAGGTCGTCGACTAAGCGGAGTCGTTTGCAGCGATGAAGTGCAGCTCCCACGTGCGAGCTTCCGGCGCGACATCCTGTGCCGTTTGGCGCTTCTCGAGCGCGTCGATTTCGTTGTAGATCTTGTCGAAGAGCTCGTTAAACTCAGCCTCGGTCGGTTCCACTGTGCCTCGGATGAACCCCGCGCGCCGCTCTCGGTCTTTGTCGACGAACCGTGAGGCGAGGGCTGCGAAAGCCCGCGCGCTCAGCGCCGCGTGCTCGGCCTCATCCGTTCGCACATAGGCGATCGCCTCGTCGAAACTCTCCTACGGAATATCGTTCGCCGCGACGACCTGAATTTCCCAGGTTTGCGCATCCGTGGCCGCTTCGCCTTCACCCTGCCGTTGATCGAGCACGGCGATCTCAGCGAACAGGCGCTCCCAGAGCTGCGTGAACTCCGCTTCCGTGATGCGAAGCGTTGCTGAACCGAACGCGCCTTTGAGCGTTTCGTCTACCCCGGCGGCACGTGCAGCAACTGCGGCAAATGCTCGAGCGCTCAAGGCAATGTGCTCGGCTTCGAGGTTCTGCACAAGCGCCGCTGTGCCCCCGGCGTCTTCACGACCGGTTGGGAGCTTGAGGTGGCGCACGCTCACGCGCCACACGCGATCGCGCGAATCACGCGCGAACTCCGGCGCGGGTTCAATGAGCCCCGCGGCTGCGAGTTGCTTGAGATGAAAGCCGAGCTTATTGGGCGACTCCCCCAGAATCTCGGCGAGGTCAATGGCTCTCGCGTGGGGCCGCGTATTGAGTTCTCGCATGAGTGCACGGCGAAGCGGATGCGCGTACGCCTTGAGCATCGCTGTCGTCATTTCCACGTCTCGTTCTGCCACGTGTGCAGTCTATCCGGCACATTCCAGATTTAGCCAAGAATAGTTGTACAATTTTCTTTGTCTAAGTATGCTTCTCGGATGCGCGCATTCAGCGTGACCTGATGAAAGGAACAAACCGTGACTACGACACCGTCACAGCTCGACGCATCCGCGCCGAACACAACACACAAACGAAAACTCAACACCTGGCCACTCTGGGCCAGTGCGGCAGGAGCCTTCGGCTTTGCCGGAACCGTCATCTTCGATGTGCGCCCGCCAGCTGAGCTGGAAGCGTTCGAGAACGGCACCCTCCACGTCGTTACGCCCGCCGATATGGAAACACTCGACGTCCTCACGGGCCGCCTTGGCTGGATGGCAGGCCTCTTCGCCGTGGCTGCCCTGCTCATCTTTTCCGGAATCTGGCACACGCGCGTCGCGCGCCCCACTCGCTCGTCAGCAGCAACGGTCGTGACCTTCGGCCTCGTTGCGACGGCGGCCGCCGGCACCCTCGGGTATGGCTGGAAGGGCGCGCTCGCGAACTACCTCGGAGCAGAATCTGGGATGTACGACGCAAACGGGCAATTCGTCTACTACATGCTCACCGACTTTGGCGCATACTTCCCGTGGGTTGCCACGCTCATCGCAAGCTTTGCGGTCGTGTGGATGGCGTTCGGCGAGCGCACCGTATCGCGCGTTCTCGGTGCCGTGAGCGCGATCTTCGCGATCGGGCTGACAGCGCTCATGTTCGCAATGGGCGTTCCGGGCATCCCTGCAACGCTCATCCCCGTGTGGCTCATCATCTTCGGGATCTGGCTCGCCGTTGGCCGTAGCAAGATCATGCTTCCGGGCGAGCGGCGCGCATGAGTCGCCGTTCCCAAACCATGATCAAGGGTGCCGTAATCGGCCTCATCCTCCTCACGGCCGCGTGCGCGACGACAGCCGAGAACAACGAGACCGCCTCCCCCACCGAGGTTGTGAGCGCCGACGGCGCCGCGGGAACGAAAGACCGCGACGACCCGGGCCCCATGCCGGAAGAAGACTATGGCGACGTGCCCTCGGAATGTGTCGCGGCGGGGATCCCCTCGGCTCCTTCCGACTGGGCGAACGTCGAGCGCGCTCCCGAGGCATGGCCTGACGCACCGGCAGGGGCACACCTCTGCATAACGAGCAGCACAACGGATGCCAATATTGCGACCTTCGTCTCGAGCGAAGCGTGGGAAGACACGCTCGGGTACTACGAACCCTCACTCGCCGAGCGTGGGGCAAGCGACCTTGCTCGAGTTCGTGGTGAAGACACCGGCACGGGCTACGAACAGCTCGAAGGCACGCTCGACGGCGCAGTCTTCCTCATTCGCGAAAGCGACAGCGGGTTTTCGCTCGTCTTCGCTTCTACCCAATAGCTCCGAACACGAAAGACACAGCATGTCACCTGCAGTAGATTCCGCGGAACAACCCGCAACAACCTCCCGTCGCACTGTGCTGCGCACCTCCGCGTGGGCAGTACCTGTTGTCGCGGCAGCCGTCGCGGTTCCTTCCGCGGCCGCTTCAACGCCCTGTGCCCCGGGTGGTCAGTGGTTGCTTGCCACTTCCATTCCCGGTGTTCGCTCGACACTCCAAGTAGAGATCCCGGCCTGCGCCACGCAAATTGTCTTCACCGTCGTGGGCGGTGCGGGTGGGCGATCGAGCACACCCGCAGTAGCGGGTGGCCCTGGTGCAAAGGTCACCGGAATCATGACAAAACAGCCCGGGTCACCGATCACCCTTACGCTCGTCGCGGGGCAAGGTGGCTGGGGCTACAACCGCACGGGCTCCTACATCAACCAACACCCGCTCGGGCAAGGCTCGGGTGGCATCGGAACCAACCGCCATGCTGGGCAACGCGGGTGGTTCGTAGAATCGGGCTACGGCGGTGCAGGCTCGGCGATTCTGCTCTCAGGCGCCGTTCTCGTGCTGGCCGGCGGTGGTGGCGGGGCAGGAAGCGCACGCTCGTCGAACGAGTACCCGAGTGTTGCTGGCGCTGGTGGCACGGGAAAGCTCCACGCAACAGCGGGTGGCAACGGCACTGCGGGAGCCGCGAATATCGCTCGCGGCGGTTCCGCCGCCATGGGGCCCAACCATGGCGCGGGTGGTACCGCGGAAATGCATGACCCACACGGCTATAGCGCGAACGGCGGTTCCGGTTCGGGCACTGTCGGCGGTCGCGGGGCACAGACCGCGAACCACGACGGCGTCGCGGGAGGCGGTGGTGGCGGAGGCGGCTCTGCCGCCGGCGGTGGTGGCGCCGTGGTCTGGGATGAGACAAACGACAGCGGAGCTGGCGGCGGAGGCGGCGCGGGCTCGAACTTCATTGCAGCCACGCATCCGTCAGTCGGAGTCATCGTCAGCGAAATTACCGCGGGGAATGATGTCGGGCACGGCCCAGGATATGACGGCGCTCCAGGGCAGGTCATGATCAACTGGTCGTAACCCGAACGCGAAGCGGCGTTCTGCAACCGGATCGTGGGGGTCCTGTTGCAGAACGCCGCTGGCGTTTGCGGTTAGGGCTTCTCTTCGAAGCCGATGATTGGAATCGCTGCGGTTGCGGCCTGCAGGCCCGAGAGGCGTGCCGGCTCAAGCTGCTTGTCGACCTGTTCGCGGGTCATGAGGCCAGCCTCGACCACGAGATCGCCAACATTGCGCCCCGTGAGCAAGGCGGCCTTTGCCATCGAGGCTGCTGCCGAGTATCCGATAAATGGCGTGAGCGCCGTGACAACACCAACGGATGCGCCCACCATGGCGTCGAGACGCTCGTGGTTTGCCGTGATGCCGTCAATGCAGTTGACGCGCAGCGTGTAGCAGGCCTGGCGCAACCACTGAATCGACTGGAATATTGAGTGCGCAATAACCGGCTCGAAGGCGTTGAGCTGAAGTTGCCCACTCTCAACAGCCATCGTGACGGTCTGGTTGGCGCCGACAACCGAGAAAGCAACCTGGTTGACGACCTCAGGAATAACGGGGTTGACCTTGCCGGGCATGATCGAGCTGCCCGCCTGCTTTGCTGGCAGGTTGATCTCGCCGAGGCCCGCCTGTGGGCCCGATGACAAGAGACGCAGGTCGTTGCAGATCTTCGAGAGTTTGACGGCGTTGCGCATGAGTGACGACGAGAACGAGAGGAACGCGCCCGTGTCGCTCGTTGCCTCGACGAGGTCACCTGCCGTCTCCAGTGGCAGGTTCGTAATCTCATTGAGGTGCTTGAGCACGGTCTTTGCGTAGGCCGGGTGGGTTGTGATGCCAGTCCCAATCGCGGTCGCACCCATGTTGATCTCGGTCAGCAAGGCAGCGTTGTCGCCCAGGCGCCCGATGTCCTCCCGAAGCGTTGTCGCGAAACTGTTGAACTCCTGCCCGAGCGTCATGGGCACAGCGTCCTGTAGTTGCGTGCGGCCAACCTTGAGCTGGTTCGCAAACTCACGCCCCTTCGCAGCGAACGACTGCCGCAAGAGCTCAAGCTCGTCGAGCAAGGACTGGAGCTGGAACAACAGCCCAATCTTGATCGCTGTTGGGTAGACGTCGTTCGTCGACTGTGACCGGTTGGTGTCGTCGATGGGTGAAAGGAAGGCGTAATCGCCCTTCTCTCGCCCGGCGATCTCCAGCGCGATGTTCGTGATGACTTCGTTGGCGTTCATGTTGGTCGAGGTGCCTGCACCCCCCTGAATGACGCCGACGCAGAACTCGTCGTGGAACTCGCCGTCGATAACTCGCTGAGCGGCCTGATCGATCAGATCTGCCTTCTCCTGGCTGAGAACGCCAATTTCAGCGTTTGCTCGCGCGGATGCCTGTTTGACGATCGCGAGCGCGTTAATCAGCTGCGGGTAAACCGAAATCGGCCGAAGCGTAATCGGAAAATTCTCAAGTGCCCGAGCTGTGTGGATACCCCAATATGCCTCGTCTGGAATCTCCATCGATCCCAGCGAATCTGTTTCGATACGCATACGTCTAGCCTAGGGTCGCCAGGCTGCTCCGGGCTCGGTTCTGTGGCTTACTTCCAGGGTTGGAAGATGATCATGAGAAGCCCGCCGAGCACCGCGCCGCCCGAGACAGCGAAGCTGGCGTACGCGCCCCATAGCGCGAGGCGACGTTGCGAATCCGTGAGCGGGCTCTTCTTCGCAGCTTTCGCCGCGCGGCGGGCTGCGCGCTCAGCCTCTTTCGGCGTGATGACAGCGATCGCGTCGGTGAACTCGGCGGGCGGCGCAACGGGCACCTTGCCCGCGCGCACGAGCAACCGAAGCCCCAGCGCATAGAAAGTCACAACGAGCAGCGCACCAATGAGGGCAGCGATGAAGACGTGCAGGAATGCGTCCCAATCGATCATCATGACGAGACCTCCTTCTTGCTCTCGGAGGCTTCATCGGCAGGCTTTGCCTTCTTCTTGCCCGTTGCCTTCACCTGAACGTGCTTTTTCTGCTTGCCGCCGGCGGCCTGCTTTTCCGCAGCCTTCTTGGCCTGGCGCTCGACGCGGGCAGCTTCACGCGCGGCTTCGGCGCGCGCATCCGCTTCTTCTTCGTCTTGCGCGCGCTGGAGTTCTTCCAGCCGCTGCTCGAGTTTGAGAGCACGCTTCTCGGCTTCCTTGGCCCGCTTGCGTGCCTCTTTCGCACGCTTCTCGGCCTTGACGCGCTGGCGAGCCTCATCGGCTGCTTGGCGAGCCGCCTTGGCCGCAAGGATACGAGCCTGGCGACGTGTCGGCGGCGCCTGCTCGGGAACATCAACCGCGAGACCCGAGGCACTCACCTCACTCTGCGTGCCCATGGCGTTGTGCGCGTTGACCTCGTTGCGCTTCGAAATGAGGAAGATCCCGAGGATGATCGCGAGCGCGGCAACAGCGTCAATGATGACACCGACGTTGCCCCACCACACAACGAAGAGCGCCGCAAGCCCACCAACGGCAGCGGATGCCGGAAGCGTCAGCAACCAGCCGATCATGATGCGACCGACCGTGCGCCAGCGCACAGTTGAGCCGCGACGGCCAAGACCCGAGCCGATGACCGAGCCAGAAGCAACCTGCGTCGTCGAGAGTGCGAAACCGAGAGCGCTCGAGGCGAGGATCGTTGCCGCGGTCGAGCTCTCGGCGCTGAACCCCTGTGCGGGCTTGACGTCGGTGAGGCCCTTGCCGAGCGTACGGATGATGCGCCATCCGCCCAGGTAGGTGCCGAGCGCGATGCCGAGCGCACACGCGACAACGACCCAGAACTGTGGGTCGCCGTGATCTGGGTTCTGCCACCCGACCGCGATGAGGGTCAGGGTGATAACGCCCATCGTCTTCTGCGCATCGTTCGTGCCGTGCGCGAGTGCCACGAGCGACGACGTACCGATCTGGCCCCAGCGGAAGCCGTCGCGCCCATCGGGTTTGCCGTCGTAGCGGCGCGTGATGGCGTACGCGATGCGCGTCGCCAAGAACGCGATAATTCCGGCCGTCAAGGGCGCGAGTAGTGCAGGAAGCACAACCTTTGAGAGCACGCTACCGAAATCAACGCCGCTGAACCCGACGCCCACAACCGTTGCGCCGATGAGGCCACCGAACAGTGCGTGCGACGAGCTCGAGGGCAGCCCGAGCAGCCACGTGAGCATGTTCCAGGTGATGGCGCCGATAAGGCCCGCGAAGATGAGGCTGACGAAGATCTCGCCACCAATACTGTCTTCGCGAATGATGCCTTTCGAGACGGTTTTTGCGACTTCAGTTGAAAGGAACGCACCGATGAGGTTCAGAATCGCGGCGAGACCGACAGCCGTCTTGGGCTTGAGTGCGCCCGTTGCGATGGGGGTTGCCATCGCGTTTGCGGTGTCGTGAAAACCGTTCGTGAAGTCGAAGAAGAGCGCTAGCGCGATAACCAAGATCGCGATCAAAAAGACGGATTCCACCGCAGAGCCTTCGTGTGGGAGTTTTCTCGGGAGCGCCTGCGCGCGCTCACTCACCGTTTACGACGCGTTCACCAGGCGTTTTATCTTCCCACTTGCCGTGAGCATCGGCAAGCCAGGTCGTCCTAGGCTGGAAGCATGCCCTCTGTGTCGGCCTATCAAGCGGCACTTGGCGAGCGCTTCAACGAGCTTGACCCACAGTTGCAGCGGTATTTTGCAGCGATTCCCGCGGGGTCGATCGGTGTTGGCACGGGGGTCTTCAGCGAGTTCGGAACCCCACGTTCCTGGTTGTGGCCGCTCATTCGGCTATTCCAAACGCGCGGCGTGCTCTATGCCGGTTTCGCGCGTGACGTGCCATTTCTGGTACTCAACCGCACAGTGGGCAACCAGCAAATCGCACAGCGTGAGCTCTCGATCGGCGGTTCAACGTGGATCATGGCGGATGCTGTTGCCGCGGTCGGGAATCGTGTGGTTGATCAGCTCGGCACGCCTCGAACGGCCGCGGCGTCGTTCGATCTTGCGGTACGCGACGGCGCGCTCACGATGCAGAGCCGCGCGGTGGGGCTCCAGCTCGGGCGAGTACGGGTACGTGTGCCGCGAGTGATTGCCCCGCGCATCCGCCTGACTGAACGCGTCGATGAGTTTGCGCCCGGTGGGCAACGCGTCGAGCTCACAATCGATGTTCCCGTCGTCGGGCGAATCTACGCGTACACGGGCACATTCACCTACGAAATCGTGAGGGAGCAAGATCTTGAGTAATGCGGGGCGCGTCGTGATTGGCGGCGCTGGCGGGTTTATGGGCCAGTACCTTGTTGAGCGCTATCGCGCGGCGGACCGCGAAGTTGTGACGATCGGCCGCGCCGGGTCGGATCTCCAGTGGGGCGACCATGAAGGTATTGCTGCGGCTGTCGACGGTGCAGCGCTCGTGGTCGGGCTCGCGGGCAAGAGCGTCAATTGCCGCTACAACGACGAGAATCGTGCTGAGATTTTCCGGTCGCGGCTCGACACGACCGCTGAGCTTTCACAGGCCATTGCGAACGCCACGGCTCCCCCACCGCTGTGGGTCAACTCGTCAACCGCGACAATCTATCGGCACGCAGAAGACCGTCCCATGACCGAGAGCACGGGCGAGATTGGCGAGGGGTTCTCGGTCGACGTCGCGAAAGCGTGGGAGCAAGCATTGTTTGCGGATGCGCTGCCCTCTACCCGTCGCGTTGCGCTGCGGAGCGCGATTGTGCTCGGCCATGGCGGCGCACTCGGGCCCATCAAGACCCTTGCGAAGTTCGGTCTCGGCGGCGCCAACTACGACGGGTGGTGGCCAACAACCGCTGCGCGCCGGCGTGCCAGAACCGTGCACTATCGCGGAACCGGTGGCGCACGCCAGAAGTTCTCGTGGATCCATATCGAAGATGTTGCGCGCATTATCGACTTTCTCGAAGAGCACCCCGATCTTGGCGGTGCAATCAACGCGAGTTCACCCAACCCCTCCGACAACCGCACCTTTATGAAGACGGTGCGCAAGGTGCTCGGCGCGCCAGTGAGCATGCCGATGCCGCGCTGGCTGCTCGAACCCGGCGCAATGATGATCCGCACCGAGACTGAACTCGTGCTCAAGAGCCGCTGGGTACTGCCCGAGCGGTTGCTCACTGCGGGCTACGAGTTCGCCTATCCCCAGCTCGAGCCCGCGCTGCGCGAAGCCTTCAGCTAGCGCCGTCGCATTGACCCTCGCGGTTTCCTCAACACCATACGCTTCCTTCGCAAGGAACTGCGCGGCGCCGAGGAAACCGCGAGGGTCGAGGTGGGCGGGGCGGCATAGGCTGGAGGCATGACCGCTGAAGCATCCGTTCCCCCTCCCATTGCCGAGAAAAAGCCCATCGAGCGTACGCATCACGGCGACACGTTCATTGACAACTACGAGTGGCTGCGAGCGAAAGAGGATGCCACGGTCATCGCACACCTCGAGGCCGAAAACGCCTACACCGAGGCTCGCACGGCGCACCTTGAGCCCCTGCGCGAGACGATCTTTGGCGAAATCAAGTCACGCGTGAAAGAGACCGACCTCTCGGTGCCCGTGCGCGAAGGCGACTGGTGGTACTACGGCCGCACGCTTGAGGGGCAGCAGTACGGCATCCAGTGCCGCGCACCCATCGCGGGACCGGATGACTGGACTCCTCCCAAACTGACGGTCGAAGCCGAGGTTCCCGGCGAGCAGATCTTGCTCGACTGCAACGAAGATGCCGAAGGCACCGACTTTTACTCGCTCGGATCATTCGATGTCTCTGACGACGGCACGCTGCTCATGTGGGGCACGGATGTCAAAGGTGACGAGCGCTACACCGTGCGCGTCAAGAACCTCGAGACAGGCGAGCTCTTCAACGATGTCATCGAGAATACGATGGGCGCGTTCTTTGCACCCGACGGCAAGAGCATCATCTACACAACGGTCGATGACGCCTGGCGGCCCGATACGCTGTGGCTGCACGTACTTGGTACGCCCGCGAGCGACGACGTCAAGCTCTATCACGAGCCCGACGAACGCTACTGGCTCGGGGCGGGTCTCACGCGCAGCCGCAAGTACCTCGTGATCGGTGTCGGCTCGAAGATCACGAGCGAAGAGTGCTTTGTCCCAGCCGACGACCTCACGGCGGAACCGACCGTCATCTGGCCGAAGCGCGAAGGTATCGAGTACTCGGCCGACCACGCGGTCGTTGAAGGCGAGGATGTTTTCGTCATCGTGCACAATGACGGCGCGATCGACTTCCAGGTCGATGTGGTTTCGGTTGCCGACCCGCAGGGTGAACGCCGCACACTTGTGCCGCACGTCGCTGGCACGCGCATCAACGATATTGACTGCTTCGAATCGGTTGCGGGCCTTGAGTATCGCGACGGTGGCATTACAAAGATCGACCTCATCGACTACTCGACGGGTGAGCGCACGCCCATCCGCTTCGACGAGGAGCTGTACTCAGCGGGGCTCGGCGGCAACCCCGAGTTCAACGCACCGTTCCTGCGCCTCGGCTTCGGCTCGTTCATCACGCCCTCCTCGGTTTTCAACTACGAGATCGCCACGGGCGAGCTGACACTGCTCAAGCAGCAGCCTGTGCTCGGCGGCTACGACCCCTCGGAATACGGCCAGCGCCGCGAATGGGCACAGGCGGATGACGGCACCAAGGTGCCCATCTCACTCGTGTGGAAGAAGAGCTTTGGCGAGCCGGGTGAGAAGCCGCGCCCACTGCACCTCTACGGCTACGGCTCGTACGAAATCTCGATTGACCCAGCATTCTCTATCCCCCGCCTGAGCGAACTCGACCGCGGCGTGATCTTCGCCGTCGCGCACGTTCGCGGCGGCGGCGAGATGGGTCGTGAGTGGTACGACCACGGCAAGATGAACGAGAAGAAAAACACCTTCTCAGATTTCGTTGCCGCAGGCTTCCACCTGAGCGACACGGGCATCACGACCCCCGATCAGCTCGTAGCCGAGGGTGGCAGCGCGGGTGGCCTCCTCATGGGTGCCGCGCTCAATCTCGCACCGAATCTCTTCGCAGGTGTGCTCGCGAACGTGCCGTTCGTTGACTCGCTCACGACAATTCTCGACCCCTCGCTCCCCCTCACCGTCATCGAGTGGGATGAATGGGGCGATCCGCTGCACAACGCGGATGTCTACGCGTACATGAAGTCGTACTCACCGTACGAGAACATTCGCGACGGCATCCGCTACCCGCGCGTGCTCGCCGTGACGTCGCTCAATGACACGCGCGTTGAGTATGTCGAGCCGGCCAAGTGGGTTGCGCGACTGCGTGAAGCGGGCGCGAAAGACGTGCTGCTCAAGTGCGAAATGGTCGCGGGGCACGGTGGCGTGAGCGGCCGCTACAACTCGTGGAAAGAACGTGCGTTCGAACTCTCGTGGATGTTCGACGTGTGGGGTCTGACCCAATAGCGTATGCACCGGGGTCGGCCCTTCGTCTCCGCTTGAGCTCCCGGAGCGAGCGAAGCGAGACGAGGGGCCTCCCGCGGAACTAGCCGAAGAGCGAAGCGGCCTCGTCGTAACGGTACTGCGGCACATAGTTGAGCTCGCCGAGGGCCTCTTCAAGCTTGACGCGCACAATGTCGGTGCCGCGTAGCGCGGGCATCTCGCCGTAGGCCTGCTCGTGCACGAGGTCTGCCGCGTGCATGCCGAGGCGCGTCGCGAGCACACGATCGAAAGCCGAGGGAGCACCACCGCGCTGAATGTGCCCCAGCACCGTTGCGCGGGTCTCGATACCCGTCTTCTCTTCAATGAGCGGTGCGAGCATCTCGCCGATACCACCCAGGCGCGGGCGACCAAGCGCGTCAACACCCTTGCGGCTGTACTCCTCCTCCATACCCTTGAGCTTGAAGCCCTCTGCCACAACGAGCAGCGGTGCACGGCCACGGTTGTGGGCGTGCTCGATGTACCCGCAGAGGTCGTCGAGTGTCATCTCGACTTCGGGAATAGCAATCGCGTGCGCGCCCGCGGCGATGCCGGAGTGCAGCGCGATCCAGCCAACGTGGCGCCCCATGACCTCAGCGATCATGCAACGCTGGTGCGATTCACCCGTTGTGCGCAGGCGGTCCATCGCCTCGGTTGCAATGTTGACTGCCGTATCGAAACCGAACGAGTAGTCCGTTGCGCGCAGGTCGTTATCGATTGTCTTGGGGACACCGACGATATTGATGCCGTCTTTGTACATCCGATCGGCACCGGCAAGCGTGCCCTCACCACCGATTGCGATGACCGCGTCAACACCGTGTGCTGCGAGGGTAGCCTTGATGTTCTCGGCGCCACCCTGCGGGTGGTCATACGGATGCGTGCGGCTCGAACCCAGAATCGTGCCACCCGTCTGCGAAAGACCGCGAACGTCGTGGCGCGTGAGGGGCTGGAAGTCCCCCTCGACGAGGCCGCGCCATCCGTCACGAATCCCGACAAACTCCATGTCTTTGTACGAGGTTGCACCTTTGAGGATGATGCCGCGAATAACCGCGTTCAGCCCGGGGGCGTCGCCGCCGCTCGTGAGAATGCCGATCTTCATGCGTGCCTTTCAGTTTGAAACTCGAGGATTGTTAAAGCGTGCCGTTGAGCGCCTGGCGCAACAGATGGCTGAGGGCGGCAACCTGCACGGATTCGGTTTCAGCCTCTTCAAGCTGTTCACCGTCGAGTGCGCGTGCTGCGAGCGACTGCTTCGAGTCGATCAGTTCAGCGATCTTGGTGTCAAGCGTATGCGCAGCAATGATGCGCCACGCCGTAACCGGCTCGTCTTGGCCGATGCGGTGCACGCGGTCGATCGCCTGCGTCTGCTCGGCGGCCGTCCAGCTGAGCTCGGCGAGCACAACGTTTGAGGCGGCCTGCAGGTTGAGCCCCACGCCAGCAGCTGTGAGCGAGCACACGGCAACGCCGACCTCGGGGTCGTTATTGAAGGCGTCAATCGCCTCCTGGCGGGCCGCGTTCGTCTGGTCACCGCGAATCGAAACGCTCTTGACGCCGTTGGCCGCGAAATGCGCCTCAGCGGCGTCCATGACGTCGATGTGTTTGGCGAAGAACACGACCTTGCCAACCGAGCGCTGTAGCTGTTCGGCGTAATCCGCTGCGAGCTGCGCCTTCGCCTGACCGATCTTGCGCACCATCGTGAAGACGTTCTCGCCGCTCGTACCGGTAGCTTTCGACTCTTCGAGTTCTTGCGTTGCGACAAGGCGCACAATGTCGTTGTCGATCGCATCCGGAGCATGTGCGCGGTCGCCGCGCGCCTCGATGATGCGGTTGTAGCGGGCAGCGAGGCGGGCACCGAGTTCGCGTTCAGCCTGGCGAACGCCGCGGCCGTACTCGTCATCGAGCTCGACGGGCATGTCGGCGATGAGTTTGTCGGGCAGGTCTTTCGCGACATCGACCTTGCGGCGTCGAACGATCCCCATCGAGATGACCGCGTCGCGAGCCTCGGGGTAGAACGCCTTGTCGGCCGGGGTCAAGCCTGTCGCGTCGAGCTTCTCCATGAGTTCGTCGTTGGGCTTTTCGCCGTTTGACCAACCGAGGAAGCGCCAGATCGCATCGAAGTCTTCCACGTCGTTGATAAGCGGCGTACCGGTCAGCGCCATGAGCAGCGGCTGCTCATCGCCCGGGTGGCGCTCACGGATCGCTTTGGCGAGTGCCAGCACGTTCTTCGAACGCTGCGACGAGAGGTTCTTAATGAAGTGCGCCTCGTCAACCACGATGCCCTTGAGGCCAAGGTTCGCGAGCCAACCCATGTGGCGATCGAGCACCTCATAGTTGACAACGAAGACGTCGGCGAAGGCATCAACATCGCCACCGTCACCGTTGATGACGCTCACGCGGCGCTGCGGCGTCCATCGCTCGACCTCGCGTGCCCAGTTCGTCTTGACGACGTTTGGCACAACAACGAGCAGCGGGTAGGTGTTCGCCACGGATGCCGAAAGCAACGCCTGCGCCGTCTTGCCGAGACCAGGCTCATCGGCAAGTAGGAAGCTGCGGTGCCCTTCGCGGACAGCCTCAAGCACACGTGCTTGGTGCGCCATAACCTCGCGACCCTTGGGCGAGACGTGGTCGTACTCGGGAACGGGCGGCAGCGGCATCGTGGCCGATCCCCCACCAGCGCCCGTCTCGAAGGCCTTGTAGAGCGGGCCCATGAGTTCCCAGCCGTCCAGGCGGCGGCGCGGCGTGGAGGCCGGGCGCGGCGTGAGGTTGGGCTCGAGGAACGGGTTGGCGAGCATCCGCGATTCAACGCTCGGCGGCGTCACCTGACGCTCGGCAATGTTTGGCGTGACGACGGGTGCTTGCACAACGGGCGCGTCACTGATGACGAGCTCTTCAGGTGCCAATTCGGCGCCTGATTCGAGCAGCCAGTCGCGGCGCATGCGCATCGCGATGGGGCTCGTCGCAGAGTCTGCCTCGAGCAGCTGAATGAGCGAAGTGTCGCGCGCCGCCGTCTTGGCAAGGGTCGTTGCAACACCGTCGAGGCGTTTGAGCTGCTCGTGACGCTGCGCATCGGTCAGTTCAGGGTCGTTCTTAACCCGGGCGCGTTCTTCGCGCACGAGAAAGGCAATGACCTGGAACTTGACGCGGTTCGTGGGGCCGAGCTTGTTGCGCTGGGCTTTTGCCTCGACCTCGCGAACCTTGCGCGCGAGAATCGGAATGAGTGGCGCATCGTCGGTGCGACGATTGCGGCGCCGTGCGGGTGCCTGAGTCGGCATGCTCCTCCTGAGCGTTATGGCTGCTTCCCCTTCGTGGCACAGCCGAAAATCTGAGATGTTGAGCCTGACGCATGGCGAGCGACCCAGAACGGATGCTTCACACGTGAGGCAACCCCGAGTGCACGAGTGGTGCAGTGGGGGTTTACTCCTCGGCCAGTCTACCCCTACGCGACGCGGTTTCGGCGATAGGCATCCGCGTCGGGCGCGCAAGCCCGTACGCTTGATACATGACCACGCGCACGGAACAAGAAATTGCCCAAACGATCGACCACGCGATCTTGAAGCCCGAGATCACCCGGGCCCAACTCATCGAGCAGCTCGAAGAGGCTCGCGAATGGAACGTCTTTAGCGTGTGCGTTCGCCCCAGCGACGTTCCGTTCGCCGTCGACTACCTGTCAGACTCCCCCGTGGCCGTTGGCACGGTCATTGGCTTCCCCCATGGCACAACCTCGACGGCGGGCAAGTACGCCGAGGTCAAGCAGGCACTCGCAGATGGCGCGTCGGAGTTCGACATGGTGCTGAACATCGGCTGGCTCAAGTCGGGTTTCGACGACAAGGTCGGGCAAGACATCGCAGCCGTTGTTGAGGCGGCCGATGGCCACGTTGTGAAGGTCATCTTCGAGACCGCTCTGCTGACGGAAGAAGAGATCGCTGAGGCATGCCGCATTACGGCAGCCGCCGGTGCTGACTTCGTCAAGACCTCGACGGGCTTTGCCGGTGGCGGCGCGACTGTGCCGCACATCGAACTCATGCGTGCGTCCTCGCCCGCCGAGGTACAGGTGAAGGCATCGGGCGGCGTCCGCTCGCTCGCTGACGCCGACGCCATGCTCGACGCTGGCGCTACCCGGCTCGGCACGAGTGGTGCCGCGACGATCCTCTCGGACGCTCGCAAGCGCGACGCCGGCGAGGCCACGACCGGCGCGACCGACGAGACTTCGTACTAGAGGGCGAGGGCGCGGCGGGTGTCGGCGACATCCGCGGCAATTTGCTGCTTGAGCGGTTCGAGGCCCGTGTAGGCGACCATGCCGCGAAGGCGACGGATGAACTCAACCGAAATCTCGCGGCCGTACAGATCGGGCGAAGCGTCGAGCGCGTGTGCCTCAACGACGCGATCGGGCACGTCGTCAAACGTTGGGTTCGTGCCGACCGAGATCGCGGCGGGGTATCGCTCCCCCGTCGTGAGGTCGTCAAGCCAGCCCGCGTAAATGCCATCGGCGGGGGCAACCGTGCCGGGGCGAACAAGAACGTTGGCGGTTGGGAACCCCAACTCACGACCACGCTCGTGGCCATGTACCACCTCGCCGCGGTACTCGACCGGCCGGCCAAGCAGCGTCGCAGCCGTTGCAACATCGCCGGAACGGATGAGCTCGCGAACGCGCGTTGACGAAACCCGCTCACCGTTGGAGCCGGGCACATCGTCAACCGTTTCAACCGTGAACCCGTGCTCAGCACCGAGGGTTTCGAGAGTCTGCACGGTACCGGCAGCCTTGTGCCCAAACCGGAAATCTTTGCCGACAAGCACGGCGAGCGCGTTCAGGTCGTCCACGAGGACGTGCTCAACAAACGCTTCCGGCGATTCGCTCGCGAGTTCCTCGGTAAAGGGCAAGACAACAACGTCGTCTGCGCCATAGCGCCCCAGGAGTTCAATCTTGCGATCGAGTTCAACGACGGCTTCGGGAACGTCGTCGGGGCGAAAGAGTGCATTCGGGTGCCGGTCGAACGTCACCGCGACCGCCTTCGCACCGTGTTCGTCAGCAATTGCGCGTGCGCGCTGCAGAAGCTGCTGATGCCCCAGGTGGCATCCGTCAAACTTGCCGATGGCAACGACCGATCGCGTCATGCGCCCGCACCCCACTCGAGCAGTGGTGCCGTGCCGCTCCAGATGACTTGCATACGCCACACCATAATCGCGACCGAGAGCGCTGCGCCGCCGAGCACGACGGTGCTCCACTTTGTGCGATCGATAAAGACCCACATGATCGCACCGATCGGCAGCAGCATGGCGGCGATGAGGTACGTCCAAAACTCCAGTCCGTCACCGACAATGTGGTTCCCGACGAACGGCTGCACGAGCGTGACAACGAACTGTGCCACGAGCAAGAGCTCAATGAGCGCGAGCGAGCCGACAGAAAAGTCACCAGGTACTTTGCCGAGCAGACCAATCACGATGCATGCGATGCCCAAGGCGACCGCAACACCGACCTGCACCCAGGTGTACCACTCGATCACGGCTGCACCTCGGGCATGTTCATGACGCTCTTGATCGCATCACCACGGCGCTCAACGATGCCAACGAGCTCACCCTCGGGGTCGATCGCGGCACCGATCTTGTGACCGAACTGCTGAACCACGCGCTTGCCATGCCGCAAATCGCGCGCGACAGTGGCGTCGATCCGGAGTTCGGGCAGGACCTTGGCGGCGGCTTCTGCCGGAGTCAAGATGGCGGATGCTGGTGGTTCGGCCAGTTCATCGATGGCGGCCGCGTCGTCAACGGAGAACTCGCCAATGCGCGTGCGGCGCAGAGCAACAAGGTGCCCGCCAAGCCCCAGCGCGGCACCGAGATCGCGAGCAAGTGCACGGATGTAAGTGCCCGATGAGCAATCGACAACGACATCGAGGTCGATCGCTGGACCGTGCTCGGTCTCGACACGACGCGGGCGCAAGACCTCAAAGCGCGAGACCGTGACGATACGCGCCTTGAGTTCGACCTCTTCCCCCGCGCGCACCCGGTCGTAGGCGCGTTTGCCGTCGACCTTGATGGCCGAAACGCTACTGGGAACCTGCGAAATCTCGCCCGTCAAGGCAGCAACCGCCGGGGCAATCGCGGCGGGGTCAAGCGAATCCCAAGCCTGCTCCGAGGCAAGCGAGGTCATCTCACCATCGGCATCATCCGTCGATGTTGCCTGCCCCAAACGGATCGTCGCCTCATACGTTTTGTCGAGGCCGACAATGTAGGTCAGCAACCGCGTGGCGCCCTCGACCCCCAGCACGAGCAAGCCCGTGGCCATGGGGTCGAGGGTTCCAGCGTGACCAATCTTGCGGGTACCGAACGCTTTGCGGGCACGCGCGACAACATCGTGGCTCGTGATGCCTCGCGGCTTGTCAACGAGCACAATCGCTGGTGCTGGCACGTCGGTAAACGCCTTGTTCTGATTGTTGACTAGAGCTCTTCGGAAGCGTCGCCACCGAGGTCGCCGTCGAGCAATTCATCCGCGAGTTCGTCGCTGCCAGAATCGCGGTACGGGTTCGCGTCACCTGCGGGCTTTGCTGTGGCGGCCTGCTGAGCAACCGAAGCGTCGCGTTCCTTCGCTTCGCGAAGCAGCTCGTCGAGGTGACCAGCTGTCTCGGGAAGCGCATCCTGAACGAACTCGAGCGAAGGCGCGAGACGAACGTTGAGGTTCTTGGCAACCTCGCTGCGCAAGTAGCCCGTTGCCGACCCCAGCGCTGCGGCCGAGGCCTCACGCTCTTCGTCGTCACCGAGCACCGTGTAGAAGACGGTTGCGTGCTGCAGGTCGCCCGAGACCTTGACATCCGTAATCGTAACGAAGCCGAGACGCGGGTCACGAAGACCCTTCTCGAGGCGCTCCGCGAGGATCTGCTGGATGCGGTCAGCCATGCGTGCTTGACGTTCACCTGACATAGCGGTTCTCCTTCACTCGCTTAGTCGCGAGGCTTCTCGACGAGCTCAGTCGTCTCGATCTCGTCACCGATCTGGATGTCGTTGTGCTTGCCAAGGCCAATACCGCACTCGAAGTCGGTGCGAACCTCGGTGACGTCATCTTTGAAACGACGCAGCGACTCGATCGCAAGGCCATCGGCGATAACAACACCGTCGCGGATAATGCGTGCCTTGGCGTTGCGCGTAATGGTGCCCGAGCGAACGATACATCCGGCGATGTTGCCGAACTTCGACGAACGGAAGACCTCGCGCACCTCGGCGACACCCGACTGGACCTCTTCGAACTCCGGCTTGAGCAGACCCTTGAGCGACTGCTCGACATCGTCGATCGCGTTGTAGATAACCGAGTAGAAGCGCACGTCGACGCCTTCGCGGTTAGCCGCTTCACGAGCCTTCGCGTCGGGGCGAACGTTGAAGCCGATGACAATTGCGTTGTCGATCGTTGCGAGGTTGATGTCGCTCTCGGTGATCGCACCCACACCGCGGTGGATGATGCGCAGTTGCACACTGTCGTCGACCTCGATCTTGAGGAGCGATTCTTCGAGGGCTTCAACAGCACCCGAAACGTCACCCTTGATGATGAGGTTGAGCGACTCGACCTTGCCCTCTTCGAGAGCGCGCGTGAAGTCTTCGAGCGACATACGCTTGCGAGCCTTCGCGAGCTGAGCGTTACGCTCTGCTGCTTCACGCTTCTCAGCGATCTGGCGGGCCGTGCGGTCTTCTTCCGTCACGATGAAGGTGTCGCCAGCGCGCGGCACCGAGTTGAGACCCTGCACCTGCACGGGGCGTGATGGGTAGGCCTCCGTGACGTGGTCGCCGTGCTCGTCGAGCATGGCGCGAACGCGACCGTAGGCGGTACCGGCGACGATTGCGTCACCGACGCGCAAGGTACCCGACTGCACGAGCACGGTAGCAACCGAACCACGACCCTTGTCGAGCTTGGCTTCAATCGCAACACCGCGGGCGTCCTTGTTGGGGTTTGCACGTAGGTCGAGACCGGCATCCGCTGTCAGCAGCACAGCGTCGAGCAGGTCTTGAATACCCTGACCCTGCTTTGCCGAGACGTCGACGAACATGACGTCTCCACCGTATTCTTCGGCGACGAGGCCGTATTCGGTGAGCTGCTGGCGAACCTTTGCGGGGTTTGCCTCGGGCTTGTCAACCTTGTTGACCGCGACAACGATCGGCACACCGGCGGCCTGGGCGTGGTTCAACGCTTCAACCGTCTGCGGCATGATGCCGTCGTCTGCTGCAACAACGAGGATCGCGATGTCGGTGACCTGCGCACCACGAGCACGCATGGCCGTGAAGG
>CAYNTU010000031.1:0-24283 GCA_964400205.1 uncultured Microbacterium sp.
ATGATGAGCGTGCGCTCGAACTGACCCATGTTCTCGGTGTTGATACGGAAGTAGGCCTGGAGCGGGATCTCCACGTGCACACCCTTCGGGACGTACACGAACGAGCCACCCGACCACACTGCTGTGTTGAGGGCTGCGAACTTGTTGTCGCCGGGAGGAATAACGGTGCCGAAGTACTCCTGGAAGATCTCCGGGTGCTCGCGCAGCGCCGTGTCGGTGTCGAGGAAGAGCACGCCCTGGCGCTCAAGATCCTCTTGAATCTGGTGGTAGACGACCTCTGATTCGTACTGTGCAGCAACACCAGCGACGAGGCGGGCACGCTCAGCCTCGGGGATACCGAGACGCTCGTAGGTGTTCCGAATATCGTCGGGCAGGTCTTCCCACGTTTGTGCTTGCTTCTCGGTCGAGCGCACAAAGTACTTGATGTTGTCGAAGTCGATGTCGCTGAGGTCAGCACCCCAGGTCGGCATGGGCTTGCGGTCGAAGAGGCTCAGGCCCTTGAGGCGCATGTTGAGCATCCATTCGGGCTCGCTCTTCAGCGCCGAGATGTCGCGAACGACGGCTTCGGAAAGGCCACGTTTTGCGCTCGCACCAGCAGCGTCAGCGTCGTGCCAACCGAACTCGTACACCCCCAGACCCTCAAGCTCGGGCCGGTCGATGAGTACATCAGACATCGTCACTCTCTCCTTGGGGCTTGTGGCCGGAACCGTTCCTTCTCAACGGAAAGGTGCGCGGACCTAAACTTGTGTGGCAGGGCACATGCATGTTGCCCGCCTCCAACTCACCAATTCTACAGGTCGTGACCTGTGCTGGCCGCGCAGGCAGTCGCTTTTTCACGGCCTTTGAGGGAAAGCTCAGCCATGTCTTCCGCAACAGCCGAAACGTTTGTGCCCACCCGACTGCTTCGCGTCTTGGCGTGGCTCTCGTTCGTTGCGGAAACAGTCATTGTGCTCACGGGCGGGCTCGTCCGGTTGACCGGTTCGGGCCTCGGCTGTAGTGAGTGGCCCCTGTGCACGCCGGAGTCACTCGTACCCACCCCTGAGCAGGGCATTCACGGCATCATCGAGTTCGGCAACCGCACCATGACGGGCGTCGTCGGCATCCTCGCAATTCTCGTGCTGCTCGTCTTGCTCTTCCGGCTCGGCGGACGCAAGCTCATGAGTACGGTCGTCCCCTATGCGCTCGCCGGTGTCGTTGCACTTGTTGCGGGCGGGGCGCTTGAGCGCGTTGTGACAGGCGCCTTCGTCGCGGGTGCCTCGATCCTCACGCTCATTTGCATCGCCGCAACCATTCACGTGACAAAGGCGGCGCCGCAGCGCAGAGACCTCGTGCTGCTGGCCTCACTCGTGCTCGTTGGCGTCGTCGCCCAGGCCCTCGTGGGCGGAATCACAGTGCTGACAGATCTCAATCCCTTCATCGTTGGATTCCACTACACCGCCTCGATTTTGCTCGCCTCACTCACGGCGATCTTCTTGGCTCGCATGAACCACCCCAATACGCGCGATGAACTCGTGCCCCGCGGCTATCGCTGGCTCTTCTCGGCGACAGGGGCAGCGCTCCTCGTGACGATCTTCTTCGGTGTTTTGACAACCGCATCCGGCCCACACTCGGGTGACGCAAACGTCATTCGCACGGGGTTTGATGCGACGATCGTCGCGCACGTGCACTCGTGGCCCGGCTACACGCTCGCGGTCTTGCTCATTGCGACGCTCACGATCTCATGGCTGCGCGGCTACCCCGACCGCCGCTGGCTTGCCGCTGTCACGGTGCTTGTCATCGCACAGATCATCATCGGTGTTGCGCAGGCACGCCTCGGGTTGCCGATCCCGCTCGTCGCAGCACACATGGTGCTCGCATCGCTTTCAGCCTCAGCCTTCACGGTTGCTGCTGTTCGCGATCGTCAGCCGCTCTCGTAACGGGCCCGCTCCGCCTAGAACGGCAGGAGCGGATCGATCGCGATCGCGATGAACAGCAGCGTGAGGTACGTGATCGAGGCGTGGAAGACGCGCATGGGCTTGACCTCTTCGCCGCGAGCCGCCTGTGCGTACAACCGATGTGATTCGTAGATGAACCACGCGCCCAAAACAATCGCCGAGATCGTGTACACGGCGCCCACGTGCGCGACGGGGATGAGCAAGAGCGAGCAGGCAACGGTCGCCCACGCATAAAGAATGACCTGCAGGCCCACCTGGACCGCCCCGCGGGTTGCGCCGAGCATTGGCACATCGACGTCTTCGTAGTCGGCCGCGTACTTCATCGACAGCGGCCAGTAGTGGGCGGGAGTCCAGAGGAAGATCAACAGGAACAACACCCACGGCGTCCACGAAAGCGAGTTCGTAATGGCAGTCCAACCGATGAGCACGGGGAAACACCCAGCGATGCCACCCCACACGATGTTCTGTTCTGTGCGGCGCTTGAGCAACATCGTGTAGATAACGACGTAGAAGAAGATAGCGCCGGCCGAGAGCGCGGCCGAAAGGAGGTTCGTCGTGGCCCACAACCACACGGTTGAGGCAATTCCGAGCACCCACGCGAAGATAAGCGCGGAACGGGCCGAAACCTCACCCGTGACAATCGGGCGGTTCTCGGTGCGATGCATCTTGGCGTCGATATCACGATCGAGATACATGTTGAAGGCCGCAGCCGACCCAGCGCTCAAGGACCCGCCAATGACGGTCGCAAGAACCGTCCACAGCGGCGGAAGCCCACCCGCTGCAAGGAACATAACCGGAATCGTCGAAACGAGCAAAAGCTCAAGAACTCGCGGTTTTGTGAGCGCAATGTAGGCGCTGATCTTGCGACCCGCGCTCATCGGCGCTTCGTGGGTCGTCGGCTGAGACGTCGTGGTCATCTCGGCCCTCCCCAACTGCATCCGTTCTCAGTGCGCGCGTAAAGGCGCGCAACGACTCCAGTCTACCGGGCAGAAACCCGCTCTCGACCCATCCTGGTGGCGTTGCGGCCGATATGCTGAGAGCACACCTTTGAAAGCCCGCAAGACGGGTGTGCACCCATGTGGCGAGAGCCACAAGAGAGGCTCGCTGCAGTGACTGAAGTGAACTGGCAAGACGTTGATCGCCGTGCAGTAGACACGGCTCGAATTCTCGCGGCTGATGCCGTGCAAAAGGTGGGCAACGGCCACCCGGGTACGGCAATGAGCCTGGCTCCCGTGGCATACCTGCTGTACCAGAACGTCATGCGCCACGACCCCAGCGACCTCGACTGGATCGGCCGCGACCGATTCATCCTCTCGATTGGCCACTCGGGCCTCACGCAGTATGTGCAGCTGTACTTCGGTGGTTTCGGTCTTGAACTTTCTGACCTTGAAGCTCTGCGCACCTGGGGCTCGAAAACGCCCGGCCACCCCGAGTACGGCCACACGCCCGGTGTCGAGATCACGACGGGCCCGCTCGGCCAGGGTCTCGCATCCGCTGTCGGTTTTGCCTACGCCGCTCGTTACGAGCGTGGCCTCTTTGACCCCGAGACTCCCGCGGGTGAGAGCCCCTTCGATCACTACGTCTACGTGCTTGCGGGCGACGGTGACCTGCAAGAGGGTGTCACAGCAGAGACCGCGTCACTCGCCGGCTTGCAGCAACTCGGCAACCTCATCGCGATTTACGACGCAAACCAGATCTCGATTGAGGGCGACACGGATGTGTCGTTCACAGAAGACGTCAAGGGTCGTTACGAGTCGTATGGCTGGCAGGTGCTCGAGGTCAACTGGCGTCGCCCGGACGGCTATGTCGAAGATGTCGAGGAACTGAACGCCAAGATTGAGGCTGCAAAGGCTGAGACGTCGAAGCCGACGCTCATCATCCTCAAGACGATCATCGGCTACCCGGCCCCCAACAAGCAGGGTGACGAGGCGGTACACGGCAGCGCCCTCGGCGCCGACGAGGTCGCAGCAACAAAAGAGGTTCTGGGCTTTGACCCGACGAAGAGCTTCGTTGTTGAGCCCGAGGTCATCGAGCACACGCGCAAGCTCGTCGACCGGGGCGCTGCGGCGCACGCCGCGTGGCAGGAACAATTCGACGCTTGGGCGGCGGCAAACCCCGAGCGGAAAGCACTGCTTGACCGCCTTGAGGCACACGAACTGCCAGACGGCATCGAGAATGTGCTTCCCACCTTCGAAGCCGGCACATCGGTCGCAACCCGTGCGGCCTCGGGCAAGATCATCAACGCCCTTGCCGCCGAGATGCCGGAACTGTGGGGTGGCTCGGCTGACCTCGCCGGCTCAAACAACACCACGATCAGCGGTGCCAAGTCCTTCATCCCCGTGCAGAACTCGACGGAACAGTGGAGCGGCGACCCCTACGGTCGCGTCATGCACTTTGGTATTCGCGAGCACGCCATGGGCGCGATCGTCAACGGTATTGTGCTGCACGGCCCGACTCGCCCCTTCGGAGGCACCTTCCTCATCTTCAGCGACTACATGCGCCCCGCGGTTCGTCTCGCGGCGCTCATGAACGTTCCGAGCATTTTCGTGTGGACGCACGACTCGATCGCGCTCGGTGAGGACGGCCCGACCCACCAGCCGATTGAAACGCTCTGGACGTTGCGTCTCATTCCGAACTTCACGGTCGTGCGACCCGCAGACGCCAACGAGACAGCACACGCCTGGCTCGAGACGCTGCGCCGCCACGAAGCACCGACCGGCCTCGCGCTCACGCGCCAGAACGTGCCCGTCTTCGAACGTGGCGAAGCAGCTTCGGGTGACATGTTCGCACCGGCGTCGCTCACGACACAGGGCGCGTACGTCCTCGCAGAAGCACGAAACGGTGCGCCAGAGGTTCTCATCATCGCGACCGGGAGCGAGGTCGAACTTGCTGTTGCCGCTCGCGAACAGCTCGAAGCCGAAGGGATCGGCACGCGTGTCGTCTCGGCTCCCTCACTCGAATGGTTCGCCGAGCAGTCGCCCGAGTACCAAGAAAGTGTGCTGCCGAGCTCGGTCAAGGCACGCGTTTCGGTTGAAGCTGGCGTAACGTCTCCGTGGCGCCAGTACGTCGGCGCATACGGCGAGTCGGTTGGTATCGACCACTTTGGCGCATCCGCTAGCTACCAGACCCTGTTCGAAAAGTTCGGCATCACAACGGATGCTGTCGTGGCGGCAGCGAAGAAGTCGCTCGCAAACACGAAAGGCCTCGCCTCATGACGACTCCCACGCAAGATCTCAGTAACGCCGGCGTCAGCATCTGGCTCGACGATCTCTCTCGCACACGCATCAACTCGGGCAACCTGCAAGAGCTCATTGACACTGCCAACGTTGTCGGCGTGACGACGAACCCTGCCATCCTGCAGCAAGCGATTACGAACCCGGATGATTCGTCATACGACGAGCAACTCGCCGTGCTCGCGGCCCAGGGCGTCGACGCCGAGACCGCCGTCTTCGCAATGGCATCGGATGACGTCGCCGCGGCACTCGACATCTTCAAGCCCGTTTACCAGGAAACCCAGCACGTCGATGGGCGCGTCTCACTTGAGGTCTCCCCCGACCTCGCACATGACGCAGCGGGAACCCTGGCACAGGCAAAGCAGTTGTGGCGCACGATTGACCGCCCCAACCTGCTCATCAAGATCCCCGCAACGCAGGCCGGACTCCCCGCGATTGCAGACGCCATTGCGGCCGGCATCAGCGTCAACGTCACGCTCATCTTCAGCCTTGAGCGCTACGCAGCCGTTATCGAGGCCTACCTGAGTGGGCTCGAGCGTGCACAGGCACAGGGCGTCGATCTGAGCTCGGTGTACTCAGTCGCCTCGTTCTTCGTCTCACGCGTCGACTCTGAGGTCGACGCGCAGCTCAAGGAGATCGGCACGGAAGAAGCACTCGGTCTGACCGGCAAGGCTGGCCTCGCTAACGCACGACTCGCCTATCAGTTGTACGAAGACGCCTTCGCGAGCCCCCGCGCACAAGCCCTTCTCGCCGCGGGTGCCAACCCCCAGCGCCCACTGTGGGCCTCCACTGGTGTCAAGGACCCGTCGTTGCCCGACACGCTGTATGTCACGGGCCTCGTCGCGGCAGACGTTGTCAACACGATGCCCGAGAAGACGCTGCAGGCGGTTGTCGATCATGGTGTGACAACCGGCGACACCATCACTGGAACCTACGAGGAATCGCAGCAGGTTCTTGATTCGCTTGCAGCAGTCGGTATTGATTTCGCAGCCGTAACCGAGAAGCTCGAAACCGAAGGTGTCGCCAAGTTCATCGACTCGTGGCACGATCTGCTCGGCCAGGTCGGCGAAGCCCTGGAGGCACAACGATGACCGAGTTTGGTGTCCACGTCTCCGGCCAGGCAGAAACGGCGGTTCGTGAACTCGTTCCGGGTCTTGTACAGGATCTCGTTGCGAGCCGTCTGACGGCTCAGGACGCGACGCTGTGGGGCCCCGAGGCAGAGGCGGAAGCATCCATTCGTCTCGGCTGGGTCGAGGCGGTCTCGAACTCGCTCCCTCTCGTGCCTGTCATCACCGCGCTGCGTGACAAGCTCGCCGCTCAAGGTGTGACGCGTTTCGTACTCGCCGGCATGGGTGGCTCGTCACTCGCCCCTGAGGTCATCACACGAACAGCTGGTGTCGACCTGACAATCCTCGATTCGACCGCGCCGAGCCAGGTGCTCGACGCTCTCGATGGGGAGTTGGAGACAACAGCGCTCATCGTCGCTTCAAAATCGGGTTCGACCGTCGAGACCGACTCGCAACGTCGCGCTTTCGAAGCTGCCTTCAGCGACCTCGGAATCGACCCCGCAGAGCGCATTATCGTCGTGACCGACCCTGGATCACCGCTCGACGTTGCCGCACGCGAAGCTGGCTATTTCGTCTTCAACGCAGACCCCAATGTTGGTGGGCGTTTCTCTGCCCTGACGGCCTTTGGACTCGTGCCTTCCGGGCTCGCCGGTGCAGATGTGCAGCAGCTGCTCGATGAAGCCGAGGCGGTCATGCTCTCACTCGCCGTCGACGAAGAGCACAACCCCGCGCTCGCACTCGCTGCCGCCATGGTGGGAGTCGAACCGCGCAAAGACAAGCTTGCGCTTGTTCCAGATGGGACGCACATCGTTGGTCTGCCCGACTGGATCGAGCAGCTCGTGGCTGAATCCACGGGAAAGAACAAAACGGGCGTTCTGCCGATTTCCGTGCTCCCCGTTTCGCCCGAGGTCACGGCGAACGACGACTTCGCAAACGTCCAGATCGTGCGCCTCGTCGATGACGCAAACGCTCTGCACCTCTTCGAGCGCCACGAGGGCGAAATCCTCGTGAGTGGAACCCTCGGTGCTCAGTTCCTGCTGTGGGAATACGCAACAGCTATTGCCGGTCACCTGCTCGGGATCGACCCCTTCAACCAACCGGATGTTGAGTCTGCAAAGATCGCTGCACGAGGGCTTCTCGATGCCCAGCCAGAACTGGGGGCACCGGCGTTCGTTGAGGATGGCATCGAAGTTCGCGCAACGGACCCAACGCTGACCGCTTCAGGAAATCTGGAAGACACACTCGATGCTCTGTGGGCGGCCGTACCTGCCGATGGTTACGTTGCCATTCAGGCGTACGTCAACCGCAATGAGCTCCCCCAGCTTGCTGGCCTTCGCGAGATGGTCGCAGCGGATGCCCACCGCCCGACAACGTTCGGTTGGGGCCCGCGGTTCCTGCACTCGACGGGCCAGTACCACAAGGGTGGCCCCGCAAATGGCGTGTTCTTGCAGATCGTTGAGGCAGGCGACAAGGATCTCGAGATCCCCGGGCGCCCCTACACCTTCGCGAGTCTCATCGCAGCGCAAGCTGCCGGTGACGCGGCAGTTCTTGCTGACCTTGGGCGACCCGTTGTGACGCTGACGCTGACTGACCCGGCCGCGAACGTCGAGACGCTTTTTGCTGCGGCGCAGGAGGAAGAGCCCGCTTAGCGCGAGCCCTGCGCCGTGGCATCCGCAATCGTGAGCGGTGTCTGCGAACGTGCCAGCAAAATGACGCCCGCGACGGCGATCGCGCCCGCAACGGGAAAAAGGAGTTGCGCGACGAGTGGTGCCCCCACGGCCTCGCGCAGCACGAGAAGTGCGATGAGCACCGCGACGAGCGGATCGACAACCGTGAGCCCAGCCACAACCAGATCGGGCGAGCCTGCCGCATAGGCCGACTGCACGAAATAGGTGCCGACAAGAAATGCGCCAATGAGCGCGAGCGCACACACGAGCGTCAACAGGTCAAAAGTCCCTGCTTGGAGTCGGGAGATGACGACTTTCGCGAGCGTCACGACGAAGCCGTACATGGCGCCACCCACGACGATGTAGAACAACGGCCCAACATGGCCGCGCACGAGCAACCAGACCAACAGGACCGCGGCGATCGCCACAGCAAGCACGATGAGCACGGTCCACAGCTCACGGTGGGTCGTTTCGTGATCCGTCGCAAAGAGCGTCGCGAGCGTGACGAAGAGGCCGATTCCGGCAAGACACAGCGCAATCGCACCAACCGCCTGACGAGACGGTTTGACACCCGTGCGACGCCAGTTGAGCATGACGGTAAACACAAGGGCTATCGCGCCGATGGGTTGCACAACAATGAGGGGCGCAATCGAAAGTGCCGCAAGCTGGAACACGACGGCGAGAGCAAGCATGGCCGTGCCAGCCCACCACGAGGGGCGACGCGCAAGTGAGGCAATGTGCCCGCCTCGAAGCCCATGTTCGGCCGAGGCAGCGCTCTCGTCATCGACCTTCACGACGCCGCTGTGCTGGTACAGCGCGCCGAACGCCATGAGGACAGCCCCAACGAGAGCGAGCGGAATACCGTACAGCAAGGCGGGGTTTCGGAAGGCTCCCAAGAGTTCGTCAGTGACCTCCCCCATCTGGGCGAGGAACTCAACCAGCGAACTGTCCTGCAGCACGCTGCCACACTATCGCGGGCGCTTGGGGCACGGCATCCGTCTCAAGGATGACGTCTGCATGCACCGCGCGGCACGGCTACGCTTAAGCGTGTGAGTGTCTTGCCGATTCGAATCATGGGTGACCCCGTCTTGCACGCTCGTGCCGCTGAGGTCGAGGAAATCACCGACGAGATTCGCACCCTCGTCGCCGACATGTACGAGACCATGGACGCCGCGCCGGGTGTTGGCCTCGCGGCTCCCCAAGTCGGCGTTGGGCTTCGGATCTACACGTACACCTATGTCGATGATGACGGCAACGAGTGGCGCGGTGAAATCATCAACCCCGAACTGTGGCATGTTCCCACCGAGCCCGGTGAGCCCGACGAAGAACACGAATCGGAGGGTTGCCTTTCGTTCCCCGGTGAGCGCTTCCCGCTACGCCGGAGCGACCGTGTTCGTGTGACGGGCATCGATCTCGAGGGTGGGCCCGTGGAGATTGAGGTCGACGGCTGGCGCGCCCGCATCATGCAGCACGAATTCGATCACCTCAACGGCATCCTGTATGTCGATCGACTCGGGACGCGCGATCGACGCATTGTGCAAAAGATCGCCAAGAAGCTTGGCTGGGGCGTGCCCGGAAATTCGTGGCTGCCAGGGGTGGACGACCTCGAAGGCTGAGACACCAAGATGTGAAGCACGAAGGCCGCTGAAAATGAACTCAGCGGCCTTCGTTTTGGCTCCCCGGCTTGGACTCGAACCAAGAACCTATCGGTTAACAGCCGATTGCTCTGCCAATTGAGCTACCGAGGAATGTCTGCTGTCGCGCTCGCGACAACTTCACCAGCATAGCAATTCCGTGCCGTACTCGCCAACTTGGCACGGCGCATTATTCGTACGAACTCATGCCCTCTGGTCGTCGAACACCGGGGGTCCAATTGAGGTCGCGGCCGACACCCTCGGCGATAACAGCGCCGTCGAGCATGACAAGTGTTTCGGCGTGGAGTTCGCGGACAAAATCCATGTCGTTCGTGACGATGACGGCTGCCATCTCGAACTCTTTGCGGCGGCGAGCAATCGCATCGAAGACCACCTTGCGCATCTTGACATCGAGGTTTGCGAGCGGCTCATCGGCGATGAAGACCTGAGGTTCCAAGACGAGCGAGCGAGCGATTGCGACACGTTGGCGCATACCGGCACTGAGCTCGTAGGGGAACTTTTCGGCGACCCCTAAGGGCAGGTGGAACTCATCGAGGAGCGTCGCAACGCGTGCACCCAGAACGCGGCTGTTGACGCGCTTGTGCCGGCGCATGATTGGTTCGGCGATGATGTCGTGAGCCGTCAAGCGTGCGGGAAGATCGTTGTTCGCCCCCTGCGCAAGGTACCCCGTTGCGAACGAGAGGATGCGCTTGTCACGCCCTGGATGCTTGAGCGAGATGCCGCCAATGTACGCGTCTCCACCAATGATCCGCACCGAGGTGTCGTACACGTCGCCCAGTGCGCGAGCGAGCGTGGATTTGCCCGAGCCCGTTGGGCCGGTGACACACACGAGCTGGCCCGGTGCGAGGTACAGATCAACCCCGTCCACGCCTCGCGTGCGGCCATTTCGGCTGCGAGCTTCGACGACGAGGTCGTTACAGTCAACGATGAGCGCTTGCGGCCCTTCCGCCGGGAGGGCCGCATCCGATTCAAGGGACACGCCGTTCGTCTCGTCGACCGCCGTTGTCGTCATGCCACTTCTCCCCCGTTGTCGCCCTCTTGGTTCATTATCCCGCGAAAGCGCTGGCGCTCAAACCCCTATGAGGCGTTGCGCAGTTCTTGGTCGATCCCGCGCAGGCGTTCTCGAAGGGCACGCCCCTCTTCGGAATCGGGTGCGACCCGCTGGATAGCGCCGAGCAGCTGGTCTTTCTCGATTTTGAGCGCGCGTTTGCGAACGTTTCGCAGCAGATCGTTCGCGACCATGACAGCCTGTTTGTCGTCGCGCGCCGGGAACGGTGTCATGAGCAGCTCGGCAGCAACCTGGCGATAGGGCTCACGCACCTGGTCGGCTGCACGGCCCGCCCACCCAGCGGCACCGCGATCCGGGGCCGCCATGATGGCCTGGCGAACAGCCTCGAATGCTGGCACCTCGAATGCTGAACTGAGCGCAATGTCGATCGTTCGCGCATCAAGCAGGTGCCCGAACTGCAGCACCCCCGCAAGTGACTCACGTTCGAGCCGAAGGGCATCGCCATACCCCGCGAGTTGCGCCTCGTGCGCGACACGCTGCAGCGTCCAGGGGGCGGCAGAAGGCTGCCCAGCGGTATCTGGGGCGGATGGCTCGGGTACTCGACCGTCGGGTACTCGCCCCCCATAGCGGGCGAGACGTTTGACCTCGCGTGAAACTTCCGCCTGATCCATGCCGAGTCGACGAGCGAGCACACGTTCATACTGTGCGCGCAGCAGCGGGTCACGAAGTTCGGCGACGACGGGTGCCGCCTGGCGCAGCGCGCCGATGCGCCCTTCAACCGTCGAAAGGTCGAATCCCTTGATCTTCTGGTCGATGACGAATTCGAACATGGGCATTTTATTGTCAACCATCGCCCGAACCGCTCCGTCGCCCTTTTCCAGCCGCAGGTCGCAGGGGTCGAGCCCGTCGATCCCTGTCGCGACGTAGGTCTGCGCATTGAAACGCTTGTCTTCGGCGAACGCTCGCAGCGCGGCCTTTTGCCCTGCGGCATCCGGATCGAAGGTAAAAATGACCTCGCCCTGGGCGGAGTCGTCACCCATAACGCGGCGCAGCACATTCGTATGTTCACTGCCGAACGCCGTGCCACACGTCGCGACAGCGCTCGTCACGCCCGCGAGGTGGCAGGCCATGACATCGGTGTACCCCTCGACGATGACAACCTGCCGAGGCTCGGACCGGGCGATCGTCTTTTTCGCGAGATCGAGCCCGTAGAGCACCTGATTCTTCTTGTAGACGGGCGTTTCGGGCGTGTTGAGGTACTTCGGCCCTTGATCGTCGTCGTAGAGCTTGCGTGCCCCGAAACCGATCGTTTGGCCCGTGATGTCTCGGATGGGCCAGATAAGTCGGCCGCGGAACCGGTCATACACACCCCCGCGATCGCGCGTCGAAACAAGCCCCGCGACCGTGAGCTCTTCAATCGTGAAGCCCTTCGAGGTGAGGTGTTTCGTGAGGTTGTCCCAGCCTTTGGGGGCGTAACCGATCCCAAAGTGTGCCGCCGCGCCAGCGTCAAAACCACGCTCACCGAGAAAGCGGCGGGCCGTCTCGGCCTCGGGGCTCGCGAGCTGTTGCCGGAAGAAGTCCGCTGCGGCAGTGTTCGCCGCGTACAGCCGAGTACGGGCGGGGCCATCGTTTGCTGTGCTCCCGCCCTCCTCGTACGTCAGCGGGAAGCCGATTCGGGCCGCGAGCCGCTCGACAGCCTCGGTAAAGCTCAGGTGGTCGAGCTCGCGCACAAACGAGATTGCGTCACCCGAAGCACCGCAACCGAAGCAGTGATAGAAACCGGCTTCCGGTCGAACGTGAAAGCTCGGTGACTTCTCGTCGTGGAAGGGGCACAGCCCCTTGTAGGAGCCCACACCAGCGCTCTTGAGGGCGACCCGTTCACCGATGAGTTCATAGAGATTTGTGCGCGTCTTGACCTCTTCGACATCACGCGAATTGATGCGTGCCACTAGGCATTCACCGCTTCGGATGCCGTGAGCCCCATCCCGATTTCGGCCGGGTCAATCTCGCCCACCAGGCGGTTGTGCCACGCGAGGGCCCCTTGGTCGGTGAGGCTCGCGACCTGGTCAACGATGACACGTTTACGTGCTGCATCGTCGCTGGCGCTCGTGAAATCACTCGCGAAAGCGGGTTCGAGCGCGACCGCGCCCTGCTCGGCGAGCGCATCCGCAATTCGCCCGAGCATCTTGCGCTGTTCGGCATAGAGCGGTCGGCGATGCTCGAGCGACATGACGCTCGCCCCAACGATGCCCTTGAGCACAGCAATTTCGCTCTCGATCTCTCGCGGCACGACAACGTGCGCTCCGTAACGCACGAGCGAGGTCACCGGGTACGCCGCGCGCGTCACCGCAGTCGCCGCGCGCGCAAAGCGCCCAATGAGGTCAGATGTGAAGTTCTTCAGTTGCGCGAGTTCTTGTCGTGAACCCGTGAATGAGACAGGCCATGTCCACAGCGACATGAGTCGGTCGAGCGCTTCGCCGAGTTCATCGCGACTGTATTGCGGGCCAACCCATGCCTGAATGCCGTCGAGGAGCGACTCCCGCTCGCTCAGGTCGGCGAGACGCTCGGCGCTGAGGTAGCCGTTGACAATTGCGTCCTCAAAATCGTGTACCGAGTACCCGATGTCATCCGAAAGGTCCATCACCTCGGCTTCAATGCAGCGCTCTCGCTCGGGCGCGCCCTCACGCAACCAGTGGAAAACGGGCTCATCGTCGGCGTAGACACCAAACTTGAGTCGGCCGCCCCCGCTCGCATCGGCGACGGGGTCGTCTGCCGTCCACGGGTATTTTGTCGCCGCATCGAGGCTCGCACGAGAGAGGTTGAGACCCACGGGCTGCCCACCGGGCGCAACAACCTTTGGCTCAAGTCGAGTGAGGATGCGCAGACTCTGAGCATTCCCCTCGAAACCGCCGATGTCTTCGGCCCACTCATTGAGCGCACGCTCGCCGTTGTGGCCGAAAGGTGGGTGCCCAAGGTCGTGGCTGAGGCACGCGGTGTCGACAATGTCGGGGTTGAGATCAAGCTGTGTCGCCAGTTCACGCCCCACTTGCGCGACCTCGAGCGAATGCGTCAAACGATTGCGTGCAAAGTCAGCGCTACTGGCAGGGCTCAGTACTTGGGTTTTTGCGGCGAGACGCCGGAGGGCTGCCGAGTGCAGGACTCGGGCGCGGTCGCGTGCAAAGTCGTCACGCTCAGAACGGTGGGTCTCACGAACGAATCGTTCGCGGTCGAATGCGCTGTATGCGATCGACGCTTGCTCAACCACCACTGTTTTCAATCTCCGCGCCCTGCAGCATTTCGCACGCCTCGCCCTCGATCTCACGCGAGTCGAGCCACTTGTCTGGCAGCGCTGGGCGTTTCGGGTGACCGGCACGACCACGCTGACCTTCGGCGTCAGCACCAGGATACGGGGCATTCCAGTCGAGACGCGCGAGAAGATCGTCAATCTCCGCCAGGCTGCTCGCCGTTGCAAGACCCGTACGAATCTCGCTCCCGACGGGGTACCCCTTGAAGTACCAAGAAACGTGCTTGCGGATGTCGCGGCATGCGCGGTCTTCGTCCTCAAAGAACTCCGTGAGCAAGACCGCGTGGCGTCGGAACGCCTGCGCCACGAAGCCGAGCGTCGCATCGACCTCGGGGGCCTCGGCGCCGAACGCACGAGCGAGTTCGCCGAAGAGCCACGGCCGCCCGAGGCATCCGCGACCGACAACGACACCATCACAGCCCGTCTCTGCCATCATGCGAACAGCGTCGTCTGCCGACCAAATGTCGCCGTTACCGAGAACGGGAATGCTCGTGACGTGCTCTTTGAGGTTTGCGATTGCTGACCAGTCAGCGTGCCCCGAATAGAACTCGGAAGCCGTGCGAGCGTGCAGCGCAACTGCCGCCGCGCCCGCATCTTCGGCCGCCTTGCCTGCGTCCAGGTACGTGAGGTGATCGCGATCGATGCCCTTCCGCATCTTGACCGTGAGTGGCACGTCACCGGCTGCCTTGACTGCCTCCGTGACGATCTGCGAGAACAGCGTCGACTTCCACGGCAGGGCTGCTCCCCCGCCCTTGCGGGTGACCTTGGGGACGGGGCAGCCAAAGTTGAGGTCGATGTGGTCGGCGCGATCTTCCGCAACCAGAATGCGCACGGCCTCGGCGATCGTCTTGGGGTCGACACCGTACAGCTGGATGGAACGTGGCGTCTCGGATTCATGGTGCTGAATAAGCCGCATCGTGACAGCGTTGCGTTCGACGAGCGCGCGGCTCGTGATCATCTCGCTTACGTAGAGGCCCGCGCCATACTCGCGACAGAGGCGACGGAACGCGGTGTTTGTGATGCCCGCCATGGGTGCCAAAACGACGGGCACATCGATGTTGATGGGCCCGATCTGAAGCGGCCGCACGGCCGGCGCGATCGTTGCTGAAGTCACTGCGTCCATTCTCTCAGAGATCTCTGACGCTCCGAAACTCAGCGCGGGCAGGGCCAGTCGCGTTCCTACGGGTGTAGCCGGCGGGTGTGTCCCGTTTCGCTCACAGTCCCCCGACGGCCAGGGGCCGTCTCCCGCCAGTCCCGATGCCTGCGAGCAAAACGGGACACACCCGCCCGCTTTCGCAGCGAGACAGGGCTCGTGCTCGGTGGTTCAGTCCTCAGCCGCGACCCGCGCGAGCGCCTGCGCAAACGCCTCGGCAGGCTGCGCGCCACTGATGGCGTACTTGTTGTTGATGACGAAGAACGGCACACCCTGAATGCCGTACTCGCGTGCCTGCGCCTGATCGGCGCGAACCGCTGGCAAAAACTCATCGTTCTCGAGTGCTGAGCGAGCAGCATCCGCATCCAGCCCAACGTCGCCAGCGAGCTGCACAAGCTGGTCAATGCTCGCAAGGTTGAGCCCCTCGGTAAAGTTCGCCGCCATGAGGCGCTCCTTCATCTCCGCCTGCTTGCCGTGGGCCTTCGCGAAGTGCAGCAGCTCGTGCGCTTTGACGGTGTTGGTCTGCTTGACCTTGTCAAAGTGGTATTCGAGCCCTGCGTTCTTCGCCACGTTCGTGACGTGGTCGAGCATCTGTTGTACCTGGTCGCGTGGCATCCCCTTGCGATCGGCGAGATAGTCGATCGTCGTGCCCTCGAAGTCAAGTGGAGTGTCTGGCGAAAGCTCGAAGGAGTGGAACGTGACGTTGACGGGCACTTCCGATCCGGCGACGCCAGCTTCCAAATTGCGCTTGCCGATGTAACACCACGGGCAGGCGATGTCGCTCCATACGTCGATCTGGATGGGGTCGGAAGCCGCTGTGTTCGTCATAGAACAAGTAACGCACACGCGCCGCCAGTATTCCGGCGATACGCTGAGGGCATGGCCGATTCCACCGTACGTACGATCCCCTTCCCCATGCCGGACGGCAGCGAGAAGACGCTCAATGATCTCGCCCCCGTTGTGCTCGTCGTCAACGTTGCATCCAAGTGCGGTCTCACGCCGCAGTACGAGCAACTCGAGGAGTTGCAGCGCACGTATGCTGATCGCGGTTTCACCGTGCTCGGGTTCCCGTGCAACCAGTTCATGGGTCAGGAGCCGGGGTCAAACGACGAGATTGCCCAGTTCTGCTCGGCAACGTACGGCGTGACCTTCCCGCTCGCCGACAAGACAAAGGTCAATTTTCGTAGCGCTTCACCGCTGTACAAGGCGCTCAAGCAAACGAAGGACACTTCTGGCAAGGGCGGGCCCGTGCTCTGGAACTTCGAGAAGTTCCTCGTTGATGCAAATGGCAATGTGCAGCGTTTCCGGCCCACAATAACGCCCGATGCCCCCGAGATTGTTTCGGCTATCGAGAACGCGGTCACGGCATGAGCGAAACGCCAACGGAAGAGCGCAACTGGGTTGTCGTGCTGATCCTTGCTGCCGTTGCGATGATTGCGCTTTCGTCAATCATCAAAGTGATTTCGGCCCTTCTCTGGCTCGCCGCACTCGTCGCGCTCATCGGCGCCGGCTACCTCGCGTTCAAAGCGTTCTCGTCAAGCGACAACGGCTAACGCTGCTTCCGCGCAGCGAGATTCGCGGCCTTATTCAGCGGCGGGCGCATCGACGGCGCCGCCGAAACGGCGATCGCGGCCAAGGTAGATGTTAATCGCGTGCCAGAGATCGTTGCGGCTGAAATCGGGCCACAGCGTGTCGAGAAAGACAAACTCGGCGTAGGCGCTCTCCCACAGCATGAAGTTGGAAGTGCGCTGCTCCCCCGATGAGCGCACGAAGAGATCAACGTCGGGCATGTCAGGCACGTAGAGGTTCTTTGCGAGCATCTTGGCATTGATTGCCTTCGGTTTGAGCTTGCCGCCCGCAACTTGCTCCGCAAGAATCCGCACGGCGTCGATGATCTCGTCGCGCCCGCCGTAGTTGATGCACATCGTCAGAGTGAGAACGTCGTTGTCTCTCGTGAGCTGCTCAGCGAACTGCAGCTCTTTGATGACCGAGCCCCACAGCCGCGGTTTACGACCTGCCCACCGAATACGCACGCCCCACTCGTTGAGTTGGTCGCGACGGCGGTGCAGCACGTCGCGGTTGTAGCCCATCAAGAAGCGCACTTCTTCGGGTGCACGTGACCAGTTCTCTGTTGAGAAGGCATAGACCGAAAGGTGCTTGACGCCCGCCTGAATCGCCCCGGCGACAACGTCGAGCAACACTTCTTCGCCCGCCTTGTGGCCCTCGATACGCGTGAGGCCCCGCGCATTCGCCCAGCGTCCATTGCCATCCATGACAATCGCGACATGGTTTGGCACCGACCCCTTGGGGTACTCCGGCGCGTACACGCCCGTCCAGTCAAGCGGGCGATACGGCATGGCGTCTTTATGCGTATACGGCTTCACGAATCTGTCTCTCGAGGTTCTGTTTCAAGGTGCGCAAGTGAACGGATGCTTCGCTCAACATGCCATTGTGTAAAGGCGGTCACGCACGTCGAAGCAGCAATGGCATCCGCTTCGCTCGCCGATGCCACCGTATCCCAATCGCCCGCGATGAGTGCTCTCAAAAGGGCTTTCGCACCCGGCGTGATCCGTGGCGCACCATGGGGGGCACATTTGTCACACACGATGCCACCGAGTTGTGGCACGAAGGCGAAGTGCTCTCCGATGGCCCCGCATTTGGCGCAGTCCGTGAGCGATGGCGCCCACCCCGAGAGGCTCAGGGCACGAAGCAGATACGAATCGAGAATTGCGCGGGAAGGCTGCGCGCCGACAGAGAGGGCTCGCAGCGCCCCCACGAGCAAGAGGTAGTGCTGCGGAGTGCTGTCGACATCCGAGAGCCGTTCTGCCGTCTCAACCATGGCGTTGGCAGCCGTGAATCGGTCATAGTGCGCCGCGATTTCGCTGCCGTAAGCGCCGATTGACGACGCTTGCTGCACGATGTCAAGCGAGCGCCCCTGGTAGAACTGCGCGTCAACGACCATGAACGGCTCAAGCCTCGCGCCGAACTTGGAGGAGGTGCGCCGAACGCCCTTCGCGACGGCACGAATTTTGCCGTGTTCACGTGACAGCAGACTCACAATTCGGTCGGCCTCGCCCAGCTTGTACGTGCGGAGCACGACAGCTTCGTCACGGTACGTGGGCATGTCTCAATTATCCGCGAGAATGGTTCTGTGACCGAACCAACATTCGTTGTGCCCATGTGGGCTGACCTGCTCGGTATCGGCCTCGGCGGCCTGCAGGGGGCAATGTTCGCCGCAGGCTTCCAGAGCGCCAGAACCCGGCTCGACTGGATGGGCGTTGCCGTTATCGGCATCGTGTTGGGCCTCGGCGGCGGTTTGCTGCGCGACCTCTTCTTGGACGTTCCCCTCGCAGCCATGCAAACCAACTGGTACATCCTCACGGCCACGATCGCGGCCCTCATCGGCATGCTGCTCGCAGGGATCTTCACGAAGCTCAACACGACCATCAACGTGCTCGACGCGTTCTCAATCGGCATGTTCGGCGCGATCGGCACAACCAAGGCACTCTCACTGGGCCTTCCCATCGTGCCTGTGCTGTTCGTCGGAACCCTCTCGGCGGTCGGTGGCGGCATTCTGCGCGACGTGCTCATGAACCTGCCCGTCGGCATCATGCACGTGGGTGGCCTCTACGGTATGGCAGCCCTGGGTGGATCAATCGCGATTGTCGGGGCGCACGAGCTTGGTGTTCCCATTCACATCGCAGCGATTATCGGAATCATCGCAACCGCCGTCATCAGGCTGCTTTCGATGGCCTTCGATATTTCGTTGCCCGAGCAACGACGTCTCTACCGACGCCGCGTCGCCCTTGAGACCGGCATTATTCCGGTCATCAAGGGCGAAGACGAAGATGCTGCTCGGCTCTAAACGGTGCCGACGAGCTCTTCCTGACGGGCACGGATCGCGCGGTTGACGCACGAGACGATCGCCTTGAGCGAGGCCGTTGTCGTGTTGGGGTCAATACCGACACCCCACAGACGCTGGTCATCGACCTGCAACTCGACGTAGGCAGCGGCGCTCGCGTCGCCACCCTCGCTCAGGGTGTGCTGCGCGTAGTCGTAGAGCGTGATGTCGAAGCCGCGTTCCGCAAGCACCGCGAGGAACGCATCGATGGGGCCGTTACCCGCACCGCGGGCAGCCTCGACCTCGTTGCCGTCACGCAAGGTGACTTCGAGGTCGACGGCACCACTGGCATCTGATTTGACGGTTGTGCCGAGCAGTTCGAAACGCCCCCACTTGTCATCGGCGTCGTCGGCTGGCAGATACTCGTCGTTGAAGATGCGCCAGATTTCATCTGAGGTGACCTCGCCACCCTCGGCATCCGTCTTGGCTTGCACAACGCCCGAGAACTCGATTTGCAGCTTGCGCGGCAGATCCAGTGAGCGATCGGTTTTCAAGAGGTACGCGACGCCGCCCTTACCGGACTGCGAGTTGACGCGGATAACGGCCTCGTAAGTGCGCCCCAGATCCTTGGGGTCAACCGGCAGATACGGAACGCCCCATTCGATGTCGTCGACCGTGATGCCCTGTTCGGCAGCACGGCGCTCCATCGACTCGAAGCCCTTCTTGATGGCGTCCTGGTGCGAACCACTGAACGCCGTGAAGACGAGGTCGCCGGCCCACGGGCTGCGCTCGTGCACGGGCATCTGGTTGCAGTACTCGGCGACACGCTTGACGGCATCGATGTCGCTGAAGTCGATCTCTGGGTCAATTCCCTGCGTGAAGAGGTTGACGCCCAGTGCGACCAGGTCAACGTTGCCCGTGCGCTCACCATTACCGAACAGGCAGCCTTCGATGCGATCTGCGCCCGCCATGTAGCCCAACTCAGCGGCTGCAACAGCCGTACCCCGGTCGTTGTGTGGGTGCAGCGAGAGGATGACGCTGTCACGGTTGTTGAGGTGCCGGTTCATCCACTCGATCGAGTCTGCGTAAACGTTGGGCGTTGCCATCTCGACGGTTGCTGGCAAATTGAAGATGATCTTGCGCTCAGGTGTCGGCTTGATGACATCAGCGACCGCATTGCAGACTTCGACGGCGTATTCGAGCTCGGTACCCGTGTAGCTCTCGGGCGAGTACTCGTAGTACACATTCGTGTCGGCCACGGTCTGCTCGAGTTCGAGGCACAGGGCAGCGGCATCCGTTGCGATCTTCTTGATGCCCGCTTTGTCGAGGCCGAATACGACATCGCGCTGCAGCACGCTCGTGGAGTTGTAGAAGTGCACGATCGCTTGTTTGGCACCTTGGATCGACTCGAAGGTGCGCTTGATGAGTTCCGGGCGGCACTGCACGAGCACCTGAATCGTCACGTCGTCGGGGATGAGGTTGTCTTCGATGAGCATCCGCACGAAATCGAAGTCGGTTTGGCTTGCCGAGGGAAAGCCAACTTCGATCTCTTTGTAGCCCATCTTGACGAGCTGCTCGAACATGAATTTTTTGCGCTCGGGGCTCATGGGGTCGATGAGCGCCTGGTTGCCGTCACGGAGGTCGACGGCGCACCAACGAGGTGCCTTGGTGATCTTCTTGTCTGGCCAGGTTCGGTCAGGCAGGTCGACCTTCAACTGCTCGTGGTACGGGCGATACTTGTGGATCGGCATACCCGACGGCTGTTGCGTGTTCTTCATTGCTCTACTTCTTTCGCGAGAATCTGGGGATTCGGGCCCAACACGAAACTCCGCCGCGAGAAAGGCCCTAGAACTGGGTCTCGCGACGGCCGCCAAGAAGGAGCGAACCGAAACGCATGTCGCAAGCATACACCGATCTTGGCAATGCCCGAATCAAAGCTCCGAAGCGGGCGAGGTCGACGTCGGGCGAGCAAAGCGCACCGAAACGCTCGTACGATGAAGGGGTGCCAAAAGCCCGCCCACCTCGCGCGTATACCCAGTACCGACTGGAGTACGACGCAGCGCGCTATTCACTGCGCGAAGCAACATCGCAGTCGCTCACAGCACGAGCGCAGCAGCGGCACGCCCGGGCAGAACTCTCACGCATCCAGGCGCAGTACCGTTTGGGGAACACCCAATCGCACGACGTGAGCCGCGCCCGAGCTCTCGCGAACCGCGCGCAAGATGAGGCGCGCGCGGCCGCCGCCGAGGTTCGGGCACGTCGCGCGCAGGTCGCTGCCGCACGCTCAAATATGGCCACGAACGGGCGTGATCCCGAGCGCTCCCCCTACGCACGCCTCGTCAGGGTGCATCAAGAGATCACGGTGCGGTGGATGGAATACGAAACCGATCCGGCCAAGCAAATCGGATTCCCCAACATGAGTGACGGCCGACACCCCTTGACCGCCAATTACCTTGAGGCACAACAGCGAGCCAGTTGGCTCCAGCCCGACCCGAACCGCAAAGTTCAACCCGAGGAGTTTGCACGTTACCGCGATGCTGTCGCCCTGCTGCAACACGCCTTCGCTGTCGCTGAGGCCGACGCTCGTGGCAAGACTGCCCCGCAGCGGCCGCTCAGCATCTCGCCACGATTCGACGAGTGGATCGAGCGATCGCAGGCCGCGATTGACAAATCAACGGATGCGCTCGGCCAGGCATCGACGGTTGCGACCGGGTGGTACCGCCAGCTCGCCGACGCCATGCGGGGCGCATGGGAACAGACAAAGCGTGAGTGGGACGAGAAGCCTCCCCCGCCACCGCCTCGGGACGAACCCCGCTAGAACCCGAGTCTGCCCAACTGTTTGGGGTCGCGTTGCCACTCTTTGGCAACCTTGACGTGCAGGGCCAGATACACGCGAGTTCCCACGAGCGGTTCAATTCCCGCGCGGGCACGCGCACCAACTTCGCGAAGACGCGAACCCTTGTGCCCGATGATGATGCCCTTTTGGCTGTCGCGTTCAACGACGATCTGGGCGTGCACATCCGTAATGTCGCTGTCTTCGCGAGACGCAATGTCGTCGATCGTGACAGCGATCGAGTGCGGGAGCTCGTCACGAACACCCTCGAGCGCGGCCTCGCGAATGATCTCGGCAATACGATCTTCCATCGACTCATCCGTGACGACATCGTCGTCGTAGAGGGCGGGGCCTTCGGGAAGCAGTTGCAGCACCTCGTCTGCAAGCACATCGAGTTGATTGTTCGTGAGTGCTGAGAGCGGAATGACCGCTGCCCAGTCGTCCCGGAGCGAGTCAACCTCCATGAGCCGTTCGATGATCTCGTCGTGCGAAGCGTCATCCGTTTTCGTCACGATCGCGATCTTCTTGCCCGGGTACCCGTCGAGCGTCGCAGCAATGCGCTTGTCGCCCGGCCCGACCTTCTCGGTCGCGGGCACGCAGAAACCGATGACATCAACGTCGCCCAGCACCTGCTCAACGAGGTGGTTGAGACGTTCGCCCAGGAGCGTGCGCGGCTTGTGAATACCGGGGGTATCGACAATGACGATCTGCCCGCCGGGGCGATTGACGATACCGCGGATGGCGCGTCGTGTCGTTTGCGGTTTGGCGCTCGTAATCGCGACCTTCTCGCCAACGAGAGCGTTCGTGAGCGTCGACTTGCCGACGTTGGGCCGGCCGACGAAGGTCACGAATCCGCTGCGGTGCTGCTGTTCAGTCATCGTCTTCCTCATGATCGTCGTCATCGGTACGCTCAACAAACACGGTTGCGAGCCCTCGGCCGCGGCCACGAGATGCGCCACCTGTCAGCTGCAGGCCGCCGATCGTGGCGCTCAGGCCGGGTTGCGGAATCTGCCCGAGCAGTTTGCCGAGCAGGCCGCCAACAGAGTCAACGTCGTCGTCTTCCAACTCGATATCGAAGAGATCGCCCACATCATCGAGACCCATCCGGGCGGGAACCCGGTAGCGACCGGGCGCAACTTCAACGGCGTCGCCCGAGGGTGCGTCGTACTCGTCTGCGATCTCACCGACAAGCTCTTCAATGAGGTCTTCAAGCGTGATGAGACCCGAGATTCCACCGTGCTCATCGATCACAAGGCACACGTGCACCGCCTCGCGCTTCATCTGCTGCAAGAGCGTCTCAGCGCGCATCGATTCCGGCACGAAGATCGCCGGTCGGGAAATAGCCGAAACGGATGCTTCGCGCCAGCGCTTCTCGTCGCGGAAGGCGAACTGCACGAGGTCCTTGAGGTACACAACGCCCGTGACGTCGTCTGCCTCGTCATCAACGACGGGCATGCGCGAAACACCAGTCGCGAGGAACCGCTCGAGCGCCTCGCCCATCGTGGCGCTCGCATCGACCGAGACCATGTCGGTTCGAGGCACCATGACCTGGCGCACATACTGGTCAGTGAAGTCGAAGACTGAGTGGATGAGGTCACGGTCGTCTTGCTCAATGAGGTCGTTCTCTGCGGCCTCATCAACCATGTTGAGCAGTTGCTCTTCAGACGTGAACTGGCTGCGGCCAACGCCCGGCCGTGCGCGTGAGCCCAAGCGCACAAGGCCCTGTGCGATGGGACCGAGAACCACCCGCAAGCTGCGCACGAGCGGAGCCGTCAACCGCAGAAGCGATTCGGCGTGACCGCGGCCGTACGACGTCGGTGATGCACCGACCAGCACAAAGGTTGACACCGTCATGAGCAAGGACGCGGCAAGAATGGCCCACCAGATTTGGTTGAGCCACAAGACAAAGGCTGCCGTGACGAGCACGGCCGCCGTCGTCTGCGAGAGCACCCGCAAGAACGAGACGGTATTGGCATGCTGCTGCGGTTCGGCCGCAATCTTGGCGAGCGCGCTCGCACCCCGGCCGTTTTGCGACATCTCGTCGAGCGAGGACTGCGAGGTGACCGATAGTGCCGCGTCGATGGCCGCCATGAGGCCGCCGAACGCGAGAAGCAGAACTGCTGCCGAGAGCAGAATGATGATGGTTGCCACGGGTGTCTTTACTCGCTTCGCGGGTCGGGGGTTTTGCCGGGTGCGCGGCCTTCGGCTTCTGCGAATGCTTCCACAAGCTCGCGTTGCAGATAGAACATTTCGCGCTCGTCTTCGAGTTCTGCGTGGTCGTAGCCGAGCAGGTGCAGGAGCCCGTGAGTCGAGAGGAGGAACAGTTCATCGTCGAGCGTGTGCCCGGCTTTCTCAGCTTGCGCTTCAGCCACCTGGGGGCACAGCACGATGTCGCCGAGAAGCCCTGAGGGCGTCATCCGATCGTCTGTTCCCGGGCGCAACTCGTCCATGGGGAAGCTCAAGACATCGGTTGGGCCCGGCTCGTCCATCCACTCGACGTGGAGGGATTCCATGGCGGCCTCGTCGACGAGCACGATCGCAAGACCCGCCTCGGGGCTGCTGTTCATCGCCTGGAGATTGCGCTGCG
>CAYNTU010000032.1:0-23959 GCA_964400205.1 uncultured Microbacterium sp.
GAAGAAGCATCCCAGGCTCTCCGTCAGCTGAGCGCACTCGGTATCGAGCGTACGCTCATGGTTACCGGAGACGTTGCAGCCACCGCCGAACCCATCGCGCGGCGCCTAGGAATCAGCGAGGTGCACGCGGAGTGCCGCCCCGGCGACAAAGTTCGCATTGTCAGTTGCGTGCAGCCCCGCCCGCTCATCATGGTCGGTGACGGCCTCAACGATGCCCCGGTGCTCTCTGCTGCGGATGTTGGCTTCGCAATGGGGGCGCGCGGTGCAACCGCAGCATCGGAGTCTGCGGACATCGTGAACCGATACGACACGCTCTCGGCCCTGCCGCGCGCGGTGAGCATCGGCAAGGACACCGTGCGCATCGCACTGCAAAGCATCTGGCTCGGCATCATCATCAGCGTCGGCCTCATGCTCATCGCCGCCTTCGGGTTCCTCCCCGCACTCCTCGGCGCGTGGCTGCAAGAAGTCGTTGACCTGGTGGCCATCCTCGGCGCACTCCGTGCAGTCGGCCCACGATCTGAGCGAATCACACGATCATCACCAGTCGCATCGACGGAACAACTTCACTTCAACGCGACCCAAGACAGGAAATGAACAACATGGCATCCGACTCAAGCACCACGCCGCATCCGGGCGAAGCCCACCTGCAGAACGTGGGCCAACGCTTGAACTGGCTACGTGCAGGGGTGCTCGGCGCAAACGACGGCATCGTCTCTACCACGGGCGTCGCTGCCGCTACACCAAACAATGTACTGGCAATCGCGAGGGCCAATATCGCCGCTTACGCAGAGGTCGAACTCGGAATCGACCATGAAGAGTACACAAGCCCGTGGGCAGCCGCCGTGTCATCGTTCATTGCGTTCGCCGTTGGAGCGCCGCGCGGTCGCGCAATTCTTCGAAACGTGGTCATGGGCTCCGCGACCATGATCCCCCCTCGCGCACAGAGTAAAACGGCTCCGGATCGAATGATCCGGAGCCGTTTTGCTTTTGGCGGGGCTCAAGACCCCAGCAATTCCGCACTAGCCTAGAGACATGGTCGATTCGCTCCCCGAAGTCGCACGTGTGGCATCCGATCTCATTCGGATCGATACGTCGAACTACGGCGGAGGCAACGCCAAAGGCGAGCGAGAAGCAGCCGAGTACGTCGGTGCGTACATGACCTCGCTCGGGCTCACTCCCGAGTACTACGAGCCGATTCCGCGCCGTACCAACGTACACACGCGGATTCCCGGGAAAAACGCCACAAAGCCAGCCTTGGTCGTGCACGGTCATCTCGATGTCGTCCCGGCGGTTGCGGAGGATTGGACGGTCGATCCCTTCGCGGGCGAGATTCGCGATGGTTTGCTGTGGGGCAGGGGAGCGGTTGACATGAAGAATGTCGACGCCATGATGCTGACCGCCGTTGCCGATATCTTGCGTGCCGGCGACCAGCCGGAACGCGACATCTGCCTGACGTTCTTCGCCGACGAAGAAAACGGCGGTGTTGAGGGTTCTGAACTTGTCGTGAGCAACCGACCCGAGTGGTTTGCTGGGGCGACCGAGGCAATCAGCGAGGTCGGTGGCTACTCGATCGACATTTCGGGTCAGCGCGCGTACCTGCTGCAGGTGGGCGAGAAAGCCCTCCTGTGGCTCAAGCTCGTCGCGAACGGGCGTGCGGGCCATGGCAGTCGTCTCCACGATGACAACGCCATCACAAAGCTTGCTGAGGCGGTTGTGAGCGTCGGGCGCGCCGAGTGGCCCATCGAGCTGACGCCGACGACGAGCGCGCTTGCGCAGCGGCTTGCTGACCTCACGGGCCTCTCAACAGATGACCCGGACGCTCTTGCCGCTGCAACGGGGGCGGCTGCAGCTTTCCTGCAGTCAACCTTCCGCACGACGATGAACCCGACAGGGCTGACGGCTGGCTATAAGCACAACGTCATTCCCGGTCGCGCGGAAGCACTCATCGACGTTCGGGTGCTCCCGGGCACGGAAGAGCGCGTGCTGCAACAGCTACAAGAGCTCGTTGGCGACGACATCACGATTGAAACCGTCGTGCGGGATATTGGTACAGAGACCAGCTTTGATGGTGCGCTTGTCGAAACCATGGTTGGGCTTCTCAACGAGCACGACCCCGGAACACCTGTGCTGCCGTATCTGCTGGGGGCTGGCACCGACAACAAGGCACTCGCTCGCCTTGGCATTACGGGGTACGGTTTCGCACCCCTTAAGTTGCCAAAAGAGCTTGACTTCACCGGGATGTTTCACGGGGTTGACGAGCGCGTTCCCGTAGACTCGCTAGTCTTTGGTCAGCGTGTTCTGCGTGACCTTCTCATTCGCTACTGAATCACGAAAGTGTGGGCATGAGCCTTCTCGAAGCCACTATTCTCGGCATTTTGCAGGGTCTGACAGAGTTTCTTCCTATCTCGTCGAGCGCCCACCTTCGCATCGCGGGGATATTCCTTCCTGCCGCTGAAGACCCGGGTGCAGCATTCACCGCCATCACGCAGATCGGTACTGAACTCGCCGTTGTGGTGTTCTTCTGGCGTGACATCGTGCGGATTATTAAGCACTGGTTCCTGGCCCTCTTCGGCAAGATTCCGCGGAACGACCCGGATGCCCGCATGGGTTGGCTGGTCATTATCGGCTCGATCCCCATCGTCGTGCTCGGATTGGTGTTCCAGGATCAGATCGAAGGCGTGCTGCGCTCACTGTGGATCACAGCGATCATGCTCATTGTTTTCGGCATTTTGCTGGGTATCGCTGACAAGGTCGGCGCCAAGAACCGCGAGCTCGACCAGATCACCTACCCACAAGGTCTCGCCTTCGGTGGCGCGCAGGCGCTTGCGCTCATCCCCGGTGTTTCGCGCTCGGGTGGTTCGATCACAGCCGGGTTGTTTATGGGCTTCACGCGGCAGGCTGCCGCGCGTTATGCGTTCTTGCTCGCTATTCCGGCTGTTTTCGGCAGCGGGTTCTTCCAACTCTTCAAGAGTTTCGACCAGCCGAGTGTTGTCGGGCCCATGGAAACGGCAATTGCAACGATCGTGGCTTTTGCAGTCGGTCTCGGGGTCATCGCCTTCCTCATGAACTGGATCTCGACCCGCAGCTTCATGCCCTTCGTTATCTACCGTCTGCTGCTCGGTGGCACCTTGCTTGTGCTGCTCGCCACGGGAACGATTCAGGCAACCTAGCCTGAGACTGGCCGCGAAGCGTTACTTTTTCGCCTCGCCGCGACCATCGCCGCGGCGCAAGAAGTTCTCGAACTCTTGGGCGATCGCATCGCCTGACGCCTCGGGCGAGTCGACAGTATCTCGGGCTTCCTCGAGCGAACGGATGTAGTCGACGAGATCTTCATCGTCCGCGGTCGCGGCATCGATTGATGCTTCCCACACATCCGCCTCGCGGCGAAGGTCTTCACGATTGATCTCGACACCCGTGAGCACTGAAACACGGTCGAGCAAGGCGAGTGTTGCTTTGGGGGAGGTCGCGGCCCCGCCGATGTAGTGGGGGACAGAGGCCCACAGGCCTGCCGTGGGCACACCAGAAGTCTCGGCGACGTGTTCCAAGACGCTCAGGATGCCGACTGGCCCCTCGTATAAGGAACGTTCAAGCCCGAGCTCATCACGCAGGTACTCGTTGGCGCTCGACTCAAAGATCGAGATGGGGCGCGTATGGGGAGCATCAGCGAGCATGGCACCGAGGCTGACGAGCCCCGTGATGTCTTCACGGAGGAACACATCAACAAGTTCGTTTGCAAACGCCTGCCACGAGCGAGCCGGTTCTGGGCCAGTCAGCAACCAGAACTCAGTGTCTCCCTCGGGCTCTGTCGGGCGCCAGAGCGCCGTCTCGGGCCAGCGCAAGACCCGCTTGCCATGCTCATCGAAAGCGAGCTTGGGGCGTGTGTATTGATAGTCGGCGTAGTACTCGGGGTCGACGATGTGTACGCGCTCGTAGCCGCGTTGATCCTTCAAGAGGTTCAACGCGTCGGTTGCGGCATTTGCCGCGTCGTTCCAGCCGTCAAAGGCGGCTAGCACGATGCGATTCCCGAGGCCCTTCATACACCCAGGCTATCTGCCTTGGCGCACTCGATGCTGTGCGGTGCGTTCAACCGGCCTAAGGCGAGACCGCGGCTAGACTCGATTCGTGAAAACGAGCGCAAACGCGCCCGCGGCGGTGCTGTGGGACATGGACGGAACACTCGTTGATACTGAGCCGTACTGGATGGAATCTGAGATCGCGCTCGTGGAGTCGTTCGGGGGAACGTGGACCCATGAAGACGGGCTTCAGCTCGTGGGCAACGGGCTTGAGGAATCCGCACGAATCCTGCAGAACGCGGGAGTCGATCTTCCCGTCGACGAAATCATCGACACGCTGACGGATGCTGTACGGGCGCGTCTTCGCGAACGTGTCCCTTACCGACCAGGAGCGCAAGAGCTCGTGACGGCCGTGCGAGAGGCCGGTATTCCCATCGCGCTGGTGACAATGTCGATGCGGCGTATGGCACTTGACGCGGTTGGTTCGCTCGGGTTCGACACGATCGTGGCGGGCGATGACGTTACGCGCCCCAAGCCCTTCCCAGACCCCTACGAGCAGGCGGCTCGTGAACTCGGCGTTGACATCGCTCGCTGCGTTGCGGTTGAAGATTCCCCCACGGGGATTCGCTCGGCACATGCTGCCGGCGCCCGAGTCATCGGTGTTGAGCACTTGATTCCGCTCGCGGGAACCGCGGCCCATGAGGTGTGGACGACACTGGCAGAGCGTACGCCGGCCGACTTTTTCTTTTCCAACCCTGCAGAGGATGCTTCATGACCGACACTCGCCCGAGCGGCCCCTTCCGCGTTGGCGATCGCGTGCAGTTGACTGGCCCCAAGGGGCGGATGCACACCGTGAGCCTCCGCGAAGGCGGCGAACTGCACACGCACCACGGGGTTCTGCGGCACGAGCAACTCATTGGCCAGCCGGACGGTTCGGTCGTGACCAACAGCACGGGGCACGAGTATCTTGCGCTGCGGCCGTTGCTGCGTGATTTCGTCATGTCGATGCCGCGCGGCGCCGCGATCGTGTATCCCAAGGATGCAGCGCAGATTGTTGTACAGGCCGACATCTTCCCGGGCGCTGTTGTCGTTGAGGCCGGGGTCGGCTCGGGTGCTCTCTCGCTCTCATTGCTGCGCGCCGTCGGCACTTCGGGTGAACTGATTTCCTTTGAACGCCGTGAAGAGTTCGCCGAGGTTGCTCAAGCGAACGTTGCAACCTTCTTTGGTGGCACGCCCGAGAACTGGCGCATCGAGATCGGTGACCTTACGGAGGCCCTACCACGTGCCGTGAAACCGGCAAGTGTTGATCGTGTTGTGCTCGACATGCTCGCGCCCTGGGAGTGCCTCGATGTGGTCGCGGAGGCGCTGCAACCGGGCGGCGTGCTCATTTGCTACGTTGCGACCGTGACCCAACTCTCGCGCGTAGCCGAAGCTATCCGCGCTACGGGGCTGTTCACCGAGCCCGAGTCGAATGAGACGCTCGTTCGTGGCTGGCATGTTGAAGGCCTCGCGGTACGCCCCGACCACCGCATGGTTGCGCACACGGCATTCCTGATCTCGGCCCGCCGCCTCGCACCAGGCGCGATTCCGCCCGAGGTGCGGCGACGTGCCTCGAAGAAGAGCTTTCGTGACGAAGACGTTGAGCTCTGGACCCCGGGTGCCCTGGGCGACCGCACGATCACCGACAAGAATCTTCGCAAACGCGTGCGCGAGGCGCAGAAGGCGCAAGCCGCGTCTCAGACCGCCGCGGCTTCACGTGCGGCAGAATCAACAGCACGGAACACCGAAGCCGCCGAAACGGAAAACTAATGGCCGAGATCCCGCCGCACGAGCGACTCGTCAACCTCGTTGTTGCGCTCATGGCGAGTGACCAGGGGCTCACCCGGGAACAGATTCTGCACACGGTTTCGGGCTACCGGCAACGCAGTGCGACGAACGCAAACCCGGCTTCGCTCGAGCGCATGTTTGAGCGCGATAAGGATGCCCTGCGCTCCTCGGGCGTTCGTGTGCAGACGATCGGGGGAGCCGACCCCAACGATGTGCGTGACGCGAGGTATCGCATCCCGCGTGACGAATACGAACTACCGGAAGACATTGTCTTCACGCCCGCAGAGATCTCGCTTCTCAAACTCGCGGCGAGTGCATGGCGTGACGGCTCAATTTCGAGCGATACGCACGCCGCTCTCCAGAAAATCACGGCCTTGGGAATCGATGTCGACGAGGAAATACTGGGTTTTGCGCCAACCGTTTCGCCAACCGACGCCAACTTTGCCGTGCTCCACAAAGCAATCGAAGCGGGGCAAAAAGCCTCATTCGAATACCGACGTCTGGGTTCAGACACCCCACGGCTCCGCACGGTTGTACCACTCGCCGTCGTCGAAGTTGAGGGTCGCTGGCACCTGCTTGCCTTCGATGAAGGGGTCGCGGCGGGGCGAACCTTTTTACTCTCACGCATCATCTCTAACGTCAAGCTCCTGGGTGACGCCGTAGAACTGGACGAGGCAATGCGCCAGGATGCCGAGGCTCGCGCGATCGGTGACCTTGCCGAGCTTCGAGAGCGCCAGCGAGCGCGGGTGTGGGTGCGCCCCGGGAGCGAAGCAGCGCTGCGTCTCTCACGTCGTGGCATCGTGAGCGAGATGGATCCGCAGGAGTTGAGTGTGGGTTACGTTGACGCCGAGTTCTTTGCAGATGAGCTCGCGTCGTACGGGCCAGAGGTCGTCGTACGTGAGCCGGCTGACCTGCTCGCGCAGGTGCGCGCGCGGCTCGAGGTGGTTCTGCGATCGCACGGGGGGAACGATGGCTGAGCAGCGCCTCGACGCAAGCAACAAACTCGCGCTCTACCTCGTGCTGGTTCCCTATCTCATTGAGCGGCAGCAGGTACCGCTCGCAGAAGCGGCAAAGCATTTTGGCGTTGGCGAGGCTGACATGCAGCAGCTCGTCGAAAAGCTCACGGTCATCGGGCTCCCGGGGGAAGATGACTTCTTCCAGATGCCGAATGATCTCTTCGATATCAACTGGGATTTGCTCGATGACGAGGGAATTATCCAGATCACGCATCACCCCGCGCTGCAGCGCCCCCCGCGGTTGACCTCGCGTGAGGCAGCAGCGCTCATTGCTGGCCTCGAACTCATCGCGGCTGCACCCGGGGCAGTCGAGACCGAAACGCTCAGGGAACTGCGCGCGAAGCTCGCACGGGGGAGCTCTGGCGCGGGAATCGGCATTGCCATCGACCCCGGCAGCAACCTTCCCGAACGTGAGGTCCTGGGCCAGGCGATTCGCGAACGTCGCGACGTGACATTTGCCTACCAAGCGCTCGACGCGTCGCCCACTCACCGCACCGTGACACCGCACCGGCTACTCTTCGACGACGGCCAGTGGTATCTGCAGGGCTGGTGCCATCTTCGAAGGGCAGACCGGACCTTCAACCTCGAGCGGATGACTGACCTCGAGGTTGGCGCCACCGCAAGCCAGTCGCACGAAGAGCATCCGATCTCATTGCACGCAAGCGAGGGCGACGATGCTGCACAGACCGTGACGCTTCGTGTGCTCCCCGGCGCGCTCGAGCGGCTCGGCGACTACCTCCGTGATGCCGAGAGCGAAATCGACGCCGCGACGGGCGAACACATCGTGCGTGTGCGGGTTGCCTCGCCACAGTCATTCAAGCGCATCGTGGCGCGGAACGCACCTTTCGTCCGCGTCGTGGCCCCCGAAGCTGCCGTGACAGCAACGCAGAACTGGGCGCGCGCCGCGCTTGCCGCCTATAACGCTTGATGGGCGCCCTACGTTACGATTGAAGAGAACGGCGCGCTGCGGGCACAACCACTCGCCAGCGCATTTACTGAGGAGAACCCTATGGGCAACATGTTCGGGCCACACTTCTGGATCATCCTGCTTGTCATCATCCTGTTGTTTGGTGCCGCAAAGCTGCCTGCTCTCGCGAAGAGCCTCGGCCAGTCGGCTCGCGTCTTCAAGGGCGAGATCAAGGGCCTGAAGGAAGATGATGCTGCCGACGGCACCGACGCCAAGCTGGCAGAGAAAAAAGCTGAAGACGACGCTGCGTAAGGCCTGCCGATCTGCATTGCAGTCCGGGCATAAGACAGCACAACGCCAGTGAGCGAATCGGTTCCAGCGCTCCCCGCAAAGGACGTGCCTCCGCGCGACAAGACAATGTCGCTGTGGGGGCACCTTGCTGAGCTTCGAAACAGGTTTGCGATAGCCCTTATCGGCGTCGTTGTGGCGATGATCATCGGATTCATTGTCTCCGAGCCGGTCATCAGTTTCCTTTACGAGCCGATCAAGAGTGTCGCCGAAGAGCGCGGGCAGAGCCTGACGGGCTTCAACTACGGTTCAATCACCGGGCCGTTCAATATGCGACTTCGTATCGCTCTCACGATTGGCGTCTTCCTTTCAGCGCCAATCTGGCTCTGGCAGCTCTGGGCATTTATCATGCCGGGGCTGACACGCAAAGAGATTCGTTACACGCTCGGTTTTGCTGCTGCGGCGATTCCGCTCTTTTTCGGTGGCGTGTACATTGCCGTTCTGGTTCTGCCACACGTTGTTGAGATCATGGCGTCGTTTACGCCTGATGAGGGTAGCAACCTCTACGATGCCAAGGAGTATTACGACTTTGTCTTCAAGTTCATGTTGGTCATTGGTGTCGCGATGGTGCTCCCCGTGTTCATCGTGGCGCTCAACCTCGCAAATGTCCTTTCTGGAAAGTCGATTCTCAAGGCCTGGCGTGTGGCGATTCTGGGCTGCATGCTCTTTGCCGCACTGACGACGCCCGCAGCCGACATCGTGAGCATGTTGCTGCTGGCCGGCATCTTGATTGCGCTGTACTTCATTGCCGCTGGTATCGCGCTGATCGTTGACCGTCGCCGCGCAAAGAAGGCGAAACAGGCCGAGGCGGTATGAGCTCCGGCGATCAGTTAACGCTCTTTCGTGGGCGCCAGCAGTTTGCCCTCGACCCCTTCCAGGTTGCCGCGTGCGAGGCGCTTGAAAGCGGTCAGAACGTTCTTGTTGCTGCCCCGACGGGTGCTGGCAAGACGATTGTGGGGGAATTCGCGATCGCACTCGCGATGTCGACCCCGAACGGCAAAGCCTTCTACACGACCCCCATGAAGGCGCTTTCAAACCAGAAGTTTCGTGAGCTTGTCGATGTATACGGCGCCGAAAACGTTGGCCTGTTGACGGGCGATACCAACATCAATGGCAACGCTCGCGTCGTCGTCATGACAACCGAGGTATTGCGCAACATGCTCTACGCCGATTCGGATGCGCTCACGAACCTGCAATACGTCGTCATGGACGAGGTGCATTACCTTGCAGACCGCTTTCGCGGTGCTGTGTGGGAAGAAGTCATCATCCACCTGCCGCCAAACGTGCGCGTGGTGGCGCTCAGCGCAACGGTTTCGAACGCAGAAGAGTTTGGCGATTGGATTGCGGCGGTTCGGGGAAACACCGGAGTTATCGTCTCTGAGACGCGCCCCGTGCCCCTCGAGCAGCACGTGCTCGTGCGCGATGACCTTCTCCCGCTCTTCGACGAGCGCGCAGGGGCAGCGGCCGCGCGCGTCAATCAGGCACTCATGCGGGTGCGATCCAAGCACGGCCAAGATTTCGATCGCCGACGCCCCATCAAGGGCCAGCGCCGCCCTGTGCGTTCTGCCAATCGCGAGCGTATTGAGCGAATGAACCGCCCCGAGGTCATCCGTTTGCTTGACCGGGCAAACCTCTTGCCCGCGATCTTCTTCATCTTCAGCCGTGTCGGGTGCGAAGCAGCAGTACAGCAGTGCCGTCGTGCAGGGCTCGAGCTCACGACGCCCGAAGAACGCAAGCTCATCCGTGAAATTGCCACGAGTCGCACTGCGGCCCTTGACCCTGACGATCTGGGCGTGCTCGGTTACTGGGATTGGCTCTCAAACCTCGAGCGTGGGTACGCGGCGCACCACGCGGGAATGTTGCCGGTCTTCAAAGAGGTCGTCGAGACGCTCTTCCAAGCCAAGCACATCAAGGTCGTCTTCGCGACCGAGACGCTCGCGCTCGGCATCAATATGCCCGCACGCACGGTCGTTCTCGAGCAGATGGAGAAGTTCAACGGTGAGGCTCGTGTGCCGATCACCTCGGGTGAGTACACGCAACTGACGGGGCGTGCAGGTCGCCGGGGCATCGATGTTGAGGGGCACGCGGTCATCCAATGGACCGAGGGGCTTGACCCTCAGGCGGTGGCGTCGCTCGCGTCACGACGTACCTACCCGCTCAATTCAAGCTTTCGACCGACCTACAACATGGCCGTCAACCTTGTCGATCAGTTCGGCCGCGAACGGGCACGCGAGATCCTGGAATCTTCCTTCGCACAGTTCCAAGCTGACCGCTCGGTCGTTTCGCTTGCCCGACAGGTGAAAGAAGCTGAAACTTCGCTCGCGGGCTACGAGCAAGCCATGACGTGCGAACTCGGCGACTTTGCAGAGTATGCGCGGCTCCGGCGCGAAGTGAGCGACCTGGAAAAGAAGCTCAAGTCTGATGGGCGTGCACCCGAGCACGTCAAACGCAAGCGTCGTAAGCGCATTGCTGCGCTGCGTGAGCAGATCCGCGAGCACCCCGTGCACGCGTGCCCTGATCGCGATGATCACGCGCGTTGGGGTGAGCGGTATTTCAGGCTCGATCGTTCGACGCAGAAGATGCGCCAACAGATCGCTTCACGTACCGGCACGGTCGCTCGCGTCTTTGACCGTGTGCTCGGCGTGCTTTCTGATCTCGACTACGTTTCGTGGAACGGGAGCGACCTTGAGCTCACCGACGCGGGGCGAACGATGCGACGTATCTACGGTGAACGCGATCTGCTCGTCGCCGAGTCTCTGCGACGCGGGTTGTGGGATTCCCTCGATGCTCCCGCTCTCGCCGCCATGGCGGCGTGCCTCGTGTACGAACCGCGCCGTGATGAGGCGACCGTGGGGGAGCGCGGGGTTCGCCAGGAGGCGTTCCGTTCAGCGCTCAAAGAGACGCGCGCACTATGGGAAGAGCTCAATGACCTGGAGCTTCACCACGGTCTCGACGGCACCGACCCGATTGCCGACGGGCTCTCGCCGGCCATGTACGCCTGGGCGCGCGGATTGCCGCTTGATCGCGTGCTCGCTGATGCAGACATGGCCGCTGGCGACTTTGTTCGATGGTCAAAACAGACGATCGATCTGCTCGATCAGCTTTCGGTTGTCGCTGATGACCCCAAGGTTGCCTCGAACGCCCGCAAAGCGCTTGACCTCGTGCGGCGCGGTGTCGTCGCCTACTCGGGGCTGTAATCGTGATCGCACAATCCACGCGCTGGTGGGTACGGATGCTCGTCGCTGCAGCGGGTGGCGCACTCATGCTCTTTTCGTTCCCGCCCTATAGCGTGTGGCCGCTCGCGTGGATCGGTGTTGCGCTCAGCCTGTGGGCGCTTCGCGGAGCGGGGTTTGGGGCAGCGTTTCTCGCGGGTCTCGCCTCGGGTGCCGCACTGTTCTTTCCCCTCGTGACCTGGACGAGCCCCTTCCTCGGCCCCGTGCCGTGGCTGGCATTGGCGACGGCCGAAACGCTCCTGGCCGCGGTTGGCTCCATGCTCATTGCCGCGGCCTATCGCTGGGCCGGTCGGGGCGCCGAGAAACCGTTCACGGCGTCGCTGCCGATCGCCATCGCAGTTTCGGCTATGTTCCTCGTTCGCGAAGTCTTTCTGGGGAGCGTTCCATACTCGGGCTTTCCCTGGGCGCGAGTGGCGATGTCGCAATCGAATGCGCCCTTTGCCGAAGCCGTCTCATGGGTCTCGATCAGCGGCCTGACGCTGCTCATCGCACTTTCTGCTGCCCTCGTGGTTGAAGCGGTCATGCGTCGCACCGCAAAGATACTCGTGATCCCGGGAGTACTTGCTGTTGCGCTGGCACTCGTGCCTATGTTCCCCACGACGCTCGAGGGAACAATGCGTATTGCGGCTGTGCAGCCAGACAGCAAGGCGGGCTTCTTTGATGAGCGCGGCCGCTACGATCAGGTTGAGGCGCTCGTCGAGGCATCCGCTGGCATTGCGCCGGGCAGCGCAGACCTCGTCGTGTGGCCCGAGGGGTTCGATGGTGACCCGTTCGTCGACACGTACCTGTCGCAGACATTGCTGGGCGAAGTCGACCACTTCTCCGCGCCGCTGCTCGCGAACGCTGCTGTCAATCGCGACGGCAAGATCTACAACACCTCCTTGCTGTGGACGGCCGAGACACCTGTGTTCCCCGAAGCATCCGATGTTGCTTCGCATGCCAAGCGAAACCCCGTACCGTTCGGAGAATACGTTCCTGACCGGGCATTTTACGAAATGATTGTGCCCGACCTCATCGGGCTCGTGCAGCGTGAGTACACCGCAGGAACGGATGCTCCACTCATGGATATGCCGCTCGCAAATGGGGGAGATGTTCGCCTTGCGCTCGCAATCTGCTTTGACGTCATCTACGACGCCGTCATTCGTGAGGGAATCGAGGGTGGGGGAGAACTCTTCGTCTTCCAAACAAATAACGCCGACTTCCGTGGGACGCCCGAGAGTGAACAGCAACTTGCTTTCGCTCGGATGCGTGCCTTCGAAACTGGCCGTGCGGTCGTCAACATTTCGACGATCGGCACGAGCGCCATCATTGCCGCGGATGGCACGATCACCCAGCAGCTTCCCGCGGATGTGCGCGGTGTACTGACAGCGGATGTCGAGCGACGCAGCGGAGTGACGCCCGGCGTCGTTCTTGGCCCCTTTGTTGAATGGGCAGCCTTCATCGTCGGGATTGCGCTCACAATAAGCGGCGCAATCGTCACCCGACGGGCGAAACGTGAACTTTAGGCGTTGGTCGTTTCAATGTCACCGCGGCGAGCGTGCAGGTAGTTCAGCCGTTCCTGCAAGAGCTCTTCAAGCTCGGGAATCGTACGACGTTCCATAAGCATGTCCCAGTGCGTGCGAGCTGCTTTGTCGTCGGGTTCCTCGAGCACAACGGGTTGCCCGTCGACCTGCAGGAGTGCGTTCTCGCCGCAACGGCACTCCCACGTTTCGGGCGCTTCTGCGTCGGCCGCAAACATGAGTTTCGTCTCGTGGCCGCATGATGGGCACACGTAAACGGTTTCTCGTCGTTCCATGAAAACGACGCCCTCTTCGCTTTGTAGGCTCTGGGCGCCAAGTCGCACTCCGCGTAGGCTGCGATCTGCCATGTTGAATCCTCCTGTAGACCTCCATTTGTAGCGCGTTTCCCTGTGCAAGAATTCCCAATATTCACGGGAACCGGGTTTTTCACAGCCGACGCTCAGCCGCGCGAAATGGAGTGGGGGAGGGCGTTAGCGTGCCAGCGTACGCATCGCGAGTTCGGCGTCATCGGTCACGATGCCGCTCACGCCGCGATCGACGAGTCGCACCATCGTGTGGGGCGAGTTGATCGTCCAGACATGCACTGCCGTTCCAGCGCGCTGCGCTGCGGCAATGAGCTTGGGGGAGAGCACGCGAATACGACCCTGTTGCTGTGGAATCTGAATTGCATCGAAACGCTCAAGCCCCGTTGCCAGCCCGGGGGAGCGCGGTGTTGCCGCGCGGGCGACCATACCGGCGATCTCACGCATCCCCGGCGAGATCGCGGGTCGGTCCGGCGTGAGCGTCGCGAGCGCGTCGAGTGTGCGTTTGCGACGTTTGGCATCAAACGAGGTCACGAGCGTGCGCTCGGTATTGCGGGCAACCGCTTGCGCGACGAGCTCAGGCGCCTCCTGCGCTTTGACGTCGATGTTGAACTTCATGGTTGGGAACGCTTCGAGTGCATCGCGCAGCACAGCAAGCCCACCCTTCTCGGCGAACAGTCGCTCGAGCTCTTTCGTTCGAACCGCCGAAACTGGCCGTGGGTCGCTGAAGAGGCGCAAGAGTGTCTCGTCGTGAAAGAGCACGGCCTCACTGTCAGCTGTGACCCGAACATCAACCTCGAGATACTGGGCACCAACTGATTGCGCGCGCGAAAAGGCGAGCATCGTATTCTCAAGCGCACCATCACCGGGGTAGCCGCGGTGCGCGAGTACGATGGGGCCGTCATCGGCAAGATACGGGTGTCGGGTGCGCACCATCGAGGTGGCCTCCTTTGGTGGATTTCAACGAACGATCGGGATGCGGCGCTCGCTAGAGTGGCAATGCCCCTATTCTCACCTATTCGGCATCATCGGATGCTCATAGGAAACGCACAGAGGAGTACTCGTGTCTGATTTGCTCGCTCCCGGAAGACTCGCCGACAAGGTTGTTGTTGTGACCGGTTCATCGCGGGGGATTGGTGCCGATACCGTCCGCCACCTCGCCGCAGCTGGCGCAGATGTCGTTATCAATTACCGCAACAAGGCACCGCGTGCAGAAAAGCTTGCGAATGAGGTTCGCGAGCAGGGTTCGAAGGCGCTCGTGGTTGGCGCCGACCTCACGGATGAAGCATCCGTTTCAGACTTCTTTGCGCAGGTGCAGAACGAGTACGGCCGTATCGATGTTCTCGTGCTCAATGCTTCGGGCGGTATGGAATCTGGCATGGCCGAGGATTATGCGCTCAAGCTCAACCGAGATGCGCAACTCAACGTTTTGAACACGGCGCTGCCGCTCATGGGTCAGGGGAGTCGCGTCGTCTTCGTGACGAGCCACCAGGCACACTTCATTCGCACAACAGCGACCATGCCAGAGTACGAGGCCGTCGCAACCTCGAAGCGTGCGGGTGAAGACGCGTTGCGCGCGTTGATTCCCGAGCTTGAGGCGAAGGGGATTGGCTTCACCGTGGTCTCGGGCGACATGATCGAGGGCACCATCACGGCAACCTTGCTTGAGCGGGCCAACCCCGGTGCGATTGCAAGCCGTCGTGACTCGGCTGGCAAGCTCTACAACGTCAACGAGTTTGCACGTGAGGTCGCATTGGCGGCGGTTGAGCCGGTACCCGCTGACAACACGAAGCTCGTCGGTGACACGAGCGACTTCATTTCTGAAGAGGCGTAGAGCGCAAGAAAAAGCGGCTCGCACACGATGAGGTGTGCGAGCCGCTTGTGATGCGACAGGGAAGCATTACTTCTTGCCAGGTGCCTTCTTGACAGCGTCGACAACTTCGCTGAGCTGCTCCTGCTGCTCAACTGCTACCTCTTCGTTGTACGCCTTGACGGTGTGCTCGAAGAAGATGCCGCGGAGGATCTGGATTGCGCCGATAACGATGAGCCAGACACCGAGGAAGATCCACAGCATCGCGCCACCGAAGAACGGGGTAGCAAGCAGCGAAGTACCAGCGATGATGCTCAGGATTGCGAAGATGATGAGCCACGGGCCCTTGTCGGCTGCGAAGAGCGTGAAGATGCCCTGGGCGAGCCAGACGATACCGAAGACGATACCGATCGTGATTGCAGCGGATTCAGCAACGACTGCCGTGTTCTTGAAATCCTGGATGAGGAGCCAAACGCCCGCAGCGAGGTACAGCACGCCGAGGAGGCCGTAGCCCCAACGGGTTCCTGCGTTCAGGTCGCCCTTGCCCGAAATTGCGAGGTACAGGTTGAGAACACCGACCGCGGCGGTGTAAACAGCGAGGATCGCGATAACGAAGGCAGAGCTTCCAACCGGGTGGAAGGCGATGAAGATACCGAAGATCAGGGCCAGAACACCCGTGACGAACAGCGTCGTACGGACTGACTCAAGGAACTTCTGGTCGTCAGCTGCAGTTGCAGACATGATGAACCTTTCTTCTGTGTTCTCCCTTGATGCAGGGTGCATTCATAGGCTAGCGCGGTTTCGGAGGCTCGGCACAACAGAAATGGGGTGAGTTGCGCTGTATTTCAGGCGAAAGCTCTAGTTAGCCGATAATGCACATTATGTCAGTCCATGTGAATCAACGCTCGAAGATCTCGCCCAGGGCCACTCCCCGCGCTCGGCCCGCTGCTGGCGCGCTCTGGCAGACTTGAGGGTATGACTTCAGCACTGCGCATTGGCGCTCACGTACAAGCGGCACTCGATGCCGGCCAGCCCGTTCTCGCACTCGAGTCGACCATTTTTACGCACGGCTTGCCGCGGCCGCGCAACCTTGAGGTTGCTCGCGAGGCAGAACAGATTGTTCGTGACGCTGGCGCCGTTCCCGCGACGATTGGTGTTGTCGACGGTGTCTCGGTTGTCGGCCTCACAGACGCTGAAATTGAGTATCTCTCGACGACCGACGATGTCGTAAAAGCGAGTCTGCGTGACCTCCCCGTCGCTGCCGCGAAGAAGCTCAATGCTGGTACGACGGTGGCTGCGACAGCGTACCTTGCTCACGCTGCCGGTGTGCGAGTTTTCTCGACGGGCGGCCTTGGCGGCGTGCACCGCGAGGCTCAGACGACCTTTGATGAGTCAGCAGATCTCCCCACACTCGCGACGCTCCCCCTCGTGGTCATCAGCGCGGGCGTCAAGTCGATTCTCGACATTCCCCTGACGCTTGAGCGGCTCGAAACCCTCAACCTCGCTGTTGTTGGCTACCAGACGACCGACTACCCCGGTTTCTATATTGCCGACTCGGGCTTTGACATTGAGTACTCGGTCGACTCCCCCGAAGAAATTGCGGCGGTCGTTGCGGCACGTGACGGTCTGAACATTTCTTCGACGCTCCTCGTCGCAAACCCCGTTGCGAAAGAGCACGAGTTGCCCGCTGACGTGCACGATGATGTCTTGGCGCGTGCCCTCGCTGCTGCTGAAGCACAGGGCATTTCGGGCCACGACACGACGCCCTTCCTGCTGGACTTCGTGCAGCGCGAAACTGGTGGCCAGAGTCTCGACGTCAACGTCGAGGTCTACCGTGGCAACGTCAAGCTTGGCGCGCAAATCGCTGCTGCCCTGGGGTACTAAGTGCTCGTTGTCATCGGAGATCTGATCTCTGACGTCATCGTTCTCGGCGCGAATGCGCTCCAACGGGGCACGGACAACACCGTCACGATTGCGCAAACCCGTGGTGGGAGCGCCGCGAACGTTGCTGCTGCCGCGGCATCCGATGGGCCAACGAGGTTTATTGGGTCAATCGGTACGGATGCCTCCGGCACAGCACTCGTGCAGGATCTCGAGTCACGAGGCGTCGAGGTTCGCGTCCAACGACACGGCCGAACCGGTTCAATCGTCGTGTTGGTTGACGACGATGGCGAGCGCACGATGCTGACGGATCGTGCTGCCGCGGCAGATCTTGGTCCCATCGATACGGCCTGGCTGGCTGATGCGAGCCTCATCCACGCTCCCCTCTACGGCTTTACCGATGAGGTCTCGCGCTCGAGTATCGTGGCGGCGTGCGAAGCGACAGACTCCCCCGTGAGCATTGATCTCTCGAGCGTTGCGACGATGCGATTGCTGGGCCGAGAGCAGCTCCAAGGAATTATTGACGCCCTCTCCCCCGCAATCGTGTTTGCCAACGATGATGAAGCTGCCCTCGCTGACGAACTTGGCCTCGTCATGCCGAAAGACGCGATATATCTCGTGAAACACGGCGCCGATCCGGTTGAAGTTCGTGTTGCGGATGCGGCCCAGTACTTCGCCGTGCCACCAGTGACCGTCGTGGATACGACCGGTGCCGGTGACGCCTTCGCAGCGGGGTTCCTTCAAGCACACGGTGCACACGCCGAGCTTGCAACTTCCGTGCAAGCGGCAATCGGACGAGCACAAGCAGCGCTCGCGAAACCTGGCGCACTTTAGTGGCTTGGCGGCGCTGCTGAACTTTGCGCGAGCGGCACCGTGAAGAGCCTGAGGAAGAACTGCACGAGCGGGCCGATAAAGAGCGCGAAGGCCAGAGTGCCCCAGCCCACGATGCCGCCGAGGATCGCCCCGAGGACGACGACGGTCACCTCAATGCCCGTGCGGACCTTCCAGATTGCCCAGCCGGTTTTGGCATGCAGACCAGTCATGAGGCCGTCGCGTGGGCCTGGGCCGAGGTTCGCCCCGATGTAGAGGCCGCTGCCCATCCCGACAAGGACGAGCCCAAACGCGAGGAAGAGAATCCGGAGCCAGAGAGCTTCCGGAGCAGGCAGAAACGCCAGCCCCAGATCGGCAAACGGCCCGATGAGCACGGCATTGAGCACCGTGCCGAGCCCCGGTTTCTGCCGCAACGGAATCCACAACAGCAGAACTACGCCGCTCAGGATGATCGTGATCATGCCAAAGCTGATCTGCGGAATGTGGTTCGTGATGCCCGTCGCAAGAACATCCCACGGTGCGGCACCAAGCGTGCTGCGCAGGATGAACGAGATCCCGAAGCCGAAAAGCGCGAGCCCAACGATGAGCTGCGAAATGCGCCACCAAGGCGTCGTGCGGATCGACCTTGGGGCGCTCTCGCCGTTAGACACCCGTCAGCGCTGTGCGCAAGGTGTCAAGTCCGACTCCCCCAAGACGCAGCGCCTTCATGTGGAAGTCCTTAATGTCAAAGTCGTCACCCTGTTGCGCGGCAACCTCGTCGCGGATCTGCTCCCAGATCCGTTGCCCCACCTTGTACGACGGTGCCTGGCCCGGCCAGCCGAGGTAGCGGTTAACCTCGAACTGGATGAATTCATCCGACATGTTGACGTGCTGGCGCATGAATTCGAGGGCATACTCGGCATCCCACACGCCCTCACCGTCGGGGCGCTGCTTACCGAGGTGCACGCCGATGTCGAGGACGACGCGGGCTGCGCGCATCCGCTGGCCGTCGAGCATGCCGAGGCGGTCTGCTGGGTCGTCGAGGTAGCCGAGCTCTTCCATGAGTCGCTCTGAGTAGAGTGCCCAACCTTCACCATGCCCCGAGTTCCACGAGAGCAGACGGCGCCACGAGTTGAGCTCATCGCGGTTGTAGGTCGCAAGACCGACCTGCAGGTGGTGACCCGGAACGCCCTCGTGGTAAACCGTGGTGAGCTCGCGCCAGGTGTCGAACTCGTCGACGCCCTCGGGAACCGACCACCACATGCGGCCGGGGCGCGAGAAGTCATCCGTGGGGCCCGTGTAGTAGATGATGCCCGAGTTCGAGGGGGCGATCATGCACTCAAGCGTGCGGATCTCTTCCGGAATATCGAAGTGGGTCTCCCCCAGTTCGCGCACGGCGCGATCTGATGTTTCTTGCATCCACTTCTTGAGGTTGTCGGTGCCCTTGAGCTTGCGCTCGGAATCTTGCTCGAGGTATGCGATTGCCTCTTGCACGGATGCGCCCGGCAGAATCTCTTTCGCGATCGACTCCTGTTCGGCGACCATACGCGCGAGCTCTTGCAGGCCCCACTCGTACGTCTCGTCGAGGTCGATTGCGGCACCGACGAACTGGCGTGAAAAGAGTTCATAGAGCTCGCGGCCGACAGCGTCCTGCTCGGATGAAACCGGCTCAAGCTCGTTCGTGAGGAAGTTCGCGAGAGCGTCATACGCAGCGCGAGCCGCATCGCCACTGGCCCGAAGGCTCGCCTTGATCTCGTCGCTCAACTCGCCCTCATCGGGTGCAGCCTCTGCGACAAACTTGTCGAAGAAGCCACCGTCAGCCGTGAACTGTGCAATCTGCTTGACGCTTTCGCGCACCTGGCGCTTCGCGGGCACAACACCCTGCTCGATACCAACGCGCAGCGTCTCTTCGTAACCCTGCAGGGCCTCGGGAACATTCCCCAGGCGGCGCGCAACAACTTCCCAGTCGGCGGCGGTTGCGGTCGGCATCATGTCGAAAATCTCGCGGATGCCCTGAACGGGCGAGGCGATGACGTTGATGTTGCGCAGATGCCAATCAGCGTCGTGAATCTCAAGTGCCAGCTCAGCGCTGCGCAGAATGTCTGCCTTCGTGGCAGCATCAACCTCGTCGGCCGGCTCAAGCGGTGCGAGGCGATCAACAATCGACTGGTAGAAGGCTCGGTCGCTCTCGATGCCGGCGAGGCTGTAATCGTCCAACCGGCCCTGTTCGTCGTCACGGCCGATGCTCGTGGCGAGTTCAGGTGAACGAGCGACAAATTCGTCGACAAACTCTTCGGCGAGCTGATCGATTGCAGAAGGGGTACGTTTTGCCTTGGTCACCGCTCAAGCCTACGCCCGAAAACAGCTAGTGCGCCGCCGCATCCCAGTCATGACCACGACCGATGTGCACGTCGAGGGGCACGCGCAGATCGGCGGCGTTGCCCATGCCTTCGCGCACAATCTGCTCGGCCTCGTCCCACTCCCCCTCGGCGATCTCCAACACGAGCTCATCGTGGATCTGCAAGAGCACGCGCGACGTGAGGCCACGAGCGGTGAGTTCCCGGTGAATGCGATCGAGCGCGATCTTCATAATGTCGGCAGCGCCACCCTGGATGGGGGCGTTGAGCGCGGCACGCTCAGCATTCTCGCGCAGTACACGGTTGGGGCTCTTGAGATCTGGGAAGGGGCGCCGACGGCCATAGATCGTCTCGGTGTAGCCGTCTTCGCGCGCCTGCAGCACCGACTCGCGCAGATAGTCCCGCACGCCACCGAAGCGCGAGAAGTAGTCGAGCATGAGTTGCTTGGCTTCCTTCTGGTCGATGCGCAATTGGTTCGCGAGGCCGAAGGCACTCAGGCCATAGACAAGGCCGTACGACATGGCCTTGACTTTGGTGCGCATCGCGGGCGTGACATCCGCGGGCTCGACCCCGAAGACGCGTGAGCCGACGTAACGGTGCAGGTCTTCCCCGCTGTTGAACGCCTCGATGAGACCCGGATCCTCCGAAAGGTGCGCCATGATGCGCATTTCGATCTGTGAGTAATCGGCCGTCATGAGTGTTTCGAACCCGGGGCCGGCCTCGAAGGCGGCGCGAATGCGCTTGGATTCCTCTGTGCGAACGGGAATGTTCTGCAGGTTCGGGTCATTGCTCGACAACCGCCCCGTTTGGCTCGCCGTCTGCAAATAGGTCGTGTGCACGCGACCATCGGGGCCGATCGCTGCCAGCAACGACTCGATAATCTGCCGGAGCTTGGTTGCCTCACGGTGCTGTTGCAGCAGCGTCAGGAAGGGGTGCCCGGTCTTTTCGTGCAGCTCGGTCAGAGCTGCGGCATCGGTTGAGTACCCCGTCTTGGTCTTTCGCGTCTTGGGCAACTCAAGCTCGTCAAAGAGCACCTCTTGCAACTGCTTGGGCGAGCCCATATTGACCTCGTGGCCGATAAGACCGTAGGCCTCTTGCGCGATCGCCTCCGCGCGCGTCGCGAGCTCTGCCGAAAACTCCGTGAGCTTCTCTCGAGACACCGTGATGCCGGCGAGTTCCATATCGCCCAAGGCAATGAGCGTGGGCAGCTCGATGTCGGTCAAAACGGGCTTGATGGTGTCGGGCATGTCAGCTTGGAGACCCGCAGCAACGCGCTCGGTGAACCATGAAAGCTGGGCGGGTGTTGCACCATCGTTTTCTGGGACGAGTTGGTTGGGGTCCGCCTCAGGCAGCTTCTCCCCCAGGTAGCGATCGACGAGATCAGCGAGGGTTTTGTCGGGTAGCCCCGGGCGGATGAGGTAACCCGCCAGCAGCGTGTCGTAGGCGAGCCCGCCGAGCGTGACACCGGCTCGTTTGAGTGCCTTGTATTGCGGTTTCGCGTCGTGGAAGACCTTGAGGGCGTCCGATTCGAGCCACTCACGCAGGGCTTCTTGAACATCATGCGACCAGACGCCCTCGACGAGGTCGCCGCCCGAAGCAAGCCCGATCGCGGTGGGTACCTGGCCATCAGAGGTGACCGTGACGGTGATGGGATGCGCTGTGTGTGCGCTCACCCAGTCGGCAAGCGCCTTAGCATCTGCGACCGGCGCGGTGGGGACTTCAGCGGCCTTCTCGCTCAGCGTTTCGTGATCTTCATCGTTGCCGAAAACCTCGAGCACGCGAGGCGTGAGCGTACGGAACTCGAGGCGCGAGAAGACGTCGCGAACAGCCTGCGCGTCCATGGGCTTGCGCTCAAGGTCTTGCGGGCCTAGAGGGAGATCGAGATCCCGGACGAGTTGGTTGAGCCGACGGTTGCGCTTGACGTCGTCGATGTGGTCACGCAAGTTCTGACCCACGACGCCCTTGATGTCGTCGGCGTGCGCAATGATCTGGTCGAGGCTGCCGTATTCGTGGAGCCACTTGACGGCGGTTTTCTGACCGACCTTGGGAACACCTGGCAGGTTGTCGCTCGTCTCACCCACGAGCGCTGCGACATCGGGGTACTGGGCGGGCTCGACGTCGTACTTTTCGACGACGGCAGCGGGGTCGTAACGCTTGAGCTGCGAAACACCCTGCACCGAAGGGTACAAGAGGGTCACTTCGTCGTTGACGAGCTGAATCGTGTCGCGGTCACCCGAGACAACCAAGACATCAAAACCTTCGTGTGAACCCTGCGTCGAGAGTGTCGCGAGAATGTCGTCAGCCTCGAAGTTCTCCTTCGTGATGATCGGCACGCCAAGGGCCTCGAGCGCTTCTTGCAGAAGCGGGATCTGCCCCTTGAACTCAGACGGCGTCGTCGCACGGGTTGCCTTGTACTCGGGGTATTCCTCGGTACGGAACGATTGCCGCGACAGATCGAAAGAAACCGCGAGGTGCGTGGGCTTTTCGGCCTTGACGAGGTTGACGAACATCGACAAGAACCCGTAGATGGCGTTCGTGTGTTGGTTGTCTTTTGTCGTGAAATTCTCTACCGGCAGGGCGAAAAACGCGCGGTACGCCAGCGAATGGCCGTCAACGAGTAGCAGAGTAGGCTTTGGGGAGTCAGGCACTCCCCCAGCCTAACGACGAACGCCGACACCCTGGGAGCCTCCGTGAGCGAAACCATCATTGATTTCAGCGAACACCGCGACGCAGACGCCCTCGTTTGGGCCCAGCAACGCGGGCTCGGCGCGCTCGCCGACCGCATGGGCATGACGATGACAAAATTCACCGTCAACGAATCAATCGCAACGATGCCCGTCGAGGGAAACACACAGCCCATCGGCTTGCTGCACGGCGGCGCGTATTGCGTTCTGGGTGAATCGCTCGGGTCGATGTCGGCGAACCTCTGGGCTGGGCCTCATCGCTATGCCGTTGGCATCGACATCAATGCGACCCACACGAACTCGGCGACCTCGGGAACAGTGACGGGTGTGTGCCGACCAATTCACCTCGGTCGCACCATGACGGTGCACGAAATTGTCATCACGGATGAGTCAGGCAAGCGCTGCTCGACCGTGCGGATCACGAACTACCTCCGCGACCGCAAGGAGTAACGAGGGCTACTTCTTGGCGCTTAGCTGATCGATGATCGCCTTCGCGACATCTTGCATCGTGAGGCGGCGATCCATGGAAGCCTTCTGAATCCAGCGGAATGCTTCGGGCTCCGTCAGGCCCATCTTCTCGTTCAGCAACCCCTTCGCACGATCCACGAGCTTGCGCGTTTCGAAGCGCTCAAGCATGTCGGAGACCTCGGCCTCAAGGGTCACAATTTGCTCGTGACGCGCAAGCGCGATTTCAATCGCAGGCAGGAGGTCGTTCGGCGTAAAGGGCTTGACGACGTAAGCGAGCGCACCAGCCTCACTTGCGCGCTCAACGAGCTCCTTCTGGCTGAAGGCCGTGAGCAGCACAACGGGGGCAATGTTGTCTTTGTTGAGGCGTTCAGCAGCGCTAATGCCATCGAGCTGCGGCATCTTGACGTCCATGACAACGAGGTCAGGGCGAAGCTCCGTCGCAAGCTGCACGGCCGTCTCGCCATCGCCTGCTTCACCCACGACATCGAAACCGTTGTCGCGAAGAATCTCGACGATGTCGAGGCGGATGAGCGACTCATCCTCTGCAACGACAACGCGACGCGGCTTTGCGGGCTGCGCTGACTCGGTCTCAGTGGTATCGATGGGCTGTTCTTCGGTCACGTAGCAAGTCTAGACCCGTGAGTGGTCTCCACGCATGTAGGTGACGCGAGCAGTGTCATCAGCCCGGTAGGCTAGAGAAGCACCTTGCCGGTGTGGCGGAACGGCAGACGCGGAGCACTCAAAATGCTTTGTCCGAAAGGGCGTGTGGGTTCGAATCCCACC
>CAYNTU010000033.1:0-3742 GCA_964400205.1 uncultured Microbacterium sp.
AACTGACGACCCCTTCCTTACCATGGAAGTGCTCTGCCACTGAGCTATCGGGGCGATGCCACGAGGGCAACTACACGAGAATATCACCGCGACCGCCCCCCTGGGAAATCGGGGCGCAGAATCAGTCGATTGACTCCACCCCAAGGCGCTCACAAAGATTCGCGAACACCGTGGGGCTCGCGCCGATCACGAGGTCGCGGCCGAAATCGTCGGGCGGATAGGTCGCGAATCGGCCACCGGCCTCCGTCACGAGGAGGCGCCCGGCAGCGTAATCCCAGAGATTCACACCGCGCTCGAAATAGCCGTCGAGTCGGCCCGCAGCAACGTAGGCGAGGTCGACAGCGCACGCGCCCATGCGGCGCAGGTCACGCGCCATAGGCATGACCTCGGTGATTGTCGCGAGCGTGCTGGCATGTGTCGCAGGGTCATAGCCGAAGCCTGTCGCCAGCATCGCTCCCGCGTGAGGTGGTTCGGCGACCGCGATGGGGTTGCCGTTGAGGCTTGCTCCCCTACCCTGCACCGCAACGAACTCTTCGCTCAGCACAGGGAGTTCGACGACGCCGACAAGCGTCTGGCCGTTAGCATCGGATGCCGCAATGCTCACGGCCCACATGGGAAGACCAAACGCGTAGTTGACCGTGCCGTCGATAGGGTCAACGATCCAGGTGATGCCGCTCGTTGAGGCATCCGAATCGCCGCCCTCTTCGCCGAAGAAGCCGTCGCCTGGCCGCGCCGCGAGCACACGCTCGCGAATGAGCGCCTCGACCTCGCGGTCTGCCTGGGTCACGATGTCGGCAGCGGCAGATTTGGTCGCCGCGATGCGTACGCCTTCCTGCTGGCGTTGCAGAGCCAGTGCAGCCGCCTCGCGGGCAACGGATGTCGCGAGCTCGCGCAATTCTTCGAGGTTGGTCACAGTCTCAGCGTATCGCTGCCTCGAAATGCGACCGATGCCCCGTCTTGCAACCAGAACGCGGGATTCGGGTTGCAAAACGTGGCACCGGTTGCAGATCGTGACGGATGCTACGCGGCGTCGTAGCCGGGCACCTCGCGCTGGTCGGGGCCGTTGTAGAGCGACAGCGGGCGGATGAGCGCGTTGGCGCCCTGCTGCTCGATGACGTGCGCCGTCCAACCCGTCACGCGCGCCGCGACAAAGAGCGGCGTGAAGATGGGCGTGTCGAAGCCGAGCAGGTTGTAGGCCGGGCCCGAGGGGTAGTCGAGGTTCGGCTTGATGCCCTTGCGCGAGACGAACTCGTCTTCCAGGCGGTGGTAGAGCTCCATGACCTCGGGGCGGTTGTAGTGCTCAACGAGGCGCTCGAGGCCGGCCTGCATCGTGGGAACGCGCGAGTCGCCGTTCTTGTACACACGGTGACCGAAGCCCATGATCTTGCGCTTGTTCGCGAGGGCATCATCGAGCCACGGCACAACGTTTTCGGGTGTACCGATCTCGTCGAAAACGTGCAGCACTGCCTCGTTCGCGCCACCGTGCAGCGGGCCCTTGAGCGCACCGATCGCGCCGGTGACGGCCGAATACAGGTCCGAAAGGGTCGAGGTGATGACGCGCGCGGTAAAGGTCGAAGCGTTGAACGAGTGCTCTGCGTACAGAATCATCGACTGGTTGAACACCTCAGTCTCAACCTCGCCCGGCTCTTCGCCGAAGGTCATCCAGAGGAAGTTCGCGGCATAGTCGAGGTCGTCGCGCGGGGCGACAACATCCTCACCACGGCGGCGACGCTGCGAGTACGCAACGATCGCGGGCAGCGCGCCGAAGAGCTTGATCGAGCGCTCGAGGTTCTCTTCCGGCGTACCCGAAACATCGAGCACCGAGCCGCCACCGGCGGTATCGGATGCGCCAATGAGGCTCACAGCCGTACGCACGTCGTCCATGGGGTGCGCAGCGGTCGGGATGAGGTCGATCGCGGCCTTGACCTCGGGAGCGAGGGCACGGTTCGCGCGCTCCTGCTGCTTGAGCGCAGCAAGCTGCTCGTCGGTGGGCAGTTCGCCGTTCCACAGCAGATAGGCAACAGCCTCAAACGGCTGCGTTGCCGCGAGTTGCTGCACGGGGTACCCGCGGTACAGCAGCGAGTTGGTTTCGGGGTTGACCTTGCTGATCGAAGTGACGTCAACGACGACGCCCGCGAGGCCCTTGTAGATCTGTGGTACGGTCATTGCCGTTCCCTTCGTTGGGGGTGTTTTGAGAATAGTCGGATGGCTCAGCGCCCGTGCCCGACCTGGAAGTTGAACACGTTCTGGTCAAAGGTGTTGTAGTCGGCGTAGTCGAGCAGTTCGTAGAGATCCGCGCGGTGCTGCATGTTGTCGAGCTGGCTCTGCAGGTTGCCGTCTTCATTGAGCGTGTCGAGCGCGCGAACGGCCGCACCCATCGCCATGCGAAGCAGGGAAACCGGCCAGATCACAATGTTCACCCCAACACTTGCAAGTTGCGTTGTCGTGAAAAGTTCGCTCTTGCCGAACTCTGTCATGTTCGCCAGGATCGGCACGTCGAGCGCCGCGCGAACCTTCTCGAAGTCGGCGAGGGTGTGCAGCGCCTCGGGGAAGATCGCGTCAGCGCCCGCATCGATGAGCGCTTTCGATCGCTCGATGCACGCGTCAACACCACCTTCGGCCGCGATATCGGTGCGCGCCATGATGAGGAAGTTCTCGTCGCGCCGCGCCTGAACCGCCGAGCGGATGCGCTGCACCGCGGTCGCCTCATCAACAACGGCCTTGCCGTCGAGGTGTCCGCACCGCTTGGGGTTGACCTGGTCTTCAATGTGGCATCCGCTGATGCCGGCATCCTCGAGAGTCTGGATCGTGCGCGCGACGTTCATCGGTTCACCGAAGCCCGTGTCGGCGTCGATGAGGGTCGGCAGGTTCGTCACGCGGGCGATTTCCGCGCCGCGTGACGAGACCTCGCTGAGCGTCGTGAGGCCGATGTCGGGCAGCCCGAGGTCGGCCGAGAGAACAGCACCCGAGATGTAGACGCCGTCAAAACCCTTGCGCTCGATGAGCTTGGCCGAGAGCGGGTTGAACGCCCCCGGCATCCGCACGAGCTCACCCGAAGCAAGAGCGGCGCGGAAGTCGGCACGCTTTTGCGCGGCAGTCTTATCGGCGTACAGCATGGCTAGAACAGACCCTTCGTCTGGTTCGGCTCGATCACGCCGGGCGCGGCCTGGATGTTGAGCTGGCGAACCTCATCCGCCGAGAGCTCCGGCAGGCGCTGCGCGAGGTCGAGGAAGCGCTCAATCTCTTCCGGCGCGAGCACGGGCTCTGCGAGCAAGCGGAACTTCTTGATGTAGTCCTCGCGAGCGAACGGACGAGCACCGAGCGGATGCGCATCAGCAACCGCGATCTCATCGACGATCTGCGAACCGTCTTTGAGCGCGATCTCGACGCGACCACCGAAGGCCTTCTCGTCGGGGTCGGTCGAGTGGTAGCGGCGCGTCCACTCGGGGTCTTCCGCCGTCGTGATCTTGTGCCACAGCTCGACCGTGTCGGGGCGGGCAGCGCGCTCGGGGGTGTACGAGTCAACGTGGTGCCATCCGCCATCCTGCAGCGCAACCGCGAAGATGTACGGAATCGAGTGGTCGAGCGTCTCGCGCGAGGCGGTCGGGTCGTACTTCTGCGGGTCGTTTGCGCCCGAACCGATCACGTAGTGGGTGTGGTGCGAGGTGTGCAGCACGATGTTCTCGATATTTGCCGGGTCGGTCAACTCGGGGTGCTCGTTGTTGAGCTTGCGAGCGAGGTC
>CAYNTU010000033.1:3752-23817 GCA_964400205.1 uncultured Microbacterium sp.
GTGCTCCTTCTTGTAGTAGTCGAGAATGGCGCGCTTGGGCTCGCCAGCTGCGGGCAGCGGCACCTCGTACGCGGCGTCCGGGCCATCGAGCAACCACGCAATAACGCCGTCTTCACCTTCGTAGATGGGTGCGGGGCTCGTCTGGCCGCGCATTGCACGGTCGACCGACTCGACAGCCTGCTTGCCAGCAAACGCCGGGGCGTGCGCCTTCCACGTCGAGATCTCGCCCTTGCGCGACTGGCGCGTTGCAGTCGTCGTGTGCAGCGCCTGCGAAACCGCCTGTGCGATCGTGTCTGCGTCGAGGTTCAGCAGCGCGCCGATGCCGGCCGCGGCGCTCGGGCCCAGGTGCGCGACGTGGTCGATCTTGTGCTTGTGCAGGCAGATCGCGCGCGTGAGATCAATCTGAATCTCGTAGCCCGTTGCGATACCGCGAACGAGTGCCGCACCGTCAGCACCGACGTGCTGGGCAACCGCGAGAATCGGCGGAATGTTGTCGCCCGGGTGCGAGTAATCTGCCGCGAGGAAGGTGTCGTGGTAGTCGAGCTCACGAACGGCAACGCCGTTTGCCCAGGCGGCCCACTCCGGGCTCGAGGTTGTTGCATTTGGCTCACCGAAGATCGTCGCACCGGTGCCGCCGTTGCTCGGGGCGTGCGTCAGTGCCTGTTCGCGGGCAGCCGTCACGGGGCCACGCGTCAGCGACGCAGCAGCAACGGATGCGTTGTCGATCACGCGGTTGATAACCATGTCGACGACCTCGGGGTCGACAGCAACCGGGTCAGCCGCAACGGCCGCGATCTTGTGCGCGAGCTGGTCTGCGGGGGCGAGGGTCTCTTCGCTCTTGTAAACGCGAACGGGGTGCGAAACGGTCATGCTGATCTTTCTCTCGGGGAATCGGATGCGTCTTCGCCAAGCGATTCTTCAATCGCAGCGAGGGCGTTGTGTAAGTGAATGTGCGTTGCGTGGGCGGCAAGGTCTGCGTTGCCACGGCTGATGGCCGTTGCGATCTGGCGGTGCTCGGCGATCGATGCTTCCAGGCGTGCGGGGTTGTCACCGGCGAGGCGGCGAACCCGGCCCAGGTGCGTGCGCACCGGGCGCAAGGCGGCGGCGAGATACGCGTTGCCCGCGGCTTCGTCAATCTCGCGGTCAAAGTCAGCGATGACGCGGTAGTACTCGTCGATGTCGACGCGACCGATGCGCTCGATTGACCCGAACCACGAGGCGATGCGACCAAATGTTTCGCTGTCGCCTCGTTCGGCGGCGGCGCGAGCTGCAGCAACTTCGAGCGCGCCGCGCACTTCAAAGAGCGCGCGGATATCGTCGAGGCCGATCGAGGCAACGGTCGTAATGCGCGGCGAGTTTTGCACGAGCAGGCCGTCGGCAACGAGGCGCTGAATCGCTTCGCGCACGGGCGTCCGGCTGATGCCGAGCCGCGCAGACTGCTCAACTTCGGCGACGACCGCGCCGGGTTCAAGATGCCCCGTCTGGATTTCGTGCAGCAGCGAGGCATACGCGCGGTCGCTCGCGCGGGTTGACTCAGCCACAGTGCTCACACGCTTAGTGTATACACAAAATGCGCACGAGATGCCATCAGTGGCACACAGTCCGCTCTGTGCATGCAATCTCGCGCGACCTCGGCTGGCAGGGTGTGCATTCCTCAGCTCCCCGACCGTGTCCTGACCCCCACGGCCCAGCTCGCACCAGACGAGTTGCAAGAGACAACCTTCTCGTTGGCTGAGCCCGACCCTGAGACCGAGGTTCTGCTGCATCTCAACACGCTGACCGACAATGATCGGCTCGACGCTCGAGATTGTTGAGCAGTTGCTCGACTGAGCGCACCGCTACTGGTTCGAGAAAACTGAGTCGAAGGCAGCGGCTGGGGGCGGCCACAGCAGCGAGCGCACGAAGCCGACGGCCTCTGCCGCACCATGGAGCCGATCCATCCCCGCATCTTCCCACTCGATCGAAATGGGCCCCGTGTATCCGATGGCATCGAGCGCCCGGAACGAGTCTTCCCATGGCACATCGCCGTGCCCCGTCGAGACGAAATCCCACCCACGACGAGGGTCGCCCCACGGGAGGTGCGAACCGAGCACACCTGCGCGACCGTTCTTCGGGCGCATCCGCGTGTCTTTGCAATCAACGTGGTAGATGCGATCCTGGAAATCCCAGATAAACCCGACGGGGTCGATGTTCTGCCACATCATGTGCGACGGATCCCAGTTGAACCCGAACGCCTCGCGGTGATCGATCGTCTCGAGAGTTCGCACCGAGGTCCAGTAGTCGTAGGCGATCTCGCTCGGGTGCACCTCGTGGGCGAACTTCACTCCCTCCCCATCAAAGACATCAAGAATCGGGTTCCAGCGTTTCGCGAAATCTTCGTAGCCGCCAGCGATGACATCCGCTGAAACCGGCGGGAACATTGCGACGTACTGCCAAATCGACGAGCCGGTAAACCCAACAACAACGTCAACGCCCAGTTTGCGCGCAACACGCGCGGCGCGCTGCATATCTTCGGCAGCCCGCTGGCGCACGCCCTCGGCATCACCGTCTCCCCACACATAGTCGCGAAGAATCGCCTGATGCCGGAAGTCGATCGGATCATCACACACCGCTTGCCCCGCAAGGTGGTTCGAGATCGCGTAGGTCTTGAGCCCGTATTTGTCGAGAATGTCGAGGCGCGATTGCACGTAGGCGTCGTCTTCGTCGGCACGCTTGAGGTCGAGATGGTCACCGGATGCCGCGATCTCGAGCCCGTCGTACCCCCACGACGAAGCGAGCTTGGCGACTTCTTCGAATGGCAGATCAGCCCATTGGCCCGTGAACAGGGTTACGGGGTGTGTACTCATGTCTCATTCCTCTCCATCGTGGTTCGAGTCATCAGCGCCGAGAGCACGAAGGTATTCGATGCTCTGCTTCGCGAGAGCATCGGGCGATTCGGCGAGCGGGCGCCAGATAGAAGCCGCGACGGCAATCGTCGCGTTGTTGGGGGTGAAGCTCTCGACGCCAATCGCGCCGGTGTAGTCGGCCAGGGCATCCATAACCGCCGCCCAGTCGGTCTGGTCTCCGCCGACCGGGCCACGGTCGTTGCCGCAGACCTGCACGTGCACGAGCGCGTCAACTGCGGCCCGCAAGGCAGCGGGTGTGGAGCGCTCCTCAATGCCCAGATGATAAGTATCGAGCACAAGCCCAACGCCGCGATCTCGCACGGGTCCAATCAGCTCGAGTCCCTGCTCAACGGTGTTAATGAGGCTTGTTTCGTAACGATTGAGTGGTTCGACACCAACCCGCACGCCCACATCGGATGCGGCATCCGCAACCCTCGCAAGCCCCGAGCGCACTTCGGCATACGCCGCCTCACGCTCATCGGCACTCATGCGCCAGGTCACCCCGGTCGGGGCGTAAAACGGGCCACCGATTGCATCCGCCCCGACAATTGCCGCGATGCGCGCACACTCACCGAGGTACGCCACAGTCGCATCAACGTCGCCATGCGCGGCGATCAGGCTACGCCCGGCACCCATAGCGCCGACGACGACCGCGCCGAGCCCGTGCTCATCGAGCACATCGCGTGCGCTATGCGGGTCCCAATCACCCACGTTCTCGACCGGGAGTTCAAGGGCCGTGTAGCCCATGTCGCGTGCCGTGCGCGCGAGCGAAGCAAGCCGACTGTCATCGAGCGGTGAGGTCCAGATCCAGGTGTTGACCGCGAGCAATCTCGTCATAGTGGTTCCCGAGGTGTGCGGTGCGCCCGACTCGAACCAGCCGAGTCGGGCGCACCAGAGGAGTGGTTACGGAATCTGACGTTCTTGCCAGGTGGTCGGGTACCCCGGAAGGTCTTCGCCACCGAACTTCGCGTAGTGCCCGTCGGGCATGCCCTCGTTGTCAGCCAGGTACTGGTCGAGTTCATCGACCGTGATCGGCTTCTGCGGCAGCACCCATTCCTTGGGAACCTCTTCGCCCTTGAAGATCTTCTCGGCAGCCAGCAGCGGCGTGCGCCACTGGAAGTTCGAGTAGACAGGGGCGAGACCGGTCAGGCCAGTGTCTTTCCACTTGCGCAGGAAGCTCATCTCGTCTTCACCCGTCATGACCGGGAGGTCAACGCCGGCATCCTCGAACGCTTCGATTGCGGCAACGGCGCCGTCACCGGCGTCCATCCAAATGCCATGCACATCGCCCTTGGCGAGCTCATCCGCAATGATCGACTTGATCTGCGCCGGGTCAGCACCAGTGAAGTGGTCGACTGCCTCGATGCCAGCATCGTCGAACAGCACCTTGGCCGAAGCCCAGCGGTGCTCGAGCACGTCAACACCCGGCAAAATTCGCAGGGCTACAACCTTGTTCCCCGACTCGAGGTTCTCGATAAGGAAGTTGGCTGTGTCGATACCCCACGCGTAGCCACCAATGGGGTGGATGAAAGTGACGGGGCAGTCGGTGTTGACACCGCGGTCAAACACGATGACGGGCTTGCCCGTGTCACATGCGCGCTCAACAGCCGGCGTCATTGCGGCGGTTGAGTTGGGCGAGATGATGAACACATCACAGTTACCTTCAGCAATGAAGTAGTCGATGTCGGCGATTTGCGTGTCATCTGAATCCGCTGCGTCGCGCGTCTCCATCTCGCTGATCGCGCCCGACTCCTGCAGCACCTTGAGCTGTTCGTTCATGGTGATCCAGCCAGTCTGGCGCCACGGGTTTGAGATCGAAGCGTTTGCGAAGCAGACCTTCTTCGCCCCCTCGCTCTTGTACTGCGAAGTGTCGACCATTTCAGCGTTGATGGTCTGCAGGTAGGGCTGCTCTGCCGGGCCTTCCGGCGTCACTTCCCGTTCTGCCAGCTGCTTGTCAAAGCCTGCCTGGTCGAACCATTCGTTCTCCGCTCCGGTCGAGGGCTGCTCCGACTGCGCCGACTCAGAGGTCTCGGGTGCTGGAGCATCGGTATTCGGCGCCACCGAGGGGTCGGTGGTACATGCCGAGAGAGCAAGCAGACCGGCAATCGCCAATCCGCTCACGGCGATCCTCGTTGATCGTCTCATGGTGTTTCTCCTTGTGTTTGGGTGAGGGTTTGTTCGGTGTTGAGTTGGTCGGATGCATCCGGTGCGTGTTTTCGCCGTGATCGGATGCTGACGGCTGCGTAGGCAACTGCGGCGATGATGATGACGCCCTGCACGCTGTCGCGCATGGTTGAGGGAACGCCGAGAATGTTCAGCAGCATGAAGAGCGCTTCGAGCACGAAGGCACCCGCGATTGCGCCGTAGACGGAACCCCGACCGCCGCCGAGGGCGACACCGCCGAGCACAACGGCGGTGATCGCGATGAACTCGTAACCGCGCCCCACGGAAGGGTGTACGCCGGCGAAGCCAACGAGCAGTACGGCCGCGATCGTCGCGCAAACGGAGGAGATGACAAACGATTCGATGATCGCCCGTGAGGTTCGCGCTCCGGAGTACTCGGCAACCGTCGGGTTATCGCCTATCGCGATGAGGGTTTTGCCGAGCGGTGATTTCGTAATCCAGACGGCGATCAAGGCGACGCCAAGCAGAACGAGCACCGACCAGGGGATGAACTGCAAGATCGGCACGTCGTTGATTCCGCCGCGACCGATCTGTCGGAACGAATCGTCGGGGTTTCCCTGCGCTGCACCGCCGGTCCAGTACATGACCCCACCCAGCAGGATCAGCATCGTGCCGAGTGTGACGATGAACGCGGGAACTTTGAGCCACGTGACGAGGATGCCGTTGACGAGCCCGACGAGCACACCGAAGGCGAGCATAAAGAGCAGCACCGGGACGGTTTTCGAGGGATCCTGCCCAACAAGGTTTCCGGCGAACATGACCTGCACTGTGATGAGCGAGCCCTGTGAGAGATCGAAGTTTCCCGAGACAATGACGAAGTACTGTCCGATCGCGACAATTGCGACGGGCGCGACTCGCTGAATGAAGCGCATGATCTGGCCGGGTTCACCGAAGTTGGGATTCAAAATCACGAGCGCGACGAGCAGCACCACGAGCAGGATGTACACGGCCCGCTGCGGGCTGATGAGCGACTTCAGGACGTTCATTTCGCACCCCCTGCGTGTTCGAGGTGCGAAGCATCCGTTGCTCGGGCCTCTTGGGCAGCGAACCGGGCCCGCCGTTCCTGCACGACGCGGCGGCTGTACACGGCGACTGCCGCGATGATAACGACGCCGCGGACGACATTCTTGATGAAAGGGCTGATCTGCATAACGCTCATGACGTTGTCGACAACTGCGAAGATGGCAACGCCGCCGATAGTGCCCCAGACGGAACCCTTGCCGCCCATAAGGAGGGTTCCACCAAGCACAACGGCTGCGATTGAGAGCAGCGCGTATCCCCCTTGGTCGCCGACTGTGGGGCTGCCAACCCCGAGCCGGCTCGCGAGCAGTAGCCCCGCGAGGCCCGCAAAAATCGAGCACAAAACATGCGCCATGATGAGCGGTCGCTTGATGCTCACGCCCGAAAGACGAGCGATCTCCGCATCGCCACCGACGGCGAAGAGGTGCGCACCGGCACGGGTGCGGTTGAGGTATGTAGAGACAGCGAACGCGAGCACGAGCATGATGATCGTCGAAACGGGCACAGGCCCGATGCCCGTAGCGCCAAGGAGCTGGAAAGCCCATGGCACCTCCCCGGCAGACCCCGAGTATGCGGTGTTTAAGTAGCCCTGGATAATGAGGCCCACGCCGAGCGTCGCGACAAAGCCGTGCACGTGCAGACCGGCGACAAGATAGCCGTTGACGAGCCCGATGAGCGCACAGACGCCGAGCGTCAGCGCGACCGCGAGGGGGATGTTCGCGGGGTTGCCGGCCATCGTTGTCGCGGCGATGAGACTCGAAAGCGAGATGACCTGCGTGACCGAGAGGTCGAGCGAACCGCCGATGATGACGAGGGTCTGCCCTATTGCGACGAGCCCCAATACGCTCATCCCCGTGAGGATGTCGCGGATGTTGCCGGGGGAGAAGAAGTTGCGGCCGACAGTTGCGACAAGAATCGCGCCGACAACGAGCACGAACAACAGCACAACCACGACAATGAGCGCGGGTTCGCGGCGGAGGCGAGCAATCATGCGCTTTCCTCCTCAGCACCGGTGGCCATCGCCAGAATCTGTTCTTCCATCGAGCCCGCGGGCAATTCGCCGACGAGTTCGCCGTCACACATGATGAGGATGCGGTCGCTCATACCAATCACTTCTGGCAGCTCGCTCGAGACCATGAGTACCGCTTTGCCCTGCGCGGCAAGTTCACGCATCGCCTGGTACACGGCATACTTTGCGCCGACGTCGATACCTCGGGTTGGTTCGTCGAAGATCACAATCTCGGGGCTGGCGAGCAGCCACTTGGCCAGCACGACCTTCTGCTGGTTTCCGCCGGACAGGTACCGCGCCTCTTGGCCCAGACCGGCGCTCGCGAGTTCGAGAGACGACAGCACCCCCTCGACCTTGGCTTTTGCTTCGCGTCGCGTCGAGGGAAAAACCGAGCGCACCACGAGCAGTGCGTTATCAAGAACCGACTGGCTCAGCGCGAGGCCCTGCGCTTTACGGTCTTCGGTCACGAGCGCGATCCCGGATTTCACAGCCTGGCGAGGCGAACGAATTTCTGCCGCCTTGCCATCGAGCAACAGCTGGCCGCGCGTGAAGGGGTCGACCCCGAAGATGCCCTCGACGACCTCGGTGCGACCAGATCCCTGGAGTCCAGCGATGCCAACAATTTCCCCTGCGTGCACCTGAAATGAAATGCCATCCACGTAGTCATTGCCGCAGCCCTTGAGCTCGAGCCTTGCCTGGCCGATCACGGTGCCTTCTGTGACGGGCGGGAAGAACGCGGTCAACTCACGCCCAACCATCTGGCGTACGAGTTCAGCCTGGTCGATCGCATCCGCCGCAACCGTCGCAACCTGCTCGCCGTCTTTGAGAATCGTGATGCGGTCGCACAGATCGAAGATCTCGCGCAGGCGGTGTGAGACGTAAATCACCCCGACGCCGCGCTCCTGCAAGGTACGGATGATGCGGTAGAGCAGCTCAACCTCATGGTCGCTCAACGCTGCTGTCGGCTCGTCCATCGAGATGACTTTCGCATCGAATGAGAGCGCTTTGACGATCTCAACGACCTGCTGCTCCGCTACGCTGAGCGAGCCCGCGCGCGCCCGCGGATCGATAAAGTCCACCCCGAGATCGTCGAGGATTTCTTGCGTCCGAGCGATCATCTGCTGGTTGTCGATGAACCCTGCCTTGAGGGGTTCGCGGCCGAGAAAAACGTTCTGCGCAACAGTGCGGTGCGGCAGCAGCGTGAACTCTTGGAAGACCGTCACGAGGCCGGCGTCCATCGCAGCGCGGGGGTTTGCGAAGTCACCTTTGCCACCGAGGTAGGTCAACGAGCCATCGTCGGCGGGTTGCACGCCCGCCAGTATTTTCATGAGCGTCGATTTCCCCGCGCCATTCTCACCGACGAGGCCATGCACTTCGCCTGGGTACAGGTCGAAGTCCACGTTCTGCAGCACGGGGACACCAAAGAACGACTTGCTGACGTTCCGCGCGCTCAGCAACGGGGTCTGCGTTTCGGGCTGCCCATTTTCGAGCTGCGCGGCGCTCATGTTGCCACCTCGACCCAGCGCTGCTCTTTCGCGGCCCGCAACACGGCATCCGTCAATTGCACTGCCCGCAAGCCGTCATTGAATGTTGGCATGCCGTCGGGAGTCTCGCCCGTTGCCGCAGCTGAGTAGACATCCGCGACGAAAGCGTTGAAGGCATCTTGGTACCCCATCGGATGCCCTGACGGCACCCGCGAGAACGCCGCGGCCGCGGGGTCGTTCGTGTTGGGGTCGCGCACGAGTTGGCGATTGCCCTCTCGCGAACCCCACCAGAGCGTTTCGGGGCGCTCCTGTTCAAACCGCACCGAGGCTGCCTTTCCGTTGAGTTCAATCACGAGGTCGTTTGCGTGGCCGGCAGCAACCTGGCTGACGAGCACGGTGCCGATCGCCCCCGAAGCGAATTCGACAATGAGAGCGGCGACATCTTCGTTGGTGACTTTCTGCCCACCCCGCTCAGCATGCACGGTGCGCGTGCGGGCGGTCAGGGCCACGATGCGCTCGCCCGCAATGAACTCGAGCAGGTCGCACAGGTGCGAGCCAATGTCGGCAAAGGCACGCGAGGGCCCGCCCGCCTCTGAGGTTGCGCGCCAATTCTCGTCGCTGGGCAGCAGCAGCCAATCCTGCAGGTAGGCGCAATCGACCGTGAGGAGTTCCCCGAGCTCACCGCGAGCAATGCGGGCGCGCGCTTCGCGAACCATCGGGTGGTAGCGATACACAAAAGGCACCGCCCCAATAGCGTTGGCGGCTTGCGCGCGCTTGACGAGGTCGGTGGCATCCGCAACCGTTGTTGTCAGCGGCTTCTCGCAGATGACGTGTTTGCCGGCGGCTATCGCCTGCGCAGCAAGGTCGTGATGCGTGGCATTCGGGGTGCAGATGTGCACGACATCCGCGTCACTCGCGAAGAAGTCGTCGAGGTCATCGGCCGCTTGCGCGACACCGAGCCGAAGCGCTGCATCGTGAGCGGATGCCGCCGACGTTCCGGCGATGACGGTCGGGATCGCTCCCGCTGCACGGGCAGCACGAGAGTGCACCTCAGCCATGAAGCCTGAACCGATGAAGCCTGACCGGGTCGTTCCGATCCCGACTTCTGTGACATCCGTTGTCATAGGGACAATTGTGCACAGCTTGCCATACTTATGCAACTCCTTTTTCAAAAGTGTTCTGAAGATTTACGAAAAGACGCAAAGGCGCGCACACCGAAGTGCCAGACATGATTTACTAACCGCATGAGCGGAGTCGAACGGCGCATCGGAATCGCACCGCCCGGAGCCGGCGATATTTTGCAGATCATGCTCGACGGGCGCGCACGCACGAAAGCAGAGCTTGCGGAACTGACCGGCCTGTCGAGGCCAACAATCTCGACGCGTGTGGATGCCCTCCTGGCAGCGGGTCTCGTCAAACCCGCTGGCGAAGCCGCATCAACGGGTGGGCGCCCTCCCGCGCGCATAGAAGTCGATCCACTCGCGGGGCGCATCGTTGCAATCGACCTCGGCGCAACCCACGCGACGGTTGCTGTGACCGACCTGAGCGGCGGCATCCGCGGCTCCCGCACACGAGACATTGTCATTAGCGACGGCCCAGAGCCGGTGCTCGATGCTGTTATCGCCGATGCGCAACAGTTGCTTGCCGACGACTCAAGCGATGCTCCCGTGTTCGGGGTCGGTATTGGCGTGCCCGGCCCCGTCGAACACTCGACCGGGCGACTCATTAACCCGCCGATCATGCCGGGCTGGGATCGCTTTGATATTCCAGGGTATGTACGCCGCACCTTCGACGCGCTCGTGCTCGTCGACAATGACGTCAACCTGCTTGCCCTCGGCGAGCAGGCCAGAAGCTGGCCGCACGTTGACAACCTCATCTATGTGAAGGTCTCTACCGGTATTGGCGCGGGTATTATTCTGGGCGGCCTCTTGCAGCGTGGCGCGCAGGGTTCTGCCGGTGACCTCGGTCACGTGCAAGTCCCCTATAGCCACGATTCGCCCCGCGAGGCAACAGATGAACGCGATCTTGAGGCGATCGCAAGTGGCCCCGCAATTGCCGCGTCATTGCGGGAAGCGGGCATCGACGCCGAGAGCAGTTCGGATGTTGTTGCCCTCGTGCGGGGTGGCAGCCGCGAGGCGATTGATGCGACACGGCAAGCCGGGCGCGAAGTCGGCGAAGTGCTCGCCTCAGTTGTGAACCTACTCAACCCCTCGGTCATCGTCATCGGGGGCAGTATCGCTCGAGCGGGAGAACAGGTTTTGGCGGGGGTTCGCGAGGTTGTGTACCGGCGGTCGATTCCACTTGCGACACAACACCTCATCGTCGTGCAGTCGCAGGCGGATGCATCCGCTGGCGTTCTCGGTGCAGCGATCATGCTCACTCAAGCGGTACTCGCACCTGAGGCAATTGACGCGCGCCTCGCGGCGGATTCTCGTCGCTAAGGCCACTGTGACCGCAGACTCTGCGTAGAGTGGGCGAATGGCAGGTACGGTCGCCCCACGCAGACGCCCCATTCTCGCGTTCGTCATCGCGCTCGTGCTGCTCGCGATGGGCGCGGGGGTCGCGTATGTCGTTTCGGATGCCCTCGGCATCCGTTCAGAACCATCCGAACGGATGGGCCAGGTAGCGCCGGCACCTGTTGACTTCAACGCTCCGCCGCCGACGAACGATCCGGCCGCTGAACCCCGGCTCAGCCTGCGCATGGCAGACCTCGGCGCCGTCGGCGTGACAGCAAATCCGGCTGAATGGCTCCCGCAAGACGACTACACGCATTCCTCGCGCGCCTTCGCCGATGTATACATGCCCGACCCACCATATATCGACCAGGCGGCACTAAAAGAGACGTTCACCGAGTTCGATGAGTATGCCCGCCATATTCTCGATGAGGGATATAACGCGATCGCCTGGCCCGGCATGATCGAGTTCGTCACACTTGAGAATGTGACGGGCGGCCCCGTCTACGCAGCAGGTGACGAACACATTGCGAAAGCGCTCGCCCTGCGCGAAGCGTTTGAGCCGTTCTGGCAACACGCGGAAGACCTGGGTATCAAGATCTTCTTGCGCACCGACATGCTCGCCCTCACCGACCCGCTCGAGCAGTTCCTCATCGATCGTTTCGGTTCGCTCGACACGACCAACCCCGAGTTGTGGCGTGTCTACACCGATGCGCTTGACGAGCTCTACCAAGCCGCCCCAGCACTCGATGGCATCTTGATCCGCGTCGGTGAGGCTGGCGATATCTACGACGTCGAGGGCTGGGATTACTTTTCTGCGCTCGCCGTGCGCACAGTGCCCGCGGCGCAGGCGATGCTCAAGGCGTTCACCGATCAGGCAGAAGCATCCGATCGAGAGGTTATCTTCCGCACCTGGAGCGTCGGTGTGGGTGGTGTGGGCGACATGCACACGAACCCCGAGTCGTACGAGAAGGTGTTTGCCGGCATTGATTCCCCCGCGCTCATCGTCTCGACCAAATATACCCTGGGCGATTTCTACAGTTGGCTGCCGCTCAACAACACCCTCGAACAGGGCGATCAACGCCGCATTGTCGAGTTCCAGAGTCGCCGGGAATACGAGTGGTTTGGTTCGTGGCCCAACGACCTCGGCGCAGAATACGCCTGGGCGCTGCAGCAATTGCTTGCCGCGAATCCCAACATCGAGGGTGTGTGGGGGTGGACGCAAGACGGCGGCCCGTGGCGTGCTGGCCCCATGAACCTCTATCTCAAGAGCGGATTCTGGTACTTCGCCGATCTCAATGCGATGCACACGGCGGCGCTCGCGCAGAACCCCGATATCAACCCGATTGAGACGACGCGGGCCTGGGCCGAGCGGCACTTCTCAAGTGACCCGATAACGGTCGGCGCCATTACCGAAGCGATGTCGCACTCGCGCGAGGCGATTGAGCAGGGCCTCTACATCCAGGCGTTTGCCGAGAACCGGGTGTTCGCGATTGGGCTCGAGCCGCCACCCATGATGTGGCTCTTCGAATGGGACATTCTCACGGGCGATTCGGCTGTGCTGGGCGTCGTGTACTCGATCGCCCGCGAGCAGTTTGACGAGGCCATTGCCGGCGGGCAACAAGCGATCGAGGCCGCAAACGAAATGCGGGCGCTCGTTGAAGGAACGGATGCCACTACCTGGCGTAGCCCCGAGTTGCGCGAGGAGTTCCTCGCGGCCCTCGACTACGAGATCGACACCCTCGAGGTGCTTGCGGCCTACCGCGCGATGTTCATGTATCAGGGGTTGTGGCACGACACGCGCTCGCAAGACGCGTACGACTCGTGGACACAAGCGCGTGACGCATTCGAGGCGCGGGCGGCAGAGCACCTGCAGCGCTATTCGGGTGACGTGATGCATCCGCCACTCAATCTCGAGGCCGCGCAGTTAGGCGTCGACCGCGCCGACCGTGATCTCGCAATGGCGTGGGCGGCACGGGCACTGCTCGTCGTTGCCGCGATCTGGCTCGCGCTCGGCATATTCGGCCGGGTACCGGCGGCGCGAGCGCACTGGGTCGGCGCAACCCGACCCTGGCGACAGGCGGGCAGCGAGCTCTCAACAGTAGGCAAGGTACTCCTGGTCATGGTGCCACTCGCGCTCCTCGTTGCGACGCGGTTGGTGCAAACCTCGTTCCTTGCGCCCGCGCAACTCATCGTCACCCTGGGCGCATGGGCACTCTTCATCGCCGCAACACTCGTGCTCGCTCGCAAGGCCGCCTGGCCGCTCATCGCAACGATCGGCGGCGTCATCGTGCTGCGCTGTATCCTCGCGCTCGGGGCCGTCTCATTCACGGGGCCGGGCGGCTACTGGTTCGCCTTCTGGACCGACCCGGTTCGCCGCAGCCTGTACATCACGGTCGCGTTTGCCCTCTTCTTGTGGACCTTCATCGCTGCAGCGTGGGCTGTCGCACCGACGATCGGTCGACGTCGTGCCACGGGAGCCGTGCTGGCGAGCGCGGGGCTCGCTCTCGCCATTCCCGCTTTCCTCATCAACGCCATGGGGCTCGAACGCGCCCTCACGATCTGGAACGACCAGATGGGGCTCCTGCCATGGGGCCTCTCCCGCATTCTCGGGATCACGGTGCACGTCGGGATTCCCACCGAGTCAGCGCTCATCGCCGGTGTCTTCGGCGCGCTGCTCACCCTCGTCGGGCTCGCGCTCTATCTCCCTCGCCGCCGCACCGACGCGCGTTCAAGGCGCAACCGACGCCTCACGGTGCTGAAGGCTGCCTCCTCAGCGTGACGGGTCGATAATCGTCATGCCCGCGACCTTTGCCTGATCGAAGACGGGCAAGAGCTCGGCGAGTTCATCGAGCCCAATCGTGCGCTCGATGAGGCGCTGTGGCTCAAGTTTGCCCTGCTCGATGAGAGCGAGCATTTCGGGGTAGTCGACCGCGGCCATCCCGTGGCTGCCGAGCACGTCAAGCTCCCACGCAATGACTCGGGCCATCGGAATCCGCGGATGCCCTTCGATGGGCGGCAGCAGCCCAACCTGCACATGTCGCCCTTGTCGGCGCAGCCCCAGAATGCCATCGGATGCCGTCTGCTCACTTCCGACAGCGTCGACAGCGACATGGCTACCGCCGCCCGTCAACGCAGCGATCGCGGCGGGGATGTCTTGCCCATCGGCGACCAACACGTGATCGGCGCCAAGCTCGGTAGCGACCGCGAGCGCTTCTGTATTGCGGTCAACCGCGACGACCTTGGCACCGAGTGCTTTCGCGATCATGATGGCACTCAGCCCAACACCGCCAGCGCCGACGATGGTGACCCACTCCCCTGCCTGCACTCGCGCTCGCCCAACGAGGGCGCGGTACGAGGTTGCAAAACGGCAACCAAGGCTCGCGGCCGTCGCGAAGTCGACCGAATCGGGCAAAGCAATGACGTTCGCATCTGCGGCATGCAGCACGACATACTCTGCGAACGAACCCCAGTAGTCAAAGCCGGGCTGCACCTGGTTCGGGCACACCGTCGCGTTGCCAGACTGGCACCACTCGCACGTTCCACAGCCAGAAATGAAGGGCACCGTGACGCGGTCGCCCACAGCGAAGCGCGTAACTTCCGACCCGACTTCGGTGATAACGCCCGCGAGTTCGTGCCCCGGCACGTGCGGGAATGAAACATCCGAATCATGGCCCGCCCACGCGTGCCAATCGCTGCGACACATGCCCGTCGCTTCGACCTTGACAACGACCCCATCGGATGGCGCCGAAGGCACCGCAATCTGCCGAACTTCGGGGGTGGATTGAACCTGCTCAACGATGAGTGCACGCATATGCCAATCGTGGCACGTCTCAGGTCTTGGTGATTCGCTTCGCGCACCACTATGCTCACTCTCATACGCGACTTTTCTTGAGCCGCGTTCAGTTCGAGCTCTGTCCCGATTTGCAGGCTCATAAACCTGCGGGGAGCAGAATGAAGAACAATCCAAGGCGCTTTCGTGCACGTGCGCTTGCAACGCTCACAATCGCCGCGCTCGGCGTAACGACGCTGTTCAGCGGCGCCTCAGCCGAAGAGGTTGAGCCGAACGGCGAACAGATTTCGAGCATCCGTATCGAAAACCCAAACCCCGGCGCTTCGAGCACATCGCAGCAACCGGTAGAAGCTGAGCTTGACAGCGCCGCCTCGGCGCCGATCGTGCCGGTTTATCGGTTCTGGAGCCCCGTGACGGGTTCGCATTTCTACACAACAGACAAAACCGAACGCGACACGGTCATCAAACGCTGGCCCAAAGAGTGGAAGTACGAGGGTAAAAAATTCAGCGCGTTCAGCAGCAAGCCCACTGACGGTGTTGCCGTTCACCGTTTTTGGTCGCCCGTGTACAAGACCCATTTCTACACCGCTGACGAGAACGAAAAGAACACCGTTCTCAAGCGCTGGCCGACCATCTGGAAGTACGAGAAGGTCGCTTACTATGCCTACCCCGGCACGATTGATCCGTACTCGAACAACTCGACCCCGGTCTTCCGCTTCTGGGGTCAACCCTCCGGGAGCCACTTCTACACCGTTGACCCGAAGGAACGCGGTACTGTGCTGCGGAAGTGGCCGACCGCGTGGTCGTATGAAGGTCCACGCTATTACTTGCCCGTGCCTCCAGGCGAGTCGACCCCTCACGACGAGGCCAAGCCAGCGCCAATGGGTTCGGATGCGCTGGCATACCTCAACGACGCTCGAGCAGCACACGGCCTCGAGCCGCTTCAGTACGATGCACGACTCGACAAAGTAGCAGGTTCGCAGAGCTGGTACATGGCGGTCATCGATAAGCTCACCGACAAGAACCCCTCCGGCGATCTCCAAGCACGTATGGATGCCAGTGGCTTCGACTGGTATTACGCGGGCGAAGAACTCGCGCTCATCTACGATGCATCACCGGAGGTCCAGCCACTGATTGACCTGTTACTCAGTGCTTCCGATGGCTACTCGCTGATTCTCGACCCAGACGTAACACACTTTGGGATCACCGCATCAAGAAACCCAAACGTTGGTCAAGCTATCTATTGGTCTCTCGTCATCGCCGAAGCGTACTGAGCGACCGATTCTGAATATCGGCTCGATCGTTCAGCGATAGACCGAGTCAATCATTCCGGGGCGTCACCACAAGGTGGCGCCCCGGAATGGTTTTGTCGAGACAGCATCTGTCAAGGGCACACAGAAAATTGGCCGCCTTCTGCCATCGCTACGTGACCGTGAACTCAAATGGGCCAACGAACTCAGACGTAGTTTCCCGACCGTAGCGCTTCGAGAATTGCAGGGAGAGCGAGCGAGCCCAACCTCTCGGGCACACCTTCGTCTCCACCTACCCGGTATGGGCGAGCAGACGCTGTGCCTGATTCGCCGGGAAAACGATCTTATGCCCCGCTCTCTCGTCCTCGATGACGATGGTCGGCAGTCCAGATTTCGCACGCGCGGCCACGATCGCCTGCGTATGAAGCGAACTTGGCCAAACATGATCGTCGCCGCCGAAGGCAAGGATGAGCTTCCCGGCGAACTTCTCGACTGGGATTCGAGCAGCAACAACGGCGTTTTCACCAGCCGCGCAACGGCTTTGTTCATAGAAGGGCGTGAGTGAAGGCTTCGAGCCAGTCGGAAGCCATGTTCTATCGAACGGAACAAAAAAACACTTCCGTGTCGCGCCACGTCCATTTGCTTACTGGCGGAGCATTCGGGCGCGCTCGACTCCCCTCCCAAGCGACATCGGTCGGCGCGATCGCAATAACGACTTCGACCCGAGGGTTACGTGTTGCGGTAAGGAGTGCAGCCTCGGCGCCAAATGAGGCACCCATAATCACAAGACGGTCGTGCTCTTGTGCAAGAAGGTCAAGAGCGTCCGTAGACGTCTCGAGGGGAACTCGTCTTGGCTGAGTCTGCTGGTTCGTTCCGCCAAACCAACGCAACGCCAGTGCATCGAAACCAGCCTTGGCGAGGAGGTTTGCCCGTTCAACGTCAAGCCGCCCGCTTGATCCCGCAAGAACCAGGACTCCAACGCGACTACCCGCGCGGGACCAGTGCAAACCTGCACCGGAAAACCGACTGGTCATATCGACTCCTTGCCAATGTTTTCCCACGGAGACTTGGCATCAGCATTGGCATTGCTCGCCGCATAGAGTGCCGCAAACAAAAAATCCTGATGCCCGGGCAGGCAACAGGATCTTGTGGCGGGTGAGGGATTCGAACCCCCGAAGCTTACGCAGCTGATTTACAGTCAGCCCCCTTTGGCCACTCGGGTAACCCGCCAATGCACTCCTCACCAACTTGTACAGCCAATAAGGGGCGCGACTTTCAATCATAGCCGCCAAGAGCCGACGAAAGAAATCAGGTGGGTGTCAGCGTTTCGACGAGGACGTGCCAAGCCTCATCAATGTCTGCACCGGGCGGGAATCGGCCTGCGATCTCGAGCGAAGCGAGTCCGTGTGCCCATGCCCACGCACTTCTCGAACGCGGGTGGAGCGACTCCGTTTCACCGAAGTACTCCAGGAGCGGATGCATTCCAGCGAGCTCAGCGCCGCTGTCGAGTAGCGCCCGCTCAAGTGGGCGATCAGTCATGAGTCGGTAGAGCTGTGGTGCCGCGAGGGCTTGTTCCCGGTACACGGCAGCGAACGCTTCCAGGTCACCACCCGATTCGGCGAGTGCGTCGCCGAAACGGCGAAGGCTTCGCGAGATAAGCGCCGCGTGAATCTCAGCAAGCCCGGCAAAGTGTTTGTAGAGGCTCGGTGGTTTAATCGCGGCGGCGCGAGCGAGACTGCCGACGCCGAACCCTTCCACGCCCTCGGATTCAAGAACCTGTTCCGCGATGTCGAGCAGTTGGTCGCGGCGCGTTGTCACGCCTGGCACCACGTTGGCGAGCCCTTGGCGTCGATGGGGCGGATCGTGCCGTCAGCATTGCGCACGCCATAGCCAACCGCTCGGTCAACCGCGATGTGCGCAAGCCACGCAAGGCCAGCGAGGAAAAGTTCGAGGCCACCGCGCAACCCCCACCCGAGCGATGGCCACGGCGCAAGCGCAACCAGCATGATGGCAAGCGGAATCCATGGTGAGTGCATGAGGTTGTAGAACTTCACGCTCTCGGCGCGGATGCGCGGGCGCTCGTCCGTGAAGGCACCGATCAGTGCGATGTCGGGCAGCACGGCGAAGGCGATCAGTACCGCTGTCGCGACCCATCCGTACTTCACGCCCTCAAAGATTGCGAAGCCGACGAGGAAGAGTGCAAGGAGTGCCCACAGTGCGCGTTTCATGAGGCTAATAGTATTAGCCTCCTTGGGAACCGTCAAGAGTCATCCAAAATGTCTCTCCCCTCGGAGCGAATGTCGAGACATGGCGGCTATCGTGGGCGCTATGAAGAAAGTGCTCCTCCCCCTTATCGGCGCCCTGAGTTTGGCGCTCCTGAGCGGATGCTCAGGCGGGCCAGCTGCCGCCGTTATTCCGCCCCAGAGCGAGCGCCCCGCCTCACAGCCTGCACAGTCACCCACGCAGGAACCCACAGCCCCCGAAGCGGCAGCTCCGACCGTCTCCGCGACACCTGATCCGGCCGAATCTCCGGAACTCCCTAACACGGATCCCACGCCGCTTCCGACCGACTGCCAAGCGATGCTCACGCCTGAAGTCCTCGCGCAGCTCGAGGGTGTTCCGCTCAACCACGAGAGCTACGGCCCCGCTGCCGGCCCGCAACCGGACGGATCGATCACCTGCATTTGGGGCGACCCCGCCGACGAGTCGCGCACGCTCGTGACCCGCATTGCGAAGTACACCCCGCACGAGGCATCCGTCATTCTGGGGGACGCACGCGACGCCGGCCTCGAGTGCACCGAGCTCGATATTGCGGTGCGGTGCAGCGGCGAGCAAACTGTCGAGGGCACCACTGATCCGGTCGGCCGCACGCTCTTCGTGCGCGGCGGCATCGTGATCGACACGCAGTTCATCAACCTCGCGCCGGAGGGCTACACAAACGCCATCATTCAGGCGATCTGGCCCGAAGGCTCCGAATAACCGCATTCCCGTCAGGGTTGCGCGCGCTCCCGTCAGGCAGATGGTTGCCAAATGGCGCGAATAGCAACCATCTGGGTGACGGGAAGGGAAGAACGGATGCCGCATCCGCCACAAACGCAAACGCCCCGGCCGAAGCCGGGGCGTTTGACGTTGAGCGCTTAGCTGTAGGTGCCGGGCTCGAGGTCGATGTCGTCGGTCGAGAATGCCTCGAAGTCAACGAAACCGTAGTCGTCGTCTGAGAACTCACCGTCGACCGCGAAGATGCGGTTCGGGTAACGCTCAGCCTTCGCCTCTTCGGTCGCCTCGACAACAACATCGCGGTAGCGTGCCAGACCGGTACCGGCCGGGATGAGCTTACCGATGATGACGTTCTCCTTGAGACCAACGAGCGGGTCGCGCTTGCCCTCAAGAGCAGCCTCGGTCAGAACACGCGTGGTCTCCTGGAACGAAGCAGCCGAGAGCCACGACTCGGTCGCGAGCGACGCCTTCGTGATACCCATGAGCTCGGGACGACCCGATGCCGGGCGCTTGCCCTCGGCAACCGCCTGGCGGTTGATCTGCTGGTAGCGCTTGATGTCAACGAGCTGACCAGGCAGCAGGTCAGTCTCACCGTGGTCAACAACCGTGACCTTGCGCAGCATCTGACGCACGACAACCTCAATGTGCTTGTCGTGGATGGGCACACCCTGCGAACGGTACACGCCCTGCACACCGCCGACGAGGTACTTCTGTGCCTCGCGGGCGCCCTGCACGCGCATAACTTCCTTGGGGTCGAGCGTGCCCACCTGCAGCGGCTGGCCAACCTTGACGTCCTGGCCGTCTTCGACGAGGAGCGTTGCACGCTTGAGCACGGGGTAAACGACAGGCTCGTCACCGTTGTGCGGCGTGAGAATCACCTGGCGGCTCTTCTCGGTCTCTTCGATCGTGATCTTGCCATCAGCCTCAGCGATGGGCGAAGCGTTCTTCGGCGTACGTGCCTCGAACAGCTCACCAACGCGCGGCAGACCC
>CAYNTU010000034.1:0-23344 GCA_964400205.1 uncultured Microbacterium sp.
TTTATGCGGCAGAGCGGGGTAAAGCGCGCGGGTTCAAGCCCCGTCAGCCACCCCAGATGGGTCAGGTTTGAACTTTCGACTAAGGGTCCGCCCTTAGTCGGGGTTCGGGCCTGGCCCAACTTTTTTGCCTCGGCGGCCCAGGTGAGCGCGTCGGCCTGCAACCCTTCGACGCTCAGCCCGTCGTACGGCGCTTTGTACCCGACCCGAACGTCGTTGTCCTCCTCGACATAGATCGCCTTGAACAGCGCCTGGTTGCATAGGCGCCGGTTCGCGTCGTCGGCGGTCGCGTAGAGGTCGCCCGCGTTCGACAGCAGGGTCAGCGAATCATCGAGGTTCGCTCGAGCGAACGCATACTCACCGTGGTGGGCGTCGATCCGGTTCTGGATCGTCTCCAACGATGCAGTGATCCGATCCTGCTCTCGCTTGAGCAGTTCCAGCGAGACAGCGCCTGCGTAGTGGGCGCGAAGCAGTTTCTCTTGCTCGTCTTCGAGTTGTGTACGGCGTGAGGCGAGGTCGGCAAGTTCCGCGGCGCCCTCGGACATCATCTCGTCGAACCGGGCATGCAGCATCGACGACAGCGCGTGCTTGGTCTCCATGCTGATCTGGACGTGCTCGTAGAACCGCTCGACGAGGCGCTCAACCTGCTCGATCAACATCGCCTGCCGGGTGCAGTCGCCCCTGCCAGCGTGCCTACTCGCGCACACGAAGTACGGATAGATCGTCCCCTGGCTGCTCTTCGCGTTGCAGACGATCAGCCGAGAGCCGCACTGCCCGCAGAACACAGATCCTTTCAGGTAGTGCTCGTGCACCTGCGTCGCGTCCGCCGCTGATCGGTGAGTGCCGAGCACGGTCTGCACTTGATCCCACACCGCGTTCGGGACGAGTGCTTCGTGTGCTCCGGCGTAGGTGACGCCCTGGTACCGGACGCAGCCCTTGTAATACGGGTTCGTGAGCATCCGATGCACCGATGATTTCCCGATGGGTCGAGAAGGTCGTCGCGGTGACGGTGCTGTCGTCAGCCCGCGAGCCACCAGCTCGTGGTGAAGCTGGCTTGTTGACCAGTCCCCAGACGCGAACACCTGAAAGGCCCAGCGAACCAGCGGTGCCCGCTCTTCATCGAGTTCAACGGTACGAATCTCCCGGGCAAACTCATCGCGAACGCCCACGTTCCGGTAGCCGATTGGTGCCTTCGAGACGGTGCCACCCTGCGCAGCCTTCTGCGACAGACCCTTGACGACCTCAGTCGCCAGGTTGCGTGAGTAGAACTCTGCGATTGACTGCGGGTCGAGGGCATCGACGTCACCGTGGTCAGCGCGCAGGACGCACCCGAGGTCGTCCCGGCCACGGTCGCGCTGCTGCTGATCGGCGCCCCCACCCACAACATGGGACTACCCGGCCCGTCCACCCGGCGGATCGCCGCAACCCGGGGCGCGCCCGCCACCGACCCGGGCGTCGCGGAGTGGATCGACCAGGTTCGACTCAACGGCACCCCGCAGATCCTCGCTTTCAACACCCATGTCTCCGGCTTCTCCGGATCAGCCGCGAAGGCCATCCGTAGGCGGCTCCGCACCCGTCGGATCGACGCCCGGGTCGGCACCGGCTTCCTGGTCGCCGGCGAACCGCCGACACTGCGTCCCGGCGAGACCGAACGTGCCACAGCCTGGGGAGCGCAACTCGCCCGAGCGTGACGGCCGGGCGACTCAACAACCGGCCAGCCTGAGGCGTTCGGCCCCGTCGCTAGCAAGCTGCCGGCTGACCGCGGCTCCGGTGCCGTGGAGGTGCTCGAACGCCGCGTTGTAGGCGGCGACCCAGATCCCGGCGGCCCAGGCACATTCGATCTCGGTCGAGGTGAAGGTGCGTGCCTCCTGGTACAACTCGAGAGTCCGACGGGTTCCCGCAACGTCGGTGATGGCGCCCACCCCGGGGAGCTCCACGTGGTTGACGGCAAGGATTCCCGCGAGGACGCACTCTGGCCGACCGGCCAGGGAGTCCCAGTCGTGCACCACCGGTCTCCCGGCCCACCGCACGTTCAGGCCGTTCAGGTCGGTGTGGCCCACAACGAGCGGCAGCTGTTCGGCCGTCAGCCGCTCCCGTGCGGCCGCCGCCAGCCGGCGCAGGCCGCCGGGCACGATCGGCGACTCGGGATCCCATCGGGCATCCGTCACCTCGGGCCACACCCGCGCGCTGCTCGCGTGGTCGTAGCAGGCCCACGGAGGAGGCGGATCGAAACTGACTGGATCGCAGCCACGCAGAGCACTGACCAGTGCCCGCAGAAGCGAGACGTAACCGGCGGCGGCGTCGCCGGGCGCCTCCGGGACGCCTTCCGGGCGCCACAGCTCGGCGCTCAGCCAGAATCCGTCCTCCAACATCGACGGACCGGCGAGCAGCGCCGGTGCGTCGATGCCGGCCTGCCGGGCGATCGTCTGGGCCTGCGCGCACGCAAGCACGCGATCCGAGGCGCGGCGTCGTTTCAGTGCGATCCGTCGGCCATCGCTGAGCGCCACGCCGCGCACTGACGACATCGAGTCGGCGGCGAAGAAGGTCGTCAGCGGAATTGCGCCCAGAGTGGCACGGCACCACTCGAGGGTCAGGTCGTCCAGCCCCGATGCGTCCACCCCAGAAGGCTAGCATCGCCCGCCCGAGTCCGGCCGACCAGGGAGGGCGGTCCGCAGTCAGGCCCCCAGGATTTCGAGTTCGGCGTCCCCGGTCGCAAGGATCTCGGCCGCTATGGGACTGTCACGACACGGGACTTTCACCAAGTCGCCCGTCAGATGAGCGCCGATGTCCTGCGACTCCTGAAAGGCGACCAATCATGACAGTATCTGGCGCCTATTTCGTCAGGGCGCAAGGCGACAAGAAAGCGCGGGCCAAGGGGTACGAAACCTTCAAGTGGCCCTCGAAGCCGGGCCAGACGAAGTCCGTCGTATCAGACATCGCGTGGAACCTCGCGCCGCTGCAAGACATAACGCCAGCGGTCGCAGACCTCGTCCATATCGCCGCCGGCGCCTATATGGCGGACCGCACTACGAGACGCGGAGCCCGCTTCAGTCGAGACATCGCACTCCACGTCGCAGTGGTGGCGCCAGAACTATGGACCGAAGACCTCCTTGACGCAACCGCAGACCTCTTGGGCTGGCTCACCGGTGACACCTGGAACCTGACCGTTGCCGGAGGCGCCAAGGTCAACTTCGAGAAGACCCTGAAAGTCGGCAAGGGCGGCCCAGTCGCCCTCCTGAGCGGCGGGTTGGACTCGTTCCTCGGCGCGATTCAACTCCTCACGTCCGGTGTAAACCCTGTCTTCGTTGGGCACAAGGACACGGCAACATCGATCCGCGCTGCGCAGTCCGCCGTCGGAGCCTGGCTTGGCCAGTCCTTCGCTCCCACACCTTCCTACACGAGAGTCCAGCTTGCACAAGCTTCCCAGCGTCGTGAACCGAGCAGTCGTAGCCGAGCCTTCATGTTCCTGAGTTTGGGCATCGCTGTCGCCAGTAGTGTCGGCTCACCGAGTCTGATCGTCCCCGAGAACGGGTACACCGGGATCAACCTTCCGCTGAGGCCTAACCGAGGCGGCGCTCTCTCAACACGCTCCACCCACCCCGAAACGTTCCGGCGTGTGGCGGAGATTCTGATGCCATACCGTTCGGCCAGGGACTTGACGCTCATCCCGGCCAGGTAGTCACCGACGAGCTGGTCCACCTCCGAGGCAGTGAGAAAAGTTTGAGCCGTCTCGATAGTCCTCACGACGGGCCCCCGATCGTCCCTCGGAGCGCTACTCTGGGGCCGTGCAGACACCTTGTAGACGCCCCGCAACAGGCGGTTGACCAGAGTTTTCGTCTTGGGGGCGGAGTTGCCGAACGTGCTACTTAGGCACCCCAAGGAAATCCGGTCTTTCGAGGCCGGATTTTTTCTTGCACTTGCAAGGATGGAGATATGAGCTTCGACTACTCGGCCCTGCGTCGCTTTCCTGATGTTGAGGCCGAGAATCTCTACGCGCACGACGCGACCGACGCCTTGCTTGTGCAGCGAGCGATCGAGGTTGCGGAAGAGCGAGGCATCAACGGCGGCGAAATCGCCATCATCGGCGACGGGTACGGCGCACTCACTTTGCCACTCGCCGCGGCAGGGTTCAGCGGGTTGCGCGTGCACCAGGATCTCGTAACGGGGCGCCTTGCTCTCGAGGGCAACGCAACACACCTCGGTCTGAGCGAGCAGCTCAGTGCGCACGAACTTGACGACTCACTGCTGCGTGGAGCGCGCTTGGTGCTGCTGCAACTTTCAAAGTCACTTGCCGAGCTGGAAGAGAACGCCGACGCGATTGCTCGATGGGCAGCATCCGATTGTGTGCTCATCGCTGGTGGCCGAGTCAAGCACATGACGCTGGCGATGAACGAGGTGCTCGAGCGGTATTTTGCGAACGTGCAACCGCAGCGCGCCGAACGAAAGTCTCGGCTCATCGTCGCTGAGGGTACGTTGCCGGTTGAGGATGAACTGCCATTCCCAAAACGCACAACCCATAGCGATCTCGGGCTCACGATTTGTGCCCACGGCGGCGCATTCGCAGGCGACCGAATCGACATCGGCGCACGTGCGCTCCTCGAGGCGATGCAGGAGCTTGAGCCGCCCGCGGCGAGCAACAACGAGCTGCGCGTTGTCGATCTCGGCTGCGGTACGGGTGTGCTCGCAGCCGCCTCCGCGCGGCAAAATCCTGAAGCACACATCATCGCTACCGACCGCTCAGCCACCGCTGTTCGGTCGGCCCGCGCGACGATGGCAGCCAACGGTCTTGCTGACCAGGTCGAAGTGACGTTTGATGATGCAGGATCGTCGCTGCCGGAGGCATCCGCTGATCTTGTTCTGCTCAACCCACCGTTTCACCTTGGCGCGAGCGTGCATGAGGGTGCGGGCCGTCGTCTGATCGAGGCGGCAGCGCGGCTCACCCGCCCGGGTGGCGAGGTGTGGACGGTCTTCAATTCGCACCTCGATCATCGCCGTGCTCTCGCGGCGAGCGTCGGCGCCACCGAGCAGGTGCTTCGCACCCCGAAGTTCACCGTCACCCGCTCTATTCGCTCCGGCGGTTCGAACGAGGCAGCCTAGATTCGTGGCAACAATGCCGCGGCATTCGCGTGCGAGACACCGCACGCCTCAAGCAGATCGACCGCGAGCGGTCGCAGTGCCGTGACGAGACCAATTTCGGTCTGGGACGCGCCCTGGGGAAGCAACCTCGCGGGGTCGAGTGTCTTTGCCAGCGAGGTCAACTGTGCAACAGCTACTGACGTCGCCTCGCTATTTGAGACGGATTGCCCGACGACGATCGTTGCCTGGCGAACCATATCCACGAGCTGAGCCAGCTCTGGCCGCTGCTGTTCGTCTGTCGTGAGGTAGGCGGCTCGTCGGGCAACAACGCGCAGGTTTCGCACGGCAAGATCCAGGCCTTTGAGCAGGCACTGCTGGCGATCGAGTTCCGGAAGTTGGTTTCTTTGCAGAGGCGAAAGCTGAGCAACAGCGGACGCAGTGTCTAAACTCTCGCGCCAACGATCCAGCGGCCGTTGCAAAGCTCTCGCCTTCTCAAGACCACGTTCGGCGTACGCGACACGACCCGCGCGGAGGCCTTCAACCGTCCGGCGCATCGCCGCATCGAGTGCACCGAAAAGTTCACCGGCATCGCGTTTGACGCTCGTGAGTGCTTGTCGTGGGACGAGCGCGGTCACGATAATCGCCATGAGCCCGCCAACAGCGCCATCGGCGAGCCGGCCGTACGGGGTCAGCGTGAGGGGCATTGCAAGAGCGATAGCGGCTTGCGTGGCTGCTGCCATGGCGAATTGCGGCGACGGTGAGAGCATCCGCCCCGCCAAGAGCGTCACGCCGAGCGTCACGGCAATTTGCCACCAGCCCGTGCCACAGACGAGTCGCATGGTTTCTCCGAGCGCAATTCCGACCAGCATCCCAGCAACAACTTCTGCAACCCGGCGCGGTCGCGTATCGCGCGCCAGACCTAGGCTCGAGAGCGCCACAGTTACCGCCAGCAGCGGATGCTCATGGTGCAAGAGATAACGCGCAATGACGTACCCGGCTGTTGCAGCGACAACGAGTTGCACGATCGCGAGCCAGGAGTCGTGCGCGCGACGCCAGCCAGCTTTCGGGAGATACGGTTCGTGCCAGGGGACAGCGATCGCGTGCGTGATCGTATCCGGGTCAGGTTCCCGAGACGGCTCGCTCACGCTTCGAATCTACCGGTGAAATGCTCACGACAGATATCACGCGCGTACCGATTCGACGTCGCGCACGTCTCGCGTTAGTCTCAGGAGACCGAATAACGGTGGAGGCAACGATGCCGAACGTGTGGCAAGCGCTGAACCGTGGCGAATCCGCTCGCGAGCGCAAATTGCAGCTTGAGCGCGCTCATGAGCGTTTTCTCGTTGATCTCGCGCGAGAAGCCGAAGAGGAAACCCGAGCTCGACTGGTTCGCGAACTCGGTATTCGGCCCGTCGTGATGGATTCCTGGCTGCGGGCCAAGGGGCTCACGCTTGACCCCGAGCGGATGCCCGGCGCCTCGGCAGTTTTCAGCACGGAGGAGCTGTCGCAGTTGCGGGCGCGGCATCCGATTGCCCGTGCCGTGCCGGTCGTGCAGCGACTGCTGTTGGAGGAAGCAGCCGAATCTGGATTCATCGTGGCCCTGGGTGATGCCGAGGGGCGGCTCTTGTGGGTTGACGGTGAGCGTGGGCTGCGCCGCAGAGCCGAAGATATGGGGTTCGCGGCCGGGACGGACTGGTCTGAGACCGCCGTCGGCACCAGCGCACCGGGAAGCGCTCTCGTGCTTGATCACGCGATCCAGGTGATGGGTGCTGAGCACTACAACGTGCAGGTGCACGAGTGGAGTTGCACAGCGGCGCCCGTGCATGACCCCACGAGCGGCGCGATTCTCGGGGTGCTTGATGTGACCGGCGGCGATGAAGCGGCCGCGCCGCACATTATGCCGCTCCTGCAAGCGACGCTCGCGGCAGTTGAAGCTGAGATCCGCCTCGATTCGCTCCGCACCAGAATCGAGAGTGATCGGGCAGCCCAGACGAAGCGCTCACCGCAACGTTCGCCCCTCAAAGATGTGCCGCGGTTGATTGTGCTCGGCCGCAACTCTGCGCTGCTGCAAGTCGGTGCCCTCAGTGAAACGCTGAGCGGCCGCCACGCTGAGATTCTGCTGGCGCTCGCGCGCGCACCCAAGGGTCTGAGTTCGGCGCTACTGGCCGAGCAGGTTTACGGTGACCCCGCCGCGGAAGGCACCCTGCGTCCAGAGGTTGTTCGCTTACGCAAAGCGCTCGAATCCGCGGGCGTCGCGCTCGGCATCGACTCCCGACCGTATCGACTCACGGGTGAGCTCAAAATCGATGCGGGCGAAATGCTGCGAGCGCTCGAACGCGGAGCACACCGCGTGGCACTCGCGGCCTATGAAGGGCCCGTGCTGCCCGGATCGGATGCGCCCATCGTCGAGGCGCTTCGCGACGAAGTCGACGCGACGCTGCGCCAGGCAATGGTGCAATCGGCCGCGCACGAGGTGCTCTACGACTACGCGCTGCAGTGGGCAGAAGACGACGAAGAGGTGTGGCAGACGCTGCTGCAAGTGCTTCCACCGCTCTCACCGAAACGCTCACGCGTCGTGGCAAAGCTCGAACAACTCGGGGGATAGCCGCTCATCACGGTGCGAAAGCGGGGCTCTGCAACGTCGTTGCAACGTTGCGTTTTGTAACGTCATGCAAATGCTGCGAGCGCAGGTGCTCGGAGTCGGAGCGTCAAAGGAGACGAACACATGACCGTATACGCGAACCCTGGAACCCCCGGGTCGGTTGTTACTTTCAAGCCGCGGTACGAAAACTACATCGGTGGCGAATGGGTAGCGCCGGTCAAGGGAAAGTACTTCGAAGACATCACCCCCGTGACTGGGCAGGCGTTCACTGAGGTGGCCCGCGGCACGGCGGAAGATATCGAACTCGCACTCGACGCGGCACACAAGGCAGCACCGGCGTGGGGGAAGACAACAGGCACCGAGCGGGCGATCATCCTTAACAAGATCGCTGACCGCATGGAGGCGAACCTTGAAATGCTCGCTGTCGCAGAGACATGGGACAACGGTAAAGCGGTCCGCGAGACCCTCAACGCCGACATCCCGCTTGCGATCGACCACTTCCGCTACTTCGCAGGCTGCATCCGCGCCGAAGAGGGTGGCATCACGGAACTCGACGAGAACACCATGGCGTACCACTTCAAGGAGCCGCTCGGTGTTGTCGGTCAGATCATCCCGTGGAACTTCCCGATTCTCATGGCGGTCTGGAAGCTCGCTCCCGCCCTGGCTGCTGGCAACGCCGTTGTGCTCAAGCCTGCTGAGCAGACCCCGGCTTCGATTCTCGTGCTGATGGAACTCATCGGCGACCTGCTGCCGGCGGGTGTCGTCAATGTTGTCAACGGTTTCGGCGTTGAAGCAGGGAAGCCGCTCGCCTCGAACCCGCGCATCCGCAAGATCGCATTCACGGGTGAGACGACGACGGGCCGCCTCATCATGCAGTACGCATCCGAGAACATCATTCCGGTCACGCTTGAGCTCGGTGGCAAGAGCCCGAACATCTTCTTCGAAGACGTTATGGACCAGGACGACGCGTACTGGGACAAGGTGCAAGAGGGCTTTACACTCTTCGCATTGAACCAGGGTGAAGTCTGCACCTGCCCCTCCCGTGCGCTTGTTCAGGCCTCAATCGCTGACAAGTTCTACGACGTCGTCATCCCGCGCGTGAAGGCAATCAAGATGGGTAACCCCCTCGACACCGACACAATGATGGGTGCGCAGGCATCGAACGATCAATACGAGAAGATCAAGTCGTACCTCGACATCGGCAAGCAAGAAGGTGCCAAGGTTCTCACGGGTGGCGACACTGTCGACCTCGGCGGTGATCTCTCGGGCGGCTACTACATTCAGCCGACCGTCTTCCAGGGTGACAACTCGATGCGCATCTTCCAGGAAGAGATCTTCGGGCCTGTCGTCTCGACGACGACCTTTAGCGACTACGACGACGCCATCAAGATTGCCAATGACACCCTGTACGGTCTTGGCGCGGGTGTGTGGAGCCGCAACGGCAACATCGCCTTCCGTGCCGGTCGCGACATCCAGGCCGGGCGTGTGTGGGTAAACAATTACCACAACTACCCAGCAGGTGCTGCGTTCGGTGGCTACAAGTCGAGTGGTATCGGGCGTGAGAACCACAAGATGATGCTGGACCACTACCAGCAGACAAAGAACACGCTGGTGAGCTACAGCGACAGCGCTCTCGGTTTCTTCTAAACCGACGCTCGCTGCTCAGTGTGCCCGGGAGGTCGGAGATAGCTCTGGCCTCCCGGTGCCGCAAAGCGCACAATAGAGCCAGGAGGCACCACAATGGCCGAAAACCTGCAAGACGCGCTCACGATGAACGACGATTCGTGCGAAATCGTTCCCAACCCACCACTGACGAGCGAGATACCAGGAAGTGTCGCCGCGCGAGCGGAGGTCACCGGTGAGAGCGAGAGCCGCCTCGCCTTCACGCCCGCTGCGATCGAGCTCATCGACAACCTCTGGGATTTCCACGGCCCGCTCATGTTCCATCAGTCGGGAGGCTGCTGCGATGGCAGCGCGCCCATGTGTTATCCCGAGGGCGAGTTCAAGACTGGCGGGCAAGACGTTCTGCTTGGAACACTCGAGCTCCCCGCGCTCCAAGACGAAGCCGAACCCCGAGAGATCGGGTTTTGGATGTCGAAGGAACAATTCGGGGTGTGGCAACACACGCATCTCACGGTTGACTGTGTGCCCGGCAGGGGGAGTGGCTTCTCGCTTGAAGCACCCGAGGGCATGCGGTTTATCATCCGATCACGCCTGCTCTGAGCCCGCGATAGCCTGGAATCATGTTTGAACTCGGCTATGAAGAGACGCAGCCCACGCGCGAAGAGATCGACGCGCTTCCCGGCGAAACGCTGCTTATCTTCGGCACCAACTGGTGTGGCTATTGCCGTGCGGCGAGCAAACCGCTCGAGGCAGCACTCGAAGCGCACCCAGAGGTTCGAGTCGTCAAGGTCGAAGATGGCAAAGGTCGCCGCCTCGGGCGCTCATACGGGGTCAAATTGTGGCCCACAATGATTGCGCTCCGAGACGGCGACGAAGTAGCGCGCGTAGTTCGGCCGAACAAGGCGCAGCAGATTGCTGACATTCTCGCGACTTCGTCTTCGAGTGCTGCGTCTTCAGCGAGTTCTTTGTCGCCGAACGCCTGAGCCTCGGCGAGGTTTGCTTCAGCATCCTTGATGTCAGCGACGTCAGCGGATTGCTCTTCAAGGCGTGCGTCAGCGTCGACGGGGCGCTTGTTGCTCTCGTGGTGCTCCTCGTTGCCTGCCTTGCGGCGTGCATCCTGCGAGCCGTTCTCCTCAGCGTGGTGCTCGGCTGTTGTGGCCTCCTCGCGAAGCTCTTCGTTGCTCTTGTGGTGTCCTATGGATTCCCCTGACGTTTTGAGCGCCGGACCTCGGCGCTGCCTTTAGCCTGGAGGTACAACGGTGCTCATGACGGAGGTTGCAATGGCGAGCGAAACGTACATTCTCGCGGGTGGATGCTACTGGTGCCTCGATGCCGCGTACCGCGCGCTGCGGGGCGTGGAATCTGTCGTTTCGGGGTTCATCGGGGGAGATGTGCCAGACCCTTCCTACGAGCTCGTGTGCACCGGTACGACAGGCCATGCGGAGGCAGTTGCCGTCACGTTTGACCCAGACGTCATCCCGCGTGAGGTCATTCTGGATGCCTTCTTTACGATGCATGACCCGAGGCAGCTCAACCGCCAGGGCAACGACATTGGCACGCAATACCGCTCGGCGATGTTCCCGCAGAGTGAAGAACAACGCGAGCTGTTCGAAGCGGCGAAAACGCGTGCTGAGGATGCCTGGGGTGGCGGCGTCGTGACGACTATGGAAGACGCATCCGAATTCTGGCTCGCACCCGAGTATCACCAAGATTTCTTCGCCAAGAATCCCACGCAGGGATACTGCCTCGCGGTCGCTGTGCCGAAGGTAAACAAGATCCGCGCTGGATTCAGCGAGTACCTCGTCTAGGCGATCTCGAGATCCGGTTGCGGGTCGCGTTGCAGACCGCGCCGGGCACCACGCTCATCGAGATACCGGGCAAAGCGTGAGATTGCCACGTTGATCACGATGTAGATGAGTGTGACGACGAGGTAGGTCTGAATGAGGTTGTTCGTGGAAGCAACGAGCACTCGCGCACTGTGCTGAAGTTCGCCATAGCTCACGACATACCCGAGCGTTGTGTCTTTCAGTAGGATGACGATCTGCGCCACGAGCGACGGCACAACCATGCGTATTGCCTGTGGCATGAGAATCATGCGCATGATGGCGCCATCGCGAAGGCCGATTGCCTCGGCTGCTTCTTTCTGCCCCGCCGGGACAGCAAGTACACCAGCACGCAAAACCTCTGCGATTGTGGCCCCCGCGCACAGGCCAATTGGTATCACGAGCTTCCAGAACAGATCGGGGTTGATGCCGTACTTCGGCAGTGCGATCAAGAAAATGTAAATGATGAGCAGCAACGGGATCGCACGGAACATCTCAATGATGAACACGGCGGGCCATCGAACCCAGCGCCGAGGGCTCAGGCGCCCGACAGCGAGCACGAAGCCGAGCGGAATGGCGATAGCTGCAGAGCCGGCGGCTGCCAAGAGCGTGTGGCCGAGCGCCTTGAGCAGATAGCGCTGCGTGGGCCACTGCGTAAAGTTGATCCACTTCTCGGGCGCAAGCTGGTTGTTGACCCAGAAGAGGTAAACGCCGTACGCGATGAGCGCTGCGAAGGCGATCAGCGAAAGCACTGTGACGATGAAGATGTTGCGTCGTGCGCGGGGGCCGGGCGTATCGAAAATTGGACTCGTCATCGTTGCACCCGTACTTTGCGCTCGATGATGCCGCCGACCCAGGCGATGAGAAGTGAAATACTCGCGTAGATCGCCGCCGCGATCCCGAAGGTCAAAAGCCCCAAGGCTTCTTTGTTATTGATGTACGCGACCGTCTGCGTAAGGTCCATCACGCCTACGACGCCCGCGAGCGAGGTACTGAGGAACACTGCAATGAGCACAGTCACGAGCGGCTGCACCATGCTGCGGAATGCCTGTGGCATAACAACGTCGCGCAGAACGCCACCGAACTGGAGCCCGATTGACCGTGCCGCCTCAATCTGACCGACCTCGACGCTGTTCATGCCACTGCGCAATGCTTCAGAGACGAATGCGCCGCCCACGAGCGAGAGGGAGAGGATGACAGCCGGAACATAGTCAAGCACGATTCGAACCTCGGGCAAGGCATACACAACGAGGATGATGAGGCTCATGAGCGGAACATTCCGGAATATCTCAACGTAGATCTGCCCGAAGACCCGCAAGGGCGCAATAGGGCTGATCCGGAACGCCGCGATGGTCGCGCCAATGACGGTGGCGAGTGTAAAACTCGCCACCGTCAGGAGGAGCGTGAGAAGCGTTCCCTGGAGGAAGTCATCCAGGTACTCGTTCCACAGTGTTGCCATACGCGCCGTTTCTGCCATTCCGCGAACCGGGGGAGCCCGGTTGTGCGGCGCTACTCGCCGGGCGTCGGAGCGGTCGGCTCGATGTCGGTGCCCGTCTTTGCACCGATCGTAGCCTTCCAGAGCTCAAGCCACGTGCCGTCCTCGATGATCTGGGTCAGCCATGCGTTGACGAACTCTTTCGCGTCGCTGCCCTTGGGAAGACCGATGCCGTACGGGTCGACGGGGCCGAACGGCTCGCCAACAATCTTGACGTCAGTGTTCGCCAGCAGTGCGTTGAGCAAGAGCGACTGGTCGATGACATAGGCATCCGAGCGGCCCTGCTGTACCGAGGCGAGTGCCTGCGAATGGTCAGGAAGTGCGTCCACCTTGGCCTCGGGAGCGAATTCCTCCAGCAGCGTCACACCGGTCGAGCCCGACTGCGTCGCGACGGTCTTGCCAGCGAGGTCATCAACTCCGTTGATGTCGGTGTTGTCGCTCTTGACGAGGATGGCAGCCTGGGAAGCGTAATACGGGCCAGCAAAGTCAACGCGTTCTGCACGCTCAGGCGTGATCGAGTAGGTGGCAAAAACCGCGTTGACAGCGCCGCTCACGAGAACTTCTTCGCGGGTGTCTGAGGTCACCTGGCTGAGCTCGGTTTTCGGCTCGCCGAGGATGTACTGCGCGAGCAACTGTGAGAGGCCAGCGTCGAAACCGAGTGCTTTGTCGCTCACCGTCGGGTCGACGAGCGAGAACAGCTGTGACGTCTCAGTGCCGCCGATCTTGAGGACACCTGCCTCACGGATAGCCTGTGCCCACTCGTTTGCCTCGATCGTTGCGTCATCGGCGACTGCGCCCTTGGCGATGATCGCGTCGTAGGCCTCAAGCGAGAAGCCTGCGGGCGCCGCTGCGGAGCTCTCAGTTGGTGCCGCGCTGTCAGCAGGTGCCGCTGCGTTGGGGCCGCTGCAGGCAGCCAGGCCAGCGATTGCAAGTGCGGCAACGGCGACGCGAGCAACGCGGCCGGACGAAATCTTCTTCGTGAGTGTTGTAGACAAAATGCCCTCTTCGTGATTGATGCAGCTAGGAACTGGGTGCGTGCGGGACCACGCCAACGAAATCGAGCGTAGCCCGGCGGTTGAACGGGAGGCGAAGTCGGTGTCGAAGTGTTACCGCTCTCGTGTCAATCCACAATCCTGAGATTCGCCGAGTTATTCCATTTCCAGCTGTTTGGTGCTCTGAGCGACCACTGCATCACGAAGCTGTTGATACCCCCGAGGGAACGGGGCAACGAAAGGAACGCAATGTCAGACACCATCACGATCACTGGTCGCCTCGGCGGTGACCCGGAAACCCGAACGACACCGAACGGCTCAACCGTCACAAATCTGCGGATTGCCAGTACACATCGTTCGCTTGACCGAGCAAGCGGCGAATGGCGCGACAACTACACGAACTGGTACACGGTCGCAGCTTGGGACGGGCTCTCAAATGCTGCGCAACGGCTTCACAAAGGCGACCCAATCGTCGTGACCGGTTCACTCAAAATCGTCGAGTGGGAGGGCAACAACGGCCGCGGAACGCGCGTCGAGGTCAAAGCGGATTCACTTGGTTACGATTTGCGGTTCGGAAAACGCCCGCTCGGTGAGGTGCAAACAACCGGGAATCCGTCAGCGAGCGAAGTGAGCGATCAGTCCGCAGAAAATTGGGGGCCAGCACCGGGCGCCGATCAGTTCGAAGCCACGCCGTACTAAGCGTTCCGCAAGCGCGATCTGGTTATGCTTGGCCGGTGCGTGGTCAAGAGAAACGACTATTTGCCCGATGCGGGATCGCCATTCTCGCGAGCATCACGGTGCTTGGGGCAAGCGGATGCTCCCTCATCCCGGGGTTTGAGACTTCGGCACCGGAACAAACGCAGTCGGATCCGCAAAACACGATCAGCGAAACGCAGGCGCCCGTTGAAGTTGCGTTGCAACCAGAGGCAAGCGCATCCGACAACCTGCCGTTTTTTACACAAACAATCCAATCGGTATGGAACAGCGAGCAGAGCGGCGTCGGCCAGGCATACTTCAGTGCTCTGGCTACGGCAGGGTTCGACCCGGCGGCCATTGAGCGTACGAGTGACACGACAGCCATTGGCCACGCGGCCGACACCTTCTCGATCGCTGTTGCGTGGCACGATGGGCAGTGCCTCATCGGTCAAGTTGGCGTGAGCACTGGTGAGCCGGTTACGGCCGTCGCGTCGAAGCTCGGCAGCGGCGGGTGTCTCATCGGTGCCGTTCTCCGCGGGGAATAGCAGCGACGCACACCGTGCGAACAGGCGGCCTTTGTTAGGCTGGAAGTTCCCGCCGGTGCCGATTTTCTTGCGATTTCGCGTGGCAACCGGGTTCACTGCTTGAAGGAGACAGCTCTCGTGGCTGAGTACATTTACTCGATGGTTCGCGCCCGCAAAAAGGTGGGCGACAAGGTCATCCTTGACGACGTCACGATGGCATTCTTGCCGGGTGCCAAGATCGGTATGGTCGGCCCCAACGGTGCCGGTAAGTCAACGATCCTGAAGATCATGGCGGGGCTTGACACGCCCTCGAATGGCGAAGCGGTTCTGACCCCGGGTTTCACGGTTGGCATCCTCATGCAGGAGCCCGAACTGGACGACGACAAGACCGTGCTTGAGAACATCCAAGACGGCGTTGCTATCAAGGCCAAGCTCGACCGCTTCAACGAAATCTCGGCGCTCATGGCTGAGCCTGATGCTGACTTTGACGCACTGCTCGCCGAAATGGGCACGCTGCAGGAAGAGATCGACGCCGCAGACGCGTGGGATCTCGACTCGCAGCTTGAGCAGGCAATGGATGCTCTGCGGACGCCTGCTGCCGACGCCCTCGTGAAGAACCTTTCGGGTGGTGAAAAGCGCCGCGTCGCACTGGCCAAGCTCCTCTTGCAGAAGCCCGATCTGCTCCTGCTCGACGAACCGACCAACCACCTTGACGCCGAGAGCGTACTGTGGCTCGAGCAGCACCTGCAGAAATACCCCGGCGCTGTCATCGCGATTACCCACGACCGGTACTTCCTCGACAACGTTGCTGAGTGGATCGCCGAGGTCGACCGCGGTCGCCTCATCGGCTATGAGGGTAACTACTCGACCTACCTGGAGAAGAAGGCCGAGCGTCTCAACATCCAGGGCAAGAAAGACGCCAAGCTCGCCAAGCGCCTGCAGGAAGAGCTCGAGTGGGTTCGCTCCAACGCAAAGGGCCGCCAGGCGAAGTCGAAGGCACGTCTTGCGCGCTATGAAGAGATGGCTGCCGAGGCAGAACGCACCCGCAAGCTTGACTTCGAAGAAATCACGATCCCGCCGGGGCCGCGCCTTGGCAATGTCGTGATTGAAGCGAAGCACCTCGAGAAGGGCTTCGAGGAGCGCGGCATCCTCATCGATGACTTGAGCTTTAGCCTTCCGCCGAACGGCATCGTCGGCATCATCGGCCCCAACGGTGTCGGAAAGACGACGCTCTTCAAAACGATCGTTGGCCTTGAGCCGCTCGACAAGGGTGACTTGAAGATCGGTGAGACCGTCAAGCTGAGCTATGTCGACCAGTCGCGCGCCAACATCGACCCGACGAAGAATGTCTGGGAGGTTGTCTCTGACGGCCTCGACATCATGACGGTGGGGAAGACTGAGATCCCCTCGCGTGCCTACGTCTCAAAGTTTGGCTTCAAGGGCCCCGACCAGCAGAAGAAGGCCGGCGTGCTCTCGGGTGGTGAGCGCAACCGCCTCAACCTCGCGCTCACGCTCAAAGAGGGCGGCAACGTGCTGCTGCTCGACGAACCGACAAACGACCTTGACGTCGAGACCCTGCAGTCGCTAGAAAACGCGCTGCTTGAGTTCCCCGGTTGCGCCGTCGTCATCACACACGACCGGTGGTTCCTCGACCGCATTGCGACGCACATTCTCGCGTGGGAAGGCAACGACGAGAACCCCGCCAAGTGGCACTGGTTCGAGGGCAACTTCGAAGCGTACGAGGCCAACAAGATCGACCGCCTCGGCCCCGAGGCAGCGCGCCCGCACCGTGCGACGCACCGCAAGCTCACGCGCGACTGAGCGCAAGCAAGAGAAAAGCCCCACACGTCGGACGTTGTGGGGCTTTTCGCTGCTTTAGCGGGGCTCGTGATCCTGATGTGGCACGGATGCCTCGGGCACGCGAATCATGATCTCCTGCGTCACGTTGGCAACGAGCTCGCCCGCGCGTGTGTAGATCGTGCCCATCGACAGGCCTCGTCCACCCTCGCTACTGGGGGATTTGTGCAAGTACAGCAGCCACTCGTCGACTCGCGCTTGGCGGTGCCACCACATGGCATGGTCAAGGCTTGCGACTTTGAGCCCGCGGGTGAGCCAGTTGATACCATGCGATCGCAGAACTGATTCCTGAATCGACATATCGCTCAAGTAGGCGAGCACAGCTTGGTGCAAGATCGGGTCGTCCGGCATCGTGCCGGTAATGCGCATCCACACGGCCTGCTGGCTGCTGCGGTCGGCCTTTGGATCCATCATGGCGCCCTGGTCAACGTGGCGCGCGTCGATAGGGCGGCTCGTAATGAGCGCACGTGCGCTTTCTGGGAGCCCACGGGTGAGCTCCTCGTCGCTGAGGAGCTCTTCGGGAGCGGGAATGCCCTGGGGCGGAGGAACCTGGTGTTCGAGCCCCGCGTCGTGATCTTGGAACGACGAAATCATCGAGAAGATGGGGGTGCCATTTTGATACGCCTGCGTGCGACGCTGTGAAAATGAGCGACCATCGTGAATGCGGTCGACGCCAAAGGTCAGCTCGCGAGAAGTGTCGCCGGGGCGCAAGAAATAGCCGTGCATGGAGTGGATGCTGCGCGCTTCATCGACCGTGTGACCGGCAGCGAGAACTGCCTGTGCGAGTACCTGGCCACCATAGATTCTTCCCGAGGGCATGGGGTGCGATGCCGCCGTGAAGATGTCTTCTGTCGTGCGTGCGCCGGTTGCTTCGAGTCGCAGAACACGCAACAACTCTGTCAGCAGAACTTGGCTACTCTGCGCGGCTGAGTCGGGGTCGTACATGCAGTTCACTCCGGTTCACGAGAAGGATAGGGGGCACGCCTAGTCTAGTTTCGATGTCGAATGAACTCCGTTTCCCAGATGCCGAGGCAGCGCGTGATGTTCTGACCTTTGCGCAGCGCGCCGAAAAGGCGGGTGGCGAAGGGCTTCGCATCGTTGCTGGCGACGGTGTTGCGGTTCTCACGACGGCGGTTCTTGCCTCGCAGGGGCTTCTTGACCCAACACCCCTCGTCTTGGGGATTCGCATCGTACGCATCGACCCAGAACTCGAGTGCGACGTCGTCGTGAGTACGCTCGCGCCGGGTTCGACCCCCGAGTCGCTTGCTCTCCCAGAGGTCGGCCTTGCGCCACCGTGGGCAGGAGTTTCCCCGCCGCGCGGTGGGTGGGAGCGATTGGGTGAACTCGATGCATCCGTTATTGCGACGCGGGCACAGTGGGGCATCTCGGCCGTCGCTCATGGCTCACCATTGGGCTCGGGGGAGCATGCGGTGCGGTCGCTCCGCAATGCAGTCTGGGGCGTACCCGACGAGGAGCTCGATGGTTTGCCACGTGGCGTCGCGTTCGCTGCCCACGCGCTCGGCTTCATCCAGGGCGAAGAGCGGGCCGCTGTCACAGAGGCTGGTCGGTGGCGCCGGGTGAGTTTCGCTCGCGGTCACATCTTGACGCGCGGCCCTGCCGTTACGGGGCTCACCCCGGTTCGTCGAACGGGTTAGCGCGCGGCGCGCCCGGCTGCGCGGCCTGAGAAGAGGCATCCGCCGAGGAAGGTGCCCTCGAGCGCTCGATACCCGTGTACGCCGCCGCCACCGAATCCGGCTGCCTCGCCAGCAGCGTAGAGCCCGGGAATGGGCTTCCCGTGGCTATCGAGTGCTTGTGAATCAAGATTGGTCTGCACACCGCCGAGCGATTTGCGGGTCAAGACGTGAAGTTTGACGCCGACGAGGGGGCCCGCTGAGGGATCCTCAATTTTATGCGGCGCAGCAGTGCGGATGAGTTTGTCACCGAGGTATGCGCGCGATTGGCGCACCATCGCGATTTGCGAGTCCTTCGTGAACTCGTTGTCGATCTCGCGATCTCGTGCGCGCACCTCTGCTTTCGCCCGCTCAGCGTCAAGCGCGTCACCACCCGGGAGCGCTCGCATCTGCTCGAGCAAGGCATCAAGAGAATCTGCGACGACGAAATCCTCGCCATGATTGAGGAAGGCTTGCACGGGCGCCGTCGGCCCCTTGGCGAGCCGTGACTTGACGAGCATGCGAGCATCTTTGCCGGTGAGATCCGGGTTTTGCTCGCTTCCCGAGAGCATGAACTCCTTCTCGATGATTTGGCGCGTCGTGATGAACCAGGAATGATCGTGCCCCGTCGAGCGCAGATGACCGAGTGTGCCAAGGGAATCGAACCCCGGGTAAAGGGGCACGGGCAAACGCTTGCCTGTTGCGTCGAGCCAGAGCGACGATGGGCCGGGAAGAATGCGGATGCCGTGATTCGGCCAAATCGGGTCCCAGTTTTTGATGCCCTCGACGTAGTGCCACATGCGATCCATGCTCACGAGATTGGCGCCGGCAGCGGCGCTGACGGCGTTCATAGAGCCATCGACATAAGCGGGCACGCCGCACACCATGTCTTCCGGCGGTGTGCCGAGTCGTGCCGGCCAGTTTTGCCGCACGAGATCAGCGTTCCCCCCGATGCCACCAGAAGCGATGATTGTCGCGCCCGCGCGAATCTCGAACTCGCCGACGACCTCGCGAGATGTTGCCTCACCGCGGGGGAGTGACGATGCCTCGAGCACGGAACCTCGTGCCCCTACTATCGCGCCGCCTTCGACAATGAGCTCGGTCACTTTGTGACGCGGGCGAATCCGCGCGGCACCGCTGCGTTCGGCCGTTGTTACGGCGTTGACGAAGGGTTCGATGATGCCGGGCCCGGTTCCCCAGGTGATGTGAAATCGGGGAACCGAGTTGCCGGGCCCGATAGCGCCGTTGCCGCCGCGCTCCGCCCAGCCGACGACGGGGAAGAAGCCCACGCCTTTCTCGCGGAGCCACGCACGCTTCTCGCCAGCGGCAAAATCCAGGTAGGCCTCGGCCCACACGCGACCCCAGTCGTCGCCCTCGGTATCGAAACCAGCATTGCCAAACCAGTCTTGCTTTGCGAGTTCGAGCGAATCCTTGATGCCCATACGGCGCTGCTCGGGCGAATCAACGAAGAACAAGCCGCCGAACGACCAGAACGCTTGGCCACCGAGGTTGGTGCGCCCTTCCTGATCGATGAGAACGACGCTCTTGCCCGCCGCAAGTGCTTCGCTCGCCGCAGTTAATCCTGCGAGCCCCCATCCGATCACGAGAACGTCAGCGGTCTCGTTGTTCTTGGCGCCCATTGCTACTCCCTTGTAGATTCCGGTGGCGTTGTGTTTCTCAGCTCGAACGCTGGTCGCGCGGAAGCGGCGATATCGCTGCGCGGCATGGTGTTGACCATGGCGTGTGCGGCTCTCTCGAGATAATCCCACAGTGTCGCTTCGTGCAGCGGTGAGAGCTCTGCTTCCTCGACGGCATCGCGCATGTGTTTCAGCCAGCGATCACGCGCATGCGGGTCAATCTGGAACGGCATGTGCCGCATCCGCAGCCGAGGATGCCCACGCCGCTCTTGGTACGTCGACGGGCCGCCCCAATACTGCTCCAGGAAGAGCAAGAGTCGTTCTTCGGCCGGCCCGAGGTCTTCTTCGGGGTACATGGGGCGCAAGACTTCATCGTCGGCAACGCCTGCGTAGAACCGCGCGACGACTTTTTCAAAGGTCGCGCGACCGCCAACCTCGTCGTAGAAACTCACGGCTTCTTCGGCCTCCGCGGTTTCTTGCCCGAAGGCGGCTGTTGGATGGGTTTCGTGATGGGCTTGCTCGGGATAGGTCCCGTCACTTTGCCCGGCGGGAGATCATCGGTAACGACACCGATCGAGCTTGAGGGAACGTCGCCCTCGGTCGTCGAGGCAGGTTTCCACACGCCGCGTTCCGGCGTCGCCGCCTGCGTTTTTGAACGCGGGGTTGGGCTGTTTGCGCCGCGAATGCGCTGCGCGTCCTCAGCGCCTTCGAGGCGGGCAGATTGCAGTGATTCGAGGGGGAGCTTGGCCGCTGCCATCTCGGTGCGAAGTCGGCCCCGAAGCTCCTCTGCGACGTCGTCCTTCGCGTTCGTGCGTGTCTTCATGACGACACGCACGAGCATCCGATCACCATCGAGGCTCTCGAGCCCCCACACTTCGGGTTTGCCGATGATGCGGGTGCGCCAATGCGGGTCTTTTGCGAGCTCCTGCGCCGTACTGAGCATGACGGTCTCGACCTGTTCCAGATCGAGCGATGCGGATGCGCCGACGTCAACGATGACCCGAGCCCAACCCTGCGACATATTGCCGATGCGCGTGATTTCGCCGTTGCGCACGTACCAAAGCGTGCCATTGACGTCACGAACCTCGGTCGTGCGGATGCTGACGTTCTCAACGACGCCCGTCGCCAGACCCAAGTCGACAACATCGCCGATACCGACCTGGTCGTCAGCGACGATGAAGATACCGTTGAGGCCGTCTTTCACGATGTTCTGTGCGCCGAAACCGAGACCCGCACCGACGGCTGCAGTGAGCAGGGTGAAGGAGCTCAGCAGCCCGGGAGCAGCGATGCTGATCATCCACAGGAGCGCGATGATCACCATGACGGTATTGATAACGTTCTGCAGAATCGATCCGAGTGTGCGCGTGCGCTGCACGAGTCGCATATCTGCCAGGGGTGAGTGCTGCAACGCTTGCGTATCGTCGACGTTCGCCTTCGACTTTGCACCGCTCACGATGCGGTTGACGATGCGCCGCACGCCAAGTCGCAACACACGCGCAATGACATAACAGAGCAGTGCGACAAGCACACACTGCACGATGCGCCAGCCGAACTCCCCGAGCCAGGGCAGCACTTCACCCCACTCGATGTGGTACCAGGGCTGTGTTTCGGCAGCCGGGTCAACCACGTCGGGGTCTGTCGTATCGAACGGCCTGATGTTCATTGCTCGCGAGTCTAGCTCCGCAACCACACGTGTCGCGTAAGGTTTACTCCGCGTCGCGATCCTGTGCCGTCAGCGCCCGCTCAACGTCAGCGAGGTTCTCAGCGACGAGGCGGCGAAGCGCTGCCGGCGCCTCCGCGTTGTCGCTCAACCACTGCCGTGTTGCATCTCGCAGCTCTGCGTTCGCGAGCGCCTTCGGGAAGAGACCCACGATGAGGTACTGCGCGATTTGGTAGGTGCGCGAGTTCCACAGCGGAAGGAGGGCATCAAAGTAGGGCGTGATGAACGCCGTGAGCTGTTCGACACCGCTGGGGTGTGTAAAGCCGAGTGCTGCCGAACGGATGATGGTGTTCGAGAGCGAGTCGTCGTCAACGAGCTGCGACCACGCTTGCTGCTTCGCCTCAGTCGTGGGGAGCGCAGCGCGCGCTTGTGCCGCGAACTCGCCACCCTTTGCCGTGTTGTCCGCAGCGAGTGCCTGTGCAATGTCTTCCGGCGTTGCCGCGCCCGCAGCTGCGAGGCCAGCAAGCAGCGCCCAATTGAGGTCGGTGTCAATTTCAAGCCCATCGAGCTTGAGTGCGCCCGAGCGAAGCTGCTTGGCGGTCTCGGTCTGTTCGGGCGTCGTGAGTGCATTCGCGAACGTCGTCACGAACTGCAACTGGCTGTCGCTCGCGGCCTCTGCCGACTGAGCGAGCTGCCACAGGGCATCCGCAACCTTCGTCCGGGTTTCGGCGCGGCGCTCGGGGGCGACGTACTGCGTCGCTGCCGTGAGCAGCTGCGCGAGGGTCGTGCGGACGGTCGTCGACTCTGTCTCGGCGCCAATGTTGTTGAGCACGAGGTCGACATAGGCGCTGGCCGGTGCTTCTGCGTCGCGCGTCTGATCCCATGCGGCACCCCAGACGAGCGAACGCGCGAGCGGGTCGGAGATCTTCGAGAGGTGCTCCGTCGCAGTCGCGAGCGACTTCTCGTCGAGGCGAATCTTTGCGTAGGCGAGGTCTTCGTCGTTGAGCAAGACGAGGTCGGGCTGCTGCTTACCAACGAGTTCCGCGATCGTGGTGATGTCGCCATCAACGTCGACCTCGACATAGTCGGTCCGGCTGAGCGTCTCACCGGCAAGGCTGTAGAAACCGATACCAAGGCGGTGGGGGCGAATCGTGGGGTAATCGGCGGGGGCCGTCTGTGTCACGGCGAAGCGCGTGATCGTGCCATTTGCGTCTGTGTCGATGACGGGCGCGAGCGTGTTGACGCCCGCGGTCTCGAGCCACTTTTGCGACCACGTCGTCAGTTCGCGACCGCTCGTCTTCTCCAGCTCGACCAGCAGGTCGCCGAGTTCAGTGTTGCCCCAGGCGTGCTTCTTGAAGTACTCGGAAACTCCCGCGAAGAACTGCTCGATACCGACCCAGGCAGCGAGCTGCTTGAGTACCGAGCCACCCTTGGCGTAGGTAATGCCGTCGAAGTTGACCTGTACATCTTCGAGGTCGTTGATTTCAGCGACAATCGGATGAGTCGAGGGCAGCTGATCCTGGCGGTACGCCCACGTCTTCTCCATCGCCGCAAAGGTCGTCCAGGCTTCTTTCCACTCGGTCGCCTCGGCCGTTGCGATGGTCGAGGCCCACTCAGCGAACGATTCATTGAGCCAGAGATCGTTCCACCACTTCATGGTTACGAGGTCGCCGAACCACATGTGGGCAAGCT
>CAYNTU010000035.1:0-20485 GCA_964400205.1 uncultured Microbacterium sp.
CGAAGGCCGTCTTCCGTTTTCGTGCGCGAGGGGGGACTTGAACCCCCACGCCCTTATCGGGCACTAGCACCTCAAGCTAGCGCGTCTACCTATTCCGCCACCCGCGCAGAGTGTTGGTTTTGTTGTTGCCAACGAGGATCAACTCTAGCACGACGTCGGAGGTACAAATGCACATCGCAACACCTGAAAGCAACGAAAACGGGTACCTCGCGCTTCGCGAGGTACCCGTTTTTAGAACGCTGCCTTACTGTGCTTCGTGCTTGGAAGGCCAGAAGAATGCGTGCGCACCGACCAGCACAGCGATTGACGAGAGCGCCAACAGCCAGGCACCGAAGTGGCCGACGCCTGCGAGCACAAGGCTGCCGCCGAAGACCAGGCCAAGAATTGCCGTGACTTCTGCGACCCACCCGATGATGCGATCCGGCCACGCTGCCGTGAAAACATACTCCACGACCCACAGCGCGATAACCGCGAGGAATCCGAAGAAGGCCAACCAGGTGAAGAAGCTGTGCGAGACCAGGCTTCCAATAAGGCGGTTCATCGGGATCAGCATCGCGATCGCCCCAAGGAGCGCGGCGGCAGGCGTGATGACGCGGGCCCAGTGCACCCACTTGGGCAGACTTGCGGGTTGCTTGAGAATCTCGTTGACGTCAAACTTCGGCTTTGCCACGGCCGCTCCCCCAGCAGCATCCGTTGCCGGAGCCGTCGCCTGGTGGATCGCGTCTTTGGCCGAGGCAATAGCACTCTTTGTTCCGTGCTTTGCCTTATCGGCAGCCTGCTTGATGGCGTCAAGCGGGTCGGTTGTTTCGTGGGCAGCGGGCTCAGCCACCTGCGCGGCCGACTCAGTCACCTGAGCAGCGGGTGCCGCGGGCTGGTGAGCACTCTGCTGCGCCGAAATCCAGTCGTTCAGCCCTTGATATGAATTGGGGTGCCTCTGGATCGACGGCCACAAGTCTTTGCGTTTCGCAGCGATCTGCTGCAGCGTCTCAGCCGAAACGTTCGGGTCGTTCAGGTCTTCTGCCGTGAAGTCCGCGGGGTCACGCGTAGTCATTTCTCGGGTCCAATCAATCTTGTTTGCTGGCGTCGCCAGCTCTCACAAAACACTAGAGCAAAAGCGCCACCCGGGATACGTTGCACCGCGCAAAACTGATCGTTGCGTCAAACGCTCGCCCCGAACAACAAACCCAGCACATAGGTCACGGCCGCGGCACCGAAGCCGATCGCGAGTTGACGAAGCCCACGTTTGAGCGGCGAGGTTCCCGAGAGCACGCCGACAGCTGCGCCCGTCAGCATGAGGGCAATGCCCACCAAAACGAGCGCAATGATGATGGCCGTGGCGCCACTCGCTCCGAAAATCCATGGGAGCACGGGAATGATTGCGCCAGAGGCGAAGAACAGAAAGCTCGAGAGCGCGGCGCGCCACGCGCTTCCGATGACCTCTTCACCGTTGTTGCCTTCAACAGACTGGTGGTCCGCCCAGGCTTGAACATCGGGGGCTGTGTCGCCGTGGGCGAGCGAAAGCAGCTCTCGAGCCTTGGCTCGAGCAACCTCTTCGCTTTCACCGCGGGCTCGGAAGACGAGCGAGAGCTCATTCTCATCGAGATTGAGGGCTCGCAAATCGGATGCTTCTGTCGCCTGCTCCGTCGCTGCAGCGAGCAGTTCGCGCTGCGACTTGACCGAGACGTACTCCCCCGCGCCCATCGAGAGTGCGCCCGCGAGCAAGCCCGCGATACCGCTGAAGAGCACGAAACTCGGCGCAACACCTGTTGCCCCGATTCCCAGAACAAGAGCGAGGTTGCTCACGAGGCCATCGTTCGCCCCGAAGACAGCCGCGCGAAATGAGCCCGAAAGTGAACGGCGCCCGTCGGCGGCAAGGCTGCGAACGACTTCTTGGTGCACGCGTTCGTCGGCGGCCATCGCTGCAGTCGCGTCAGCGTCATCGTCGTACGGTGATTGCGCCTCGCGCGACTGTGCGAGAGCAAGCACGAAGATCGATCCGAACCGTGAGGCGAGCGCACTCAGTGCACGAGTCTGCAACCCGGGCCGTGGCAGCTTGTCGGGCTCGCCACCGAGAAGCGTGAGCCAATGCTGCTCGTGTCGTTTCTCGGCGTCGGCAAGCTGTAAGAGAACGCGTTGCTGATCGCCCGTCTTGCGTGCAGCGAGCTTGCGGTACACGTTGCCCTCAGCACGCTCTTCAGCGAGGTACTTTGCCCATCGCTTTCGATCGGCCGCGGTCGGCTCAGCGGTTGTCACGAGTGCACCTTCTGTCGGAGCGCCTGAATTCTGGCTTGCAATTGCGTGAGCGTCGCTTTCGCGACCTCTGGCCCGCCACACTGCGCTCGCAGTTGCGCATGGATCGCACCGTGGGTGAGCCCGCTTTGATGAGCATAAACGCCGACAAGACTGTTGAGAAGGCGGCGTTGCTCGCGAAGCGTGCGATGGAGCGGTTCGGGCAGAGTCGTTGGGGCACCCGGGTGCTGTCGTTCACGTTTCTTGCGAAGGCGGGCTTGGCGGTGGTGGTGTTCCGTCAGGAGGCGGTGCACGTCTTCTGCCGGCAAGAGCCCGGGCAGGCCGATGAACGCCTCTTCTTCGGGTGTGCCGGGTTCGGCGAGCTCGCCAAACTCTTTGCCATCGAAGACGACCTTGTCGAAGTGTGCGAGCGAGGCGATGGCTTCGAAGGAGAACTCTTCCGTCAGCGCATCCGATGCTTCTTCTTCGCGCTGAGCTGCCTCGAGGGCCGCGTCATCGAGGCCGTCAGCATCGCGCTCGCGGATCTGCAGCGCATGATCGCGCTCTTTCTCAAGTTCGTGCGCGAGCGAGAGCAGCTGCGGAACGTGCGGCAGGAAGATGCTCGCCGCTTCGCCCTTGCGCCGCGCCCGAACAAAGCGGCCGATCGCCTGGGCAAAAAAGAGCGGGGTCGACGAGCTCGTGGCGTACACACCAACCGCGAGCCTCGGCACGTCGACACCCTCAGAAACCATTCGCACGGCGACCATCCACCGTGTCGTGTCTTCTCGGAATCGTTCGATGCGCTCGTTCGCTGCCGTCTCGTCGCTCAAGACGACGGTTGCCGGTTCGTCCGTAATGGATCGCAAGAGCTTGGCGTAGGCGCGCGCTTGCTGCTGGTCGGTCGCGATAACGAGGCCACCGGCATCGGGGATGTGATGGCGAATCTCCGTCAGTCGGCGATCGGCTCCGCGCAAGACGGCACTCATCCACTCACCCGATGGGTCAAGCGCGGTACGCCACGCCTGTGCCGTGACGTCTTTCAGGTTGTCTTGCCCCAGGTGGGCTTCAAGTTCGTCGCCGGCGTTGTTGCGCCACTTCATGTGGCCCGCGTACACGTGGAAGAGCACGGGCCGCACAACGCCATCTTCCAGCGCCCGCCCATAGCCGTAGCGGTAGTCAGCCTGCGAGACCATAACGCCCTGCGCGTCGGGTTCATACCGAACGAAGGGGATGGGTGCGATGTCGCTGCGGAAGGGCGTCCCTGAGAGCAAGAGCCGCCGCTCGGCACCCGCGTATGCCTCCCGAAGCGCATCGCCCCAGCTCAAGGTGTCGCCACCGTGGTGCACCTCATCGAGGATCACGAGGGTCGGTTTTGCCTCGGTCAGTCGCTTGTGAACGGGTGCTTTGACTGCAACCTGCGCATAGGTCACAACAACGCCCTGGTAGTGCCGAGCGGGCGCCGTATGGCGATTTTCGAAACGTGGGTCGAGCCGGATGTGCATGCGCGCAGCGGCATCAGCCCACTGGGTCTTGAGGTGCTCGGTCGGGGCAACAACGATGATCTGTTCAACATCGCCCCGCGCAAGAAGTTCGTGCGCGAGTGTCAGAGCAAAGGTCGTCTTCCCGGCGCCAGGCGTTGCGGCAACAAGAAAATCGCGCTCAGTGCCCTCGAAATAGCGATCGAGTGCTTCGTGTTGCCAGGCCCTGAGCTTCTCAACGGTGCCGCGAGCAGCGCGTTGAGGATATGAGGGTGACAGCACCCATCTAGCGTATGCGTGCCCACCGACATGAGCGTTCAAGAACACCAGCAAGACCATCGGTTTCGTGACTAGGCTCAAACCGTGACGAACGACAATCAAGGCCTCCACCCCTGGCGACGCTATGTCGCAATTGGCGACTCCTTCACGGAGGGTGTCGGTGATCCCTCGCCTGGTTCACCGAACGGCCTCCGCGGCTGGGCCGACCGCGTCGCGGAACAGCTCGCCGCTCAGGTAGACGATTTTGCCTACGCCAACCTCGCGGTTCGTGGCAAGCTCATCGCGCAGATCGACGAGGATCAAATCGATCGCGCGATTGCGCTCAAGCCAGATCTCATGACCCTGTGCGCCGGCGGCAACGACGTCATCCGCCCCGGTACCGACCCCGACGAGATTGCCGCTCGCCTTGATGACATGGTCAGTCGCCTCAAGGCCACCGGTGCGGACATTGTCTTGTTCACGGGGATCGACCCTGGGTTTGCCCCCGTGATTCGACAGTTCCGCGGCAAGGTTGCGATCTACAACGAAAACGTCCGCAGCGTCGCTGAGAAGCACGATGCCCTCATTGCTGACCAGTGGGCGCTCAAAACGATCCAGGATCCGCGCTTCTTTGACGACGACCGTCTGCACATGAACGCCCTGGGCCACCACGAGGTTGCCCGCATGGTGCTTCGCACCCTTAACGTTCCCAACGACCTGCAAGCACTTGAGCCCGACCCGCTCCCCGAACTCAACTGGCGTGAAGCTCGCGCCCACGATCTCGGTTGGGCACGCGAACACCTGGCCCCGTGGGTCGTTCGGCGCTTGCGCGGTGAATCATCGGGCGACACTGTGAGCCCAAAGCGGCCCGAGCCTGGCCCCATCGGCCTCACGCCCTCCGACAACGAGTAGTACTCGAGACGACTCGAACGCGTTCAGCACATGAGACGACTCCAGTCGTCATACAGATACCGGCTCGCCATGAGCGAGTGATAGCGTCGAGGCGATGAGCGCCCTTGATCGAATCGACTGTGACCTGATCTCGGCTCTGACCGCCGAGCCTCGCATCAGCGCGGTCGCGCTGGCGGAACGGCTCGGTCTCTCGAGGCAAACCGTGCATGCACGCTTGGCTCGGTTGAGCGAAATCGGTGCCTTTGATGGCTACGACCGCGCAGTTTCGGTTGCGGCCCTCGGCTTTGGGCTTGAAGCCTTTATTTCGCTGCAGATCTCGCAAAAAGAGCTCCCGCGCATCGCGAGTGAGCTCGCAAAGATTCCCGAGGTGCGACAGGTGACCAGGCTGAGCGGCAATCGCGATCTGCTCGTGCAGGTCGCGTGCAGTGATGCACGACACCTCTTCGACGTCGACGCCGCAATGCTCGCTGTTGATGGCGTGCATCGCACAGAGGTTGCTATCGCCGTGAGTGAGCCTGTCCCCTATCGGGTTGACGGGCTTATTGACCTTGCTCGCCGCTCATCAAACCGGGGTGTTCGTTCAGGAAGCTCCTGATCGCATCCGCAGCCTGCGCGGGTGTTTCGTAGTGGATGAGATGCCCCACCTTGTCGATCTCAATGAGGCGCGCGTTGGGCATTCTCGCCGCGAGCTCCCGCTCTTTTTCGATGGGTGTGATGTCGTCTTGCGTCGCTGCGACGAGCAGCGTTGGGACCGTGATTCTCTCGGCGACGTCGCTCACATCGTGCGAAACACTCGTGCGGAATGCGTCGAGCAAGGAATCGCGATCGGTAAAGGCCGAGAAGTATTGATCATGCTGGTCATGGATGAATTGGCGAAGCGCCTTGTCTTTCGTCTTGGCCATCGTCTCGCTCATGATGCGCACAACGAGCGGTGAGCGTAGAACACGTTCGCCAAGCGGCGCGGGAAGCTTCGCCCCCGCCCAGTAGTACCCAATCGCGAGGCGGGTCATGATGCCCTTTGGCCCCGAGAGTGCTGGCGCACCAATGGGGTTCACGAGGATGAGCGCGGGCACCTCAAGCCCCTGCGCAACCGCCGTCGCCGTCACGATCGAGCCAAAGGAGTGACCCAGCAGAACGGCATTGGGTGCAACGGCGCGATAAAACGCCGTGAGCCACGCCACGAAGCACGCGAGATCCTGCGTGCGACCCGGGATCGGCGAACTCTCACCAAAGCCCGGGAGATCTGGGGAAATAACGCGGATGCCGCCCAGGTGCGCCACGACAGACTCTAGACCGTGGTGGTCACCTCGAAAACCGTGCACCGCGACAATCGTGACTTTTGCATCGCTCGGCCCGTATACCCAGTAGGCGGTCGTGCCATCCAGCAGAGAGATTTCGTGCCGTTCCACGGGAACCGCCGCGAGCTTTTCGGCATAGAAGTGCGGCTGCGGCATCCGACCAGTGTAGTTGGCTCCAGTTGACTCGCCCGTGAGACCCGGGCGATGTCAGCGGCGCGCGTTAGCGTAGAAGCGTGAAGACCGAGAGCCTCGAGACAACCGATAACACCATGGGCGGCAATGGTGAGGCTCCGGCGCTCGCCCTCCCCCAGTGGCTCGACGAGATCGCCGTGTTTGACCTTGAAACAACGGGTGTCAACGTTGCGCGCGACCGTATCGTGACGGCGCACGTCGGTGTTTTGCGGGCGGACGGCAGCGTTGTACGTTCGCGCTCATGGCTTGCGAACCCCGGCATCGATATTCCTGAGCAAGCAACTGCTGTGCACGGCATCAGCACAGAACGGGCACAGCGAAACGGCCGCCCAGCAGCGCACGTTGTCGGCGAGGTTGTCGCCGAGCTTCGGGCACTCTTCGACCAAGGCATGTGTGTTGTCGCCTTCAACGCACCCTTTGATTTCACGATGCTCGCGCACGAGGCTCGTCGCTACGGTGTGCTGCCCATCAGCGAACCAACGCCTGTACTCGACCCACTCGTGATCGACAAAGCCTTTGATCGTTACCGCAAAGGCAAACGCACCTTGACAGATGTCGCGGCCGAATACGATGTCAACTTCGATCTCGCCCACGATGCTGAAGCGGATGCCGTCGCGGCAGGTCGCGTCGCGCTCGCGGTGCTCTCGAAATACCGCGAGCTGATCCCGGAGACGAGCGCACAACTGCATGCCTCGCAAATCGAATGGGCACAGTCACAAGCGGCGAGCTTGAGCGAGTACTTCCAGCGGGTGGGAAAGCTCAACCCGGGGCAAGAGCTTGATGGCGCGTGGCCCGTGCGTTTGCCCGAACGCTAAAAAACAAGCGCCCCCGCTCACTGAGCGAGGGCGCTTGCGTGCAGCGGGTCTTACTTGCTGCCGAAGTTCTTGAAGCGCTGGTTGAACTTCTCGACGCGACCGGCCGAGTCCATGATGCGCTGCTTGCCCGTGTAGAACGGGTGCGATGCTGCCGAGATTTCGACGTCGATAACCGGGTAGGTCTCGCCGTCGAGGTCGATCGTCTTGTCGCTCGTTGCGGTCGAACGGGTCAGGTAAAGCTCGCCCGAGCCAAGGTCGCGGAATACGACGGGCTGGTAGTCGGGGTGAATGTCAGTCTTCATGAAAAGTTCCTCGCCAGATGGAGTAAAAGTCTTGTTTTGGGCGCTCTGGTGCACCAAGGGTCTAGCTTACCAGACTCACGCCCGATCGCTTAGCGTCGAACGGCCCTCGCGGCGTAGCGTCCACCCGCCTGCGCAAGCGCAATCGGAACGCCAAATGTTTGGGTCAGCGCCTCGGGCGTCAACGTTTCCGCAATGGGGCCCGCAGCGATTTGCTTGCCGTCACGCAGGAGCAGGACGTGCGTGAACCCGGGCGGGATCTCTTCCACGTGGTGAGTCACCATGACCATGGCGGGAGCCTGCGGCCGCTTCGTGTACTCGCCGAGCAGCGCAAGCAGTTCCTCGCGAGCACCAAGATCAAGGCTTGCCGTTGGCTCATCGAGCAGCAAAAGTTCCGGGTCTGTCATGACCGCTCGAGCGATCTGCACACGTTTCTGTTCGCCGTCGCTCAACGAGCCGTAGGTGCGCTCAGCGAGATGCGTCAGGTTCCACTGCGCCAGAATCTCGTCGGCGCGCGCCTCGTCGATGTCATCGTATGACTCACGCCACCGCCCCGTGACAGAGTGCGCCGCCGTCAGAATGACATCGCGAACCGCCTCTGAGGGAGGGATCTCACGGGCCAGCGCGCTCGAGGCCATACCGACGCGGGGGCGCAGCTCAAAAACATCCGTGCGCCCAAGCTGCGAGCCGAGCACCTCGACCGCGCCACTCGTCGGGTGCAAACTTGCGTCCGCCACGCGAAGCAGCGTTGTCTTGCCGGCACCGTTCGGCCCCAGCACAACCCAACGCTGGTCGCCAGCGACATCCCACGTGAGGTGATCGAGAATATTGCGGCCGTCACGGCGCACCACCACGTCAGAGAGCTTGAGCACATCGACCATGTGCCCAGCCTATCGCCGCGCCCGCACCACGAAGCGAAGACGCGCGCGGAGACCTCTTAGGCTTGCAGTGTGACTCAAGCGCGCTTCCTCGTGGTTTTCGACGCCGATTCGACACTGCTCGCCGACGAGGTGATTGAACTCATCGCAGATGAAGCTGGCCGCCGCGACGAAGTGGCAGCTGTGACCGAAGCGGCAATGCGCGGCGAGCTCGACTTTGCCGCGAGCCTTCGCCAACGCGCGCAGGCACTCGCGGGCGTTTCCACCGCCGCCTTCGAGAGGGTCATTTCTCGCGTCACCCCGACAACAGGGGCACGCGAGCTCATCGCCGAAATCCACGCGAGAAACGGAATCGCGGCTGTCGTTTCGGGCGGATTCCACGAGGTGCTCGACACCGTGGCACCCGCGCTCGGAATCGATGTCTGGCGGGCGAACCACCTTGCTGCATCCGAGGGGGTGCTCACGGGCGAAGTGGACGGCCCAATCGTTGACGCTGCGACGAAAGCGACCTCGCTTGCCGAGTGGGCAGATCAGTACTGCGTACCGCTCTCACGAACGATCGCTGCGGGCGACGGCGCCAACGACCTGCTCATGCTCGAGGCCGCGGGGCTCGGGCTTGCGTTCAATGCGAAGCCCAAGGTTCGCGAGAATGCGGATGCCGTTATCGGCCGCGTTGACCTGAGCGAACTCATCCCGCTGTTGCCCTGAGGCGTTTTGTCCGTGGCGCTTCGCGCCTCCCCTCAACGACCGGCCGGGCTAGTGCCCCATGCCGAGGCCGCCATCGACCGGAATGACGGCGCCGGAAATATACCCGCTGGCGGGCGAAGCAAGCCAGGTGACAACCCCAGCGACCTCATTGGTCGTGCCAAACCGCGCCACGGGAATGTTCGCCTTGTACTGCTTCTGTGTCTCCTCCGGAAGCTCAGCGGTCATGTCGGTCTCGATGAACCCGGGAGCAACCACGTTGGCCGTGATCCCGCGCGCACCAAGCTCCCGAGTGAGCGAACGCGCAAAACCAACGAGGGCGCTCTTGGAGCTCGCATAGTTGACCTGCCCAGCCGAGCCGTACAGGCCGACAACACTTGAAATGAGGATGACCCGACCAAAGCGAGCGCGCACCATCCCCTTGAGTGCACGTTTGACGACGCGGAATGATCCACCAAGGTTGGTCGCAACAACGCTGTCAAAATCCTCGTCGCTCATGCGCAACATGAGGGTGTCTTTTGTGACCCCTGCGTTGGCAACGATGATCGTGGGCGCGCCAAGTTTCTCTTCGACCTCGGTGAAGGCCGCGTCAAGTGCTGCGGAATCGGTCACGTCTGCCCGAACAGTGAGCGCGCCTTCCGGCCCCTCGCCCGAGCGGGCCGTGACGGCGACGGGGTACCCATCGGTGACAAAACGCTCGGCAATCGATCGACCGATGCCGCGGTTACCGCCCGTGACCAATACAACTGGCAGATCGCTCACAAGTTCTCCTTTGAAGTGTTCTCGAGGGGTTTTCAGCCTACCGAGCGGAATACGATGGAGGTGCATAAACAATCAGGGAGCGCGCGATGTCTCAGCAATCATTTCCCGCCTACGCGGTGCCGTCGCCGACCCCGCTGAACCAGGTAACAGCGCCCGTCGCCTTCTACCCGCTCGCGACGAACGCTCTTTCGATCGCCTCACTCATCATCGGATGCGTCTCATGGGTCATTCCGTTCCTCGGAGGGCTTGTCGCCGTTATTCTCGGCCACGTCGCGCTGAGCCAAATCCGACGCCGGGGCGAAGACGGCCGAAACCTCGCCATAACGGGGCTCATCCTCGGCTACGGGAGCCTGCTTGCTTGGTTCGTGCTGATCGTCAGCATGGTCACGGCTGAGTTGCCCGCTATTGAGGTGCCCGGTGTTGGCACCGTGGAGGTCTAGCCCACCGTGGCCCGCAAGCGCACTCCCCCCTCAATCACAACGGCTGACACAGGCCACAGTGAAGACACCGACGACCGCGAGAAGCGGTACATGATCACGATGGCCATCCGCATGGTGTGCCTCGGTCTCATGATCTTTGTGCAGCCCTTCGGTTGGCACACCCTCGCGTTCTTTCTCGGGGCCGCATTCCTGCCATATATCGCCGTCATCAACGCGAACAACGGCAGGAAACGAAATGCGAGCGCTGCCATGGCCACCGACGTCGCCTTGCAAGAGGCTCCAACGACGAAACAGCCCGAGCCCGCGCATGATGGGCCCCTCGTCATCCGCCTTGAGCCAAAGAATGAGGACGACGCATGAGCATGTGGCACCTCGTTGACCCGCAGTGCTCACGTGCAGATTGCAAGGCGGCGCCAACGCAGCAGGTGATTTGGCGGAACCCGAAGATTCATGCACCGAACCGGCAGAAGGTGTGGCTCGCGTGCGACGAGCATGCGGCGTTCTTGCACGACTATCTCGCAAGCCGTGCTTTTCCCGTGCGTCGTGAGCCACTCGGCGAGCTGCCCGAGCCACCCACGACGGCGGAGTTGGCTTGAGCGACACTTCACGCCGTTCCCGCGCGCTCCGATGGGCTGGCTACATCGCCTTCGCCGTGCTGTTTGCCCTTGCCTGCTGGTGGCTTTCGCAGTGGCAATTTGATCGCAATGCCGGTCGCGAAGCCGAGATCACGACGATTGAGCGGAACTACGACGCAACGCCCGTACCGTTCGCTTCCGTCGTCGATCTCGCGCGCCCAACCCTGCCGGCGCAAACACAATGGCGCCAGGTCACACTCACGGGAAGGTATCTCGGCGAGACACCCATTTTTGTGCGGAATCGACCCCATGGCGGCAGCAATGCCTTTGAGCTCCTACACCCGCTTCGCACAACCGAGGGCGATCTCATCATCGTCAACCGTGGGTGGGTGCCCCCGGGAGATACCGCGCAGCCATCGATTGTGCCTGCTCCTCCCGTCGGAGAAGTCACCGTGATCGGTCACGTCATGCCCTCTGAAGCTGCACCACGTGCGGGGCGAGGTGCAGACGAGGGGCAGGTGCCCAATATCAATCTCGATCTGGTTGCCCAGCTGAGCGGTGCCGAAACCTATCGCGGTGCTTACGTTCAGGCAGTGAGCGAAACCCCGGCTGCAGCGGTCGCAATCGGTGGGTTCGATCGCCCGAGTACCGATTCAGGCCCGCACCTGTCGTACGCGATCCAGTGGATCCTCTTCGCCATTATGGGCTTCGCGTTTATCGCGTACGTCATCCGCTCAGAGGTCCAGAACCACCGCGAAGGCCGCGAACTCTCGGCCGACAGGCGCAAGAAGCGCCGCGATCGTGACGCTGACTATGAGGATGCGCTCCTCGACGGTTGATGACCTGCTATGCGAGTTCGATGAGCTCCTCGTATTCGCGGTTCCAGATGTCTTCGACTCCGTCGGGCAAAATAAGCACGCGTTCTGGGTTGAGTGAGAGCACGGCACCGGGGTCGTGCGAGACGAGCACAACAGCGCCCTCGTAGTGTGCCAGTGCGCCGAGTATCTCTTCGCGCGAAGCGGGGTCAAGGTTGTTCGTGGGCTCGTCAAGTAACAAAAGATTCGCAGAGGAGACCACGAGCGTCGCAAGCGAAAGCCGGGTCTTTTCGCCACCCGAGAGCACCCCAGCAGGCTTATGGACGTCGTCACCCGTGAACAGGAACGAGCCGAGCACCTTGCGCGCCTCAGTTTCGTTAAGGTTGGGCGCTGCAGACATCATGTTTTCCAGCACCGAGCGCGAGACATCGAGGTTCTCGTGCTCCTGCGCGTAGTACCCCACCTTGAGGCCATGGCCAGGTTGAATCTCGCCGAAATCGGCCTCGTCAACGCCTGCCAGCAACCGCAGCAGGGTCGTCTTTCCGGCACCGTTAAACCCGAGCACAACAACTTTGGAACCGCGGTCGATCGCCAGGTCGACATCCGTGAAGATTTCAAGTGAACCGTACGACTTACTGAGGCCCTGAGCCATGAGCGGGGTCTTGCCACACGGCGCGGGTTTCGGGAAGCGAAGCTTTGCGACTTTGTCGTCTTGGCGAACCTCGTCGAGCCCAGCAAGGAGCTTTTCGGCGCGCGCAACCATCTGGTGTGCGGCGGCCGCCTTCGAGGCTTTTGCGCCGAAGCGAGCCGCCTGCATCTGCAATTGGGTCGCCTTCTTCTCGGCGTTAGCACGTTCTTTCTTACGGCGCTCTTCGTCAGCGACACGTTGACGAAGGTAGTTCTTCCAGTTCATGTTGTAGATGTCGATGACCTGGCGGTTTGCGTCGAGGTAGAAGACCCGGTTGACCGTTTCACCCACGAGCTCAACATCGTGACTGATGACGATGAGTCCGCCCTTGTAATCCTGCAAGAACTTGCGCAGCCACACGACGCTGTCGGCGTCGAGGTGGTTCGTCGGCTCGTCAAGAATCATCGACTGCGCATCAGAGAACAGAATGCGCGCGAGTTCGATGCGGCGGCGCTGGCCACCCGAGAGCGTGCTGAGCGGTTGATCGAGAATGCGGTCGGGCAGCCCGAGGTTGTGCGAAATACTCGCCGCTTCCGCTTCCGCGGCGTAGCCACCGAGTGCTTCGAAGCGCTCCGTGAGGCTCGCGTACTTGCGCATTGCCTTTTCGGCGACCCTGGCGTCATCGGAAGACATGGCTTCGGATGCTTCCCGCATCCCGAGTGCGAGCGAGCCAAGGCCGCGGGCGTCAAGAATTCGCGTCCGTGCGAGCATCTCGGGATCGCCCGTGCGCGGGTCCTGCGGCAGATAGCCGAGCTCGCCACTGAGCGTGACCGTGCCACCGTCGGGCTGCAGATCGCCCGCGAGCACCTTTGTGAGCGTCGTCTTGCCAGCACCGTTGCGCCCAACAAGTCCAACCTTGTCGCCGGGCCCAACGCGGAATGAGACATCTTGCATGAGCGTGCGAGCGCCCACGCGAATCTCGAGGTTGTGCACGGCAAGCACGACAAACGTCCATTCTGAAAAGGGGGTTCTGGCCGACCGGCCAATCCCCCAGTCTACCTGGCGTGCACAGCTCAGCCTGGCGTTTCGCCCGTCGGCAGTTGCTCATCGGGGCATGAAGAAAGCACCTCAGACATTGCGTCGTGTTCGGGAGCGCTCAACCAGAGGTTCCACTTCGTTTTCACGGCAATTTGCCGTGCGACATACATGCATCGGTATGTCGCGTCCGGTGGTAACCAGTTAGCCGCGTCGAGGCCTCGTTTGTCTTGGTTTGCGTCTCGCGAAACGGCGATGAGGTTGAGTAGATCATTCGCAAACGCGACCCGCTCAGGCAGCGAGAGTTCTTGCGCGCCTTTTTGCCAGGCATCCGCAAGGGCGACAACATGGTCGATTTCGACGAGGCCTGAAGTGTCCCAGCCGCGCTCGAAGGCAAAGCTCGTTCCCGTGTACGGATCGGTAAATTCGCCGCGCATAACGTTGCACCCTCGGCGACCGACATCGCTCAGGTCTCGTGCGAGGACATCCTGGCGCGCATCGCACCCCTCGCTATCCAGCACCTGCCACGGCTGCCCAAATTGCTCACGCGAGTACCCGTCCCAATCGTCACGCGACTGCACGGGAAGATTCGCGAGCGCATCGACAGCTCGCTGCGGAGCTGGGTCCGGCCGGTTGGGGGCCGCTTGCACGCTCGGAATCGGAGCTGGCTCCGCTGTTGTCTGGGTCGGGTCTGCCGTTGCCTCATCGGCAGGTGGCGCAGAAAAGGTGATGACGGGAGCCGCTGTGTTTCCCGTTCGAATGAGGTAGATCGCAGCACCAATGATGGCGGCAAGAAGCAGCACCACAAGAAACACGAGCCAGCCTGTACTCGCGGAGCGTTTCTGATACGCGCGCCGTCTATTCATCTCGCGTGAAAGCCTAGCCGTATAGTGGCATGAGCCCCCTCGAAAGGAGTCACCGATGACTGCCCTCGCACAGCCCCGCCAGGCCCGTGTTCTTGCCGATACTTTCACTGCTTCAAGCAAGCAGCGAGCGCTCATTCTCAACGTCGCCCTCATCGCGGCGGGTGCTGTCATCGTTGGTGCGTTTGCCCAGATCGAGGTTCCCCTGTGGCCCGTCCCCATCACGGGTCAGACGCTCGCGGTCATCGTTGTTGGTGCCGCGCTCGGTGCGAAACGTGGCGCTGCGGCCCTCACGACCTACATGCTCGGCGGTCTTGCCGGCATTCCGTGGTTCGCCGGTTTCACGGGTGGCCCGCTCGCTGTCTTGAAGCCGAGCTTTGGCTTCGTCATCGGGTTCATCGCCGCCGCATGGGTTGCCGGCTGGTTCGCTGAGCGCGCCTGGGACCGCAAGCCCCTCATGGGTATGGTCGGGTTTACTCTTGCGAGCGTTGTTCCCTTCCTCGTGGGCGTGCCCTACATGGCTTATATCGTCAACGTCTACCTCGGCAACGGCCTGTCGTTCGGGCAGATCCTCGAGGCCGGCGTAACACCGTTCATCATCGGCGGGCTCATCAAAGCCGCACTCGCAGCCGTGCTCATTCCGCTTGCATGGAAGGGCGTGCAAAAGCTCGAGCAGCGATAATAAAGCTCGTACACCACCCCCTCGCGAGGATGAGGAATAGATGGCCGGTAGCCTGTGGGCTCTGCTCGATGACATTGCCGTTCTAGCCAAGGCTGCCGCAGCATCCGTCGATGACATTGTCGCGGGCGCGGCAAAGGCTTCGGCGAAATCCGCTGGCGTCGTGATCGACGACGCTGCGGTAACACCGCAGTATGTGCAGGGGCTCTCTCCCAACCGCGAGCTGCCCATCATCTGGAAGATCACGCGCGGCTCGCTCGTCAACAAGGCGATCATTATCGTCGCCATCATGCTGCTCAGCGTGTGGGCGCCGTGGGTCTTCCCTTGGTTGCTCCTCATCGGTGGCACCTATCTCTGCTACGAAGGCGCTGAGAAGGTCTGGCACTGGATTGGGCAGCTACGCGGCAAAGAACACGAGCCCTCGGTCGAAGAAGTCGTCGAACGCACACCGCAGGACGAGCAATCAATCGTGCGAAGCGCCACGACAACCGACCTCGTCCTCTCGGCTGAGATCATGCTCATCTCTCTGAGCAACATCGAGAGCGACTCGTGGGGAATGCGCCTCGCCATGCTCATCGTGATCGCAATCGCTATGACGGCACTCGTCTACGGCGTCGTCGCGCTTCTCGTCAAGATGGATGACGTCGGCTTGTGGCTCACAAAACGGGGCAAGCCGTGGCAGGAACGCATCGGCCGCGTGCTCGTGGGCGCGATGCCGTATATCTTCCGTCTCCTCAGCATCGTCGGCGTCGTCGCCATGCTCTGGGTCGGCGGGCATATCATCGTTGCGAATCTCGCCGAAGTTGGTGTACCGCTCTTCTACAACCTGCTGCACGACATCACGCACGCCGTCCACGGGCCAGCCATCGTGACGTGGCTCATTGACTCTGGTCTCTCAGCCGTCTTCGGTCTCGCCTGGGGCTTTGTCGTCGTCGGGGTTGTGACAGTCGTCAAGAAGGTGCTCGGTAAAGAGTCCGCAGCGCACTAGCGTTCGTCGTCGCGCGGCGGGTTCCCCATCCGAAGCCCGGGAACGAACGCGAGCAGGGCGACGAGAACCGAGAGCACGAAAACAGCGGCAAATCCGGCCGCGCCGCTCCCGAATGAGACGAAGCACAAGCCTGCGAGGGCGATTGTGACTGCCGCGCCCGCTGAATCCGAGATCGAAAGCGCAGCGGAGTTAAAGCCCTGATTGCCGGGCGTTGAGTAGGCAAGGGTCATAACCGTGAGCCGCGGGTACACGAGCCCCATGCCAAAGCCGCTCAAGAACCATCCGATGATGAGTGCAAACGCTGGGAGCCAGCCCACACTCACGAGTGCGGCAGCTGCGAGCCCACTCATGGCAAACGGCAGAGCGATGAGCGTGATCCGCGTGCTGCCGAGGCGATCACCATAGCGACCCTGCAGCGATGAGCCAATGACCCACGAGAGCGCGGCTGCCGTGAGGGCGAGCCCGGAAGACGTCGAGGTGTATTCATACTCGTGCTGCAGCACGTACGGAACGTACGCTTCTCCCCCGAAAAACGCGCCCGCAACAAGGCCGCGCATGAGGATGACGCTCGGTAGCCCTGTGCGTGCGACAAGTGTTCCCGGCGGCAACAGTGGCCGGATACTCGATGCGAGAACAACGATTCCTGCGGCGGCGAGAGCCCAGCCGATCTGCAGTGAGAACTCCGTCGACCAACCAATCGCCAGGATGGTCGCAGCAACGAGCACGGCAAGGAGGACTCGCGGAACAACGCCGCTCGGTCGGATGGATTCCGTGTGCGTGATTGCTCGCAGTTTGGGAGCTAGCAGTGCGAATGCGATGACGGCCAGTACGGCAACACCGAGGAAGACCCAGCGCCACCCAATCGTGTCGGCCGTGACCCCAGCGAGTGCCGGGCCGACAATCGACGGCACGACCCACGCAGCTGAGAACGCCGCAAACACCTTGCCGTGCAGGACGGCCGGATAAACACGCGCGACCACAACATAGAGCGCCACGGTCTGGGCGCCCGCGCCAAGCCCCTGAACAAGTCGCCCCAGCACCATGATGGGCATGGAATCGGCAACACCAGAGATGATGAGGCCAACGACAAGTGTCGCGACGGCGGCGTAGAGCGGCGCGACGGGCCCCGAGCGATCACACCACGCCCCAGCGACAACCATGCCGATAACACCGGTCGCGAGCGTGCCCGCGAACGCGAGCGCGTAGAGCGACTGCCCATCAAGCTCCGTGCTGATGACGGGCATGATGGTCGTCACGGCAAGCGACTGCAAGGCCGCCAAGAAGATGAGCGTGACAGCGCCGATCGTAATCGGGGCGTAGGAGCCACCCCAAATCGACCTGCGTTCGCGCACAGGTGCGCTGTGCACTAAATCGCGAAGCCGAGTGCGCGCATCATGTCCCGACCATCGTCGGTAATGCGCTCGGGGCCCCACGGCGGCATCCACACCCAGTTGATCCGAAAGCGGTCAACGACGTTGTCAAGTGACTGAGCGGTCTGCTCCTCGAGCACATCCGTGAGCGGGCAGCCGGCGCTCGTGAGCGTCATGTGAATGACGAGCGCGTCGTTCTCGATGTCCCACGACAGATCGTAAATGAGCCCCAGGTCAACGACATTGATGCCCAGCTCGGGGTCCATAACGTCTTTGAGGGCTTCGATCACCTCGTCGTATTTTTCGGGTGACAGCCCTGACTTCTCGTCAGGCACGGTGCTCTCGGTCATGCTGAGAACTTTACTCCGCTGCCGCGAGAGCGGGCTCTGCCGAGCCGTCGGCCGTGTACTTTGCGTAACCGTTCTCTTCGAGCTCGTCAGCGAGTGCCGGGCCGCCCGATTCGACGATCTTGCCCTTGGCCATAACGTGCACGTAGTCGGGCTTGATGTAACGCAGGATGCGCGTGTAGTGCGTAATGAGCAAAACGCCGAGGCCGGTTGCTTCCTTGGCGCGGTTAACACCCTCTGAAACGATCTTCAGTGCGTCAACGTCAAGGCCCGAGTCGGTCTCGTCGAGCACAGCGATCTGCGGCTTGAGCAGTTCGAGCTGCAGGATCTCGTTGCGCTTCTTCTCGCCACCCGAGAAGCCTTCGTTGACGTTACGCTGCGAGAACTTCGCGTCCATCTGCAGGTTTTCCATGGCCTGCTTGACCTCTTTGGTCCAGCTGCGGATAGCGGGTGCCTCACCGTCGATAGCGGTCTTGGCGGTGCGAAGGAAGTTCGTGAGGGTCACACCGGGGATCTCGACGGGGTACTGCATCGCGAGGAAGAGCCCGGCCTGTGCGCGCTCATCCGGCCCCATCTCCAGCACGTCTTCGCCATCGAGCGTGATCGAACCGCTCGTCACGATGTACTTGGGGTGACCAGCGACCGTGTAGGCGAGGGTCGACTTGCCAGAGCCGTTGGGGCCCATGATGGCGTGCGTCTCGCCGCTTTTGACCGAGAGGGTCACGCCCTTGAGGATGGGCGTCTCACCGTTGGGGGTCTCAACGGATGCGTGAAGGTCTTTGATTTCAAGTACAGCCATGACTCTTTGTCTTCCTTGTTTTCAGTCTCTAAGTCGTTTGTTGGCGGTCAGCTGACCGTCTTGGTCTTCGTGGGATCGATCAACACGTCGTCGCCATCAATCTCAACGGTGTAGACCGGAACCGGCTCGTAAGCCGGGAGGTTCTGGGGTTTGCCGGTAATGAGCGAGAACGCTGAGCCGTGTGCCCAGCACTCGAGCGTGTCACCCTCAACGAAGCCTTCCGAGAGTGAGATTTCACCGTGGGTGCACGTGTCACCGATCGCGTGAATCTCGCCCGCAGAATCTTTGACAACTGCAATGGGCGTGCCGTCGATGACGACCCGCAATGCGGTGTCTTGTTGCAGCTCCGATACCGAGCATGCGCGCTGTGCGCTCACTAGGCCACCCCGGCGAGCTCTGCCTCAATAGCCGCGTTGAGTTCGGCTTCAAGTTCAGGCAGTTCGAGTCGCTGCACGATTTCACCGAGGAACCCGAACACCACAAGGCGGCGTGCTTCTTCCTCGGGAATACCGCGAGCCTGCAGGTAGAACAATTGCTCATCGTCGAAGCGACCGGTCGCGCTTGCGTGGCCGGCACCTTCGATAGCGCCCGTCTCAATTTCGAGGTTCGGCACCGAGTCGGCACGCGTGTTCTCGGTCAGCATGAGGTTGCGGTTTGCTTCGTACGAGTCAGTGCCTTCGGCATCCGGCCCGATAAGCACGTCGCCGACCCACACGGTGTGGGCACCCTCACCCTGCAGTGCCCCCTTGTAGAGCACGTCACCGACCGTCTTCTGGCCCTTGTGGTGCAGGTAGACCTGGCTTTCGAGGTGCTGACCGGCGTCAGCAAAGTAGAGGCCAAACATGTTGCCCTCTGAGCCCGTTCCGTTGAGTTCGAGCGAGGGGTTGACTCGTACGACTCCCCCACCGAGGCTCACAACAAAGTGCGTGAGCTTGGCGTCATTGTCGACACGTGCCTGGTGGCTTGCGAGGTGCACGGAGTCGTCGCTCCAGCGCTGCACCGTGACAACCGTGAGGTCAGCGCCGTCTCGCACGATGATCTCAACGTTTTGCAGGTACGAAGCCGAGCCCGTGTGGTGCAGCACAACGGTGCTGTGCGAGTTCGGTTCCGCCTCGATAACGATGTGCGCAGCGCCGGGCTGGTCGACACCCTTACCCGTGATCTCGACCGTGATGGGCTTGTCGAGTTCGGCGTTTGCGGGAACCTTGACGTGCAGAGCCTCGCGGCTGTTCTGCCAGGCCTTAGCGGCTGCGATGTCTTCGGGAACGAAGAACGAGCCACGAGGCGCGGCCTCGGCCGTGAGCGACGAGATCTGGGCGTCGTCGTGGTTCGCAAGTTCGTACTCGAGTGCGTCCTCGTGGTACTCCTCGGCCTTCAGGGCAGCGTCGATCTTTGCGATGGGGGTGTACTTCCAGTTCACCTCACGGCCTGTTGGCATCCCGAAGTCAGCCGGGTCGAACGACGTCGGGCGCTCGGAACGCGTCTGAACGGGGACGAATGCATCCGATGCTTTTGCGGCAGGGTCAACGTGCGTAGTCGTAGCGGATGCCATTAGCCGACTGATCCTTCCATGCCCATCTCGATGAGCTTGTTCAATTCCATCGCGTACTCCATGGGCAGCTCGCGCGCAATGGGCTCGATGAAGCCACGCACGATCATTGCCATTGCCTCGGTCTCTTCGACACCACGGCTCATGAGGTAGAACAGCTGCTCTTCGCTCACCTTGGAGACGGTTGCTTCGTGGCCGAGCACGACATCGTCAACACGGATGTCGATAGCCGGGTACGTGTCAGAACGCGAAATCGTGTCGACGAGCAGTGCGTCACACACAACAGAGTTCGATGAGTGGTGGGCGTTTGCGTCAACGCGAACCTCACCGCGGTAGCCCGTGCGGCCACCACCACGAGCGATCGACTTCGAGGTGATCGACGACTGCGTGTAGGGCGCCATGTGAATCATCTTTGCGCCAGCATCCTGATGCTGACCGGGGCCCGCGAAGGCGACCGAAAGCGTCTCACCCTTGGCGTGCTCACCCATGAGGTAGATCGACGGGTACTTCATCGTGATCTTCGAGCCGATGTTGCCATCGACCCATTCCATGGTCGCGCCTTCGTAGGCAA
>CAYNTU010000036.1:0-19081 GCA_964400205.1 uncultured Microbacterium sp.
CCGACGTACTGCCCCTGGCCCTCGATGCCCTCGAGGATGATGTGCGGGGTCTTGTCTTCGAGGGGGTTTGAGCGGCGCCACTGGGCGTGGAAGTAGCCGTCGTTCGAGTAGTCGCCACCGAGCTCGTATGTCACCTGGTAGTAGACGCGCACGTCGACAACCGAGGTGTTCTCGAGCGTCAGACGGGCACCTGTCTGGAAGGGCATGGGCCAGTACGAGTTGAAGCCACCCTGCGGGTTCGCGGCAATCGCCTGCGAGTTGACCTGTGCGAAAACACCCCAACCGTTGCAGAAGAAGTCACCGTAGGGAACCTCAACGGCGGGCTCGTTCTCGCCATCCCAGTAGGCGCGCAGCAGGAGTGTGCGCCAATTGTCGGTGTGGGTCGTGATCCAGATGTGGGTGATCTTGCCGGGGCCATCGATGTTGGCGAATTCGAAGGTCTCGCCCGCCTTGATGTCGATGCACGGCGAGATCTTCCAGCCGGGGCCGAGGTCGCGGGCGCATGCTGCGCCGAGCCCTTCGGTCGCCCGACCGCCGCCGCCAACGGCGCCATCGAAGTTCTCGGGGGAGATGGAACGGGTCTGAACCTTGCGCAACGCTGCGAGGTTCGAGAGGTCTGAGGGTACGGATGCCATGCGGCTAATGTAATCGATTTCACGCCGAATTGCTACGAAACGCTGTTTCGCGCGGTACTGTGGCCTAACGAACGCTGCGGTGCAGTGAACCTGAACGAATCAACTTGGCGAGAGCCGGCCGGAACCGGGGAGGGGTCGCATGGCAACGATCTATGACGTCGCCGAACTCGCGGGCGTTTCACCCGCCACGGTTTCACGCGTCCTCAATGGCACAAAGGTCTCGGGAGAGAAGGCAGCGGCCGTGCGCGCTGCGGCCGCGAAGCTCAACTTCACGCCCAATCGCACGGCTCGAAAGCTTCGCCGGCAGCGCTCAGAAGTGATCGCGCTCATCATTCCCGACATCGAAAACCCATACTTCACCGAGATGGCTCGCGGCGTCGAAGATGTTGCCTCAGAAGCGGGCTATTCCGTCGTGCTGTGCAATTCGGATGCCGATATCAAGAAGGAATCGACCTACCTCAATATCGCGATCGCCGAGCACATGTCGGGCGTCATTATTGCCCCCGCGAGTGATACGACCAATCTGGACGCCGTGCTTGCGACGGGGAGCCCCGTTGTCGCGGTCGACCGTGCGACGCGCTACGACATTGACGGTGTTGTCATGGCGAACCGCGCGGCGGGTGCGGCCGCCACGAAGGATCTCATCGACCGCGGCTACAAGCGCATCGCATACATCGGTGGCCCGGCGTCCATTGATACGGCCGCGGAGCGCGCGGAGGGGTGGCGTGATGAACTGCTCGCGGCAGACCCATCCGCTGACGTCAACGAACTCTTGCGATTCTCGACCTTCCGCGTCGATGGCGGGCGCAAGGTTATGGAAGAACTGCTCTCGCTGGAAAACCCGCCCGACGCCGTTGTCGCTGGTAACAACCTCATCGGTGTTGGAGCGATCCAAGTGCTGACAGAACACGGTCTCACACCGCCCGCCGTTGGGGTTGCCGTCGTTGGCTCGCTGCCCTTCACGACGCTTTCCCCCACGGCCGTGACGGTCGTGCGTTTGCCCGCTCGCCATATGGGTTCGTCGGCCGCGAAGCTCCTGCTCGAACGCCTCGGCGGCGACAACCAGCCACCACGCACAGTGGTCTTGCGCAACGAACTGCAGTCAGCCTCCGCCCCGCGCGGCTAGGAGCGCACAGTGCCTGAGCGCTGCGAAGTTCAGCTCGACACTGCGCGTGTGCGTGGTGTTCGCGAAGCCACGCCTGACGGCGAGGTTGAGGTCTTTCGTGGCATCGCCTACGCGACGGCACAGCGGTTCTTGCCCGCAGAACTCGTCGTTCCCACGGGGGAACTTGACGCGGTGGGACCGGCCTACGAAGCCCCGCAAGCAGCGCTGCCAGCATTCGCGCCACGCGACGAAAAGCGGTGTCTCAACCTGACAGTGTGGCGACCAACCGATCACACGGATGACCCGCTGCCCGTCGTCTTCTGGATCCACGGCGGTGCGCACATGCTCGGTTCGTCGTCGGGGCCGTTGACCGATGGAGGCCGCCTCGCAGCGCGCGAGCGCCTCATCGTTGTCGCGGCGAACTATCGGCTCGGCACGCTGGGGCACCTGTGGCTCGAAGACGCCCTCGGCCCCGACTACGCCGCGAGCGGCAACCTCGCCCTGCTCGATCAACGCCGCGCGCTCGAATGGGTGCAGCGCTTCATTCCTGCCTTCGGTGGCGACAGCGCTCGCGTGACGATCATGGGCGAATCATCGGGCGGCACCGATGTCATGCTGCACCTCGCGACGGATGCCGCGGGCGAAGTGTTCCACGGCGCAATCGCCCAGAGTTGCACCCTCGAGCGCGCGAGTGAGATCGAAGATGCCATCGCGGTGCGGGAGCAGCTGCTCGCGGAGCTCGGATTCACCGACGCGAGCCAGCTGCTCGATGTGCCCGTCGATACGCTCATGGCCGCGCAAGACCGCGTCGTGCTGGCGCGATCCATCGGGCGCCCGAGTGGCGCAATCCCGTTCCATCCCATCATCGACGGCCGCATCGTCAGACACACCCGCTTCGCCGACATCGCGAGCGGCAGCGCGAGCCGTGTGCCGCTCATGCTCGGCACGAATCGCAATGAATCGAGCGGATGGATCGACATCCGCCCCGGCGCGGAACAAGAGGTCGTGGCATCCGAATTGACGCGGTTTGTCGATGGCAATTTCGACGAACTTGCAGCCGCGTACCACGCCGATCGTGGCTTCGCACCGAACCGTCAGCACCTGCTCGAAGCCGTCTTGACCGAGCTGCTCTACCGGCGTGCAACGTTCCGCGCGCTCGACGCTCGAGCGGGCACGCCAACCTTCGTGAGCCTCTTTGATTGGAGCCGCAGCGGGGAGGGGGAGTGGCCCGCAGGAGCCCACCACGCTCTCGACGTTGCCTTCACCTTCCGACACCTCGACGACTCGCCCGATGCCTTCCTCGCGGTTGGAATGGATGCACCCTGGCAGCTCGCCGATCGCATAACGGCCGCACTGGGTTCCTTCGCGCACAACGGTGCCCCGACGAGCGAGTCGCAGTGGCATCCGTACACGCCTGAAACGCGCGAAATCATGGTTTGGTCGACCGATCCGCACGTCGAGCGCGCGCCCGATAGCGAGGTGCAGCGCCTCGTTGCTGCCTGGCCCTATCGCTACAACGTGCAGTAGTGGGGGCACTTGACGGGGCACGCTGCTTCCGTTAGCCTCCCATGAAATCGGTTTCATAATGCGGGCTTTGCGCGCGGCTGAAATCGTGAGGTCATGACTCCCCCGTGGCCCCAGTCGCTCCGTCCCGAGGCAATGTCGCCTCGGTGAGCCAACGATGGAAAGGACAGCAGTGACTCTTTACGCAACCCGCCCCCGAGAATCGGGCCCGAGAAAGCAGCGGGCGCGAATCGCCCTGGCGCTCACAACATCCCTCGCAATTGCGGGGCTTGGAGCTGCAGGTGCAGCCGCCGAAACACAACCCGAGCCGGAGGAGCAGCCACAATCGCCGGCCGTGCTCATCTCGCAGGTGACGGGCGTTTCTGGCACAACCAACACGGCAGACCCGTGGAAGATCACGGGCACCGACCTTGGCATCATGTGGGACAACGGCGACGGAGAAGTGCTCTTCGCCGTTGGCGACACCTTCGGCAACTGGAGTGGCCCGGGCGGCGGTGGCGGCGACTGGATTTCCAACGCCCTCTTGCGCTCGAGTGACGCCGAGCTGAACGACGGGATGAGCTTCGACTCTGCCGTGCTCGATGTTGACGGCTCGGCAAAGGAGCTCGTTCCCTCGAAGAAAATCAATGGCGATGAAATGACGACGATCCCGACGGCAGGTATTGCCGTGGGTGATCGCCAGTACATGGCGTACATGTCGGTCAAGGAGTGGGGTCCGGCAGGGCAGTGGTGGACGAACTACAGCCGCATCGCCTACTCCGATGACAACGGCGAGACGTGGAACCACACGGATGGCCCGACCTGGGAGAACATCGCGACGGCGTCGCAGTGGGATGACCCAGATGGGCCGCAGCATCCGTTCCAAATGGTCGCCTTCGAAAAGAAGGACGGCTACGTCTACATGTTCGGCACGCCCAACGGTCGCCTCGGCGCCGTGCACCTTGCGAGGGTCGACGAGAACGAGATGCTCGACAAGGATGCGTGGCGGTACTGGGATGGCGCAGGCTGGGTCGCGGGTGACGGCACGGAAGCTGCCGAAATCGTGCCGCCCATGAACTCGGAGCTCTCAGTGCAGTTCAACGAGTACACGGGCAAGTGGCTCATGGCGACGCTCGACGGGAAGAACCCCGGAACGCTCGTCATGCGTACAGCTGATTCACCCGAGGGGCCGTGGAGCGAGACGCAGGTTCTGGCAACCTCAGCCGACTACCCGAGCCCGTACGGCGGCTACTTCCACCCGTGGTCGTCTGGCCCCGATCTCTACCTCGCGCTGAGTCAGTGGGATCCGTACAACATCTTCCTTATCCGCGTCCAGGTGGACGAAGAGGGAAACGTCATCAACCCCAACCTCATCCAGAACTCGAGCTTCGAGCGGTATGGCTCGATGCAGACACCCTTCGCATGCAATGGCAACTGTGGCATTGACACGAACCACACGTGGGCGTACGCGGGTAGCCGCCAGGCGTGGATGCGCAACAACACGGGTAACATCGATGTGCACCAACAGGTCGAGGTCGAACCGAACACCGACTATGTCTTCACGGGTTACGTCGTCACGGGTGGCACACCGGCCCCCGGTGAGTTCGGCATCCGTCAGGTTGGCCCCGGCGCTGTCACGCTTGCTTCCGAGGCCTTCGAGTCGGTCATTCCGTATAAGCGATTCGAGGTGACCTTCAATAGTGGTAACAACACGACGATTGAGGCCTTCGTGGGAACCTCGCTCAACGGTGACCGATGGGTGCAAACGGATGACTGGGGTCTCGTGAAGGCTGACCCCAACGGGCCGGAGCCGACACCAACTCCGACCCCGACGGACACGCCAACGCCGACCCCAACGCCAACGGATACGGCGACGCCCACACCGACGGATACTCCGACGGCAACCCCGACGCCCACGGATACGCCCACCGCGACGCCGACGGGCACGTCGAGCCCCTCGCCAACCTCGACGGGTGGTGGCAGCCTGCCGGCAACCGGTGGTGACAACTCCCTCATGGGTGCCCTTGTTGCTCTCGCCGTCGTGTGTGTCGCGGGTGGCGGTGTGCTCGTACACCGACGTCGAACGGCAAACACAGAGGGCTAGGAGCGGCTCGCTGAACCGTGCCGCCTGCGCGCTTGGGGAACCGAGCCGCAGGCGGCACGTTCGCGCTGGAACAGCGTGTTGCGGCATCCGCTTGCAGCTGAAATCGATTTCGAATAGCGTTTCGAGAGTGCGAACTGCACGCACTCGTCAAGGAGGACAATGAGCGACACGCTGCGGCAAGAGCTGCGACACACAGACGTGCCAGCACTCGCAATGCCGGTCGGAGGCATCGGGACGGGCGGTTTCGCCGTCAATGCCGACGCCTCGCTGCGGCAATGGCAGCTCTCAAACATCCCCAATCACCGCGGCGCGCTGCCGGGAACCGGGTTCTGGATCCGCACGACGCAGATCGAACCGCCCATCAACTACATCGGCATGCTGCAGGGCACGCCGGTTGCCGACCCGCAAGCGCCGCTCGTCTCCGACGGCGAGGTGCCGGAGTGGATGCTGGAAGCATCCGAGAAGGTCAGCACCTTCGAGAACGCGACGTTCTCGGGAACCTACCCCATCGCCGACTTCACTCTGCAAGACGACGGTTGCCCCGTGGGTGTCGAGATGCGGGTGCTCAATCCCATGCAGCCCGGCAACGTCGAGCTCAGCAGCATTCCGTGCGCCATGGTCGAGATAACCGTGCGCAATGACAACGAGTTCTTCTGCTGGGGCACGATCGCCGGTTCGCTGCTCAACGCGGCGGGCTGGGATGGCATGACCCCCATCACGGGAAACACGCCCGGCCTTGGCGGCAACGTCAACCGACTGCGGCGCAGCAATGGGTGGTCGGGCGTCGTCATGGACAACCCGAGTCTCAACGAGGCTGACGAGTTTGCCGGCCAGCAGGTCTTGATGGCGGATGCTGCTGACGCAGCAGTGCTTCCCCGTGCGACGGGTGTCGACCATCTCATCGCCTTCCTCGAATCCCGCGCGCTCAACACGGGCGGCAACCGCATTTCGGGCGCACCGACGATCGCAGACCCGCAATTGAACTCACCCCTGAGTGGTGAGGGGCCGAGCGCCCCGGGAACGACATGGCTCGGGGTCGTTGGTGTGCCCTTCTACCTCGAACCGGGCGAGGCGAAGACGGTGCGGTTCACGATCGCGTGGCACTTTGCCAATCGCTTCTCGAACGTTGAGCAGTTCGGCCAGAACAACCCGCAGTGGGGTGCCTCGAAGTTTTACGTTGGCAACGAGTACACGCTGCGCTATCCCGACGCGGTCGCTGTTGCCGACCGCGTGATCGCCGAGTGGGATGACCTCGTCGAGGCAACCACCAACTGGACGAAAACACTCGTCGAAACCGACCTCGACGCGACAACAATCGACCGTATGGCCGCACAAGCCTCGCTCGTGCGCAGCCCCACCTGCTTTGTCGGGGCCGATGGTCGCTTCTACGGCTACGAAGGCTCACTCGGTGAATCGACCTGGATGTGGTCGGGGCTCTACGGCGGCTCGTGCCCGCTCAACTGCACGCACGTGTGGCAGTACGAGGCCGCGCTCGCGGCGCTCTGGCCGAGCCTCGAACGCAATATGCGCGATACCGAGTTCGACATCATGCAAGCCGCCGAAGGCTATATCCCGCACCGCCTGCGCATCCCGACCTACCTGCCGCAGATGCACGGCGAACTCATCGGCGGCCCCGAAGAGCCCGCACTCGACGGCATGCTCGCGACCATCCTCAAGACCCTGCGCGATGCGCAACACGGCGCGGGGCGCGAGTGGCTCGAGAGTCGATGGAGCAACCTCATCCGCCTCTACGACCACATCTGCATCAAGTGGGATGCGGATGACGACGGCGTGCTGCGGGGCATCCAACCGTCGACACACGACATCGATCTGGCCGGCGTCAACCCCTTCATGGGATCGCTGTGGCTCGCTGCGCTGCGCGCGCTGGAAGAGATCGCGCTCACCCTGGGACACAAGAAAGAAGCCGCTGAGATTCGCGCGCGCTTCGAGAGTGGCTCAAGTGAGTACGACCGCATCATGTACCAGGGCGGCCAGTACATTCAGGTGCTCGACGAGGGTGACCCCGTCGACTTCCAGTGGCTCACGGGCACGCTCAGCGACCAGGTCATCGGCCAGTGGTGGGCGCACCAACTCGGGCTCGGCTACATCCTGCCGGAAACGCACATCAAGAGCGCGCTGCGAACGGTCGTCAAGAACAATCTGCGCCTTGGGTTTGACGATTTCGAGCATCCGTATCGGGTTTATGCGGATGCCGCCAGCGACGCCGGTTTGCTTATGTGCACTTGGCCGAGCGGTGGCCGGCCGGCCGTGCCGACGCGCTACGCCGACGAGGTGTGGACGGGAATTGAGTATCAGGTCGCGGCGCACTGCCTCTTTGAGGGCTTGGAAGACGAGGGTCGTCAGGTGCTCGATGCCATGTGGAAGCGTATGGACGGCGCCCGCCGAAATCCGTACAACGAGATCGAATGCGGCGATCACTACGCGCGCGCCATGGCCGGGTGGACGGTGCTCGAGGCGATGAGCGGTGTGCACATCGACGAGCTCGCGGGCGTTATGCGCGTGACAAAACCGGGACGCTGGCCGTGGATCAGTTCCACGGGATTTGGCGTCGTGACGGTTTCAGAAACGGGCGCCGTGATCGAGAACATCAGCGGAAACTGCGACTTGCGGACTGAAATCGATTTCAAGTAAGCTGTTATCCAACCCTGGTTTCAAGGAGGATGCCATGCGCTGCACGCTCGGGGTCGACGTCGGTACGTCGAGCACAAAAGGTGTGCTCGTTGACGCAACCGGAAGCATCCTCGCGACGGCAACCCGGGCACACGAACCCGAACGCCCGCACACGGGCTGGGTCGAGATGGACGCCACCATCTGGTGGCAAGAGTTCGTCGAGATTACGCGAGAGTTGCTCGCGGCGACGTCTGACGCCGAAGTCGTCGCCGTTGGCGTGAGCGGGATGGGCCCGTGCGTGCTGCTCGCCGACGAGAACGACCAGCCCGTACGCCCCGCGATCCTCTACGGCGTCGACACGCGTTCAACCAAGCAGATCTCGCGCATCACGGAGGAACTCGGTGAAACCGAAATCACCGCGGTGGGTGGTTCAACCCTGACCTCGCAGGCCGGTGGCCCCAAGATCGCCTGGATCGCCGAAGAAGAACCGGATGCTTACGCGAAGGCGCGGCGCCTCTTCATGCCCGCCTCGTTGCTGGCTCGAAACCTCAGCGGTGCGTATGTGCTCGACCACCAATCGGCGAGCCAGATGTGGCCGCTCTACGACATTGAGAACGAGCAGTGGTACGAGTCGTGGTTCGAACGCTACGCACCGGGCTTGGAAGCACCGCAGCTCATGTGGGCTGGCGACATCGCTGGCACGGTCACGCCCGAAGCCGCGAAAACCACTGGCCTCCCCGAAGGCATCCCCGTCATCGCGGGCACGATCGACGCTTGGACAGAAGCCGTCAGCGTCGGCGCCCACAACAACGGCGATCTCATGCTCATGTACGGCACGACGATGTTTCTCGTCTGCACGGGCCCCGAGACGCTGCGCACCCCCTCGATGTGGACGACCGCAGGAGCCTTCGAGGGCACGCGCAACCTTGCCGGCGGGCTCTCAACCTCGGGCGCTCTGACGGCGTGGCTCAAAAACCTTTCGGGGGCGGATTACCCCGAGCTGCTGGCCGAGGCATCCGATTCAGGCCCCGGCGCAAAGGGGCTGCTCATGCTGCCGTACTTCGCGGGGGAGCGCACGCCCATTCAAGACCCGGATGCGCGCGGTGTTATCGCGGGGCTCACGCTCGAACATGGTCGCGGCGATCTCTACCGGGCCGCGCTCGAGGCGACGGCGCTCGGGGTGCGCGACAACGTGCAGACGATGCGCGACGCGGGCGCAACGATCGACCGCATCGTCGCGGTCGGCGGCGGAACCCAGGGCGAGCTCTGGCTCCAGGTCATTTCTGATGTGACGGGGCTCGTACAAGAAGTTCCCAAGACCACGATCGGCGCGAGCTACGGGGCAGCATTCCTTGCCGCGTGTGCCGCAAACCCGCAAGACCCACCAACAATCGAGGCGTGGAACCCCATCGCCGAAACGATCGAACCGAACCTCGCGTTGCAGGGGTTCTATGACGATCTCTTCGCCCGATACGTCGAGCTGTACCGCAACACAAAAGACATCGCGCATGCCCTCGCTGCTGAGCAGCGGGAAACATCCGCCTGAAACACCCACAACCCCACGACCGGAGGCATCATGACCACCTACACCCTCCCCACGATTGCCGAGCGACCGGCATCGGCGCCCAAGACGGCATACCTCATTTCATCGGGCGACCTGCGCGAGTCGGCGAACGTCGACTGCTGGCCGACCCAGGCTGAGCTTGAGGCGCAGGTGACGCAGGTGTTCAATGACCTCGGGTGGCAGGTTATCCGCGCGAACGGCATCGACCCCAAGACCGGCCACGGTTTCATCTCGAGCCAGCGCATGGGCATGGAGGTCTTCAAGAACATCCCCGTCGATGCACCACTGCTCGTCGTAGAGGCTGTCTGGCAGTACTCGCACCACGTGCTGCACGGCTTGCGCACGCACGAGGGCCCCATTCTCACGATCGCCAACTGGGCACCCAACTACCCCGGCCTCGTTGGTCTGCTCGGCCTCAACGCGGGCATGACGAAGATGGGCAAGGAGTACTCGACAACGTGGTCGGTCGATTGCACCGACGAGTGGTTCCTGAACGGCATCAAGGAGTGGGTCGAGACGGGCAAGATCACGCACGACGAGTCGCACGTGCACGCGCTTCCCGCCCTGCCAGACACGGCCGAAACGCAACTCGGCCGCGCGCTCGCAGACGAGCTGCGCACCGACAAGGCCATCATCGGTATCTTCGATGAGGGCTGCATGGGCATGTACAACGCGATCTTCGACGACGAACTGCTCAACCAGACCGGCATCTACAAAGAGCGCCTCTCGCAGTCGGCGCTCTACGCCGAAATGCAGAAGGTCACGGATGCCGAGGCCGACGAGGCCTACCAGTGGTTGCTCGATCACGGCATGACGTTCAAGTACGGCACCGACCCCGTCACGGAACTCACCCCCGACCAGGTACACACGCAAATGAAGATGTACATCGCGGCGCTGCGCATCTCCGATGACTTCGGCGTCGATGCGGTTGGCATTCAATACCAACAGGGTCTCAAAGATCTCTTGCCAGCATCCGATCTTGTCGAAGGCATGCTCAACACAACCGAGCGCCCGCCCGTGACCTCGCGCGACGGTTCGCGTATTCTGCACGAGGGGCGCGCCCTGCCGCATTTCAACGAGGTTGACGAGGGCGTCGCGGTCGACGCACTCGTGACCGACCGCGTCTGGCGCGCCATGGGCCTCGTGCCCGACAACACGCTGCACGATGTGCGCTGGGGTGAAGATTACGACGGCGAGTTCGTCTGGACCTACGAGATCTCGGGCTCGGTTCCCGCCTCGCACCTGGGCGGATGGGACAAGGCCGAAGGCTGGCGCCAGGGCCACATGTTCTTCCCGGCCGGTGGTGCAACGCTCAACGGTGTCTCGGTCCCGGGCGAGCTCGTGCTGAGCCGTGTGTTCTTGATGGATGGCGTCTTGCAGGTTGATCTGTTCCGCGCATCCGCCATTGAACTGCCGGCCGAAGAGACCGAGCGTCGTAAGAGCATCACGAACCCCGAATGGCCCATCGCGCACGTTGTGCTTCGTGGTGTCACGCGTGACCAGTTCATGGCTCGCCACAAGGCCAACCACGTGCAGATGGTCTACGCGCCCGACGCCGAGACAGCGGACAAGGCGCTGCTTGCGAAGGCCGCCATGTTCGACGGTATGGGCATCAAGGTCAACCTCATCGGCGAGGTCAACCTGCCGGGCTAGCCCAGTTTCCCCGGAACTCTCTGCCTTCCCGGAGTCATTCTGCGTCAATGTGGCTCCGGGGAGGCAGATTACTCCGTGGGGCAGATGCTTTAGCTGAGCCCCAGCAGCGGCTGAATGTTCTCGTGCCACACGTCGACGCCGAGCTTGCCGATGAGCAGCAGCACCCCGACGAGGTACACGACACGGATGAATCCGACCCCGTTTTTGATCGCCATGCGCGAGCCGAGGTAACTGCCGATGAGGTTCATGATCGCGAGCGCCGCACCAAGCGCCCACAGCACAGCGCCGTGCGGAATGAAGAGCAAAAGCGCGCCGAGGTTTGTGGCGAAGTTCACGATCTTGGCCTTGGCGCTCGCCTGCAAGAAGTCGTAGCCGAGCAGCGCGACGAGCGCGATGATGAGAAACATCCCCGTGCCCGGCCCGATGAGCCCGTCGTAAAACCCGATCGCGAGCCCCGCGAAACTCGCCATGATGATGTGCTTGTGGCCCGCAAACCGCAGCGCGGTCTCGGCGCCCATTTGCGGGCGGAACAGTGTGAAGAGTGCGACCGCGATGAGCGCCACGATAATGATGGGTTTGAAAACGGATGCCGGCAGCACGGTTGCGACGGCCGCCCCACCTATCGCGCCCAGCAGGGCAATGCCGGCCATGGGGAGAGCTGTGCGTATATCGGGTTTCACGCGCCGGTAGTACGTGATGCTGCTCGTCGTCGTGCCAGCAATTGACCCGAGCTTGTTGGTCGCGAGCGCTTGTACGGGAGTGATGCCGGGAATGAGCATGAGCGCGGGTAACTGCAGCAAGCCGCCGCCGCCAACGACGGCATCCATCCAGCCCGCGGCAAAACCCGCGAGAAGGATCAAGGCGAGCATGCCCCACGTGAGCTGATCCAGCCCAAAGATTTCGCCTGCGTTCACACTCTCGATTCTCGTGTATCCGCTGCCACCCGCGTCGCTCCCGTCGCACGACACGCCCTCATTCCAGCGTTTTGAGGGCGTGTCGTGCGACGGGAAGTGTCCAATGCGGATGCGGCGAAAGAACTGCGATTTTTCTGAATCCGTGACCTTGAACGCTTGCTTCACCCCTGGTTTGGTCAGAAGGTGTGGAGTTCTCGCCATACGGTGGTGGTAAGCATCCGATGACGAGGGAAGTTTCATGAGCGCAACTGTGAACCGTGCCGACCTGACCGTGGGCGAAGAGATCGCCGAATTCGCCGAGGAATCGCTCGCGAAGCTCGGCATCGACCAGGAGCAGTTCTGGGCTGGCGTCAGCGAGATCATTCACGACCTCGCCCCAAAGAACACGGCGCTGCTTGCCGAGCGCGACCGCCTGCAGGCCGCGATCGACGACTACCACCGCGCGAACCCGGGGCAGCCGGAGCCGAAGCAGTACATCGACTTCCTGCGCGAGATTGGCTACCTCGTGGCCGAGCCCGAGGGCGCAAAGATCACGACCGAGAACGTCGACCCTGAGCTCGCGACGCTCGCGGGCCCGCAGCTCGTTGTGCCGCTGCTCAACGCACGCTTCGCGATTAACGCCGCAAACGCACGCTGGGGCTCGCTCTACGACGCGCTCTACGGCACCGACGCGATCGCGCAAGACGGCGAATTCGCACCGGGCGCTTCGTACAACCCCGCCCGCGGTGCCGAGGTCATCCGTCGCGGCAAAGTCTTCCTCGACGAAAACTTCCCGCTCGCCGAGGGTTCGCACGCGGACGCCACGGGCTACACGGTTTCGCCGGAAGGCGCACTGGTTGTCGGTCTCAGCAATGGCGCTGAGGCTGGCCTCAACGATGCCGCGCAATTCGCGGGGTACACGGGTGAGGTATCCGACCCCACGAGCATTCTGCTCGTGCACAATGGGCTGCACGCTGAAATCGTGATCGACCGTGCGGGCTCGAACGGCAAGACCGACCCGGCTGGTGTGCAAGACATCATTCTTGAGTCGGCACTCTCGACCATCATGGACTTGGAAGATTCGGTTGCCGCTGTTGACAGCGAAGACAAGGCACTCGGTTACCGCAACTGGCGTGGTCTCATCGACGGCACGCTCGCGGAAGAGGTCACGAAGGGCGGCAAGACCTTCACGCGCACGCTCAACGAAGACCGCACCTACACGGCGCCCGACGGCTCTGAGCTTGTGCTGCCGGGTCGTTCGCTCCTGTTCATCCGCAACGTCGGCCACCTCATGACGACCCCCGCCGTGCTCGACCGTGACGGCAATGAGGTTCCCGAGGGCATCCTCGATGCGATCTTCACGACGCTCGGCTCGCTGCCCGAGCTCAACGGCTCGCAGCTCGCGCGCAACTCACGCAACGCTTTGCGCGGCGGCAAGCCCTCGATGTACATCGTGAAGCCCAAGATGCACGGCCCCGACGAGGTCGCTTTCGCGGCCGAGCTGTTCGGTCGTGTCGAAGAGCTGTACGGCCTCGACCCTGCAACGCTCAAGGTCGGCATCATGGACGAAGAGCGCCGCACTTCGGCGAACCTCAAGGCCGCCATCAACGCGGCGGCTGACCGCGTCGTGTTCATCAACACGGGCTTCCTCGACCGCACAGGCGACGAAATTCACACCTCGATGCTCGCGGGCCCCTTCAAGCCCAAGGGTGCTATCAAGAGCGAGCCGTGGCTCTCGGAATACGAGAAGCGCAACGTCGCAATCGGTGTCGACACGGGCCTCGACGGCAAGGCGCAGATCGGCAAGGGCATGTGGGCCATGCCCGACATGATGGCCGACATGCTCGAGCAGAAGATCGGCCACGTGAAGTCGGGTGCCTCGACCGCGTGGGTGCCTTCGCCGACGGCCGCGACGCTCCACGCCCTGCACTACCACCAGGCGAACGCCTTTGACGAGCGGGCGAAGCAGGCGGGTCTCGGCGCTGATTCGCTCGAGACGCTGCTGACCCCGCCGCTCGCATCCGATGGCGAGTTGACCACCGAGCTCGTGCAGCAGGAGGTCGACAACAACGTGCAGTCGATTCTGGGGTACGTCGTGCGCTGGGTTGACCAGGGTGTCGGATGCTCCAAGGTGCCCGACATTCACGACGTGGGCCTCATGGAAGACCGCGCGACGCTGCGCATCTCAAGCCAGCTGCTCGCGAACTGGCTGCAGCACGGCGTTGTCACCGAGGAGCAGATCGACGAGGCCCTTGAGCGCTTGGCACTCGTGGTTGACCAGCAGAACGCTGGCGACCCGCTCTACGAGCCGCTGCTTTCGGGCGACCGCATCGCGTTCGACGCTGCGCGCCGCCTCATCGTCGAGGGTGCCGCGCAGCCCTCGGGCTATACCGAGCCGCTCCTGCACGAGCTGCGCCGCGTGAAGAAGGCCGCGCTCGCAGGCTGAGCCCGCCGACTTCGCACCGAGGCATCCGTTGACCCTCGCACTTTCCGCACCAACCCACACTTTCTCGCGGAGAAAGTGCCTGGCGGTGAGGAAAGTGCGAGGGTCAATGTCTGACGGGTGCCGCGATAGGCTAACGACGTGACCGAGCCGAGCAACACGAATGCCCTGCGTACCTATAGCTACCTGGGGCCGGCTGGCACGTTTACCGAGCAGGCGCTCGCGCAGGTTGCGGATGCTGCCGGCCAGAATTGGCGCCCCGTGCACAATGTCGGCCAGGCGCTCGACGATGTTGCGAACGGCACGAGTGACGGCGCGGTTATCGCGATTGAAAACTCGATCGAGGGCGGTGTTTCGACGACGCAGGATGCGCTAGCGGAACGGCCGAACTTCCGCATCGCGGGGGAGTACCTCGTGCCTGTCAACTTCGTGCTCGTCGGCAAGCCGGGCACGAAGCTTGAAGACATCAAGACCATCACGGCGCACCCCGTCGCATACGCACAATCACAGAACTGGCTCACGGCGCACCTGCCGGAGCACCATTTCGTGCCGGCAACGAGCAACGTTGCGTCGGCGCTTTCTGTGCTCGACGGCACGGCTCCCGCCGAAGCTGCTATCGCGGCCCCCGGCGTCCTGCAGCACCACGATGTCGAGGTGCTCGCTGAGAACATCGGCGACAACCCCAACGCCGTCACGCGCTTCGTGCTTGTGACACGCAATGCGCCGCCACCCCCTGCGACGGGTGCCGACAAGACGAGCCTCATCGTTGAGCTGCCAACCGACCGCGCCGGAACCCTGCTCGAACTGCTCGAGCAGTTCTCGACGCGCGGCATCAACCTCTCGCTCATCGAGAGCCGCCCCATCGGCGACGAGCTTGGCCGCTACCGCTTCGTCATCGATGCGAACGGCCACATCCACGATGAGCGCATGGCCGACGCCCTGCTCGGCGTGCGCCGTTTCAGCCCCAAGGTCACATTCTTGGGGTCGTACCCGCGCGCCGACAAGGCCGCTGTCGAGTACCCCGCGCGCTACGCCGACTCGGTCTTCGCTGACGCCCGCGATTGGCTGCGTGACCTGCTTGCGGGTGAACCCGACCAACGAGCAACGGGTGCGCCCGAACCTGGAACCGCCTAATGTCGATCCCTGCGGGTTGGTACAACGACGGCGCGGGCCAACTGCGCTGGTGGGATGGCACACAGTGGACAGCGCACGTGACACCCTCGCCGCTCATCGCGGCGCCCGCGCAGAGTGCCCCGCCAGCACCCGTCCCTGAGGTTCCCGCGCCGCCCGCCCCTCCCGCCGAGATTCCGGATGCCGACGACGCACCCCCTGTCGAGACGGTCGCGGCAGTATTCGACCCGCCGCCGGCGGTGGATGCCGCACTGATTCCGCCTGTTCCCGGCGCATCCGCCCCTCCGCAGCTCGGCGCTGTCGCGAGCAGCGCGATGCCGACGAGTGTTCTGCCGCCGGGTGCCCTCGCGCCGCAGAACACGATTCCTGCCCAGGCGCCGGCGCAACCGCAGCTCCCGCCCGTCGTGGCGGCCTACGACAAAGCTCGACGCAACCCGAATTTCTGGGTTGTCATCATCGCGATCGCGGTCGTCGCCGTGTTCTTCGCGTTCTTCTGGGCAATCGGTGTTGCCCGCTCAGCGCCGACCCCAACGGCGAATGCGATCACGGCCCCCGCCATCACGCCACCGAGCGTTGACCCCTTCGCGACCCCTGACCCGTTTGGGCCCGACCCGTGGTCGGGAATGGATCAGATCGGCGCATCCGATGACAAGGACGCCGCGCTCGCCATGGCTCAGGAATACGCCGACTGGGGCGACATGAGCAAACAGGCGATCTACGACTGGCTGACCGACGACTTCATGGGTGAATACTTCACGCACGACGCCGCCCAATACGCGATCGACAATGTGCAGGCCGACTGGAATGCCAACGCGCTCGCGGCGGCACAGGGCTATTCGGATTTCGCGCACTCGAGCCGTGCCCAAATCGAAGACATGCTTTCGAGCGAGATCGTTGGCGGGTTCACGCCCGACGAGGTGCAGTACGCCCTCGACAACGTGCAGGCGGATTTCAAACAGAACGCCCTCGACGCGGCCCGCGAAGTGCAGACGATCATGCCGGGGTACACGCACGACGACATTTGGCAGTACCTCACGGGGCCGTCGGTTGGTTTCACCGACGAAGAAGCCCAATACGCCCTCGACAATCTGTAACCGGCCTCGGAATATGGCTCCCGAGAACATCGTTACGTCAATCGTGACCCTCAAACTCTCGGTACTCGATCTCATCCCCGTCCGTACGGGCCAAACGTCGCGGCAGGCGATTGCGGCCTCCATGGATCTTGTCCAAAAAGCGGATGCCTGGGGCTACCACCGGTATTGGTTCGCCGAGCACCACAACATGCCCGCGATTGCCTCGTCGAGCCCGCCCGTGCTCATTGCCGCGGCGGCGGGGCGTACCGAGCGCATCCGTTTGGGCTCGGGTGGTGTCATGCTGCCCAACCACTCCCCACTCGTCGTGGCGGAACAGTTTGCGGCGCTCGAGGCGATTGCGCCGGGCCGAATCGATCTGGGTATCGGGCGCGCACCGGGAAGTGACCCCGTCATCACGCAACTTTTGCGCCGCAGTGGCACGACGAGCGAGGTCGAGCAGTTCCCACAGCACATCGAAGAGATTTCGGCGCTGACGAGCCCCGCGGGGGCAACGCTGGAGTTCACAACGGGCGGCGAGTACACCGTGCGCGCGACGCCCGCTGCCGAGAACGAACCCGAGATCTGGCTGCTTGGCTCGAGCGACTACTCGGCGGTGCTCGCGGCCAAGATGGGTATGCCCTATGTCTTCGCGGCGCACTTCGGCGGCGAGGGGCTGCAGCATGCGCTCTCGACCTACCGCACGACGTTTGTGCCCTCAGAGCGGCTGGCCAAGCCAAAGACGTTCTTGACGGCGAACGCATCCGTCGCTCCGACGGCCGAAGAGGCCTTTGAACGTGCGATCCCGCAGATGCGCACGATGGTCAAGCTGCGCACGGGGCGCCCCCTGGGCCCGCAGGAATCGATCGAACAGTCGATGGCGCTCAACGAGAGCGAGGGCGCAGCGGCGGGGCTCGAACTGCAGCGCCGCGTCGCCGACAAGTGGTTTATCGGCACGCCCGACGACGTGCGCGCACGCCTGCTTGAGTACGCAGATCGCTATCAGGTCGACGAGATCATGATCTCGCCTATCGCTGGGGCCTACGAGGCTGAATCGCTCGACACTTCGCTCGCCCGCGAGCAAACGCTCGAGCTTCTCGCCCCGCACTAATCCGCCCAGGTGCGGCTATATACGACATTCGACCCCCAAAACCCGTCGAACGCCGCACCTGAACACGCCCTCTTTCGCCCGGGTGCGGCTATCTACCGGTTCACCATCCGGAAATCGGTAGATAGCCGCACCTGAAGAAGCATCCGCCCTTGGCGAACATCGGCACGCGGGTGGCATCCGCTCGTTACGCTCGATACAGGCAATGTGTGTAGACACGGATGCCGCGCACGAAGGAGCGAGCAATGTTTGAGAGATTCACCGACCGGGCACGTCGTGTCGTCGTTTTGGCGCAAGAAGAAGCCAAGATGCTCAACCACAACTACATCGGCACCGAGCACATTCTGCTCGGCCTCATTCACGAGGGTGAGGGCGCTGCCGCGACGAGCCTGGTTTCTCTGGGGATCTCGCTCGACGATGTGCGTGCGCAGGTGCAAGACATGATCGGCCAGGGTCAGCAGCAGCCGACGGGCCACATTCCCTTCACGCCGCGTGCCAAGAAGGTGCTTGAGCTGAGCCTTCGTGAGGCACTGCAGCTCGGCCACAACTACATCGGCACGGAGCACATTCTGCTCGGTCTCATCCGCGAGGGTGAGGGCGTTGCGGCCCAGGTGCTCGTGGCACTCGGCGCAGACCTCAACAAGGTGCGCCAGCAGGTTATTCAGATCATTTCGGGTGGCGGCCAGCCCGGTCGCGAGCCCGCGGGTGTTGCCAGTGGCGGCCCGCAGCACGAGCAGGTCGGTGGTTCGACGGGTTCGGCTGTGCTCGACCAGTTCGGACGCAACCTCACGCAGGCTGCTCGCGAAGGCAAGCTCGACCCCGTTATCGGGCGCGAGAAAGAGGCCGAGCGCCTCATGCAGATTCTGAGCCGTCGCTCGAAAAACAACCCCGTGCTCATCGGTGAGCCCGGCGTTGGTAAGACGGCTGTTGTCGAGGGCCTCGCCCAGGCGATCGTCAAGGGCGAGGTGCCCGAGACGCTCAAAGACAAGCACGTCTACTCGCTCGACCTCGGCTCGCTCATCGCCGGTAGCCGTTACCGCGGTGACTTCGAAGAGCGCCTGAAGAAGGTCACGAAAGAAATCCGCACACGCGGCGACATCATTGTCTTCATCGACGAGATCCACACCCTCGTTGGTGCCGGTGCTGCTGAGGGCGCGATCGATGCTGCGAGCATCCTCAAGCCCATGCTTGCCCGCGGTGAACTGCAGACCATTGGCGCGACGACGCTCGACGAGTACCGC
>CAYNTU010000036.1:19091-19898 GCA_964400205.1 uncultured Microbacterium sp.
GGTCAACGAGCCTTCGCTGCCGCACGCCATCAACATCCTCAAGGGTCTGCGTGACCGTTACGAGGCGCACCACAAGGTGCAGATCACGGATGCCGCAATCGTCGCCGCCGCAAACCTCGCCGACCGCTACGTGCAGGATCGCTTCCTGCCCGACAAGGCGATCGACCTCATCGACGAGGCTGGCGCGCGTCTGCGCCTGAGCATCCTCTCGTCGCCGCCCGAGTTGCGTGAACTCGACGACCGCATCGCGGCCGTTCGCGAGCAGAAAGAGGCCGCTTCGGAAGACCAGGACTTCGAAAAGGCCGCTGCACTTCGCGACGAAGAAAAGCAGCTGCTCGGCGAGCGCCTGCGTCTCGAGAAAGAGTGGCGTTCGGGCGACATCGACAAGCCCGGTGTTGTTGACGAGGGTTTGATCGCGGAGGTTCTGGCTCAGGCAACCGGCATCCCCGTCTTCAAGCTCACCGAGGAAGAGTCGGCTCGCCTCGTCTTCATGGAGAAGGCGCTGCACGAGCGCGTCGTCGGCCAGGAAGAGGCAATTGCTGCCCTGGCAAAGACGATCCGTCGCCAGCGTGCGGGCCTGAAAGACCCCAAGCGCCCGAGCGGTTCGTTCATCTTCGCCGGCCCGACAGGTGTCGGTAAGACTGAGCTCGCAAAGGCTCTTGCCGAGTTCCTCTTCGACGACGAAAGCGCACTCATCTCGCTTGACATGAGCGAGTTCGGCGAGAAGCACACGGTTAGCCGTCTGTTCGGCGCCCCTCCGGGATTCGTTGGCTTCGAAGAGGGCGGCCAGCTCACCGAAAAGGTGCG
>CAYNTU010000037.1:0-19441 GCA_964400205.1 uncultured Microbacterium sp.
AGCTCGTCGATGAGCTGACCGACCGCGGTTTCAGCGTGGGCGCCGTGCACGGCGACATGAGCCAGGAGGCGCGCGAGCGCTCAATGGCGGCGTTCAAGGCCGGTAAGAAAGACGTACTGGTTGCAACGGATGTCGCTGCCCGTGGTATCGACGTTGACGACGTCACGCACGTCATCAACCACACGATTCCCGACGAAGACAAGACCTACCTGCACCGTGCTGGTCGCACGGGCCGCGCAGGTCGCACCGGTACCGCTGTGACCTTCGTCGACTGGGAAGACCTGCACAAGTGGGCGCTCATCAACCGTGCGCTCGAGTTCGGCCAGCCCGAGCCCGTCGAGACCTACTCGTCGAGCCCGCACCTGTACACCGACCTCAACATTCCCGAGGGCACGAAGGGTCGCCTCGCGACGGCTCCCGCAAAGCAGCAGGCTCCTGCCAAGAAGCCCGAACGAGCAGCGGATGCCGCTGAAAACGCCGACGCCGGCACAACGCGCCGCCGTCGCCGCCGCAACACCGGCGCCAAGGTCGGTACGACGTTTGAAGAGGGCGCTGAGAAGGCCCCGAAGTCGGATGCATCCGCTGAGCACACGGGCGAACACCACGAGGCGAAGCCCGCTCCTGCACGCCGTCGCCGTCGCCGCCGCCCCTCAGGCGGTGGCGCCACCCCGACCAGCAGCAACTAACCCCTTCGCTCAGGTGCGGCTATCTACCGCCTATCGGCCCGATTCGCCGTCGCTAGCCGCACCTGGAGCAGATCAAACCGCTCCGGGTGCGCCTATCTACCGTGAGAGGCACTGTCTTTCGGTAGATAGCCGCACCTGGGCGAAAGACGAGTTGCTTCAAGTGCGCCTTTCTACCATCTCGGCGGCCATTGCACCGTCGCTAGCCGCACCTGAGCGTCAGCGGGCGGGGTGGAGCGGCTGCGAGCCGGTGCCCGCCTCAAGGATGCGCTTGAGCATCGCCTCGCTCGTGGTGTTTTCACCGAGCCGGTTGGGCTTGCCCGCACCGTGGTAATCGCTCGAGCCCGTCAGAATGAGGTCGCGCTCTTTTGCGAGCTTTCGCAAGACCGCCACACCATCGGCCGTGTTCTCGCGGTGATCGAGCTCAAGCCCTCCCAAACCCGCATCAATGAGCTCGTCGTATGCCTCGAGCGACATCATGCGCGCCCGCCCCGAGGGCGTCGGATGCGCGATAACGCTCACTCCCCGGGCCGCCTTGATGAGCTTGACAACATCGAGCGGCGAGGGGGCATAGTGCCCTTCGTAGTAGCCCGCACGCGGGTGCAGAATCCCATCGAATGCATCACCGCGATCCGAGACGATGCCCTTCGCTACAAGCGCATCCGCAATGTGCGGGCGACCGACCGTCGCCCCATCGCGTGTCTGGGCAACAACGTCTTCCCAGGTGAGCTCGTAGTCGCGCGAAATGTTCTTCACGATGCGCTCGGCCCGCGCACTGCGATCATCGCGAACGCGTTGCAGTTCAGCCATGAGCCCGGGCGACTCCGGGTCGATCAGGTACGCCAGAATGTGCACGCTACGCCAGCCGTCTTTTGCCGAGATTTCCATGCCAGGAATAAACCCGAGCCCCAGATCCTCCGCAACGCTGCGCGCCTCTGCCCACCCGGCGGTTGTGTCGTGGTCGGTCAGGGCGACCCAATCAAGCACAGCGGATGCTTCGCGCATGAGTTCGGTCGGTGTTTGCGTGCCGTCAGAGCGGTTCGAGTGCGTGTGCAAATCGATTCGCGCTGGCATAGTTTGAGCCTAATCCAGCTAGCCCTCGGATCGCCGCCGTAGGCTCGAGTGCATGGCGCGGCTATTTGGAACTCTCGTGAGCGTGCTCTTCGCAATTGGGCTCGCGGTTGTCACGTGGCCGCAGTTCTTCCGGGCCGAGACGACATGGCCCATCGCACAGGTTGTCGCGATGCGCGGGCTCATGGTCGCGGGCCTGCTCGTTGCCGCGTTTCTGTTCGTCCTGCTGCTCTTTTCGAGCCGACTTCGCGGCTGGGCAGCATCCATGCTCATCATCGCGCTGCTCGGCGCGGCCGCCAATGCAGGGATTCTCTGGATGCGCGGAATCGACAATGCCGCACTTCCCGCCCCAACAAACGACAGCATCCGCGTCATGAGCTGGAACACGCTCGGCAGCGCTGTGACAGCTGAACAGATCGCCAATGTCGCGGTGCGCTACGGCGCCGACATCATCGCTTTGCCCGAGACGACCGAGGAAACCGGCGAAGAAATCGCCCTGCAGTTGCGCGAGGTCGGCATGCCCATGTGGGTGCACCACGTGCAGTTCAATCAGGAGGTCGATAACGGCCCCGAAGCATGGTCAACAACCCTGCTCATTACGCCCGATCTCGGCGAATACTCCGTCATCGCGGATTCGGCGAGCGGGCGCTCAAACACCTCCGTGCTCCCGAGCGTTATCGCGATGCCGATCGACGGAACCGGGCCCGTTGTCGTAGCCGTGCACGCCATGGCGCCGCGTCAGTCAGCGATGCAGGAGTGGCGTGATGATCTGCGCTGGATGGGCGATCAATGCCCCGCCAACACGAACGTCATCATGCTGGGCGATTTCAATGCGACGCTCGATCACATGTTCAATTTCGGGGTCGAACGCGGCGCGCTCGGTGCCTGTACGGATGCCGCTGCGGCAACCGGCACGGGTGGCGTGGGTACGTGGCCGACCGACCTCCCAGCCCTGCTGGGTTCGCCGATCGACCACGTCATGGTAAGCAAGCACTGGGTTGCAACGGGTGCCGAGGTGCTCGAATCAACAGGAACCGTGCACGGCAGTGACCACCGCCCCATCATTGTGCAGCTCGAGCCCGCGGGGTAACTCGGAGTGGGAGAATGGTCGGGTGAATAACGCAGAAAACGTGGTCGCTGAATCCGACGCTCTCGACCAAATTGAGCCCGAAGGCGACCAGAAGATCACCAACCGCAAGGCGCCCTTCCCCCAGGGATTCCTCGACACGATCGGCACCGGGTGGGCTGACCGCGACGAACCACTGCCAGCACAGCGCGCGCAGGCGCCCTACGCTGCCGCACGCCGTGACAAGGTGTCGGCCGCTTTCCCGGGCAAGCGCCTCGTGATCCCCGCCGGTTCACTCAAGCAGCGTTCGAACGACACCGATTACCCCTTCCGCGCGCACTCGGCCTTCGCGCATCTCACGGGGTGGGAGAACGACTGCGAGCCCGACTCGGTACTCGTCTTCGAGCCGACCGCCGAGGGCCACGATGTGACACTGTACTTCCGCGAGCGCGCCGACCGCACAACGAGCGAGTTCTACTCCGACGCGCAGATCGGCGAGTTTTGGATCGGCCCGCGCCCCTCGCTCGCGCAGACCGCTGCCGAGCTCGGCCTTGCAACGGCGCACCTCGAGGAGTTTGCCGCATCCGATGCCGACCTCACGGTCGATGGTGAAGGTGCTGAGAGCGACAAGCTCACGGAGTTCGTGAGCGAACTTCGCCTCGTGAAAGACGAGTTCGAGATCGCCGAAATGAAGAAGGCCGTCGCGATTACCGCCGACGGTTTCGACGACATCATCCGCGCCCTCCCCGACGCTGTTGCGCACGCCCGCGGCGAGCGCGTTGTTGAGGGTGTTTTCCACCGCCGCGCCCGCACGGACGGCAACTGGGAGGGCTACGACACGATCGCGGCCTCCGGCGCCCACGCGTGCTACCTGCACTGGACGCGCAACGACGGCAAGGTGCTGCCCGGCGACCTGATTCTGGTTGACGCCGGCGTTGAGGTGGATTCGCTCTACACGGCCGACATCACCCGCACGCTGCCCATCAATGGCACCTTCACGCCGATCCAGCGCAAGATTTACGAGACCGTACGAGAGGCAGCGGATGCCGCTTTCGCCGCAGCCAAACCCGGTGTCGCCTTCCGCGAGGTACACGGTGCCGCTATGGAGGTCATCGCTGCACGCGTGGCTGAGTGGGGTCTGCTGCCCGTCACGGCCGAAGAAGCCCTCGACGCCGACAACGGCGGCCAGCACCGCCGCTACATGGTGCACGGCACAAGCCACCACCTCGGCATCGACGTGCACGACTGCGCGCAGGCTCGCCGCGAGATGTACTACGACGGCATTCTCGAGGCGGGCATGGTCTTCACGATTGAGCCCGGCCTGTACTTCCAGATCGACGACGAGACCGTGCCCGAGGAATACCGCGGCATCGGCGTGCGCATCGAAGACGACATCCTCATGACCGAAGACGGCGCCGTCAACCTCTCGGGCGACATCCCCCGTTCGGCCGACGATGTCGAGGCGTGGATGGCGCGGTTGCTGCCCTAGTCGGCGGCGGGCTTTTCGATCCGCTCGCCGTAGCGCGGCGGTTCCGAAAGGTCGACCTCGGGGCGTACGGTCGGTTCGGCGAGGCCCAGTGCTTTACGCGCCTCGTGCATGAACTGTGCCGTAACGCCCAACTCGTAGGCATCCGCAACGACCTGCGTCGCACTCTGGAAATCTTTTTTGCGGCGCACGAGCGCGAAGCTGATGAGCCCGAGCAGCAGACCCGCCGCGAACCCCACGAGCAGCATGCTCAAAAAGACGATGGTTGAGCCTTCCGGGTTCGTGAGGGTCGAAAACATCGCGAGCACGAGGCCAAAGAAGAGGCCATTCATGGCACCGTTTCGCAGTGCCGTGACAACCGTGAACTTGCCGAGCACACGCTCGACCGAGCGCAGGCCCGTGCCCGTGATGGTGATCGCCTTGGGATCGACACCAGCGCCAATGAGCTTCGAGGCGGCCTTGGTCGCGGCATCACGAGTGCTGTACGCAGCGACCTTCGTGGTGCTCGGTGGGACCGGGATTCGACTCGACATGCTCACCAAGCCATTGTCGCACCACCCCGCTATGCGGGCCCAGGACTAGGCTTGATTCGTGAGCACTCAACGGGTTTTCGTGGGGCGCCTCGTCGGTTGCGGCGTTTTCGACCCCAACGGCGATCGCCTCGGCAAGGTACGCGATGTCATTGTCGTGTATCGCCATGCCGGCAGCCCTCGAGTCGTCGGTCTTGTCGTCGAGATTCCGGGGCGCCGCCAGGTCTTCGTCTCCATCGGGCGCGTAACCGCAATCACCTCGGGCCAGGTCATTACGACCGGGCTCATCAACGTGCGCCGTTTCGAGATGCGCGCGGGTGAAGTGCGTGTGCTGACCGAGATGATCGGCCGGAACGTCGAGCTGAAAGACGGCGGAACCGGCACGATCGAAGACGTCGCGATCGAATCCGAACGACGCGGCGAATGGTTCGCTGACCAGGTCTTCCTCCGCTTGCCAAAGACAGGCCCAACGCCCTTCGGCAAGGGTCCGACGAAGTTTGTGCCGTGGAACCAGATCGTCGAAAACGAATCGACAGGCGGTGCGCAGTCTGCTGAAAAGCTTGTCGCGAGCTACTCCGACATGCACGCTTCTGAGCTTGCTGACGCTCTGCGCGATCTGCCGGAAGAGCGCCGCCAAGACGTTGCCGAAGAGCTCCCCGATGAGCGTCTCGCCGACGCCCTGGAGGAGATGCCCGAGCACGAGCAGGCCGAGATCCTGAGCCACCTCGACGACGAGCGCGCAGCAGACGTGCTCGACGTCATGGAACCGGATGACGCCGCCGACCTCCTCGCGCAACTGCCGACCAATCGTGTCGAAGCGCTCCTCGCCCTCATGGAACCGGAAGAGGCCGAAGACGTTCGCACCCTGCTGAAGTACGGCCCCGAAACGGCCGGTGGTCTTATGACGACCGAGCCCATCATCCTCGCGGGCGATTCGACCGTGGCCGAGGCGCTCGCGCTCATTCGCCGTCACGAACTCCACCCAGCCCTCGCGGCAGCGGTTTTCGTCACACTCCCCCCGTTCGAGACGCCCACGGGCACCTACCTCGGCACCGTGCACTTCCAGCGGATGCTTCGCTACCCGCCCTCGCAAAAGCTCGGCGACATTCTCGACACGACCGTCGAGCCCGTCTCGGTTGACGCCTCGGCGAGCGAGGTTGCGCGCATCCTCGCGAGCTACGACCTCGTCTCAATCCCCGTTGTCGACGAGAACCGCGCGCTCGTGGGCGTTGTGAGCGTCGACGATGTGCTCGATTACCTGCTGCCGAAAGACTGGCGCACGCAAGAAGCATCCGATGCGCCGGGTAAGAAGGGGGCGAACGCATGAGCCGCGAAGACGCCCTTTCAACACCCGCGGGTCAGTCAGTCAAGCGCAACAAGGGCGAGAGCGACTGGTTCGGCAACTTCACGGAGTGGATCGCGCGCGCCATGGGCACGCCCGCGTTCTTGCTCATCCTCACGCTCTTCTGTGTCGCGTGGCTGCTGTGGAACACGCTTGCACCACAGGGATGGCGGTTCGACTCGGCGGCCAACGGCTTCACAGCCCTCACGCTCATGCTTTCGCTACAGGCTTCCTACTCGGCACCGCTCATCCTGCTCGCGCAGAACCGGCAGGCTGACCGCGACCGCGTGATGGCTGAGCAAGATCGCCAGATCGCCGAGCGCAACCTCGCAGACACGGAATACCTCGCGCGCGAGCTCGTCGCATTGCGCATGCTCATCGAAGACACTCAGTCCAAGCTCCTGACAAATGAACACCTGCGCGACGCCATCGCCGAATTGCGCGAGCAAGAGGCCGCTGCTGCCCAGCAGATCGCCGAAGACAAAGACGCGATCGCCAATGACGAGCGCATCTCGACCGGTGAGTGAATCACCCCTCGTCGCGGCTGTTCGCACAGCCGTGGGGGCGGTCGTTGATCCCGAACTTCGGGTTCCGATCGGCGAGCTTGACATGGTCGAGGCCGTCGCCGTTGATGGTGCGCACGCGCGCGTCGCCGTGCAATTAACGATTGTGGGGTGCCCCGCATCCGACCGGATCGAACGAGATGTGCGTGCCGCAGCCCTGGGCGTTGCGGGCATCGAGTCGGTCGAGGTCGAGCTGGGCGTCATGACCCCCGCGCAACGAACGGCGCTGACCGAGAAGCTGCGCGGTGGCCGGCGAGCCATGCCCTTCGACAAAGATTCGCTCACGCGCGTCGTCCTCATCAGTTCGGGCAAGGGCGGCGTCGGCAAATCGACGATCTCGGCCAACCTCGCGGTCGCACTCGCCCAACGCGGCCGGCGCGTAGGACTCATCGATGCCGATGTGCACGGCTTCTCGATACCCCAGCTCATGGGGTTAACGGATGCCTCGGGCCGCGCCCCGCAGCCCACCCGCATCGACAACCTTATGCTCCCGCCCGTCGCGCACGGCGTCAAAGTCATCTCAATCGGCATGTTTCTGCCCGACCCCGATGCTGTCGTCGCCTGGCGCGGGCCTATGCTCCACCGCACGGTGCAGCAGTTCCTGACCGACGTGCACTTCGGTGATCTGGACTACCTCCTCATCGATATGCCCCCGGGAACGGGCGATATCGCCATTTCAATCGGGCAGCTGCTCCCCCATGCTGGGGTCATCGTTGTCACGACGCCGCAGCCCACGGCATCCGATGTTGCCATTCGCAGCGGTCGGGTCGCGCGCCAAACGGGCCAACACGTCATCGGCGTGATCGAGAACATGGCTGCCATGACCTTGCCCGACGGCACCGTGCTCGACCTCTTTGGTGCCGGCGGCGGGCAGGAAGTTGCCAACACCTTGCGCACGGATAACGAAAACGTCGTGCTTCTGGGGTCAGTACCGCTCGATACTGCGCTCCGCACCTCAGCCGACCGCGGTGAGCCGATCGTCGTGAGCGGCCCCAGCGACACAGCTGCACTCGAAATCACGAAGATCGCAGCCGAGCTCGACCGCTCTGGCCCCTCGCTTGCAGGTAAGCCCCTCAGCCTACGGCCCGCCTAGCGTAGCCGGACGGCTCCTGAGGCCGCCGGGCACTTCGTCTCACTTCGCTCGCTCAGCGACCGGCTCGGGTCGCGCGAGCTCTTAGGTCGCCTCAGGGTCGAAGGGTGGCGGGTAAGTCGCCGAGAAGGTGCCTGGAATAAACGCAGCACGTGCCTGCATCGTTGCAGCTGCGGTGGCCGCCATCCCCGCGGCGGTTGCAGCAGCTGCCGTGCTCGTCGTCTTGGGGTCGTCAAGCAGCGCATCGCGGATGATTCGACGCGGGTCATACTGGCGTGGGTCGAGGCTGCGCCAGTCAACGTCACCGGCGGCATCGCCCATCTCGTCTTTGATCGACGACTTCGCGCCCTGGATCATTTCGCCCGCCTTACGCACCCAACCGGCGAACTTCTGCGCGAACTCGGGCAAGCGTTCCGGGCCGATGATGACGGCTGCGATAACAGCAATCAGGAGAAATTTCTCCATCGTCAGACCCAGTTCCATGTCATAACAATATCGCGCCCGTGTCGGCATCCGCCGAGGGCACGAGGCGAAGGTCATGACGCGGCGCAAGAAACCCCGCGAGCTGGCACTTCTCGCTCTACGCTGGAGGGACGAACAAACGAGCCCGGAGGCACCGTGACTGACAACGACGCAAGCATGCGCTTTATGCGTGACGCGACCGACACTTCACCCGCGCTCGCGAAAGCCTACAAAGACGCCCATGAGCTGGGCATCACACCCATCGACCCCATTCTCGGCACGCAGGTTGCCGTCTTGGCAGCTGCTTCTGCCGCCGAATCGATCATCGAGATCGGCACGGGCGCGGGTGTGAGTGGCCTGTGGATGTTGCAGGGTGCGCCCGAGGCAACCCTCACGAGTATCGACTCAGAGCCTGAGCACCTCGCAGCCGCGCGCGACGCGTTCGCAGCGGCGGATGTGCCGTCGAGTCGCGTGCGCCTCATTCGTGGCCAGGCACTCGACGTTCTGCCGCGCATGAACGAGGCTTCGTATGACATCGTCTTCATCGACGCCGACCCCGAGCACCTGCTCGACTACTTCGAACACGCCCTGCGGCTCGTGCGCCCGGGCGGGCTCGTGCTCGTGCCGGGTATCTTCTCGAACGGCAAGGTTGCCGATCCTGTTGCACGCGACGAGGTCACCAAGTCGTACCGCGACCTGGTAGAAACCGTGCTCGGTGCCGACGGTGGCGCGGCAACTATCACGCCCGTCAAGGGTGGTTTGCTGCAGCTCGTCACAGCGAAACGCTAAGCGCGAAGCATCCGAACAAAAAAGAAACGGCACCCCGAAAGGTGCCGTTTCTGCGTTTTGCGGTGAATGTTAGGCAGCGTTGCCAACAACCCCGGCAAGCACGTCGTGAAGCTCTTTTGCTTCATCGTCGTTGACCGATACGACCAGGCGGCCGCCGCCCTCGAGCGGCACGCGCACGATGATCAGGCGCCCTTCTTTTACGGCCTCCATGGGTCCGTCGCCGGTCCGCGGTTTCATTGCAGCCATCAGGGGCTCCTTTCGTGAGGTTCGCTTCTAGTTTATCGCTAAGAGGTTGCGTCAAGAGTCAACGACGTAGCGAGCATTGCGATGCGGCGCGATACCAAGGCGGAGATGCGAAAGCGGGCTGGTGGCCCGCCGAGCAGCGACAACGCCGGTAGCGCGCCGCATCGCAATGCGCAGGAGTCGCTTGCCTCCTGGCGCAACCTCTAAGGAGTGCGCCAGTAGGTCGTGCCCGCCATGGCGTACATGTTGTAGATCCAGACCCATTGCAAAACGATGCACACAGCCAGCACGACAAGCCGGTATACGCGGGACTTCGGCACCGCGAGCGCGCCCGCGAGCGGCGTGAGCGGCAGCAGCAGGCGGAACGTGCTCGACTGCGGGAAGAACACCGCGAAGAGGTAGAGCAGGTAGCTGAAGTTCCAGAGTCGAATCTCGACGCCGAGCTTTTTGACGTTGTTGGTAAAGAGCAGGGCAACGGATGCCGCCATGACGAGTACAACGAGTAACCAGGAGCCGTGCACCGTGCCAAACCAGATGTTGACCCACACCTTGGCAGCCTGGAACCAGCCCTCGAAGGGCACGAACTCGATACCCGAGTTGCTGAGCCAGGAACGGCGCCAGGAAAGCTCGGTTTCGAGGTACGCGTTTGGAACACCTGTTCGCCAGGCGGCAAGCCACGTCCACGAGAACCCGAGCGCTGCGGCGAGCAGACCCGCTGTAACAAGCTGGGCAATCTGCTTTGCCGAGAAAGTGTCTTTATCGCGGCGGAACCACCGCCAGATGCAGTACAGCGCGAGGTAGAGCGAGAACGCCAGAACGCCGGGGCGCGTAAAGGCCATGGCGGGGATGATGAGGAAGAGCCACGCATAATTGCGCTCTTGCACCACGACGAGCCCCGCGAGCAGGAGGGCGAGGAACATGGGCTCGGCGTAGCCAACCTGGAACATGGCCGCGAGTGGGCCGAACGAGAAAAAGACGACCGCCCACATGGCTGCCTGTTGGCCGATGTGCGGGGTCAAGAGGCGGTGCAGCAGGATGCAAGCAAGGAAGCCCGTCACGAGCGAGACGATGACGGCGCCGATGACCCAGCTCGTGCGGGGCGTTCCACAATCGGTGATGACCTGATCCGGCAGGAACAGATCAAAGGGTGTGCCAATTGCGAGCGAGGTGAGCGGATACAGGGGCATGAAAGCCCACGCGTTCTCAGCTGCGACCCCCGAATCACCAATGGGTAACTCGGAGGGGTACCCGCAGTGCACGACAACGCCGTACCACCATGCGTCCCACCCGGCAGCAAAATCCAACAGCGTTGGGTTCGTCCCAAAGCGCGAGTTTTCGGGCGCGAGCTTGCCCGCGAGCAGAAAGAAGGCGAGCGTCAGAACACGGCCGAGCGCATAGATCACGGCGATACGCGCCGCGACCGGCCACGCTCTTGCGCGCCCCACCGTTACGCCGTCAGCCACGCTCGCAGGCCAGCTTCAACCGAAGTGATCTGGTCGACAGGGACGTGCTCGTCATCGTGATGCGCGAGGTTGGGGTCGCCCGGCCCGTAGTTGACAGCGGGGATGCCGAGGGCTGAGAAGCGCGAAACATCCGTCCAACCGTACTTGGGTCGTGGCGTCGTGCCGGTCGCGGCGATGAAGTCTTGTGCGAGCGGTGAATCCAGACCCGGGCGCGCACCCGGCGCAACATCGACGATTGTTGTATCGAAGCCGTCGAAGAGCTGCTTGACGCGCTCGGCGGCCTCTTCGGCACTCTTGTTGGGGGCGAAGCGGTAGTTCACTTCGATTTCGCACAGATCGGGAATGACGTTTCCGGCGATCCCGCCCGTGATCGCCGTCGCGTTGAGGCCTTCACGGTACTCGAGGCCATCGACCGTGATGCGGTCGGGCCGGTACTCGGCGAGGATGCGCAGCACGGTCGCCGCGTCGTGAATGGCGTTGTGGCCGATCCAGGCGCGAGCGCTGTGTGCGCGTACGCCACTCGTGCGGATGATGGCGCGCAAAGTGCCATTGCATCCGCCTTCGATCTCGGCGCTCGTGGGCTCGCCGAGGATCGCAAAGTCTGCCTGCATAAGGTCGGGGCGATCAGCAGCGAGCAGCCCGAGGCCATTGAGGCTCGCGTCGACCTCTTCGTTGTCGTACCAAATCCATGTGATGTCGCTCGTGGGCTCGGTCAACTCGGCGGCAAGCTTGAGCAGAATCGCGTCGCCACCCTTCATATCGACCGTGCCACGACCCCACAGAATCTCAACACCGTCGCGTGTCTCGAAGCGTGTCGGCAGGTTGTTGTTGATCGGCACGGTGTCGATGTGCCCCGCGATCGCGACGCGGCGGTCGCGACCAAGGTTCGTGCGGGCGACAACAGTGTTGCCGTGACGGATGACTTCGAGGTGTTCGAAGGGTGTCAACGCCTGTTCGATGAGGTCAGCGAGCTGCTGTTCGTCGCCCGAGACACTCGGTATGTCGCAGATCGTTTGGGTCAACTCGATCGAGTTTGCAGTGAGGTCGAGGGCCATTGCTTAAGCGTACTGGCCACCAGACCCCAAAGGACACGACCGGTACCCTGGTGACATGGCAAGCAACGACACGGCTCTGCGTGAGCGCACCGTCTGGGGTTTTGGTTTAGCAACTGTCGCGAGCGACGGCACCGTGCTCGACACGTGGTTTAAGTCGCTCGGCATGGGCGCCCACAACGAGAACTCGCCAGAACTGGCAGCGCTCGTCTCATTCGAGGGTGTTGACGAACGTCGCGACGTTTCGATTCGCACGAGCGCGATTTCGATCGACCTCGATACGGCACCATCCTCAACGCAGGACGCCTACTTGCGCTTGCACGCGCTCTCGTCGCTGCTCGTCAAACCCAACGAACTCAACCTCGAGGGCATTTTCGGGCACCTGCCGATCGTTGCGTGGACGAATGCCGGCCCCATGGCTCCCCAAACGGCCGTCGATCGCCGTATGGAACTGCAGCGCGACGGCATCCAGGTCTATGCGCTCGATAAGTTCCCGCGCCTGACCGATTATGTACAGCCGGCCGGCGTGCGAATTGCGGATGCCGCTCGCGTGCGCCTTGGCGCGTACCTCTCCCCCGGAACAACCGTCATGCACGAGGGGTTCGTCAACTTCAACGCCGGCACGCTTGGCGCTGCCATGGTCGAGGGGCGCATCTCGCAGGGCGTTGTCATTGGCGATGGCAGCGACATCGGCGGTGGTGCTTCGACCATGGGCACGCTCTCTGGCGGCGGCACCGAAAAAATCTCGATTGGCGAGCGCACCCTGCTGGGCGCCAACGCGGGCATTGGCATTTCGCTCGGCGATGACTGCGTCGTTGAGGCGGGGCTCTACATCACCTCGAACACCAAGGTCGTTGTCGCCGATGGCGCGCCGCTTGCTTCGGGGCAGCGCCCAACCGTCAAGGCTCGCGAACTTTCTGGGCGCAACGGGCTGTTGTTCTGGCGCAACTCTGTCACGGGCGCGATCGAGGTGCGCTCGCGCGAGGGCCAGGGCATCCAGCTCAACCAGACGCTCCACGCGTAAGCATCCGCGTATCTTGAGCCGGTCCCTGAGCTTGACGAAGGGTGAGGCGACCTCAGCCCAACAGTTCCCCGACAGCCGCGGGCAACGCCTCCGCGACATCCAGCGCCACAATCGGATGCCCCACGGCCCCGTCTCGCGCCCCTGAAGCAATCCGCGCCGCCAGGTCGTGCAGGTTCGCCGCGGCAGCACCAACCTCGTTGAGTGGCCATCCCGGGTTGGCGGCGATGAGCGCGCCAAGGATTCCGGCGAGCACGTCCCCGGTGCCAGCCGTCGCGAGCCACGCAGTCGACTGCGGCAACGCGATGATCCCTTCCCCGGGAGCAGCAACAAGCGTCCGTGATCCTTTGAGCAGAATCGTCGCGCCCAGCGCATCCGCAACCGCCGTGACTTCGGCGCTCTCTGGGAGACCAAGCGAATCGCGCAAGCGAACAAACTCCCCCGCGTGCGGCGTCGCGATCACGGGAGCGTTCGCACCGGCGACGAGGTCGAGCGCGCCCGCGTCGACAACGACCGGCACGTCCCCCACGAGCAGTTCGTGCAGGGCACGTTCTTCGTCGGTACTGCGGTGTGCGGGGTCGGTGCCCGAGCCAATCACCCACACGTCAGCGCGCACCGGCCCGTGTCCACTGACGACTGTTTCTGGTCGGCGGGCGAGAACGGCACCCGCTGCCGGCCCGAGGTAGCGCACGAACCCAGCGCCCGTGCGCCAGGCCGCTTCGACGCCGAGCACGGCCGCGCCGGGGTATTCCTCCGACCCCGTTCGCAACGCTACAACACCCCGCGAGCGCTTGTCGTCATCAGCGCCCGGCACACGCAACAGCGCCGCCGTCTGCTCTTTCGTCCACGCCCGAGCCATAGCCCCACGCTACCGCTTCCCGAACTCCTGAACCGCGGCCAGTTCGCGACGCGAGGCCGCGCAAAGTGCCGCCGCTTCAGGAGTTCGGCCGCCGCGCGCGGCTAGGCTGGCTGGCGATGGAGACGAGTTTTCGCGAGTTGCGGGCATCCGATGCGAGCCGTGTGCTCGACGCCTTCGTAACGGATGCCACCGAGATGCGGCGCCAAGGCGAAGTCACCGACCTGGAATCAGCAGAACGCTACGTTGCCCGCCTCATGAGCGACCCCGAGACGTACCGCACACTTATTGCCACGGATGCACAAGATCGGCTCGTGGCGCTTGCAGTTGTTGCAGTCGACCAGGCAAATCTCAACGGCTGGGTGTTCTATTGGGCACATCGCGATGCTCGCGGCAAGGGCATAACCTCGCGTCTTGTGCGCACGCTGGCGAACCGAGAGCTCTCTGACGGCGGGCTCTACCGCCTTGAACTTGGCTACCGCGTCAACAACTCCGCCTCCGCCGCGGTTGCACGTGCAGCCGGGTTCGTCCAAGAAGGGCTCGAGCGCGAGAAGTTCCTCGTCGACGGCGAGCGTATCGACGTTTTCACCGCCGCACGTCTCAGGACCGACCCGACTCCCAATTGAGCTGTCGTGGCCTACAGGCGCATGATGCGCAGGGGCGATTGCCGCCTGCCGCGCAAGCTCGCCTCACTCTGCGTTGACTCAGCGATCGTCAGCTGTTCGAGGCCGTCGAGAATGAGGCCGAGACCGATTTCGAACTCGTCACTGAATGAGTATTCGCCGGTGAACATGAGTTCGCGCGCCATCCGCTCCAGGCTGGGCAGCTCGCTCAGGTCGAGCTCGGCTGCCAGCTCGTTCTCTGCACCAACGCCCGACTCAAAGGGTAGATGAGTCTCGGTCAACACGAAGCCGTAAATGTACGCGTCGAGCAGCGAGAACGCGTGAGCAGCCATGCGAACGTCGAACGCTGTGTACAGCGATCCAAGAATTGCGTCGTGGTGGCGCGGCACAACCATGCCCGCCTCGCGGCGCGACTCGATCATGCCCAGGCCCCACGGATGCGCGGTCAGAACCGCTCGCCGGGATCGCGCACTCGTCACCATCTCGTCGCGCCAGTTGTTCGAGGCGTCCGGCAGATAGAACTGGCTCACAACCCACTCGGCGAGCGCATCGAGCAGAGCATCTTTGTTCTTGACGTGGTAGTAGAGCGACATCGCTTCAACGCCGAGCTCTTTCGCGACGGTGCGCATGCTGACCGAACCCAGGCCACCTCGATCAGCAACTGCAGCCGCTGCCTCGATGATGCCCTCTATACTCAGCCGGGGCTTTACTTTCGCACTTGCGCTCATACATATGTAAGGTACGCTATCTCGAAATACCTTACATGCGTACGAAAGAGGATGTCGTGAAATCAGTCGTCGTTGAACGCTACGGCCCACCCGAGGTTGCGAAGGTCGTCGAGACTCCCGAACCGGCCATCCAAGCGGGTGAGATGCTCGTGCGCATCGAGGCTGTCGCGGTGAGCGCGGGCGATGCTCGCATGCGGGCTGGGCGCTTCCCGCGTGGAATGACACTGCCCGGCAAACTCGTGCTCGGCATCCGGGGCCCGCGCAACCCTGTGCTCGGTACGGCGTTCTCTGGCGTCATTGAGCGTGTCGGCTCGGAGGTCGAAGGCTTCTCCCCCGGCGACGAGATCGCGGGCATGAACGGCGCCAAGTTGAGTGCGCACGCGCAGTTCGCGGCCATCCGCCCAAAAGCTGTTGCGCACAAACCTGCGGGTGTGAGCAACGTCGATGCGGCGGGTTCGATCTTTGGGGGCGCGACGGCGCTGCACTTTCTCGAGGGCCGAGTGAAACCCGGCGACAAGGTGCTCATCAATGGTGCGAGCGGTTCTGTCGGCTCTGCCGCTGTGCAGCTCGCGGCGCTCGCGGGCGCAGAGGTGACAGCAGTAACAAGCGCAGCCAACGTCGAGCTCGTCGAACGGCTCGGCGCGAAGCAGGTCATTGACTACCGAACGCAATCGCTTGACCACCTGCCGGGCGGCTACGACTTGGTCTTCGACACGGTCGGCAACATCGATCGCCAGCTCGGGCTCAAGCTTGCGGCATCCGATGGCGCTGTTATTCTCGCGGCAGCCGACCTGCTCGACACGATTCGGGCTCGAGGTCGCGTCATCGCTGGCCCGGCCAGTGAATCGTCGCGGCTGATCACGCAGGTGCTGAGCCTCGTCGAAACAGGGTCATTCGACCCCCTCGCGACTTCGCTCGGTGGCTTCGACTCGATCGTTGAGGCCTACCGACTGGTCGACTCGGGCCGTAAGGTGGGCAACGCGGTGGTCGAACCATGGGCGTAACCGAGTGGCATCGCGTCGTGCTCGCGGGCTGCTGGGTCAGCCTCATGCTCATCTACCTGCTCGGCGATGTGCTGCGACTCTTTGCCGGCACAAACGTCCCCGGGCACATCGGCGACGAACCGGCACAGAGCTGGATGTGGACCCTTGCGGCGATCATCATGCTCGTGCCAATCTCGATGACTCTGACCTCGCTGCTCGCGCCGCCGGGTGCGCTCAAGTGGATAACGGCTATGGCAGCAATCGCACTCGCGCTCTTCAACCTGGCGGGCATGCCTTACAAAGAGTTCTTCGACAACATGCTGCTCGTCATCAGCATCGCGCTGAACGCCTTCATCGTTTGGTACGCCTGGCAGATGAACTAGCCGCGGCTCGCGCACGAACATAACTCAGGAAATTATCGCGGTTCAGCCCGATTTCGCCCGAATTCGGGAGTTCGGGCGAAAATCTCCTGAGTTATGGCCGCGGGCAGAGACTAAGCCTGGCGCGCGGGGCGACGGCGACGCTGGTTGCGGTTGCGCGGCTGGCCGCCAGCCGAAGGAGCCGAGGTGGCAGCTTCGCGCACTGAGCGGGTCGCGGGAGCCCCAGCGGCAGGCTTCTTCTTCGCCGGGCGCTGTTGCTGCTTCTGCACGGGAGCAGGTTTGACGTGCGGTGCGCGATCGCCGACGAGTTCTGCAATAGCGGGAGCATCCGCTGTCACCTCTTCGAGCGGTGCGGTGATCTGTGCCTTGCGCAGCAGATCCTTGACGTCGCGGCGCTGTTCGTTTGTTGCGAGAGTCACAACAGTGCCCGAAGCACCAGCGCGAGCCGTGCGACCTGAACGGTGCAGGTACGCCTTGTGTTCTGCGGGCGGGTCAACGTGTACGACGAGGTCGACGCCATCAACGTGCACGCCGCGGGCGGCGACGTCCGTTGCCACGAGCACGCGAACGCCGCCCTTGGCGGGGTCGGCACCGAAAGCTGCGAGGTTGCGGTCTCGGGCGTTCTGCGAGAGGTTACCGTGCAGATCAACCGCCGGAATACCGGCCGACGTCAGCTGCTTCGCAAGCTTCTTCGCGTGGTGCTTCGTGCGGGTGAAGAGAATGCGGCGCTCCTGGCCCGAAGCGAGGTTGTGCACGAGTTGCTTCTTCGCCTCGGCGTCGGCGATGACGAACACGCGGTGCGTCATCTCGCCCTGGGGAACGGATGCCTCGTCAACTGAGTGGCTCACGGGGTGCGGCAAGAAGCGGCTGACGATCTTGTCAACGCCGTTGTCGAGCGTTGCGCTGAACAGCAGGCGCTGGCCGTCGGCCGGGGTGGCGCCCAGAATACGCGTGACGATCGGCAGGAAGCCGAGGTCGGCCATGTGGTCGGCCTCGTCGATGACGGTAATCTCAACGCTGTCGAGCGAGACGATGCGCTGCTTCATGAGGTCTTCGAGGCGACCCGGGCAGGCAACCACGATGTCAACGCCGCGACGCATGGCGTCTTCCTGCGGCTTCTGGCTGACGCCACCGAAAATCGTCGTAACGCTCATACCCATCGTCTTCGCGAGCGGCGTGATCGTCGCGGCGATCTGGGTCGCGAGTTCGCGGGTTGGTGCGAGCACGAGGCCACGCGGGTGGCCGGGGCGTGTGCGCTTCTTGTCGGCAGCCAGACGAGCAACGAGCGGAACGCTGAACGCGATCGTCTTGCCGCTGCCGGTCTTACCGCGGCCGAGCACGTCACGCCCGGCAAGGGCGTCGGGCATGGTGTCGCGCTGGATCGCGAAGGGGATTGCTTTGCCGTCTGCTTCGAGGGCAGCGGCCATGGGCGCGGGCACGCCAAAATCACGGAAAGTTTGCATGGAAGTAGTGCTTTCGATAACGCGCTCGTGTGAGCGCTAGAAGGGCGACGACGCGATTTCGCATCGAAGTTCGCCGCTATTGAATCGACCGGGGCTTCGTGCCGTTGGTGTTTCAGAACCAGTAGCTGTAGCCGCACCGATCGCGTCAGAACGACGCCGCGCGATGAAGGAGTTCATCGCGACAGTGCCAGCCTAGCACCCGCTCCTTCCTGCCCGCTGTGCACTGTGCTCAACTCGCTGGAGCGCGTTCGTGGAGAAATGTGCGTCTCAGGGAGACCTTTTCGCTCGCGACCTCTCCTCGAAATGCGCATGTTTCCCGTGAGCGCCCGACGTAGGCTGGCTTCGATGACCACGCCAACCCCATCCGATCGCTCGCAGGTGCCTGCATTCGAGGTGATGCAGATCACCGAAGCGATCGCGCGACGCCGCGCGGCCGGGCACGACGTCATCTCGCTGTGCGCGGGCGAACCGCCTGCGCGCGAGTTTCGGGGCAAGATTGTGCCCGCGGGCTACACGGGTCCCATCGGCACGCACGCGCTTCGCGAAGCCATCGCGCAGCACTACGAGCGCTGGTACGGCGTCACCGTTGACCCCGCCCGCGTCGCCGTCACAACGGGCTCATCGGGCGCGTTCCTTCTCGCCTTCCTCACGCTCTTCAACCCGGGCGATCGCGTTGCTCTCGCCAGCCCCGGCTACCCCGCCTACCGCAACATCCTCACGTCCCTTGGCGTCGAAGTCGTCGAGATCGAAACGGATGCCTCCACCCGCTTCCAGCCCACCCCCGAGTTGCTCGACGCTGCAGTCGAACGCTACGGCACGCTCGCCGGGCTGCTCGTCGCCTCCCCAGCAAATCCCACGGGGACGATGCTCCGCCGCGAGGAACTCACGGCGTTGGCCGAATGGTGCCGCGCAAACGGTGTGCGGCTTCTCAGCGACGAGATCTACCACGGCATCACCTACCCCGAGCCGGGTGCCCCCGACCGGAAGGGCGTGACGGCACTGGCAATCGACGATGATGCGATCATCATCAGCTCGTTCTCAAAGTACTGGGGCATGCCCGGCTGGCGCATTGGATGGCTCGTTCTCCCGCCTGCGCTCGTTCCGACGGTCGAAGCGCTCGCCTCAAACTTTGCGCTTGCTCCGCCCACGCCGTCGCAGCAGTTCGCGCTCACGGCCTTCGACGACGAGACTTACGCCGAACGCGAGGCCATGGTTGCGGATTTTGCGCGTGCTCGTGCTCGGTTGCTCGAAGCAGCACCGGTGCTGGGGTGGGGTACGGCAGCGCCATCCGATGGTGCGTTCTATTTCTACGCAGACCTTGGCAGCCAACTCGACCGCTACGAGAACTCATCCGCCTACGCGAAAGCCCTGCTCGAAAACGCGAACGTCGCGCTCGTGCCCGGCAACGACTTCGACCTCAGGAACGGTCACCGCACCGTGCGGATCTCGTACGCCGCGGGCGAGGCGGCCGTCACCGAGGCGATCGAGCGGATACTCGCGTTCCAGTCAGGCTCATGACGGTTCCCGTAAGCCAGATGGCTCCAAAA
>CAYNTU010000038.1:0-19242 GCA_964400205.1 uncultured Microbacterium sp.
CCTCGAGCGTCGTCGCATCTCGCTCTCGCTCAAGCAGGCCAACGACGCGGTTGACGTTGACGCAACCGACTTCGACCCGGCTCTGTACGGCATGGTTGCTGAGTACGACGAGAACGGCGAGTACAAGTACCCGGAGGGCTTCGACCCCGAGACGAACGCTTGGAAGGAAGGCTTCGACGCCGAGCGCGAGAAGTGGGAGCAGGAATACGCTGCAGCCCAGGCTCGCTGGGAAGCTCACAAGGCTCAGGTTGTCAAGCAGCTCGAGGCAGAGGCAGCAGCTCCTGCAATCGAGGCTCCCGAGACGAGCTTCTCAAGCGACAGCGCTGCCGGTGGCACGCTCGCTGACGACGAGGCTCTCGCGGCACTCCGCGAGAAGCTCGCTGGCGGCCAGTAAGCTCAAGCGCTTCACACAGCAGTCGAAAGGCCGTTCCCTTCGGGGAGCGGCCTTTCGCTTTGCCGGGCCACGTGCTGTGCCAGGATTATGCTCATGCCTCTTTTCGCGCTGACCGGCGGTATCGCGTCGGGGAAGTCGACGATCGCCGCCAGGCTTGCTGAGCATGGAGCGAGCATCGTTGATGCCGACCAAATCGTTCGCGACGTGCAGTCGCCCGGTTCGCCCGTGCTTGACGCAATTGCGGAGGAGTTCGGGCAAGCCCTCATCCTCAAAGATGGTTCGCTCGATCGAGCAGCGCTCGGGTCAATCGTTTTTGGAGACGCTCAGGCGCTTGAGAAACTGAACGCCATCGTGCATCCCGCTGTTCGCCAAGAATCGGTTCGTCAATTCGAGGCGGCGCTCACGAAAGACCCGGGAGCAATTGTCGTCTACGACGTACCGCTGCTCCACAAGGCGCAAGATGTCGTGCCGTGGGACCTGATAGTTGTCGCGGATGCCCCCGCATCCGTTCGAGAACAACGGCTTGTCGAGTTTCGTGGCATGAGTCTTGATGAGGCGCGTGCACGCATCGCTGCACAGATTTCGGATGAGGAACGGCGCGCCGTCGCGGACGTTGTCATTGACACATCCGGATCGCTCGCCGAGACGCTTGTGCAGACCGATGAGCTCTGGAAAAACGTGACCTTGAACGCTGATTCTGCTCAGTAGGATCCAGGCCCAGCGTGTTACGGGACCCGGGCCGGGCAACCGGCTGCTATTTCAGGTACCCTGCTCGCGTAGACGCACTCGACGTTCGCGGGGAGCGATAACACCGCTACCGTGTCAGAGGTCGCGCATAGGCTTGAACTATGCAACCGACGCGCAGCGTGCGACCCTTTGAGGTCGTCAGTGAGTACATGCCCAGCGGCGATCAGCCCGAGGCAATCCGGCAACTCGCTGAACGAATCAATGCTGGCGAGACCGATGTTGTTTTGCTCGGTGCAACGGGTACGGGCAAGTCTGCAACGACTGCGTGGTTGATCGAACAGGTGCAGCGGCCAACGCTCGTGCTTGCGCACAACAAAACGCTCGCGGCGCAACTCGCCAATGAGTTTCGCACGCTGCTTCCCAACAACGCTGTCGAGTACTTTGTCTCGTACTACGACTACTACCAACCAGAAGCGTACGTTCCACAGACCGACACCTTCATCGAAAAGGATTCGTCGATCAACGCCGAGGTTGAGCGGTTGCGGCACTCAACAACGAACTCGCTGCTGAGTCGGCGAGACGTTGTCGTTGTCTCGACCGTGTCTTGCATTTACGGTCTTGGGCACCCGGAAGAGTATCTGCGCGCCATGGTGCCGTTGCAGGTTGGGGAGCGTTACGACCGCGACGCCCTTGTCCGCCAGTTCATCGCGATGCAGTACAACCGCAACGATGTTGACTTCTCACGCGGCAACTTCCGCGTTCGCGGCGACACGATCGAGATTATTCCGGTCTATGAAGAGCACGCCATCCGCATCGAGATGTTCGGTGACGAGATTGAGGCGTTGTACTCACTGCACCCGCTGACAGGTGACGTCATTGAGAAGCTCGACTCCGTACCGATCTTCCCCGCGTCGCACTACGTCGCGGGCGTCGACGTTATCCAGCGTGCGATCGGCACGATTGAAGAAGAACTCACGGAACGCGTCGCTGAGCTTGAAGGCCAGGGCAAACTCCTCGAGGCTCAGCGGCTCAAAATGCGCACGGGGTTCGATCTTGAAATGCTGCAGCAGATCGGGTTCTGCTCGGGCATCGAAAACTATTCGCGTCATCTTGATGGGCGCGAGGCAGGCGAGCCACCCCACACACTGCTCGACTTTTTCCCCGATGACTTCCTGCTCGTCATTGACGAATCACACGTCACGGTGCCGCAGATCGGGGCCATGTATGAGGGGGATGCTTCTCGTAAGCGCACACTCGTTGAACACGGCTTCCGCCTGCCGAGCGCCATGGATAACCGTCCGCTTCGCTTCGATGAGTTCAAAGACCGTGTGGGGCAAAAGGTCTATCTCTCGGCGACGCCCGGAAAGTATGAAATGGGTGTTGCGGATGGGATCGTCGAGCAGATTATTCGCCCGACAGGCCTTATTGACCCCAAGGTTGTCGTCAAGCCCTCGAAGGGCCAGATCGACGATCTGCTCGAAGAGATCCGCCTCCGCGTCGAACGAGACGAGCGCGTGCTCGTCACAACGCTCACGAAGAAGATGGCCGAAGAACTCACGGACTTCCTTGGTGAAAACGGCGTGCGAGTGCGGTACCTGCACTCAGACGTTGACACGCTGCGTCGCGTCGAGCTGCTGACCGAACTGCGTGCTGGCGTCTACGACGTGCTTGTCGGCATCAACCTCCTTCGCGAGGGGCTCGACCTGCCCGAGGTCTCGCTCGTCTCGATTCTGGATGCCGACAAAGAAGGTTTCCTGCGTTCTGATACCTCGCTCATCCAAACGATTGGTCGTGCCGCACGAAACGTCTCGGGTGAGGTGCACATGTACGCCGATCGTGTGACCGATTCGATGCAGCGTGCGATCGACGAGACCAATCGTCGTCGCGAAAAGCAAGTTGCCTACAACGAGGCACACGGCATCGACCCGCAGCCACTTCGAAAGAAGATCGCCGACATCACCGATCAGCTCACGCGCGAGGGCGCCGATACCCAGGAGCTGCTCTCGAAGCGAACGAAATCCGGCAAGGGGAAGTCGCCAACGCCGAATCTGCGATCGACTGGCATCGCGGCCGAGGGCGCGGAACAACTCGAGGCAACGATCGCCGATCTCTCAGATCAGATGCTTGCCGCCGCTGGCGAACTGAAGTTTGAGCTCGCCGCTCGATTGCGCGATGAAGTGCAAGATCTCAAGAAAGAGCTCCGCGCGATTCAGCGTGCCGGCCACGCCTAAGGGCCCAGGTCGAGCGCCAAATCGTAGTAGCCTGATGTACCGTGACTTCACCTGTTGACGGCGGCCTTGAGCGGTTGCGACCGAAGAGCGTAGCGCCCGTCTCGCTCGCCTCGCTTGCCGCGGCCTTCGGCCTCACGGAAGTCGACGCCGGTGCTGCGCCATCCTCAGCGCAGACGACGGTGACGGGCGTCACGGTTGCATCCAACGATTCAGCCCCGGGTGATCTCTTCATCGGCATTCCGGGCGCCGTGAAACACGGTGCGCGCTTTGCTGCGGATGCCGTTGCCAATGGCGCATCTGCAATTGTCACGGATGCCGCGGGCCTCGAGTTCGCCCAGAACCTCGGCGTGCCCGTTCTGCTCGTGGAAGAGCCGCGCACGGTTGCCGGGCCTATCGCAAATGTCGTCTACGACTCGCCTTCGCGCGACATCGTGACGCTCGCGGTGACGGGAACCAACGGTAAGACGACGACCTCGCACTTCATTGCGGCGGCTCTTGAAGCTGGCCTCGGTTCGGTTGGACTTTTCGGCACGATCGAGTTGCGCCTCGGTGATGCGCGTGTCGACAGCTCACGAACGACGCTTGAAGCACCTGTGCAGCACCGGCTCATGGCTGTTGCGCGTGAACTCGGCGTTGCTTCGGTCGTGACGGAGGCTTCGTCACACGGAATCTCGCTGCATCGCTTGGCGGATATTCAGTTCGATGTTGCCGTGTTCACGAACCTGCAGCACGATCATCTCGATTTTCACGGCACGATGGACGATTATTTCGCCGTCAAGGCGAGCCTGTTCTCGCCCGAGATTTCGCAGCGCGGGGTCGCCGTCATTGATGACGAGTGGGGCCTTCGTCTCGCCCAGACGGCGCAGATCCCGGTCTCGACCGTTTCGACGCACCCGACAGACGATTCACCAGAAGCGCTCGCTGCCGATTGGCGAGTGTTGGGCTACGAGCTTGGCCTCGATGGCGGTGTCTCGTCCTTCGAGCTTCGTGACCCTGACGGGGGAGTGCACACCGCGTACTGCCCGATTCCGGGTGTCGTCAACATCACGAATGCGGCGACGGCGATTGCGGCTGCTGTCACCGCGGGTGTCGAGGTTGAGACAGCCGTCAAGGCGATTGGCTGCGCACCCATGGTTCCGGGGCGCATGCAACGCATTATTGATCGAGGTCACGGCCTGCCGTTGTGTCTCGTGGACTACGCACACACTCCCGAGGCGCTTGAGTATGCCCTCGGTGCTGTGCGCCCCATCACTGCCGGCAAACTCGTTTTGGTATTCGGGTCGGACGGCGACCGCGATCAAGAGAAGCGGCCAGAGCTCGGTGAGGTCGCGGCACGACTCGCAGATGTGCTCGTCGTGACAGACGAGAACCCGCGTTCGGAAGACCCCGCGACCATTCGCGCCGCTGTGCTCGACGGTGTTCGCAGCGTGCGCCCGGATCTTCACGATGTGACAGAGATCACAACATCTCGTGCCGACGCATTGCGACAAGCCGTCGCAATGTGTCGCGAAGGCGACACCGTCATCGTGACAGGCAAAGGCCACGAGCTGACGCAGGAAATCGCTGGTGTCTTTCACGACTACAACGATGCTGACGTCTATCGAGCCATCGCAAAAGGCGCGGGAGTACCCACGCTGTAAGTGAACACCGCGGCTCGTGTCAGAGGCCACCAATAGACTTGAAACGTGCCTCAACAACCCGGTCTCAACTACGCCGAACTGCGCGTTCGCGGTGCTCGCGTACACAATCTCAAGAACGTCGATCTCGATATTCCGCGCGACTCGCTCGTGGTGTTTACGGGGCTTTCGGGCTCGGGCAAATCATCGCTCGCGTTCGACACGATTTTTGCTGAGGGGCAACGTCGTTACGTCGAATCGCTCAGCGCGTATGCCCGGCAGTTCCTGGGGCAAGTTGATCGCCCCGACGTTGACTTCATCGAGGGCTTGAGCCCCGCAGTCTCAATTGACCAGAAATCCACGAACCGGAACCCGCGTTCAACGGTCGGGACGATCACCGAGATTTACGACTACATGCGCTTGCTCTGGGCGCGCATTGGCGTTCCACACTGCCCCGAGTGCGGTGCAAAAGTGCAACGCCAGACCGTGCAACAGATCGCGGATCAGCTGAGCGAACTGCCACAAGGGACCCGGTTCCAGGTCGTCGCTCCCATCGTTTCGCAGAAGAAGGGCGAGTTCGTCGATCTCTTCCGAGAGCTCTCGTCAAAGGGGTTCTCGCGAGCGATTGTCGATGGCGAGGTTGTTTCCCTGGCCGATCCGCCAACGCTCAAGAAGAGCTACAAACACGACATTGGCGTCGTCGTCGACCGGCTCGTCGCGCGTGACGGTGATCTCTCCCGCGTTACCGACTCGGTTGAGACAGCACTCCGGCTCGCGGGCGGCGTCGTCGATGTTAACTTCGTCGACCTTGCAGGGGCAGAGGCCTGGCAGAGCTTCTCTGAGAAGCTTGCGTGCCCCAATGGTCACCCGCTTTCTCTCACCGAGATCGAACCGCGAACGTTCTCGTTTAATGCGCCCTTCGGCGCGTGCCCGACCTGTTCGGGGCTCGGTACGCAAATGGCCGTCGATGACGAACTCATGCTGGGCGATGAAGACCTCTCAATTCGCGAGGGTGTCCTGATTCCGTGGACAACGCAGGGCAAGGGCCTCTTCCAGTACTACGAGCGCCTGCTCGAAGGGCTCAGCGCTGAACTCGGGTTCTCGCTTGAGACGCCGTGGCGTAAGCTCCCGGCAGACATCAAAGCCGCGATTTTGCACGGCAAAGACTTCAAAGTGACCGTCAAGTGGCGCAACCGCTACGGGCGTGAAATGCGCTACACCTCGGGCTTTGAAGGTGTCGTGCCCTACATCGAACGGCAGTACGCGGAAGCCGAGAGCGATAACCAACGCCAACGGTGGGCAGAGTACCTCCGCGAGATTCCGTGCCCCTCGTGTTACGGTGCGCGTCTCAAACCAGAAGTCCTCGCCGTGCTCGTGCACGGTCATTCGATCGCAGCGGTTTCGCAGCTGAGTCTTGAAGATGCTGAGTCGTTCATGATGAACCTTGATCTGACTGAGCGCGAGGCAAAGATCGCCGCGCAGGTGCTGCGCGAGATCCGCCTGCGCCTGCAATTTCTGCTCCAAGTCGGGCTCTCGTACCTGAGCCTGGGCCGCTCCGCGGGGTCGCTCTCGGGCGGCGAGGCCCAGCGCATCCGTTTGGCGACCCAAATCGGTTCTGGCCTGACGGGCGTGCTGTACGTGCTTGATGAACCCTCGATTGGTCTGCACCAGCGCGACAACCGCCGGCTCATCGAGACATTGCTTGCCCTGCGAAACCTCGGGAATACACTCATCGTTGTTGAACACGATGAAGAAACGATCGAGGCTGCCGACTGGATCGTCGACATTGGCCCACGAGCCGGTGAGTTGGGTGGCGAGGTCGTGTACTCGGGGCCATATGCGGGGCTTCTCGAAAGCCCAGCGTCGGTCACGGGGGAGTACCTCTCTGGCAAGCGCCGGGTCGTAGCCCCGGGCAGACGGCGCAAGATCGACAAGAAGCGTATGGTCAACGTCGTTGGTGCGCGGGCGAACAACTTGAGAAACGTTGACGCGAGCTTCCCGCTTGGCGTGCTCACGGCAGTGACGGGCGTCAGTGGTTCGGGCAAGTCTTCGCTCGTCAACGACGTGCTCTACCAAGTGCTCGCGGGCAAGCTCAACGGCGCGCGTACGGTTCCCGGCAAGCACACGCGTGTCACTGGCCTCGAGAACCTCGACAAGGTCGTTCACGTTGACCAAGCTCCGATTGGCCGTACGCCACGATCAAACCCGGCGACCTATACGGGTGTCTTCGACAAGATCCGCAACCTCTTCGCCGAGACCCCGGAAGCGAAGGTCCGTGGCTATCTGCCAGGTCGGTTTAGCTTCAATGTCAAGGGTGGTCGCTGCGAAGCGTGCATGGGCGATGGCACGATCAAGATCGAGATGAACTTCTTGCCCGACGTCTACGTCGACTGTGAGGTGTGCCACGGCAAGCGTTACAACCGCGACACACTTGCCGTGCATTACAAGGGTAAGAACATTGCGGATGTTCTTGAGATGCCAATCTCAGAGGCTGCCGAGTTCTTTGAGCCGATTTCGGCGATCCACCGGTACCTCAAGACCTTGGTCGACGTGGGTCTGGGGTATGTGCGCCTCGGGCAATCGGCCACGACGCTCTCGGGCGGTGAGGCGCAGCGCGTCAAGCTTGCCACCGAACTTCAGCGTCGGAGCAACGGCCGCACGATCTATGTGCTTGACGAGCCGACAACCGGGTTGCACTTCGACGATGTCCACAAGCTCCTCGAAGTCTTGAGCGGGCTCGTTGATAAGGGGAATACGGTCATTGTCATCGAGCACAACCTCGATGTCATCAAGTCCGCAGACTGGGTCATTGACCTCGGCCCCGAAGGTGGCGCTGGCGGTGGCGAGGTTATCGCGACCGGCACACCCGAACAGGTCGCGAAGGTGCCGCAGAGCCACACGGGCCAGTTCCTCGCCGAGGTCCTTGCGAAAGACGCCGCCCTCACGTGAGGCACTCGTGGCTGAGCTGAGCTATAAACCGAAACGGGGCGAGATCCCGACGAACCCGGGGGTCTATCGCTTCCGCGATCGCGACGGTCGTGTACTCTACGTCGGCAAGGCAAAAAATCTTCGGCAGCGGCTTTCGAATTACTTCGCCCCACTGGCCACGCTGCACGAACGTACGCGTCGAATGGTCACGACGGCAGCCTCGGTTGAGTGGACGGTCGTTGATACGGATGTCGACTCGCTCCAGCTCGAGTACATGTGGATCAAGGAGTTCGATCCGCCCTTCAATGTCAAGTACCGCGACGACAAAAGCTACCCCTTCATGGTGGTCACGCTTGCCGACGAGGCGCCTCGCGTTATGGTCACACGCAATCGCAGAATCAAGGGTGCCAAGTACTTCGGGCCCTACCCCAAAGTCTGGGCCGTGCACGACACGATCGATCTCATGATTCGAGCCTTCCCGATCCGTACATGCAACGACGCCAATTACAAGAAGGCCATGGCGAGTGGTCGGGCATGTTTTGCGGGGCAGATTGGCAAGTGCGGTGGCCCGTGCTCCATGACGGTCACAATCGAAGAGCACCGCGAGCGGGTGGCTGACTTCGTCGCATTTATGTCGGGCAGCGATCAGCGCTTCACAAAAGAGCTCACGGCAAAGATGCGTGCGGCCAGCGAAGCGCTCGACTACGAGGCCGCGGCGAAGTATCGCGACAAGCTGCAAGCAATCGATGCTGTTCTGAGCAAGAGTGCACTCGTCTTGCCGAGTGATGAAGACGCCGACCTGTTCGGGATCGCCGAAGACGAGCTTTCCGCGTGCGTTCAGCAGTTCATTATCCGCGGTGGCCGTGTTCGCGGTGTGCGGGCTTCCACGGTCGACAAAGAGCTCGATATGTCGACGGACGAGCTGATCGACCAGGTCTTAGCCCGGGCGTATGGCGAGGCGCGTGGCAGCGACGAAATCCCGCGACGCGTCCTGGTTCCGGCGGCGCCAAGTTCGGGGGATGAACTCACCGAGTGGCTGAGTGAGCGCCGCGGGAAGCGCACCCAGCTCATGGTTCCGCAACGCGGGCAGCGTGCCGAAATCATGCAGACGGCAACGCTCAATGCAACGCAGGCGCTCGTTCGGCATAATCTGCGGCGCTCGGGCGACTTCGCCGCACGGAGCAAAGCGCTCGCCGACCTGCAAGAGGCGCTCGGTCTTGACGAGGCGCCACTTCGCATCGAAGCATTCGATATTTCTCACCTCGGCGGTACCAATGTCGTCGGCTCGATGGTTGTCTTCGAAGATGGGCTTGCCCGCAAAGACCAGTACCGCACCTTCAACATCGCGCAAACGACGGATGACACCGACTCAATGCACCAGGTGTTGACGAGGCGCATGGCGCACCTTGTCGACCGTGGGCCGGGCGAGCATGCCGAGCAGAGTAATGCACCGCCGAGCAAGAAGCGATTTGCCTACCCCCCACAATTGCTCCTCGTTGATGGCGGCAAACCGCAGGTTGAGGCGGCGGCTCGTGCCATGCGCGAGGCAGGCATCACCAATATCGCCTTGGCAGGTCTTGCCAAGCGCCTGGAAGAGCTGTGGTTACCGGGGGAGGAGTACCCCGTCATTCTGCCTCGCACGAGCGAAGCCTTGTACCTCGTGCAGCGTCTGCGTGATGAGGCACATCGGTTCGCCCTGCGGCACCAGCGCAAGAAGCGCGCGGGCGGCATCCGTACCCAACTCGCTGAGATTCCGGGGCTGGGCGAAGAGCGTGCCAAGGTACTGCTTCGTCACTTCGGCTCTGTCAAACGCTTGCGCGAGGCCGATCTTGAGCAATTGCAATCGGTTAAGGGCGTCGGCCCCGTGCTTGCTGCGACGATCCACACACATCTGCACGCTGAAACCTCCACGCAACACGCATCGCCTAGTCTTGAAGGCGGAGGAGAACCCGATCATGCCTGATGTTGAACCCACCGCGACAGACGAATTTCTCGTCGTGACCGGCATGTCCGGTGCCGGGCGTTCAACGGTTGCGAATGCGCTTGAAGATCTCGGCTGGTTCGTCGTCGATAACCTGCCTCCGCAAATGCTCAAGCCACTGCTTGAGATGACGGAGCGGGCCGGAAGTGCCCTGCCAAAGGTTGCCGCCGTCGTTGACGTGCGTGGGCGCGAACTCTTTGACGAACTTCCCGTTGAGGTCCGCAGTATCGCTGAACGCCGTGACATCACGGTTGTCTTTCTTGACGCTCAAGATGACGTGCTCGTGCGCCGATTCGAATCAGTGCGCCGACCGCATCCGCTCCAGGGGAGCGGCTCGATTCTCGACGGGATTCACACGGAGCGCCGACGGCTTGCGCCGATTCGCGAAGCCGCCGATATCGTCATCGACACGTCACGCTTCAACGTTCACGATCTTGCCCGCCACGTCTACGAAGAGTTCAGCGAGGAAGACCAGGCCAAGCACAAGGTCGTCATCATGAGCTTCGGGTTCAAGTACGGCCTGCCGCCCGACGCAGATCAGGTCGCTGACATGCGATTCTTGCCGAACCCCTTCTGGAATGAAGAGCTCCGCAACCACACGGGGCTCGACGAACCCGTTCGCGATTACGTACTTTCGCAGGAGGGCGCGAGCGAGTTTCTCGATCAATACGAGCAAACGCTCAAGATCGTTCTCGATGGGTATCAACGCGAAAACAAGACGCACTCGCTCTTCGCCATCGGATGCACGGGCGGAAAACACCGCTCGGTCGCAATGACGGAGCAGCTTGCCGAGCGCCTCGCGCAACTTCCCGGTATCGCTGTGAGTGTTCGCCACCGAGACCTCGGGCGGGAGTGAGCGTGGCGCCTGCGACCGGTAGGCTATACCGGTGACACTCACCCACGACGTCAAAGCGGAACTTGTCCGTGTCGACGGCATGACGCCGCAGGCACGCTCGGCAGAGTTGACGACCATTTTGCGTCTCGCGGGCGGCATGCACTCCATTGCGGGTCGGCCTGCGGTCGAGGCTGAGGTCGATGCGCGCGCACTTGCTCGCCGGGTCTCTCGCGATCTCGTTGAGTTGTACGGGGTACGCCCGGAGATCGTTCAGGTACAGCAGGCTTCAGGCGGAGAGGGCGCGCGCTACGCGGTTCGTGTTCTGGCCGAGGGTGAGACGCTTGGGCGTCGCCTGGGGCTTATCGACCAGCGTCGTCGTCTCGTGCGCGGCCTCCCGAACCGCCTCACTACGGGCGCGCTCGATCAGCTTGCCGCCATCTGGCGCGGGGCGTTCCTTGCAACGGGATCGCTCACGGAGCCGGGCCGCTCCGCCGCCCTCGACATTGTTGCTCCAACACCCGAGGCCGCCATGGCGCTCGTCGGCGCCGCTGGCCGACTCGGCATTTCGGCCAAGGCCCGCGAAGTGCGCGGCCAGCAGCGCGTCGTAGTTCGCGACTCTGAAGCGATCGGTGATCTGCTCGAGAAAACCGGTGCGCCCAAGACCGCGGCAGCGTGGGCCGAGCTGCGCCAGCGGCGCGAGGTTCGCGCCGGCGTCAACCGTCTCGTGAACTTCGATGATGCGAACCTGCGGCGTTCGGCGCAAGCTGCCGTTGCCGCCTGCGCCCGTGTCGAGCGCGCCATGGAGCTTCTCGCTGACGAAAAAATCCCCGACAACCTTCGAACGGCAGGCAATTTGCGTCTGCAGTATCGCGAGGCGAGCCTCGATGAGCTGGGTCAGCACGCCGACCCGCCGATCTCGAAAGACACGGTTGCTGGGCGCATCCGACGACTGCTTGCCATGGCCGACAAACGAGCTGCAGCACTTGGCGTGCCGAGCACAAAAGACGCTGTGCCCGAGGGTTTCGACGAAGAGTAAGTTCAACGAAATTTCACTCGCTTTTTGCAGGCGCGAGCCCACCCGAACGCGCTGCCACGGGACTAGGATTAGCAATGACCAGGTGAAAACCGCACACGCCCCAAGGAGCGAGCATGGGTAACTACACACTCCCCGAACTTCCCTACGACTACGCGGCGCTGGAGCCGCACATCAGCGGCAAAATTATGGAGCTGCACCACAGCAAGCACCACGCCGCATACGTTGCTGGCGCAAACGCTGCTCTCGAAGGCCTCGCGGCAGCCCGTGAGAAGAACGACTTCGGCACGATCAACCAGCTCGAGAAGAACCTTGCGTTCAACCTCGGCGGCCACACGAACCACTCCATTTTCTGGACGAACCTCACGCCCGAGTCACAGGGGCGCCCCGAAGGCGATCTGGCCGCGGCAATCGATGACCAGTTCGGCGGCTTCGATGCATTCCAGGCACACTTCACCGCGGCAGCGGTTGGCGTGCAGGGCTCGGGTTGGGCAGGCCTCTTCTGGGATTCGATTGGCCAGAACCTCATCATCCAGCAGTTCTTCGACCAGCAGTCGCAGTTCGCCGCCGGTACGGTTCCCCTGTTGCTGCTCGATGTCTGGGAGCACGCGTACTACCTCGATTACCTCAACGTTCGCGCTGACTACATCAAGGCGTTCTGGAACATTGTCAACTACGAAAACGTGGCCGACCGCTTCGCTGCAGCGCGCGAGAAGACGACCGGCCTCTTGGTCGCGAAGTAACGCACGCTCGAGCACACAGCCCCTAATGACCCCTGCGCTTCGGCGCAACCGTAAAAAACTGAGGAGACCCTCGTGACTACCAAAGTCGCAATCAACGGCTTCGGCCGCATCGGCCGCAGCTACCTCCGCGCAGTCCTTGCGCAGAACGCGGATCTCGAGATCGTTGCCATCAACGACCTCACGGACAACAAGACGCTCGCGCACCTGTTGAAGTACGACTCGGTCAGCGGTCGCCTGCCGCAGACGGTCGAGTACGACGACGACGCCATCGTCGTCGGTGGCAAAGAGATCAAGTCATTCGCTGAGCGCGACCCGGCAAACCTGCCCTGGGCTGACCTCGGTGTCGAGATCGTCATCGAGTCGACCGGTTTCTTCACGAAGGCATCAGATGCGCAGAAGCACATCGACGCTGGCGCCAAGAAGGTCATCATCTCGGCTCCCGCAACGGACGAAGATGTCACGATCGTCATGGGCGTCAACGAGGGCGAATACAACCCCGAGACTGACAACATCATCTCGAACGCATCGTGCACGACAAACTGCCTCGCACCGCTCGCGAAGGTCTTCAACGACAAGTGGGGCATTGAGCGCGGTCTCATGACGACCGTTCACGCGTACACGGCTGACCAGAACCTGCAGGACGCACCGCACAAGGATCTTCGCCGTGCGCGCGCTGCAGCGATCAACATTGTTCCCACTTCGACGGGTGCCGCAAAGGCGATTGGCCTCGTGCTGCCGGAGCTCAAGGGCAAGCTTGACGGCTTCGCGCTTCGTGTGCCGATCCCCACCGGCTCGATCACTGACCTCACGATCGAGACGACGGCCGAGGTAACGGTCGACGAGATCAAGGCCGCCTACAAGGAAGCTGCTGAGGGCCCCCTCAAGGGCATTCTCATGTACACGGAAGACGACATCGTCTCGAGCGACATTGTTGGTGACCCGCACTCGTCGATCTTCGACGCAGGTCTCATCCGCGTGCTCGGCAACCAGGTCAAGCTCTCGTCGTGGTACGACAACGAGTGGGGTTACTCGAACCGCCTCGTTGACCTGACCTCGTACGTCGGCGACAAGCTCTAAGGGGCACTCGCCATGACCTTGCGTACCCTCGACACTTTGGGCGCGCTCGGCGGCAAAAACGTCATCGTCCGTGCTGACTTCAACGTTCCTTTAAACGGCGACGTCATCACGGACGATGGTCGTATTCGCGCGTCGTTGCCGACCCTCAAACAGCTTCTCGACCAGGGCGCTCGCGTGATCGCGATCTCGCACCTCGGTCGCCCCGACGGGGAAGCAAAGCCGGAGTTCAGCCTTGCCCCCGTGGCAAAGCGACTTGGTGAACTCCTCGAGCAAGACGTCGCTTTTGCAAGCGACACCGTTGGCGACAGCGCGAAGAGCGTTGTTGCAGCGCTCGATGACGGCCAGATTGCCGTGCTCGAGAACCTTCGGTACAACGTCGCTGAAACGTCGAAAGATGCCGATGAGCGGAAAGCTTTCGCAGAGCAGCTCGCCGCCTTTGGTGACGCGGTTGTTTCGGATGGCTTTGGTGTGGTTCACCGCAAACAGGCGAGCGTCTACGAGCTCGAACAACTGTTGCCTTCCGCGGCAGGCTTGCTCATCGCATCCGAACTGGATGTGCTGGACCGCCTGACGCAGAGCCCGGAACGCCCCTACACGGTCGTGCTCGGTGGCTCGAAGGTCAGTGACAAGCTCGGTGTTATCGATCACCTGCTGCCCAAGGTTGACAAGCTGCTCATTGGTGGCGGCATGATGTTCACCTTCCTCAAAGCGCAGGGTTACGACGTCGCTTCGAGCTTGCTCGAAGAAGACCAGGTTCCGACGGTGCTGGAGTACATGCAGCGGGCACAAGAGCTCGGTGTTGATCTTGAGCTGCCGACCGACGTCAACGTCGCTGCGCAGTTTGCTGCCAATGCGAACTTTGCGATCGTGCCGGCCGACGAGATCCCTGACGCAGGCTGGGGCGAGAACGGCATCGGTCTCGACATTGGAACCGACACGGCAGCAGCCTTTGCAGACGCCATCTCGTCGTCGAAGACCGTGTTCTGGAATGGCCCCATGGGTGTTTTCGAGTTCCCGAACTTTGCTGCAGGAACGCAGGCGGTTGCACAGGCGTTGACCGAGGTTGACGGCTTGAGCGTTGTCGGCGGTGGCGATTCAGCCGCGGCGGTACGAGCACTGGGCTTTACAGACGACCAGTTTGGACACATTTCGACCGGCGGTGGCGCAAGCCTCGAGTTCCTCGAGGGCAAGAAGTTGCCGGGCCTTGAGGTATTGGGATACGACGCATGAGTCAAGCACGCACCCCGCTCATCGCGGGCAACTGGAAGATGAACCTCGACCATCTGCAGGCGGTCGCTTTCGTGCAAAAGCTGCACTGGACCTTGAAAGACGCGGGCCACGACGCGCAGACGGTCGAGACGGCCATCTTCCCGCCGTTCACCGACATCCGCAGCGTGCAGACGCTCATCGACGCAGACAAGATCCCGTTTGCCTTCGGTGCGCAAGATCTGTCGCAGCACGATAAGGGTGCCTACACGGGTGAGATTTCGGGCGAGTTCCTGCAGAAGCTGCAGTGCTCGTACGTCATCGTCGGCCACAGCGAACGTCGTGAGTACCACAACGAGACCGACGCGATCGTGGCAGCGAAGGTCAAGGCCGCGCTCAAATACGACCTCGCTCCCGTTATTTGCGTGGGGGAGACCCAGGAAGAGCTCGAAGAGCAGGGGCAGAGTGCTGTTCCGGCTGCACAGCTCAAGGCTGCGCTCGAGGGTCTACCCAACGACGCCAACATTGTTGTCGCCTACGAGCCGGTCTGGGCAATTGGTACGGGCCTCGTCGCAACGCCCGAGCAGGCACAAGACGTCGCAAAGGTTCTTCGCGACGTCATCGCTGATTCGCTGGGTGATGAGGCAGCCGCGCGCACACGCATCCTGTACGGGGGGTCGGTCAAGTCGACCAACATTGCCGGCTTCATGCGTGAACCCGATGTCGATGGTGCTCTCGTGGGTGGCGCGAGCCTCGTCGCTGACGAGTTCGCTGCGATCATCCGCTACCAGCATCACGTTGGTGTGTAGCTCCGGCTACACACCAACCCCGCTGATAGACTGACGAAGTTATGCAAATTCTTCAAATCACTCTGCAGATCCTGCTTGTCATCACAAGCGTGATCTTGACCCTGTTGATCCTCCTGCACAAGGGTCGCGGTGGTGGCCTCTCCGATATGTTCGGTGGCGGTATGACCACGGCGGTTGGTTCATCGGGTGTTGCAGAACGTAACCTCAATCGCTTCACGATCGTGACCGCACTCATCTGGTTCACGGTCATCGTTGTGATGGGTCTGCTCAACAAGTTTGCGCTCGTCTAATGGCGACCGGAGGTAACGCTATTCGTGGCACCCGCGTTGGCAGCGGGCCCATGGGCGAACAGGATCACGGTGGCCGCGCCGATCGCACGGCGATTTCGTACTGGGACGCACTCGGAAACGAGATCGTGCGCTATTTCGCAGCGGATGTTCCCGTCGAAGAGATCCCTGAGACGATCGATCACCCGCACTCGGGTCTTCCCGCGGGTCGCGACAAGAACAACCCGCCTACCGTGGCAAAAGAAGAGCCGTACAAGACGCACCTCGCGTATGTGAAAGAACGTCGTACGGATGACGAGGCAAAAGAGCTGCTCGAAGAAGCGCTCGCTGCCGTTCGTGCCCGCCGCGGCGAGTAACGTTTCAAAAGAGATGGCCGGATGCTTACGAGCATCCGGCCATCTCTTTTGCGCGGTTAGTGCTTGGTCTTGCCCGTGAAGAAGCTCGCCACGACGGCACCACCAACGAGGGCTGAGATTGCCGAGATCGCGTGCGGCTGGAAACCGCGTTCGATGAACCAGGGCGTAAACCAGCCGAGAGCAATTGCGGCTGCGACACCGATACCGGTGCTGACCCACAGCGAAACAAGGCGACGGCCACGTGAGCCGCGGCCCTTCGCTGCGACGCCCGCAAGCGGGGCGATTGCGCCACCGAGAACGGCATACAGCAGGCCGCTGAGGATAACCGTGAGCCACAAGGTGCCGCCATCTTCGCGGTTGTTGAGCTCGAAAAGTGAGAGCGACTGGAGAATCGGAACACCGACCGCTGCGACAAAGGCAGTAGTGATGCTGTTGAGGAAGATGTGCTCTTTCTTGGGCTGTCTTCGACAACGGGCGCCGGTTGTGCCGGCGGAACCGGTTGCGGTACGGGCTGAGTATCGGGGATTATTTCGCCCCTGGTCGGATCAGGTAGACTCTTGGACGGCCCATTTTTGGTGCCAATCGGGGCTGTAGCTTAATGGTAAAGCCTCTGTCTTCCAAACAGATGACGCGAGTTCGATTCTCGTCAGCCCCTCGAAATAACAAAAGCCCCTCGGGGCTTTTGTTATTTCGGTGCGGTGTTTCGACAATCAAACTTGGGCCCACGCAAGCCGAGGCTCCAAGCGTCACGCATGTGACGTTTGGAGGAGCGAAGTGGGGACGATTCTCGTCAGCCCCTCCGATTCTTCTGGTGCACAGCATCCGCTGGGGAACTCCGATAGACTCGTCAAGGCCGTTTTGCCAGCAGTGGGTTAACGGGGCGTAGCTCAGCTTGGTAGAGCGCTCGCTTTGGGAGCGAGAAGTCGCAGGTTCAACTCCTGTCGCCCCGACAAGATCTGTACACCCGGAGGTACCCGGGTGTACAGAGCTTGTTCGGTTTCGAGCACAGCAGGAGTTGGGAGGAGGAGCCCAATGGGCTCCGACGGCTCATGTCGCCCGCAACGACCAATCTTTCTCAGAACGTTCTACAAATAAATTCCCCAACAAGGAGCAATCCCCATGGCCAAAAGCACTGTCGAGAACCTTTCGCCGACGCGTGTGAAGCTGCGCATCGTCGCGAACGCCGACGACCTCGCTCAGAGCATCGAAGCTGTTTACGCTGACGTTGCCGAGCAGGTTCAGGTGCCCGGCTTCCGCAAGGGCAAGGTTCCCAAGCCCATCATCGACCAGCGTGTTGGTCGCGGTTATATTCTCGAGCAGGCAGCGAACCACGGTCTTGACGGCCTCTTCCGCGACGCTGTCAACGAGCACGAGGTGTACATCGTTGGTCGCCCGCAGGCTGACATTCTCGAGTGGCCGAACGAGGCCGACTTCTCGGGTGACCTCGTCGCCGAGATCGAGGTTGACGTTCGCCCCGAGGTGACGCTTCCCGACCTCAGTACGATCACCGTGACGGTTGACCCGGCAGATGTTGATGCTGACGCTGTTGACACGGCCCTTGACTCGCTGCGCAGCCGCTTCGGCACGCTCGTTCCGGTTGACCGCCCCGCAAAGGCCGGCGACTTTGTTGAACTTGACCTCATCGCCTCGATCGATGGCAGCGAGGTTGACCGTGCACAGGGTGTTTCGTACGAGCTCGGCACGAATGGCCTGCTTGAGGGCCTCGACGAGGTTGTTGAATCACTCACCGCTGGTGAAGAGACCACCTTCCGTTCGACGCTGCTCGGTGGCGACTACACGGGCCAGGAGGCTGAGGTTGCTGTCACGGTGACGTCGGTCAAGGAGCGCGAGCTTCCCGAGGCTGACGACGAGTTCGCTCAGACCGCGAGCGAGTTCGACACGATCGCAGAACTGCGCGAAGCACTTGCTGAGTCGGCACAGAACGACGCTGTCGTTGGCCAGGCTTCGGCTGCACGCGAGAAACTGCTCGAGACGCTCATCGAGCAGCTCGACATTCCTGTTCCCGCCGGCCTCATCGAAGACGAGGTGCACGAGCACCTTGAGGGCGAGAACCGCCTCGACGACGACGAGCACCGCGCAGAGGTCACGGAGGCAAGCGAGAAGCGTTTCCGCAGCCAGACCGTGCTTGACGCGATCGGCAAGGCTGTTGAGGTCGAACTCAACAACGACGAGATCTCGCAGTTCCTCTTCGAAATGTCGCAGCAGTACGGCATGCAGCCGCAGGATTTCGTTAACGCGCTGCAGTCGAGTGGCCAGCTGAACCTCATGATCGGCGAAGCTGCTCGCAGCAAGGCACTCACGCAGGCACTGCGCCAGGTCAAGATCGTTGACACCAACGGCAAGACGATCGACGTCAGCAGCGTGCTCGGTAGCGATGACGAGGCTTCTGAGGCGGATGCGGCGGAAGAAAAGCCCGCCAAGAAGGCCCCCGCAAAGAAGGCGACTGAGAAGAAGCCCGCTACGAAGAAGGCTCCAGCAAAGAAGAAGACTGACGACAAGTAAGTCGTAAAGAAAGGGGGCGGATGCGTGAAGCATTCGCCCCCTTTCTTGTCCCTCTCCGCCCAGGGCGAACATCGGCGGTTCGCCCCGCCACGGCCGGTAGATTCGACATATCGACAAAGAAAGCAGGAGTGCACATGGCTGCAGAACCGCTCATTGCGACAAGCGTTTTTGACCGCTTGCTGAAGGATCGCATCATCTGGCTGGGCTCGGAGGTCCGGGATGAAAATGCGAACGAAATTTGCGCAAAGATTTTGCTGCTCGCGGCTGAAGACCCCGAGAAAGACATCTACCTCTACATCAACTCGCCCGGTGGTTCGATTACGGCTGGTATGGCGATTTACGACACCATGCAGTTCGTTCCGAATGACATCGTGACGGTTGGTATTGGTATGGCCGCCTCAATGGGTCAGTTGCTGCTCACGAGTGGTACGAAGGGCAAGCGTTACATCACCCCGAACGCACGTGTGCTGCTGCATCAGCCCCACGGTGGCTTCGGTGGTACCGCGAGCGACATTCAGACGCAGGCCGAGCTCATC
>CAYNTU010000039.1:0-17631 GCA_964400205.1 uncultured Microbacterium sp.
CTTGATGGCCAGACGTCGGCCGATCTTGACCTGCGTCGGGTTCTGCGGGTCGAAAGCGGCATCCATACCGAGCTTGCTCGATGCTGCCCAGTAGCGCACAGCATCCGAACCAAACTGGTCGAGGATGTCGGCCGGAGTCACAACGTTGCCCTTCGACTTCGACATTTTCTTGCGGTCAGGGTCAACGATGAAGCCCGAGATGGCCGCGTTCGACCACGGTGCGCGGCCGTCTTCCAGGGCGCTGACAGCATGGTCGAGAAGAGCCAGGTGCGAATAATGTCTTGGCCCTGCGGACGCATGCTGAACGGTGCGAGCGCGTTCCAGAGTTCTTCGTCGCGCTGCCAGCCGCCGGCCAGCTGCGGTGTGAGCGAACTGGTTGCCCAGGTGTCGAAGATGTCTGCCTCGCCCTCGAAACCGCCGGCAACGCCGCGCTTGTCTTCTGTGTAGCCCTCGGGAACATCGGTCGTGGGGTCGATCGGCAGCGACTCGGGCTTGGGCGTCAGCACGCGGCTGTAGTCGCGCTCGCCGTTCTCGTCGAGTGCGTACCAGACGGGGATTGGCACACCGAAGAAGCGCTGGCGGCTCACGAGCCAGTCACCCGTGAGGCCGTTCGTCCAGTTCTCGTAGCGCACGCGCATGAAGTCGGGGTGCCAGTCGAGCTCTTTGCCGAGGCTGATGAGCTTGTCACGCAGTTCTTCGTCGCGCGCACCGTTCGTGAGGTACCACTGGCGCGTTGAAACGATCTCAAGGGGGCGATCGCCCTTCTCGAAGAACTTCACGGCGTGCTGGAAGGGTTTGCCAACCTCTTTGAGGTCACCGGATGCTTCGAGCAGCTCGACCATCTTCGCCTTTGCCGAGAACACGGTCTTGCCGGCGAGCTCGGCGTAGGCCTGCTGCGCGGCATCCGATGCGAGCCACTCGGGGGTCTCTGCGATAACGCGACCGTCTTTGCCGATCATGGTGCGGTTCGGCAGGTCGAGCTCACGCCACCAGACGATGTCCGTGACGTCACCGAAGGTACACACCATCGCGATACCCGAGCCCTTGTCGATCTGAGCCAAGTGGTGGGCGAGCACGGGAACCTCAACACCGAAGACAGGCGTCGTCACGGTGCTGCCGAAGTACGGCTTGTAGCGCTCGTCATCGGGGTGTGCCACGAGTGCGACACAGGCCGCGAGCAGTTCGGGGCGCGTCGTCTGGATCTCGATATCGCCTGAGCCGTCGGTCTTATGGAAGGCGATGCGGTGGTACTGTGCGGGCTGCTCGCGGTCTTCGAGCTCTGCCTGTGCGATAGCCGAGCGGAAGTCGATATCCCACAGGGTCGGCGCGAGCGCCTGGTATGCCTCGCCACGCTCGAGGTTGCGCAAGAAGGCGAGCTGCGAGGCGCGAATCGAGTCGTCTGAAATAGTGCGGTAGGTCTGCGTCCAGTCGACGCTCAAACCGAGCTGACGGAAGAGCGCTTCGAAGTGCTTTTCGTCTTCAACGGTGAGATTTTCGCACAGCTCAATGAAGTTTCGACGGCTGATCGGCACCTGGTCAGCGGGCTTGAGGCTCTTGGCATCGCCGTTGAAGGGCGGCACGAACTCCGGGTCGTACGGGAGCGAGGTGTCGCAACGCACGCCGTAATAGTTCTGCACACGGCGCTCGGTCGGCAGGCCGTTGTCGTCCCAACCCATGGGGTAGAAGACCTTTTTGCCGCGCATGCGCTCAAAACGCGCCTTGACGTCGGTGTGCGTAAAGCTGAAGACGTGGCCGATGTGGAGGCTGCCCGAGGCGGTTGGCGGGGGCGTGTCGATCGAGAAGATCGCATCGTGGCCAGCGGCCAGTGCTTCATCGCGGGGGAACAGGTAGGTTCCGTCGGATTGCCACGTGGCATCCCACTTGTCTTCAAGACCTTCGAGAGCGGGCTTTTCGGGGATGGCAGGCATAACCAGTTTCCTAACGCGATGTGAGCGGCACTGTGTGAGCGTGCCTTATCTGTGAACGCGTTTAGTCTACCGCGAGGTCTCCCGCTGTGTGGGTTCTATGCGTGCTACGTGCAGGTGCACAGCATCCGTTGCTGCGGGCGTTTTCCGCGAGGGCTTGTTCCCACCTTCTTGTTGCCGAAATTGACACCGATCGAACTGGCAACGGGTTTGCAACGCGGGGATCTCTAGCCGAGTGCGAACAGCGCACAGGCAAGGAGCGCGAGTGCGAGGCCAAACCATTGTGTCGTGGTGAGCCGTTCGTGCAAGACAAAGCGCGCCAGCAAGATCGTGCCGACGGGGTAGAGCGCCGTCAAGACCGAGACGATTGAGAGCTCACCTGCCCGCAGGGCGTAGAGCAGCAGCACATTGGCCGTGACATCAACGAGGCCACAGGCGAGTGCAAAGAGGATGCCGCTGCGCACCTGGCTCTGCAACGTGACGGTGCCGAAAACTCGCTGCCCCAAGAACATCGCGACCAATCCCACCGCGAGCCACACGAGGCTCAGGTTGACGACACGGTTTGCCACGAGCGGCGCGAGCCCCGTATCGCTGCCGACATTGCTCATCGTGATGAGAAAACCGCCGATGCCCAGGCCCGAACCGATCGCGAACAGGATGCCCTTCGCTGTGAGTGGGGCATCGTCGTTCTTTGTGAAGCCGACGAGCGCGATTGCGACGAGGGCGATCGCGACGCCCACCCAGGCGAGCACGCTGGGGCGCTCGCCTCGAACGATGACGCCCCACGCGACGGGCGTCACGGCACTCACGACCGCTGTGAGGGGCGAAAGAATGCTCATGGGGCCGATCGCGAGGCAGGCGTAGAGCAAGACGACGCCGACGACACCGAAGAGCCCCGAGATGCCACCCCACATGAGATCATGTGCCTCCCACTTTGCGCCCACGAAGGGGAGGAAGGCGATGAGGAGCAAGAGGCCGGAAAGGCCAGCGATCGCTGTCGCGGTCATCGCTGGGATACGCCGCGAGGCAATGCCGCCGAGAAAGTCGCCCGCACCGTAGATGAGGGCGCCAATCGAGGCGAGCGTGATCGCGATCATTGATCGATGAGCCCCAGGTCAACAAAAGCGTTGCGGATGCCGTCGTCAAGCAAGTCCGTCGTCGTACGGTCGGCAATGGCCGTGAGTTCTGGCACGGCATTGCCCATCGCGACCGAGGTACCAACCGCACGGAACATGTCGAGGTCATTGTGGCTGTCGCCGATGCCGACGGCATCCGCTTTCGTGAGGCCGAGCCGCGCGAGTTCTGCCTCGATAGCGCTGCCCTTGTTGACGCCGTGCGGTGTGATCTCGCCGCCCGAGCCGAGGGGGAGATGGAGTGAGGCCGGCACGATGTCGAGGCTCTCGCCGAAGGCGCGCTGCACCTCTGCCGCGGAGTTTTCGCGAAGTGTGAAGTAGATGACCTTGGCGATCGCATCGAGGTCGGCGTTCTCGATCGCGCTGAACTGGAAGAGCTTCGCGACATCAATGCCCTGGGCGGCGAAGTAGCTCGTCATGGCAGAGGCGCTGCGATCGTCGGCGTACACGCCCGTATTGGCCTGCAGAAAGACGATTGCCTCATTCGCTTCGAGGTACTCGGTCAGCTCATCGAGCTGCGCTCGCGGCATGACGTGTGCGCCGACAACCGTGCCGTCGACCTCGGTGAACGCGCCGCTATTGGTAATGGCGCCGTCAACGGGGATCGCTCGCACGGCCGCGAAGAGGTCGGTGATAGCTCGACCCGTGCACAAGTAGACGAGGTGGCCATGTGCGCGAGCCTGCGCGATTGCATCTGCCGTTGTGGGAGCCATCTGCCCCGTGTGATCGGCAAGCGTGCCGTCAACGTCGAGAAACACGATTCGGCGCGATGAAGTCATGGCTTCAGCGTAGCTGTGGATAACCTCGGCGGCGTTCCGGCTGAGACGGGTAGCGTGAACGCATGACCCACAAACGACTTCCCAAAGCCGTTCTGTTCGCGCTCGCGGCAGCGTGCGTCTTGACCGCGTGCTCGGGCGAGCCCGCCCCATTCGAAGCATCGACGCCGAGTCCCGTTGCCTCGCAGGGTGGCCAGTATCTCGGCTTCGACACGGAGGAGGAGGCGATTGCTGCGGCGGAGGAGGTCTACGTGAAGTACCTTGATGAAGGACAACGTTATTGGGCAGGCGACGTTGACGCGGACCCAACGCAGTACCTCATGCTTGCGGCGTACGAGGCCGAACTTGAGGCCCGTGCGGCTGTCTCGGCTCAAGGGTTGAAGCTCGAGACCGATCCGGTATCGCAAACACTAGAGGCAAGTCTGGTCGATCGCGAAAGCATTGTTCTGCTGACTTGCGAACAACTTGGAGGACGCGTCCTAGACAGGGGTGGCAACGACGTAACGCCTTCTGATCGCCCCGACAAACAAGCTTTGCGGATCAGCGTAGAGCGCGATGCAGACGGAGAACTTCGAATTGCCAGCTCGGCAGTCGAAGAAGATCCGAGATGTTGACCTTGTTCGCACTGGCGATTGCGATTCAACCCATGAACGCCGACTGCTCCAGGTTCATTATCGAGTTGGGACAGTGCTCGAACGATGGCTCGACGATCGGCATCGGGTTCCAGGAGACCTCGCCGGGCCTGGGCGGTGGCGGCGGGGCAGAGAACGGTTTCTGGGAGTACGGCGCTGGCGGCGGCGGTGAGTCGTGGGGCGACTCGGGCTACGTGCCCGATCCGGCGGTTGTCCGCGGTGATGCCCAGCGGTGTGCCATTCTCGGCCCCGCCGGCCCTGGTTGCACGCCGACGCCGCCTGACCCGGGTGGTGAAGCCGGTGGGCCGTCGCCAGAAGAACCCGTCCAGGCGATCACAATTTCGGATGTCGCGCAGTTCACCCCCACGCCACCACAGGTCTCGGTCGATCCCGCTGGCGTCGCTGTCATGAATCTGCCCGCGAACTTCGTGAGCGACGCGACCGAGCAGACACTTGAAGCTGAGATTCTCGGTCGCTGGGTTTCCGTTCGATTCACCCCCATTGCATTCGACTTCGATACGGGTGACGGCACCGTTGTCACTGCGAGTCACGGTGGAGTCTCGTGGGAGGCGAGTGGTTCGGCGCAGTTCACGCCAACCGACACGAGCCATGTGTACCGCGAGCGCGGCGTTGTGTATCCAGCGGTCACGGTGACGTACGAAGCATCCGTCAATATTGGTGCGGGGTGGATCTCTCTTGGCACGGTCGCCGCCACGGGCCCAACGCGCGAACTGCAGGTTTACGAAGCTGTCACGCGGCTCATCAAAGCAGACGCCTGAGCTCCAGGTTTGCTCACGCTCTAGGCTTGAGGCATGCGACAGGTTTGGGTCTTTCACGGTGGCGATACCTACGACTCGTACGACTCGTTCCTGACCGCGTTACGGGAAGCATCCGTCACCTACGAGCGCCTCAAATACGGCACCGACTGGAAGCCGTGGCTCGTCGACCAGCTTCCGGAAATCGATGTGCTCTTGCCGAGCATGCCCAACAAGCAGAACGCGCAGTTCGAAGAGTGGAAAATCGTCTTCGAAAAATTCATTCCACTCTTCAGTGATGACGTGCAGCTCGTCGGGCACTCCTTGGGCGCGATGTTTCTCGCGAAGTACCTGCAGGATTACCCGCTCGCACAGCCCGTCAAACGCCTTGTGCTTATCGCCGGGGCGTACGACCACTCCGACGTCGAAGAACTCGGTTCCTTCGGGATCACCTCAGCGACGAACCTGCCCGCGAGCGCACGCGAAATCGTACTCATCCACAGCGAAGACGACCCCGTTGTTCCCTTCGGCGAGCTCGCAAAGTTCGCGGCTGACCTGCCGGATGCGAAGGTCCTGACCTTCACAGATCGCTTGCACCTGTGGCAACCCGAGTTCCCAGAACTCGTCGAGGTGCTTAGGCGCTGAGCTGCGACTTGATGGCGTCGAGCACGTCGTCGGGTGACGAATTCGCGTCGAAGGCCGCGACAATGACGCGCGAGTCGCCGGTGGGTGCAGCGTCGAACCACGGTGAGAACCGGCCGATGAGCGCCATAAGATCGCGTTCGAGTGCGCTGAGCGCGAGTGGATCAGCTGTGCGCAGCCAATTGCGAACCGCTGCATTGTGCACCGCGACAAGGCCTGCGGCGAGAGCAGTCGGCACCCACGGGGGAGTGCCGGGCTTTGCAACCTGCATGAGGTACTTCGTGAACAGTCGCTCGTAGCGGTGCGTGATGACAAGTTCGTGCTCGCGCAGCACAGGGTTGTGGCGCAAGAGCTCTGAACGCAGGCGGGCGTGCTCGGGGTCGCGCACGATGCGTCCCATGCGGTCGACAACGCCTCGGGCGATCGTCTGGGTGGGGGAATCACCCGTGTTCTGTAAGAGCTTCTCGAGCGCAGCAAGCGAGATCTCGTGGTCGGCAAAGATGAGATCCTCTTTGCTGCCAAACCGCCGGAAGAACGTACTGCGGCTCATGCCAATCGCATCGGCCAGCTCGTTCGTTGTTGTCGAGTCGTAGCCGTGTTCTGCGAGGTAGCGCACGGCAATGCGTGCGGCATCCGCAGCTTCGGATGCCGCGAGGTCGGCTCCGACGGCGCTATCGATACTCATGCGCAGAATTTAGCACACGCTGTGGCACAGCGTCTCATACGCCATACTCCGCATAAACTTCAAGCAGAAGCGTGACCGCATGCTCAAGTGTGCATTTGCGATGAGACGCAGTCTCATGCATGCTAGAGTCCAACGTCGCCCACTTGCGAACAATGGAGATCGAATGGCCATCGACCAGCTTCCCCCGCACACCCCTGCAGATCCGGGGGCGTATCTGCCTCCCGTTGATGAGTACGCGTTCTTGCTGAGTCAGGCTTTCGGCAGCGATATCGTCGCCGGTTCGACTGACGGTGCCATGACGGCCGAGGATGCGCTTGACGCCATCAGTGCCGGTGGCGAGTTTGCCGTTGAGGTTTTTGCTCCGCTTGACCGTGTTGGTGACACGAACGGCGCCAAGCTCGTTGACGGCAAGGTCGTTTTGGCCGATGGGTTCGCCGAGGCCTACAAGACGTTCCGCGAAGCCGGCTGGACCTCAGCCTCGATCGAAGAGGAAGCCGGCGGCGACGGCCTCCCGACCTCGGTAACCGCAGCGCTGAGCGAGTTCTGGAACGCGGCCAACATGGGATTCGCGCTGTGCCCAGGGCTGACCCGTGGTGCAATCCGCGCCCTCAACACGCACGGCTCGCAGGAACTGAAAGACACCTATCTGCCCAAGATGGTCACGGGCGAGTGGACCGGCACCATGAACCTCACGGAGCCGCAGGCCGGAAGTGACCTCGCCGCCGTGACGACCATGGCACGCGACAACGGTGATGGCTCGTACTCGATCAGCGGTCAGAAGATCTTCATCACGTGGGGCGACCACGAGATTTCCGACAACATCATTCACCTCGTGCTCGCACGTACCGAGAACGCCCCCGAGGGCCACCGCGGCATCTCGCTTTTCGTTGTGCCGAAGTACCTGCTCGACGAGAACGGTAAGCCGGGCGAGCGCAACAAGGTCTGGACGGTTGGCGTCGAGCACAAGCTCGGCATCCACGCGAGCCCCACATGCGTGCTGCAGTACGAAGGCGCAAAGGGCTACCTCGTGGGCGAGCTGCACAACGGCCTCACGGGCATGTTCGTCATGATGAACGAGGCTCGGTACGGCATGGGTATTCAGGGCCTTGGTGTCGCGCAGCGCGCCTACCAGCGCGCACTCGACTATGCCTACACGCGCCTGCAGGGAGCCGTCATGGGTCTGCCCGCTGGTACGCCCATCGCAGGGCACCCCGATGTTCGCCGCATGTTGCTCTCAATGTCGAGCGAGATCTCAGCGCTGCGTGCATTCGCGATCTACACGGCCAATCTGCACGACCACGTCGACGAGGGGAACAACAGCCAGCTCTTCGATTTCTTCACCCCGATCTTCAAGTCGTGGGGCAGCGAAGTGGCCGTCTCGGTGGCATCCGAAGCTATCCAGGTGCACGGCGGTATGGGCTTCATCGAAGAAACGGGCGCTGCCCAGCAGTACCGCGACGCTCGAATCATTCCGATCTACGAAGGCACGACGGCGATCCAGTCAAACGACCTGGTTGGTCGCAAGGTGCTGCGCGACCGCGGCGAAACGGCACAGCTCGCACTCGGCGAGATTCTCGCGCAGATCGAGAAACTGCAATCGTTCGACAACCCCGTCGCAGCCCGCGTTGCTGAGCGACTGCAGCGCGCCGTCGAGTCGGCCTCGAACGCTACAACCGCGCTCTTCGCCAACGCCGAGAACCCGCGCGATGTCTTTGCCGTCTCGGTGCCCTACCAGCGGTTGCTCTCGACACTCCTCGGTGGCTTCATGCACGCGATCATCACGACCGCGGTCCTGGAAGACGGCACGGATTCTGCCGACAACGCACGTCGCCTGACTGAGGCAGACTTCTACACAGCACACCACCTGGCGAACGCACACGCACTCGCCGAAACCGTTGCCGCGGGCGAAATCGCCTAACGGCACATCCGAGACACTTCACACAGCCATTGCCGCCCAACTCGGCGGCACAAGAAAGGAAACGCCATGGAGCGCAATATTTACGACGAGGACCACGAGGCCTTCCGCGATGTCGTCAAAGAGTTCCTCAAGCGCTACGCAACGAACGAAAAGCGCGAGCAGTGGGAAGCGGCCGGTGAGATCGACCGCGATACCCTGAAGGCCGCCGCTGCGCAGGGCATCGTCGGGCTCTCGGTTCCCGAGGAGTTCGGTGGCGCGGGCATGCTCGATGACTTCCGCTTCCGCACGATCGTCAACGAAGAATTGATCGGCGCGGGCCAGGGTTCGCTTGCACTTTCGCTCGGCGTGCACGACGACCTCGCGGTGCCGTACATTGCCCACTTCGGCACTGATGAGCAGAAGGCAAAGTGGTTGCCCAAGATGGCAACCCTCGAGGTTCTTGGTGCCCTCGCCATGACCGAGCCCGGCACCGGAAGTGACCTCCGCTCGATCACGACGACGGCAAAGAAGACCGACGGTGGCTACATCGTCAACGGCGCGAAGACCTTCATCTCGAACGGTAAGACGGCCGACATCATTGTGACCTTCGTCAAGACGGGTGAGGGCAACCGCCCGGATGCTTTCAGCCTCGTCATCATCGAAGACGGCATGAAGGGCTTCGAGCACGGCAAGAAGCTCCACAAGATGGGCTTCCACGGCAGCGACACGGCCGAGCTCAGCTTCCAGGACGTTTTCGTTCCGGAAGAGAACCTCATCGGTGGCAAGGAAGGCCTCGGCTTCATCCAGCTCATGCAGAACCTGCCGCTTGAGCGCCTCGCAATTGCTGTTTCGGCAGCCTCGAGCATCGAAGCAGCCTTCAACTGGACGCGCGACTACACGGCAAGCCGCCAGGCATTTGGCCAGCCCATCAACCGCTTCCAGAACACGGGCTTCCGCCTTGCCGACATGGAAACCACGAAGGATGTCACGTGGGCGTACGTCGACCGCGCGATTGAGCTCTACGGTGAGGGCAAACTGACGGCCGACGAGGCCGCCAAGATCAAGTACTGGACGACCGAGCGCGAGGGCGAAATGCTTGACCTCGGTGTACAGCTGCACGGTGGCTACGGGTACATTACTGAGTACCCGATCGCACGCGCCTACCTGGACGCTCGCGTTCACCGTATCTACGGCGGCACGAACGAAATCATGCGTGAGATCGTCGCCCGCACGATCGTCAGCCCGAAGTAATTCGCGCTCGAACCGTCAAAAACCCCACATCAGAGACCGGATGCTATGAAAATCGTCGTTCTTCTCAAAGAGGTGCCCGACACCTACGGTGAGCGCAAGCTCAACCTCGAAACCGGCCTTGCCGAGCGCGGTGGCGACAATGTCGTCGACGAGATCGGTGAGCGCGCGCTCGAGGTCGCGCTGTCATACGCTGATGCGAACGAAGGAACCGACGTCTCGGTTCTCACGCTTGCGCCGGAGTCGGCAACAGCATCCGTGCGTAAGGGCCTTGCGATGGGCGCCGCTTCGGCGACGCACATCGTCGACGAGGGTCTCGTCGGTGCTGATGTGGGGTTGACGGCCGAGGCACTTGCCGCGGCAATCAAGGCGCAGGGCTTCGACCTTGTCATCGCCGGAAACCAGTCGACCGACGGTATGGCGGGAATGGTTCCCGCCATGCTGGCTGAGAATCTCGGTGTTCCTGTGCTTGCGAACCTTTCCGCGGTCACGATCGAGGGCGACAAAATCTCTGGTACCCGTGTTTCGGATGACTCGCAGCAGCAAGTCTCGGCCGCGCTGCCAGCCGTTATCTCGATCACGGAGGCACTTCCCGATGCGCGCTTCCCGAACTTTAAAGGCATCATGGCCGCGAAGAAGAAGCCGCTCGAGGTCAAGTCGCTTGCCGACCTGGGCATCGATGCCAACGACCTTTCGGCAGGTCGCACGATCATGATTTCGATCGCAGAGCGCCCCGCACGCGAGGCTGGCACCAAGATCACCAACGAAAACGGCGATGCTGCAGCGCAGCTCGCAGCATTCCTGACCAGCAACCGCCTGGTCTGAGCGGGACACGAGAGTACTGAGGTAACGATCATGAGTTTTGCTGCTGATTCCATTCTTGTTCTGCTTGACACCGCCGCCGACGGCTCGCTCGCGAAATCATCGGCTGGTTTGCTGGGCGCTGCGTCGCTCGTCGGGACACCCGTCGCACTCGTTGTCACGGATGACGAAGCTGTTGCAACGGCGGCTGCTGAACTCGGTGCTGCCGCGGTTCTGCACGCCCCCAAGGGCCCCGGCATCGGTGCCGGAGCAGTTGACGCACTCGTCGCTGCGGCAGCACTTGTGCAGCCGGACGCCGTGCTCGCGTCACAGTCGATCGAAGGTCGCGAGGCTGCCGCCCGTTTCGCCGCACGTGCCAAGCAGGGCGTCATCGCCGACGCGATCTCGGTCGCTCGCGACAGCGAAGGCGTCATTGCTTCGACCTCGGCTTACGGTGGCGCGTACACCGTGGGTGCCGCTGTCACGCACGGTGCGCCCGTCATCACAGTCCGCCAGGGTGCTATCGATGCGCGTGCCACTGCGCAGTCGCTCAACCTGACGAAGCTTGACGTTGCGGCCTCCGATGTTCCGGCTGCTGAAATCACCGCTGTTGAGCCCGCCGCAACCGGCGGAAGCCGCCCCGACCTGCGCAGCGCAAAGATCGTCGTTTCTGGCGGTCGTGGTCTGCAGTCGAAAGAGCAGTTTCCGCTCGCAGAAGAGCTCGCAGATGCGCTCGGCGCCGCAATTGGTGCCTCGCGTGCCGCTGTCGATGCCGGCTGGGTTCCCTCGTCGTACCAGGTGGGGCAGACGGGTGTTTCGGTTTCACCCGACCTGTATGTTGCCGTCGGTATCTCGGGCGCTATCCAGCACCTCGCGGGTATGCAAACTTCCAAGACCATCGTCGCGATCAACAAAGATGCGGATGCGCCCATCTTCGGCATTGCCGACTTCGGTGTTGTCGGTGACGCGTTCGAGGTTGTTCCGCAGCTCATCGAAGAGCTCAAGAAGGCAAAGGCGTAAGTCTTGGCTACGTTTTCGCAGGGGATTCGTTCCGGTCTGCCGCGCACGCCCGGTGGTGACCCGTGGCCGCCCACCGGGACGGTTGCTGAGGCAGTCGCCGCGGCGCCGGCTCCCGTCGTTGAGGTGACCGAGGCGCCCACTGTTGCGCCCATCGTTGCCGAAGTACCTGCTGAGAACGTTGTTGCTCCCGCCGTTGAGACCGCTGCGGCTGAGGTCGTGGCACCCACGGCCGCTCCTGCTGCGACGACGATCCGTTCTGGGCTGCCGCGCACGCCTGGTGGCGAGCCCTGGCCACCCGCCGGAACGGTTGCAGCCGCAGCGCCAACGCCCGCTGCTGAAATCGTAGCCACCGAGCCGGCCACTGAGTCTCCTGCAGCGTCCGGTGGCCTTGAAGCGACGCTGACGGAGAAGCCCGCCGTTTCTGACTCGTCGTCAGCCTCGGGTGCCGAAGCTGCCGCCTCAGGCGAATTCGTCATGGAAGAGGTGGCCGTGCGCCGTGGTTTGCCGCGTACCCCCGGTGGCGAACCATGGCCCGCTGCGACAACTGCTTCCGTCACACGCGCGGTGGCCGCGGAAACTGCTCCCGCAGCTCCAGCGGTCGAGGACGCTTCGACGCGCGCAGCGGAAGAGGTCGCCGAGGCTGCTGCCGCTGCACCGACCCCGGCCCAGGCTGCTGGTGCTGCGCGGCTGGCAGCGACTGAAGCGACCGTCGCAGCCGCAACAGAGCAGCCGGCAACGGCCGCTGCGGCGGCTGGCGCGGCGACGGTTGCGGCATCCGCAGCCGCGGTCAAGGCTGCCGAGAAACCAGCCAAAGAAAAGGCTCCGAAAGAGCCCGCTCGCGAGTACCGTGGGAAGACCCTCGGCCAATGGGGCAAACTCGGTGGCTTGTGGGGCGGTGGTGCCCTCGTGGCCGCCGCGATTGCGATCCTCGCAGCGCGCGGGGTCACGACTCTTCCCGGTGTTCCCGAGTTCCTGGCGAAATACCCGGGTGAGTACGAGTTGCCTGGGTTCGTCGAAGACGGCTTCCCAGCATGGGCTCGTTGGCAGCACTTCTTCAACTTCTTCCTCATGGCACTTATCGTGCGTAGTGGTCTGTTGGTTCGCCAGCAGACGAAGCCGGATGCCTTCTACACGCCCAAGAAGGGCGGCAAGAAGATTTCGATCTACCTGTGGCTGCACACCTCGCTCGATGTGCTGTGGATCGTCAACGGCGTCGCATTCATCGTGATGCTCTTCATCAGTGGACACTGGGCTCGCATCGTGCCGACCTCGTGGGAAGTCATCCCTAACGCGCTCAGTGCTGGTTTGCAGTACGCAACGCTCGAGTGGCCGCACGAGGATGGCTGGCATAACTTCAACTCGCTGCAGCAGATCATGTACTTCACGGTCGTCTTCATCGCCGCACCGCTCGCGATCATCACGGGCGTACGCATGAGCGAGTGGTGGCCCAAGGATGCCGAGAAACTCAACAAGCTGTACCCGGCACCGCTGGCGCGGAAGATTCACTTCCCGGTCATGCTGTTCTTCGTATTCTTCACCTTCGTGCACGTGTTCCTCGTGTTCGCGACGGGCTTCCGGAAGAACCTCAACCACATGTTCCTCGGCACGCCCGAGGCATCGTGGGGCGGATTCTTGTGGTTCGCGCTCGCGATCCTGGTCACCTCAGCCGCGGTGTGGGCTGCGCGCCCGCTCGTGCTCGCGCCCGTTGCAGGTGTGTTCGGCAAGGTCAGCGAGCGCTAGGCCCTGCTACCGGGAGAGATCCCGAGTGCGGGAGCTGTTTTCACGGAATTCTGCTCCCGCACTCGGGATCTCTCCCGTTAACCGGTCTTTTGCGGCATCCGATTGCGGCGTAGGGTGACGCCATGACACAGCGCACGACGAGGTGTGGGCTGACCTCACCGCTGAAGGCAGCATCGTCACTGAACTTGGCGACTACCCGTGGGCGAATCACTGCGGCTATGTGATCGACAAGTACGGCATCGGGTGGCAGGTCATGGTGGATGCTGAAGACAGCCTGCCTTTCTGCGGGCCGAGCCTCGTGTACAGCGGTGCGCAGTTGGGTACAGCGGCCGAGGCGATGGATTTCTACCAGTCGGTGTTCCCGGATTCAACCGCGGGTGAGAAGCACCTCACGAGCAGTCTTGGCGAACTTCCCGAAGGCGTGCCCGACGGGCTCATGTGGGGGTTCAACACTGTGTGGGGCCAGACTCTGCAGTACTCCGATGGCTACGACGGAGCCCCCGATTTCACGCCTGGCGCTTCACTCGACGTGCGGTGCGATACGCAAGATGAGATCGATCACCTGTGGGAAGCGCTTTCGGCCGTTCCGGCGGCCGAGCAGTGCGGCTGGCTCGAAGACAAATACGGCCTCTCGTGGCAGATTAACGTCGCAGGTATCGAGCAGCTCATGAACGATAAGCCTGGGTCGTGGGCAAAGCTCATGGAGATGAAGAAGATCGTTATCGCGGAGCTGTAGTGCTAACGCTCTGCGGGCTCGTCGGTCAGTCGAACGCCGAGCCAGTGGGCGAGTGCTTCGAGTTCTTGGTCGATCATTTCGCGCTCTTCCGGCTCGAGTTCGTCTAGCTCGTGAATCGCGTTGATGCGCAACACATTTTCTTTGCGGTCGATCGCGGCATCCATGAGTGCTGGGAAGCGGTCACCGACCAAGATCGGATGCGCGAAGTAGCCGTATACCCGCTCGTGCGGTTTCTTGAACTGCTCGAGCTTGTAGTCGAAATCGAAGAGTTTGATGAGGCGTTCCCGATCAAAGAGTGCCCAATCGTAGGGATTGAGGATTGACACTCGACCCGGGGGTGCGTCTTCTGCGAGGGCTTTTTCGAGCGCCGTCGGAACAACCTGGTAAGTCTTCGGAAGTCCCGCAATCGTGACGCGTTCACCAACGTCTTTGATGCGGTGATACCCACCGCCCGTGCGCACAATTCCGAGCCCGCCGAGCGTACGCCGCTGGAGTTCCGCAAGCCCATCTGTGCTTGAAACTGTTGAACCATATGCGTCGCCGTGTACTCGTTCGGCAAGATCCCACACGCGGTTGCGACCCTGGCGCCCAGCAACCGCGATCTCGCCGCGTCGCGACATGGCTTCGAGTAACCGCGGGGTGGCATTGGGGCCGTACCAGCCGTCGGTGTCGCTGAACTTGACGTCATAGCGAGGTTTGAGCGCACTCGCAGGCGAGGGGCCAAGCGCGCGAAGCTCAGCGAGAATCTCATTTGCTTCCGCACGATTGCTTTCGAGCCAAGCGAGGTTGTTTGGGTACCGTGGCGTGCCGCGCCAGATGCCGTACATGGCGGGCAACAGCGAGGCTGGGTAAATCATGCCGTCGTGCTCGAAGAGGGTTCGATCCGTTTCCAGTGCCTTCTTGAGATCACCGGGGGAGTAGCCCTCGCCAATGCGCGAATACATCATCATGTGTTCAGCGGGAGCGACAACGTTCGTCGGGTCGATCTTGATGCGGCCAAGCTGTTCGGCGACCTCGACAACATCCGCTGGGCGATCGTCGTCGAGCAGACCGGCACCCAGGGCAATCGTGCGGGCCTGTTCTCGCGTGATCTCGCGCATGGGGTAAGTGTAGGGGCGTAGGGTGAGGGCATGAGCGAACTCACACCGGCGCGGCACAAGGGTTTGGCCCGGGCAATTATCTGGATTGTGATCGTCTCGTTCAGTATCGCGGCGCTCGCGGGCATTGCCGTGCTCCTCGGCGCCGAGATGAACGAACCAAGCGCAAAGGTGCTCGTCACGACCGTGATCGTTGGTGGGTACGGGCTCGCCGCGCTTTCTGGGCTCGGGTTACTGGGTCGACGCCTTGCGTGGTTTGGTCTCGTGACAATCGGCGCAGCTGTTGTCGGCATGGCGTATACGCTCTGGTTCGTCTGGAGCGATGGCTTTGACCGTGGTGCAAACGTGTGGGAATGGCTTGGCACACTGATCACGGTGGCGGTGTTTTGCTCGGCAGCAGCACGACTGCTCATGCTTGTTGATCGCAAACACAACACGGTTCGAGTCGGTATGGCGATCGCGCTCGTGTTGCTGACGCTCTCGGCACTCATCGTCATCAACATCATTTGGGATTTCACCAATGCGAGCGAGCAGAGCTTCCGCCTGTACGGCGTCGTGTGGATCTTGACAGCGCTCGCAGTCATCGTGACGCCCATTCTTGGCGCAGTGCTCAATCCGAAGGTGGCCGAAGCGGATGTTTCACCGCAAGTGCCCGTCATCCTCTCGGGAACAGCGGTCAGTCGAATCGTGAACGAAGCCGCACGCCGGGGGATGACGCCGGACGCGCTGGTCGAGGAGTTGTTGGACCGGCCACAGTAGCCGTGCGCTAGAATTGAGGCATCAGCTATGAACCGGCCATCACCGGGGAGCTCGCGGAAGAACGGCGCTCGCGCTTATTAGAACCGTGCGGGGCAGGCCCGTCATAGCCGCAGTGAAAGCGGCTCTCTCGAAAGAGCGAGCAAGCGGGGTGGTACCGCGGCACGCGTTCGCAAACGAACAAGCGTCGTCCTCGCAGGCAACACACCACCGCCTGCAGGAGCCTTCGATGACATACCCCCGCAATGCCTTCGGTCAACCGACCGGTGACACCGTCGTGCCGAGCCCCAGTTTCCCGGGGATCGAGCAAGAGGTCATCGAGTACTGGAACCGCGACGACACGTTCCGGGCATCGATCGAGCAGCGCGAGAACGACCCCGAGTGGGTCTTCTACGATGGCCCGCCCTTCGCAAATGGTTTGCCGCACTACGGTCACCTGCTGACGGGCTACGCGAAAGACGTCTTCCCGCGTTTCCAGACGATGACGGGTCACAAGGTCGATCGCGTCTTCGGCTGGGACACGCACGGTCTGCCCGCAGAGCTTGAGGCGATGAAGCAGCTCGGGATCACCGAGAAGAGCGAGATCGAGGCCATGGGCATCGACACCTTCAACGCGAAGGCTCGCGAGAGTGTGCTCGAGTACACGCAGGAGTGGGAGAACTACGTAGGCCGCCAGGCGCGCTGGGTTGACTTCGAGCGCGGCTACAAGACGCTCGACCTGGGCTACATGGAGAGCGTGTTGTGGGCCTTCAAGTCGCTCTACGATAAGGGCCTCGCTTACGAGGGCTACCGTGTGCTGCCGTACTGCTGGCGCGACGAAACGCCGCTTTCGGCCCACGAGCTGCGCATGGACGACGACGTCTACAAGATGCGTCAAGACCCGTCGGTGACGGTCTCGTTCCCCCTCACAGGCGAGAAAGCGGATGCCGCTGGGCTCACCGGTGTCGCAGCGCTCGCCTGGACGACGACCCCGTGGACGCTCCCGACAAACCTCGCGCTCGCTGTTGGGCCCGAGATCGAGTACGTGGTTGTGACGGCCGGCCCCAACGGCGCCTCGGCCACGGGCGAGAGCTTCTTGCTCGCGAAAGATCTGCTCGGCAACTACGCGAAAGACCTCGGCTACGAGAGCGCTGACGAGGCGCTCGCGGCGGTGAGCCGCACCGTGAAGGGCGCCGAGCTTGGTGGCATCCGCTACGAGCCGCTGTTCGAGTACTTCACGGATACCGAGAAGTACGAAACCGAAAACGCCTTCCAGATTCTCGTTGACGACTACGTCACGACGAGTGACGGCACCGGCATCGTGCACCAGGCACCCGCTTACGGTGAGGATGACCAACGTGTCGCCGGTGCGGCGGGCATCCCGACGATCCTCTCGCTCGATGACGGCGGTCGCTTCTTGTCGACCGTTCCGGATTTCGCAGGTGAGCTGTGGATGGACGCAAACCGCCCCATCATCCGCTCGCTCAAGGATCACGGCCGTCTGCTTCGTGAGGCAAGCTACGAGCACAGCTACCCGCACTGCTGGCGCTGCCGCAACCCACTGATCTACCGTGCGGTTTCGAGCTGGTTTATCCGTGTGACGGACATCAAAGACAAGCTGCTCGAAAACAACGAGAAGATCACCTGGGTTCCCGAGAACGTCAAGCACGGCCAGTTCGGCAAGTGGCTTGAGGGTGCGCGCGACTGGTCAATCAGCCGCAACCGCTACTGGGGCTCGCCCATCCCGGTGTGGAAGAGCGACAACCCCGAGTACCCGCGCGTTGATGTGTACGGTTCGCTCGAAGAGCT
>CAYNTU010000039.1:17641-17963 GCA_964400205.1 uncultured Microbacterium sp.
GTCGGGGTTCGGGCGCGTCAGATCATCGATGAAGGGCTTGAGCGCGACTTCGGCACCCTGCCGAAGAACGCCGACGGCGAGACCGATCTGCACCGCCCCTTCATCGATGATCTGACGCGCCCGAACCCCGACGACCCCTCGGGCGAGAGCACCATGCGCCGCATCGAAGACGTTTTTGATGTGTGGTTCGACTCGGGTTCGATGCCCTACGCCCAGGTGCATTACCCATTCGAGAACCAGGAATGGTTCGACACGCACTCGCCGGCAGACTTCATCGTCGAGTACATCGGCCAGACGCGCGGCTGGTTCTACGTCATGCACG
>CAYNTU010000040.1:0-17911 GCA_964400205.1 uncultured Microbacterium sp.
GGCTGGGCTTGTCGACCTAGAAGTCTGTAGCAAAGGTCGGAGCCGAGTAGAACGATTCATCAGACTGCGCCCGGAGAATGCTTGGAAACTCAGCGCTGGACGGGGGTTCAATTCCCCCCAGCTCCACGAGTGACCGCGCGTCACCATCAGGCTTCTAGGCCCCGTCACACTGTTCTTCCCCTCGGGCCACTCCCGTTAGGCTGTAGGCATGATGACCGAATCGACCATCCAATCGAAGCGCCCCTTTGACGCGGATGCATCGACCCTCTCGGCACGCTTGCGCGCCGAGACTTCGAGCGAGCACGAGCGCGCCGAGAACCGCGGTTTTATCACGCAACTCATGGGCGGCGAGCTCTCGCTCGAGGATTACACTCGCTACCTTGCTCAGCTCTCGTACGTGTACGACGTGCTTGAAGCCCGTGAGCCGCAAGCGGGCGACCCCGCGCTCATCAATGACACTCGCCTGCACCGGGCCGCGGCGATCAAAGCTGATCTCGAAGCGCTCGGTGTGACCGACCGCGATGCGCAGTACCCGCCGCTTGACGCGACGCGTGACTACGCTGACCTCGTTGCTGCCGCCCAGCGCGCGCACACCTATCTTGCGCACCACTACACGCGCTACCTCGGTGATCTCTCTGGTGGTCAGGTCATCGGCTCGAAGATGGCACGTGTTTACGGCGCGACCCCGGAGCAGTTGAACTTCTTCCGTTTTCCGCAAATCGACAAACCCGTGATTTACAAGCGTGAGTATCGCGAGGCATTGGATGCGCTCGAGCTCACCGAAGGCGAAAAAGATGAGCTGGTGCGCGAGGCACAGGCTGCGTTCCAGGCAAACTCAGCACTCTTCGACGCGCTTGGTCAGTAGACCTCGTTAGCTAACGCTTGCGCCTTCGATGAAGGCCACGACTTCGTCGTGGAGGAGACCATTCGTGGCGAGCGCTGAACCGTCGCCAAGTGGCGCACCATCGATAGCGGTGAAGGCGCCGCCGGCCTCGCGCACAATCGCGACCGCGGCTGCAATGTCGTAGGGCTTGATGTCGAACTCGCCAACGATGTCAACGCGACCCTCGGCGAGCAGCATGTAGGAATACACATCGCCGTAGGCGCGATCACGCCACACCGTGCGGCTCAGGGCAATGAGGGCGTCGAGGTACCCGGCCCGATCCCACTGCGCGATGCTCTGCGAACTGAGTGACGCTTCTGCGAGGGAGGTAACCCATGAGGTGGCAACCGGTTTCGTTGCGCCATCGATGCTCGTGTGCGCGCCGAGACCAGCGGCCGCCCACCATCGTCGAGCAATACTCGGCATGCTGACAACACCGACGACCGGCTCACCGTCGATCGCAAGAGCGATCATGGTGCCCCACAGCGGAACACCTCGGAGGAAGTTCGCGGTTCCATCGATGGGATCGATGATCCATTGCCGGTGTGAATCACCCTCGGTGCCGAACTCTTCGCCAAAGATCCCATCATTCGGTCGCTCGGCCACGATCAACTCGCGGATCGCTTTTTCGGCCGCAAGATCCGCATCAGTGACGTGTGAGCGATCCGCTTTGAGACTCACACCGAGGTCGCTGGAGTCGAAGCGGGGCTGGGTTTGAGCGTCAGCAGCGTCGGCCAGGCGCAGTGCGAGTTGGAGATCATCAGCGAGTGTCGGGGAAGCGTTGTTGGTCACGGTTCCAGCCTATCGGCGGGATGTCGCATCGATTGGGAAATGGGCTGGGATACGTGTAGAGTAGTTCCTCGGTCGAAGTTTTGATTTCGACCATGCGCCTTTAGCTCAGTCGGTAGAGCAACTGACTCTTAATCAGTGGGTCCAGGGTTCGAGCCCCTGAGGGCGCACAAACCAGAAAGCCGCCCGGATGGGCGGCTTTTCTGGTTTGTGGGTCTTGTTGCGGTTCGCACCCAGGGCCCCGACACGCCCGAGGCTCACGGCGTCACGTATGTGACGTCGTGAGTGGCGCCGTTGGGATCGAGCCCCTGAGGGCGCACAACAAAGAAAGCCGCCCAGTTGGGCGGCTTTCTTGCTTCTCGCTATTTACTCGCTGTTTTGAAACCTCTAGGCCGTCAATACGAGCGCTTCGCCCTGGCCGCCACCGCCGCATAGGCCGACAGCTGCCGTGCCACCGCCACGCTTGGCGAGCTCGTGCGCTGCGTGGACGACGAGGCGCGTGCCAGAGGCGCCGATGGGGTGGCCGAGCGCGATGCCGCCACCGTGCGGGTTGACTTTGTCTTCGCTCAGGCCCAATTCCTTCTGCGACTGTGCGACGACAGCGCCGAAAGCCTCGTTGATTTCGGCGAAATCAAGATCGCTCGCCGAAATACCCTGCTTTGCAAGCGCCTGTTCGATTGCCCGTGCGGGCTGGGCGTGCAGTGAGTTGTCGGGGCCGGCAACCTGACCCGAAGCGCCGATGGTTGCGAGCACCTTCCACCCCTTGGCCTCGGCGTTGGCCCGTGTCGTGAGCACAACAGCGGATGCGCCATCCGAAATCTGCGAAGCATTCCCCGCCGTGATCGTGCCGTCCTTCGCGAAGGCGGGGCGCAGGCCAGCGAGGGATTCCTCGGTCGTTTCGGGGCGAACGCCCTCGTCTTTCGAAACGATGACGGGATCGCCCTTGCGCTGCGGAACTGCAACGGGCACGATCTCGTCGTCGAACACGCCTGCCTCAGCCGCGGCGGCGGCACGTTGGTGCGAGAGCGCAGCAACACGGTCTTGCTCTTCGCGCGTCAGGCCGAATTTGGGGTTGAGCTTTTCGGTCGAGGTGCCCATGCTCTCTTTGTCGTAGGCATCCGTCAGGCCGTCGTGTGCCATGTGGTCGAGCACCTCGATCGAGCCGTAGTTGTAACCGTTGCGCGAACCGACCATGAGGTGCGGCGCCTGCGACATGGATTCCATGCCACCGGCAACAACAACCTCGAAGTCGCCCGTTTTGATCATGCGTGCGGCGTCGATGATGGCCGTCAGACCCGAGAGGCAGACCTTATTGACGGATGACGCGGGCACGTCCCAGCCGAGCCCCGCGGCAATTGCAGCCTGGCGGGCAGGGTTCTGGCCAGAACCCGCGGGAAGCACCTGGCCGAGCACGACAGCGTCAACATCTGCCGCGGGGATCCCGCCCTGTTCCAGGGCACCCTTGATAGCGAATCCGCCAAGCTCTGGCGCAGTGAAGGAAGACAGTGCTCCCTTGAGGCGACCCTGTGGGGTGCGAGCGGCACCAACGATAACGATGTCTTCCGCGGCCATGATTACTCCTTGATTGCGATGGTGAGTTCGGGCTCTGTAGCCGCGACAACTTCTTCGACGCTAACACCTGGCGCTGTCTCGACGAGTACGAGCCCATCGTCGGTCACATCGATGACGGCGAGGTCGGTGATGATGCGATCAACCACGCCGCGACCCGTGAGCGGGAGTGAGCAGCTGTTGACGATCTTGGCGGAACCATCGCGTGCGACGTGCTCCATCAACACGATGACCTTTCCCGCGCCGTGCACGAGATCCATCGCGCCGCCCGGGCCCTTGACCATCTTGCCGGGGATCATCCAGTTGGCGAGGTCACCGCTCGCCGAGACCTGCATGGCGCCGAGGATTGCCGAATCGATCTTGCCGCCACGGATCATGCCGAAGCTCGTTGCCGAATCGAAGTAGGCGGCGCCCGAAAGCACCGTCACGGTCTCTTTGCCGGCGTTGATCAGGTCGGGGTCGACGTTTTCTTCCGTGGGGTAGGGGCCGACACCCAGAATGCCGTTCTCCGACTGGAGTACGACCGTGACCCCTTCGGGAACGTAGTTCGGCACGAGCGTCGGGAGCCCGATGCCGAGGTTGACATAAGAACCATCCGTGAGTTCCAGTGCTGCTCGAGCAGCCATCTCATTGCGAGTGAGAGCCATGATTTACGCCCCTTCCGTGGGAGCAGCTTCGGTAACGGTGCGGCGCTCGATGCGCTTTTCGATGTCGGAACCGACCTCGACGATGCGGTGTACGTAGACTCCAGGCAGGTGCACCTCATCGGGGTCAATCTCGCCCGGCTGTACAAGCTCTTCGACCTGTGCGATGCAAATCTTGCCGGCCATGGCGGCGGGCGGGTTGAAGTTGCGAGCCGCTTTGTTGAAGATGAGGTTGCCGTGCGTGTCGCCCTTGATCGCGTGCACGAGCGCATAGTCGGTCACGATCGACTCTTCCAGCACGTACTCGCCATCTGTGCCACCGGGGCTGAAGGTGCGCACCTCTTTCTGCGGCGAGGCAACCGCGATGCTGCCGTCAGCCGCGTACTTGCGGGGGAGACCGCCCTCGGCGACCTGCGTACCAACGCCCGTTTGTGTAAAGAAGGCCGCGATACCCGAACCGCCCGCGCGGAGCTTCTCGGCGAGCGTGCCCTGCGGGGTCAACTCAAGCTCGAGTTCGCCAGAGAGAAACTGCCGCTCAAACTCTTTGTTTTCGCCGACGTACGACGACGTCATTTTGCGGATGCGTTTGTCGTTCAGCAGAATGCCGAGTCCCCAGTCATCCGTGCCGCAGTTGTTGGAGACGATCGAAAGATCTTTCGTTCCCTGCGCGTGCAGCGCCTCGATGAGCTTCATGGGGTTGCCCGAGAGGCCGAACCCGCCCACGGCGATAGAGGCGCCGTCTGGAATATCGGCAACGGCCGCCGCGGCGGAGGGAGAAGTTTTGTCGATCACGCGCACTCCTTTGTGGTCTTTTGCGAGGATGCTTCTAGCATCGCGACTTGGCGCGTGCTCCACCAAACGGGCGCTTGCCATGTGGGATGGTTGGGGCATAGTGTCCATATTGTGGACAAATCTCGTTCGGTTCCCGGAGCACAAGCGGTTTCGCGCGCAGCACTTCTGCTTCGGCTGATCACGGCGGCGGGTGAACACGGCCGCACAGTGCAGCAGCTCGCCCAGGAGGCGGGGCTTTCGCGTTCGACGACGCATCGCCTGCTCTCGGCCCTAAGAGTCGAAGGGCTCGTTGACCAAGACGAGCACAACGGCAGGTGGATGCCCGGACCAGAGCTATTTCTCATGGGCTCTGTCGCAGCAGCGCGCTATGACGTGACCCATTTGGCGCGAGACATCGTGCGCTCGCTCGCAGTCAAAACCGAAGAGAGCGCCTTCCTCTCCGTGCGACGCGCCGATGAAACGGTGTGTCTGCTGCGTGAGGAGGGATCGTTCCCCATTCGCTCCTTCGTGCTCTCGGAGGGTGTGCGATTCCCCCTCGGCGTTGCATCCGCCGGCCTCGCGATTCTCGCGTTCATGCCCCATGACGAAGTTGACGCATACCTCGAGCGCCACCCTGAGGTCGCCCAGGAGTGGGGTACAGCCCACAATGCGGACGCGCTGCGCACCCGCGTCGCGCAAACCCGAGACCGTGGCTATGCCGTCAACCCCGGGCTCATTGTTGAGGGCAGCTGGGGCATCGGAGCCGCCGTCTTTGACGCCGCTGGTCGCCCCGAATGGGCGTTGAGCCTCACGGGCGTCGAGTTTCGGTTTGGCCCGGATCGCATCGCAGCCCTGGGTCGCACGCTGCTTTCACACGCGCATCAACTTACGGCGCGCATCGCAGCGACGCGACGCCCGGTTTCGAGTTAGCTCGCGGGCTGTGCGGCGAGTTCGTTCGAGACCAGTTCGGCGATCTGTGCTGCGCCACGCTCGCTCATGACGACCGTGTAGTGGTTGAGGTCGTCGAGCTCGACGAAGTCAACCTCGGGGAAGGCTTGCTTGAGCTCGCTGAGGTGCGCTGGCGGATAGAGCCCCGGTGTCTCGTTCTGCAATCCGCGGGGAACACTCACGTGCACGGTCGGGTGCGAGAGAGCATCGAGTGCATCGAGCAGGGCACTGCCCGTGTTGAGGTCGACCGTGTCTTCCCGCGTCGTCTCGTAGCTCGTCGCGGGCCGCAACTGCTCACCTTCGGGCACGAGGTCATACTCGATGTAGTGCTCAAGCGTCCCCGACCAATTATCCGCAAAAGCGGGGTGCACGCGCCAAAAGTCGAGGTAATCGGATGCCGCCTCGAACCGCATCGACAATCGTGCGGCCGTCGGCCCCAGAATCGCCGCCACGAGCTCATCTGGCGTGAGCCCCGGCGCGGGTGCGAGGGGGAGACCGCCGTCAACAAGAATGAGCTGTGTCACGAGCTCGGGGTATCGATGCGCAAAGACGACGGCGACAAAGGCGCCCATGGAGTGGCCCACAATGAGCGATGGTGGGAGGTCGAGCGCTGCGAAAACAGCAGCGAGATCGGCCGCGTGCGATGCCATCCCGGCGGGGCCCTCGAGTGTGTTGCTTCGGCCGCGACCGCGAAGGTCGGGCGCGACGATCCGCACCTCGGGCAGGAGCTGAGCAACCCATTCCCACGCGAGGTGCGACGAAGTCACGCCGTGGATGAGCACGACCGTCGGCGCATCGGGCGTTGCGCCATCGCGGACGGCAACGTTGAGATCGCCGCCAGAGACAGGTACTGCGACGGATCGGAATACTGAGCTCATCGCGCTGTCCATCCGCCGTCCATCGTGAAGCTTGCGCCCGTGACCATGCCCGCGTCATCCGATGCGAGCCAGGCAGCGAGGGAAGCGACCTCTTCGGGTTCGATGAGGCGCTTGATGGCACTCTCGGTGAGCATAATCTTCTCGACAACCTCGTCTTCGGGGATGCCGTGCACCGTCGCCTGATCTGCGATCTGCTTCTCAACGAGAGGGGTGCGCACATACGCGGGGTTGATGCAGTTGCTCGTGACCCCGTGCGGACCGCCTTCGAGCGCGGTGACTTTCGAGAGCCCTTCGAGCGCGTGCTTCGCCGAGACATAGGCCGATTTGAAGGCGCTCGCACGCAGGCCATGAGCACTGGAGATGTTGATGATGCGCCCCCACCCACGGTCGTACATACCGGGGAGCACAGCACGAATGAGCAGGAACGGCGATTCGACCATGAGGCGGTGCATAAAGCGCCACCGCTCAGGATCAAACTCGTTGATGGGGGCGACCGTCTGCACGCCTGCGTTGTTGACGAGAATGTCGACGTTGAGGTCGAGGTTCTCTTGCGCGGCCGTGTCAGAGAGGTCGACGACCCAGGCCTCACCGCCCAGGTCGGCTGCGACGGCGGTCGCGGCATCCGCATTGAAGTCGGCCACAATGACGTGCGCCCCGCGCGCTGCGAACTCCGTCGCGCAGGCCAAACCGATACCGCTTGCGGCACCCGTCACGAGGGCACGTTTGCCTTCGAGTGACTGCGTTGTCATTGCTGGCTCCCATCTTCAGGTTTTGTGAGTGCGTTACGAATAAAGCGCGACATATCGTCGATGATTGCCGCGGGCATTTCGCTTGGCGGGTTCCCCTCGGCATCGCGCTCCCACAGCAGGTAGCGCATACCGATCAGTTCGCCCGCGCCCATGAGCGCCCAGGCGGTGACTTCTGGGTCGAGTCCGGGGTCAACATCGCCCGCCTGCTGGGCGGCGCGCAGGCCCTCTTCGTAGCCTTCGACGATGCGCGTGTAGTGGTGGCGCAGTATCTCGGGAGAGACAAACTCGGCTTCGCGTACAACGCGGTAGAGCGCGGGGTGTTGTGCCGTAAAGCGGAAGAACCCTTCGAAGCCCGCACGCTCGGCTTCAATACGGTTCGATGCACCCTCCATCGCTTCACCCATGGCATGGCGCACGCGACGGTTGAGGTCAACGACGAGCTCTTCGAAGATCTCTTGCTTGCTGTCGAAGTACAGGTAGAACGTTCCTGAGCCGACGCCCGCGCGATCCGTGATTTTGGTGACGGATGCCTCGTGGTACCCCAGCTCGGCAAACACCGTCTCGGCTGCCTCGAGTAACTTGCGCCTGGTCGCCTCACCGCGTCGGGTGAGGGGTTTGCCCGCCGTCGAGAGCGCCGAGGCGGCTTCGTCGGTGAATCGTTCAGCGATGCTCATGGGATCCCGCTTTCATCAGCTCGCGAGCACGCTCGCGAAGCACTGGGCGTGCGACTTTGTCGATCGCTGAGCGGGGGAGCTCAGCGACGAATTCGATGTGCACGGGCACTTTGAAGCCCGCGAGTTGTGAGCGCGCATGGGTGAACACCTCATCCGCGCCGAGCGCGGCGCCGGGGGCGCGAACAACGAACGCAACACCGCGCTCGCCCCACACATCATCGGGTACACCGACAACGGCGGCCTCGGCGATCATGGGGTGCAGCAGCAGTGCGCGCTCAACCTCGGCCGGGGCGACGTTCTCGCCACCCGAGATGTACATCTCTTTGCGTCGATCAACAATCGTGTAAATGCCATCCGCATCGCGCGAGGCGATATCACCAGTACGAAGCCAGCCGTCGACGAGCGCCCGCGCAGTTGCTTCGTCGTCGTTGAGGTAGCCGACGAAAACGTTGGGCCCGCGCACCCACAGCTCGCCCGTCGCAACGCCCGCGAGTTCAAGCCCCGTTTCGGGGTCGCTCAAACGCACCGTGACGTGCGGGTACGGCCGCCCCGAGGCATTCGGATGCTTCTCGGCCTCATCGGGCGCCAACCACAGGGTGTTGGGCCCGGCTTCGGTCAGCCCATAGCCGCGCGTGAGCGAGATGCCTGCGGCTTCCCAGCGCTGTGCGAGCCCCGCGGGGAGCGCCGCACCCCCGACAATCGGCACACGCAAACTCGCGATCTTTTCGGGCGCAAACTGCGGGTCATCAGCGATGAGCCTGTACTGCGTCGGGACGCCCATCATGGCGGTCACGCCGCGTTCGGCGATCAGCTGCAGGATGCGTTCGGGCTGGAAGCCGCGCTCGAGCACGATGGTTGCCCCGACCCAGAGCGCGAGGATCGGTTCGCAGTTCCAGGCGGCAATGTGGAACTGGGGGAGCATCGCGAGCACGACATCGTCAGCTGTCAGTTGGATGGCCCCCTGGAGCGCGAGATTTGTCCAAAAGACATTCTCGTGCGTAAGGATGACACCCTTCGGCGCTGCTTCGCTGCCCGAGGTGTACATGATGAGCAGCGGGGTGTCGTCGCGTACCTCATCGGGTTCGCCCTCGCGGGCGTTGTTTCGGGGGACATCGAGCTCAACGCCCATGCTCCCGAGCAGGGCAACTGTCGGTGCGTGATCGAGTTGACGCACAGCACCGAGCGTGCTGCCGAGGTACTCATCCTCGACGAGCAGGAGGCTCGCCTGCGCTGATTCGAGTGCTTCAGTCAGCTCGCGCTGAGCGAGTCGCCATGAGAGCGGTGTGAAAGCGGCACCTGCTCGGGCGCATCCGAAAAACGCCACGACATGGTCGATGGAGTTGCCCGAGACGGTTGCGATGCGATCGCCTGGCCCGAAACCTGCCGCGCGCAAACGATCGCCGAGTGCTGCGGCGCGTTCGTTGAGCGCGGCGTAGGTAATCGTGACGCCGCGATCGTTGATCGCAATCGCATCAGGGCTCGCCAACGCCCGGTCGGCGAGGAGCCGACCGATCGTGTGTGAGTCACCGACGGTTTTCATCAGGGCTTGACCTCGAGCAGCTCGTCTTCTTGGAGCTCGGCGTCGTCGAGCTGGCGCAACTGGCTCCGGGTTCGTTCGCCACGGGCGCGGCGAACGATCGAGTCGGCAGTTCCCGCGATGCCGCCCGGCAGGAACATGACGACGAGGATGAAGAGCGTGCCGAGCAGGAAGAGCGGCTCCGAAAGGGGAATACGCAGCACACTGGGCAGGTCTTGGATCCACTCGGCACGAGCGAGCACCGTGAGGCGCTGATCGAGAATCGTGAACAACACACCACCGAGAATGGCACCCCAGCGGAACCCAACGCCACCCAAAACCACCATGACGAGCACGGTAATCGTCATATCTGTGCCAACCGACCGCGGCTGCGTGCCGGACTGCAAGAGCATGTACATGGCACCTGCGAGGGCGGCACAGCCCGCCGCGACGACGAAGACGAAGAGTTTGGCGTGGTACGGGCGAAGACCCAGCACCTGTACGCGAACCTCGTTCTCGCGAACCGCCTCGGCAAGGTGCCCCAGGCGCGAACGGTCAACCCAGAGGGCAACGAGGTAGACGATCACGAGCACCGCGAGTGAGAGCCAGTAGAGGTTGCGAGTGTTGATGACACCCACGAGGAACGCTGGGACCTGGTCAGTCGCCAGGCGCATGCCTTCTTCACCACCCGTGACGTCTTGGTTGCGGCGCACGAGCACCGAGACCGCTTGTGCGAAGGCGAGCGTCACCATTGCGAAGGGGATTCCCGAGACGCGCATCGCGACGGCACCCGTCAAAAGCGCGATAAGCAGGCCACCCACGAGGGCAATGAAGACGCCCGGCCACAGCGGCACACCGAGGTACTTGAGCGCCATGCCCAGCCCGTATGCGCCGGCACCGAAGTAGAGCGCGTGGCCAAACGAGAGCATGCCGGCCGTGCCGAGCAGCATGTTGTACGAGAGCGCAACAGCGGCGAACACCATGCAGAGCGAGAGCAGTGCAAGCGTGCCGGGGGTGTACGTTGCGCCGGGCAGAATGCCGGGGATCGAAATGTTGAGCAGCGGCAGGAGCGCCATAACGACCACGAGCGCGCCACCGATGATGAACGGCAGGATGCTGCCCTTCTTGCCGGGGACAAGCGTGGGGATACCGGTTGTCGTGGTCATGCTGCGACCTTCTTTCCAAGGAGCCCTGCGGGTTTGACGAGCAGTACGACCGCGAGGAGTGCAACAACAATGAAGTCGCCCGTGCCGCCGAGGTAGTAGTTCGCGATCTGCTGAAGCACGGCAACAATGACGGATGCGATTGCCGCGCCCGTGAGGGAGCCCAGGCCACCGATGACGGTCACGATGAAGGCGAAGATGAGCAACGATGCGCCCATGTGTGCCGAAACAGTCTTGGTCCAGTGCATTGCGAGCACACCGCCGATGCCGGCGGCGGCGCCACCGATTGCGAAGACAATCGTGAAGGCCTTGCGCACATCAATACCGAGCGCGGTCACCATTGAGCGGTTCTCAACACCGGCGCGAATGATCATGCCGTAGCGCGTCTTCTTGAGGAACAGCACGATCGCGATGAGCACGAGAACTGCCGCGACCATGAGCAGGAAGTAAATGTTCGGGATGTTTGCCCCGAGTACCGAGGTCGTGTTGTTGAGCCACGCGGGGCCCGTGATGTTGATGGCATCCGTGCCCCAAATGCCCTCGAAGAGCGCCGTGGCGGCAAACATGAGACCGACCGTCACAAGCACCTGCTCGATGTGCCGTTCGTAGAGAGGGCGGATGAGGATGAGCTCTGTCGCTGTTGCGAAGAGTGCGCCGACAATGGCACCCACGAGGACCGACAGCGCGAGCACCCACCAGGATTGTGGGCCGAGTCGTTGCGCAACCATCCATCCCATGAGGGCACCGAGCGTGAGGAAGGTGCCGTGAGCGAAGTTGAGCACGTGCATGAGCCCGTAGATGAGGCTCAGGCCCGAAGCGACGAGGAAGTAGAGTGCGCCGAGGCCGACGCCCGTGATGAGAATGAGGATGAAGGTGCTCATGCTGCTGCCTCCGCGCTCACGCCGAGCAGGCGTGTGATGAGTGCTTCGTCGTCGAGAATCGCTTTCGCCTCGCCCGTGTGGACGACCTTGCCGTCGGCAATGACGATCGCGCCCGTTGCGAGGCGGTGAACGACCTCGAGGTTCTGTTCGACGAGCAGAATCGGGACGGTCTTCGAGGCCTCCTGCAGTGCATCCGCGACCTCGGTCACAATGAGCGGCGCGAGGCCTTTTGTGGGCTCGTCAACGAGCAAAATCTGGTTCTCGTTGAGCAGTGCGCGAGCAACAGAGACCATCTGCTGCTGGCCGCCCGAGAGCGTGCCCGCCATCTGGTTTTGGCGCTTGACGAGGTCGGGGAAGAGTTCGGCGACGAACGCTGAGCGTGGGTTGTTGTCGCGCTCAGCGAGCGCAAGGTTTTCGGCAACCGTGAGTCGCGAGAACACCTCACGGTCTTCTGGCACGTAACCAACACCGCGGCGCACGATCTTGAAGGTTGGCAGGTGGTCGATGCGCTCGCCCGCGAGCATCACTTTGCCCTTGCGCTGGATGAGCCCGAGGATGCCGCGAATCGTGGAGGTCTTCCCGGCACCGTTGCGCCCGAGAACTGCCGTGATGCCGACGGCGGGAACCTCGAAGCTCACGTCTTCAACAACCTGCTGGCCTGCGATCGAGGCCGACAAGTGCTCGACGGTAAGAATGGGGGATTCGCCCGGGGTATATGCCTTGCTCATGCTGCCGCCGTTCCGAGGTAGGCGCTTTGCACCGTGGGGTTGGCCATGATGGCTTCGGGGGTGTCGTAGGCGATGATCGAGCCGCTGTACATGACGGCGACCTTCTCAACGAGGCCCATGAGCACCTCGATGTGGTGTTCAACCATGAGCACGGTTGCGCCCGTTTCTTTCTGCATTTGGCGGATGGTTTCCACGAGCCCGTCAACGTCGCCCGAGGCAACGCCGGCCATGGGCTCGTCAAGCAAGATCGTGTTGGCGTCGCTCGCGAGCACGACGGCAATTTCAAGCTTGCGCTTGTCACCGTGTGAGATGTCGCCCGCTGGGGTCTCCAGCTTGTGGTCGAGGCCAACGAGGGCGAGCTTTTCGAGTGCGACCTGGGTTGCGGCATCCGATCGACCGGGGAAGCGGAAGAGCGAGTAGTTGCCGCCAAGGGGAACCTGCGCTGCGAGGCGCACGTTTTCGAGCACGCTCAACCGTGGGAAGAGGCTCGATGTCTGGAATGTGCGCCCCAGCCCCGCCCGCGCGCGTTCTGGGACGGAAGCGCGGGTGATGTCTTTTCCGTGCAGTTTGACGTGGCCGGAAGTCGGCCGAACGAGGCCGGAGATCACGTTGAAGAACGTGGTCTTGCCGGCGCCGTTGGGCCCGATGACCCCGACAAGGCTGCCGGGAGTGACTTCGAGATTGACGTCTTGCAGGATCGTGGCTCCACCGATCTGCAAACCAAGACCCTTGGTCTGCAGGGCGGGCGAGGCTGAGGTGCTCATTGCGTTATTGCTCCCTATTGCTGGGGATTACTGTGCCTCGGGCGGTGCGACCTCGTCGGCCGGGACGCGCGAGAGCAGTTCGGGCTTGAAGGTGTCACCGTCTGCGACGAGCTTGGCGGTGTACATCTCCTGGAGCAGGGCGTGGTCGCCAGCGCGAACTGTCGTCGTGCCCTTGGGGCCTTCGAAGCTGTACCCCTCGAGTGCGCTGATCATGGCGGCAACGTCGCCCTGACCCTGCTCGATTGCGTGCACGAGCAGCTGTGCTGCTACGAAACCGTCGGGCGTGAAGAGGTCGGGCGTGCCACCGGCTGCCGTGACCTTTTCGATCATCGCGGTGTTGACGGCGTTGTCGGGGCCGCCCGCGAAATAGTGGTTGAGGAACTGAATCTTCTCGCTTGCCTCACCGTATGCGCCGAAGGTTGCCGCGTCGCCAAGACCCGTCGTGACGGGAACAGCGTCGAGCACGCCCTGCTGGCTCATGGCCTGCCACATGGCACCCGAGGTAGCGCCTGCCCAAGCGACGAAGACCAGGTCGGGCTCAGCCGCGAGCACCTGCTGTGCGAAGGGCGTGAACTCCGTGACGTCTTCTGCAACGAGAACGCTCGAAACCTCAGCGCCCTTGGCGCCCAGAATGGCCTGGACAGCGGCTTCGTTGCCCTGACCGAAGGCGTTGTTCTGTGCGAAGACAACAACCTTCTTGCCCGTGAGGTCTTCGAGGAAGCTTCCCGCGGTTGCAACGTCCTGCAGCGACTGGCGGCCACTGCGGAAGGTGTACTCGTTGACACCCGTGATGGCGTCGGCGGCTGCCGGGCCCGAGATGAAGAGCACCTGGTTCTGCGCTGCCTGCTCGGTCAGCGCGAGTGCAACGCCCGAGGAGGCCGAGCCGGCGAGGATGTTGACGCCCTCACCAATGAGTTCCTTGGCGATGTTGACGGCCGTGTCGGGGTCGCCCTTGTCGTCGCGGTAGACGACCTCGATCGTCGTGCCGTTGACCTCGCCCGTTCCATCGGTTGCGTAGTCAAGGCCCGCCTTGAAGCCGTGGAGGTACTGGTCTCCGTAGCCAGCCAGGGGGCCGGTCTCGGAGGTGATGATGCCGACGCGTACCGATTCGGGCCCAGTCGCTTCGGTTGTGGTTTCGGTACCGGCGTTCGATTCAGCCGGTGCTGGTGCTGCGTTTTGAGCCGGGGCACACGCCGCGAGGCTGAGTGCAACCGCGGTCACCACCGTTCCAAGGAGCAACTTCTTTGTGACTCGCATGTGTTTGCCTTTCATCATTGAGTGCAAACCTGAAGACTGATTCAGGTATTGACATTGTGTGTGACGAAAGCGCGCATGTCAATTGCTCGGCGCGTCGGCGCGGCGGATTTCGCGCTCGAGTTTCGCGCAGAAGGGGCGGCTAGTGCCGTGTTAGCCCGCTTCGGCCGCCGAGCTTCGCACGAGTTGCGGGCGCAGTAGCGCCCAGACCAGGAGGGCAACGGATGCGCCGAGCAGGCCGCCCGCAGCGACATCCGTGAGCCAATGCGCGTGCAGGTAGCTACGCGAAAACAGCATGAGGAGCACGTAGACGCCGCCCAGGATGTGCAGCGCGACATTTCGCGTGAGCAGCGAGAGGGCCATGACGAGCGCGACAGCATTTGCCGAGTGCCCGCTGGGGAACGAGCCAAAGTCGCTCGTGACCATTATGTCTTCTGGGCGCGGTCGTGCCACGAGGTGTTTGACGAGCTGCACGATGAGCGCCGTAAACACGACCGAGCTGACGACGAGCGTGGCCTCCCACGGCCGACGCCGCACGAGCAAGATGATCGCGACGATTGCCGTGATGATGGCACTCGCGATCGTGCCACCGACGATGTTGAGCACGAGTGCAAGGTGCGTGAGCAGCGGCGTGTGGATGCTCGCCGTGAAGGCGTTCCACGCGTCGTCGAGGGCTGTGCCGCCGTCAGCGCCAGCGTGCATGACGAGCGCCGCGATCGCCCCGAAACCGACAAGGCAAAACGCCGCGAGGATGAGTGCGGCACGGGTTGAGAGCGCGTCGCGCGTGCCGTGAGCCACGGCGACTACTTTGCGAGTTGCTTGGAAAGCTGCTTGTGCGCCTTCTTCTCGGCGTGTGACTCTTCGATGGTCGGGCGGCCCTGTTCTTCACGGCGCATCTCGGTGATCGAACCCACGACATAGGCGACCGAGATACCCCAGCTGAGCCACGCAAGCACGGTACGCCACGTGATCGCTTGGCCCTGTTGGCCACGCAGGAGTGCGAGGGTCGAAGAGATGACTCCGATGAGGCCGGTTCCGAAAAGGTATTTCCGCATGAGACGAATCTACTGCGATAACCTGGCTGCAAGAAGAGAGGTTGCAGCGAGGAGACATTCATGAGTACAGACGCTGCCGATTTCGTTGTTGTTGCAAACCGACTTCCCGTCGACCGTGTGACGTTGCCCGACGGCGAGACAGCCTGGCGAACGTCGCCCGGTGGTTTGGTCGCCGCGCTTGAGCCCGTCATGAAGCACGTGGACGGTGCATGGGTTGGCTGGACGGGTGCGGCAGATGATGCCCCCGAGCCGTTTACCGTCGATGGTTTGCGGTTGATTCCCGTGCCGATCTCTGAACAAGAGTTCGCCGAGTACTACGAAGGGTTCGCGAACGACACCATCTGGCCGCTCTACCACGACGTCATCGCGACACCGCAGTTCCACCGAGAATGGTGGGATTCGTACCAGCGCGTCAATCGACGCTTCGCTGAGGCCGCGGCATCCGCTGTTGCTGAGGGCGGCACAGTGTGGGTACATGACTACCAGCTGCAGCTCGTGCCGCAGTACGTGCGCGAGCTTCGGCCCGACGTAACGATCGGTTACTTTCACCACATTCCGTTCCCCACGCACGCGCTGTTCATGCAATTGCCGTGGCGCAACCAACTGCTGCAGGGGCTGCTCGGCGCCGATGTCGTCGGGTTCCAACGTGCGACGGATACCTATAACTTCATCCGCAGCGTCAAGCGTCGCCTCGAGGTTCCCGTCAAAGGCAACACCGTTTCGGTGCCGGGTGTATCGGATGCCGCGCCCCCACGCCTCGTCGAGGTCGGTACGTTCCCGATCTCGATCGACACAGCGCCCTACATCGCGATGGCGAACGACCCCGCGACACAGAAGCGTGCGGCGGAGATTCGTGCAGGGCTCGGCAACCCCAAGACGATCCTGCTGGGGGTTGACCGGCTCGACTATACGAAGGGTATTCGCCACCGCATCAAGGCCTTCGGCGAGCTGCTGCGCGAGGGCAAGATCAGCGTCAACGACGTGATTCTTGTGCAGGTCGCAAGCCCCTCGCGCGAACGCGTCGACTCCTACGTACAGCTTCGTGACGAGATCGAGCTCATGGTCGCGCGCATCAACGGCGACCTCGACACGATGGATCACACGGCCATTCGCTATCTGCACCAAGGGTTTCCGCGTGACGAGATGGGCGCCCTGTATCTCGCGGCCGACGTCATGCTCGTGACGGCACTGCGTGACGGCATGAACCTCGTGGCGAAAGAATATGTCGCAAGCCGCATCAACGACGACGGCGTGCTCGTGTTGAGCGAGTTCGCGGGTGCGGCCGATGAATTGACGCAGGCGTTGCTCGTCAACCCTCACGACATCGAGGGGCTCAAAGAGACCTACCTGCGCGCGATTGACATGCCCAAACCCGAACAGCGCCGCCGCATGAAGGCGCTGCGCAAAAAGGTGTTCGATAACGACGTCACGCACTGGGCTGACTCGTTCCTCGGCGCGCTCGATCTGGCTCGTGAGCGGAAAGCGACGGGAATCGTCGAATGACTGTTTTGCTCGACCGCATTGCGAACGCCGATCACCTGCTCGTCGCCCTCGATTTTGATGGCACACTCGCGCCCTTCGTGGTTGATCCCATGACGGCACGGATGCTTCCCGAGGCGCGCGAGGCCGTCGAACAGCTCGCGGCGCTCCCGCGCACGACCGTCGCGCTCGTCTCGGGTCGGAGCCTGCGGGATCTCAAGGTCATTGCCGAATGGACGCAAGATTCTCCCTTTTTGTTGACGGGTTCGCACGGTGCAGAGTTCTCGTTTGATGCTCCGAGCGTCGCGGCTGACGAGAGCGAAGCCATTGAGCGGATGATCGCGCGCAGCCGTGAGGTGCTCGCACAGTGGCCTGACGTGCGCATCGAGCCGAAAGCGCTCGGGTTGGGGGTGCACACGCGCGGGCTCGACGAGGCGGTCGAGCGGGAAGCGTTTGCCGCGGTCGATGCGCTGTTTGCTGCCGAGGCATCCGATTGGCGCCGTCGCCTCGGTGACCGGGTGCTCGAGTTCTCGGTGTGGGGGAGCGGGAAAGACGACGGCATCGCCGTGCTCGTCGACGCGCTGGGTGGTGTTGATGGTGTCTTCTTCGCGGGCGACGATGCAACCGACGAAGACGCGCTGCACTACGTGAAGGTGCACTACCCGGGGCGGAGCGTTGGCATTCGCATCGCCCCTGCAACGGTCGAGACGGCAGCTGACGTCATCGTGCCGAACCCCGAGGCGCTTATCGCGGTTTTAGAACAGCTGGCAGCGCAAAGAGCCGTCAACACTGCGGCGTAGACTTGCCCGTATGCCAGAAACGCCCGACATCAAGCCCCGTTCGCGAGTCGTCACCGACGGAATCGAAGCCACCACCTCGCGTGGCATGCTCCGTGCCGTCGGTATGGGCGATGCAGATTGGGACAAGCCCCAGATCGGTATTGCCTCGAGCTGGAACGAAATTACGCCCTGCAACCTGAGCCTTGATCGCCTCGCTCAGGCAGCCAAAGAGGGCGTGCACTCGGGCGGCGGCTACCCGCTGCAATTCGGCACGGTCAGCGTCTCGGACGGCATCTCGATGGGCCACGAGGGCATGCACTTCTCGCTCGTCTCGCGCGAGGTCATCGCTGACTCTGTAGAGACGGTTGTCATGGCCGAACGCCTCGA
>CAYNTU010000041.1:0-16787 GCA_964400205.1 uncultured Microbacterium sp.
CGAGATCACGCCGGGGCCCGGCGACACCGTCATCCTCGCCTCGTCACAGATCCCGGGCAACGAGACCTCGATCTACCGCGTCATTGACGGGCTCACGAAGCTCGGTGCCAACGTCGTCCACAAGGGCAACGCCAAGGTGCACGTCTCGGGTCACGCGGCCGCGGGGGAGTTGCTGTACTGCTACAACATCTTGCAGCCGAACAACGTCATGCCCGTGCACGGTGAGTTCCGTCACCTTGTCGCGAACGCCAAGCTTGCGGAGCAGACGGGTGTTCCTTCCGAGAACATCATCATCGGCTCGAACGGCACGGTTGTCGATCTCAAGGATGCCGTTGCAACGGTCGTCGGTCAGTTGGATCTTGGCTCCGTTTTTGTTGATGGTTCGAGTGTCGGTGAGATCACCGAGGCTGACCTCAAGGATCGACGCATCCTCGCTGAAGAGGGCTTCGTTTCGGTCATCACCGTCATCGATGCCCAGACGGGCAAGATCATCTCGGGCCCCGAAATTCACGCGCGTGGCGTTGCGGAAGATGACGCTGTGTTCGATGAGATCAAGCCCAAGATCGTCGATGCGCTGCAAGATGCTGTCGCGAACGGCGTGCGTGATGAGCATGCCCTCTCGCAGGTTGTGCGCCGCACGATCGGGCGCTGGGTCGGCACCAAGTTGCGCCGTCGCCCCATGATCGTGCCGCTCGTCATCGAGGCGTAGCCACGCTGAGTGGAATCCGCGAGAAATCGCGGGTTTTCGGGGTGCCTCCCGGCCAATGTCAGCGGCTGGTCGTACCGTGTATGCATGGCAAAGACTGCGTCGCGCCCCAAAAGCACTACCTCGCGCGCTCCGAAAACGACTGCTGCAAGCAGGTCGAACGGTTCGGCGCGCGCTTCCAAGGCTGCCCCTAAGCGGTATGACGACGAGCTCGATCGCCCGAGCGTGATTGTTCGTGCCTGGAATGGCCTTGGCCACGGTGTTGGCAACCTCTTCCGCGCATTCGCGCCCGTGGACTTTGAAAAAGACGACCGACGCGACGGGTTCCCGTTCTTGCTCGTACTACTCGCTGTTGCCGGCGCGGTCGTTGAGTGGTTCTTCATCGGCAACCCCATCGCGCAGCAGATCAGCGCCTACACCTTTGGTGGGCTCTTTGGTCGCGCGGCATTCATCCTGCCCGTCATTTTGCTCCTGCTCGCGGGGTGGCTTTTCCGCCACCCGTCGTCCGTGCACAACAACGGGCGCCTCGCAATCGGTACGGGGCTCTTCATCATCTGCATTGCGGCGTTCTGCCACGTGGCAACGGCTCCGCCGCGCCCTAACCCCGCCGACGGCATTGAGGCGCTCAGCCGTGCCGGTGGTGTCGCGGGTTGGCTCGTGGGCCAGCCCCTCATCTTCCTCACGATCTACGGCGCCTACGCCGTTCTGAGTCTCCTCACGATCCTGAGCCTGCTCATCATCACGAAGACGCCGCCAAACCGCATCGGTCGCCGCCTCGGTGACCTGTACGCCTGGTTGTTCGGCGAGCGCCCAGAGCGCCGCGTGGTCGCACCCGCCGAAGAGGCAGCGGATGTCGATGAAGAAGCGGATGACGAAAGCATGCCGTGGTGGCGTCGCAACAAGACGGGTCGAGAGCTCGACCCTGATGGCGAAACCGCTGGCCCGGACGACATCACGCAGCTGCTCGGCACGGGAAGCCACGCCGACGGCTTTGCCAACCCCGTTGTCACGATGGCTCCCGCCGATGAAGCACCCACGCAGGTGGTTCCGGCGATGCCGCCTTCGCCTCTGCCTGCCGCGGTCGACGCGATGCTGAATGCGGGGGATGAGAGCGAAGCATCCGATCTTGCGGTTGTTCCGCAGAAGGATGAAACCTTCGCGAACTACGCTCTGCCGACCGACGCGATGCTGGCTGCCGGGGCGCCCGCGAAGGCGCGTTCCTCGGCGAACGACCTCACGGTGCAGCAGATCAACAGTGTGCTCGAGCAGTTCAAGGTTGACGCCCAGGTTACGGGCTTCCAGCGCGGGCCGACCGTCACGCAGTACGAGATCGAGCTGGCTCCCGGCGTGCCCGTCAACAAGGTGCTGGGCCTTGAGAAGAACATTTCGTATGCTGTCGCCTCGAACGAGGTGCGCATCCTCGCCCCGATCCCGGGCAAGAGCGCGATCGGTATCGAGATCCCGAACACCGACCGCGAAATGGTCACGCTCGGTGACGTGCTGCGGTCGCCGGCAGCGACCAATTCGACGCACCCCATGACGATCGGTATCGGCAAGGACGTCGGCGGTGGTTACGTCGTCGCGAACCTGGCAAAGATGCCCCACTTGCTGGTGGCCGGTTCGACCGGTTCCGGTAAGTCGAGCTTCGTGAACTCCATGATCACGAGCCTGCTCATGCGCGCGACGCCCGCGCAGGTGCGCATGGTGTTGATCGACCCCAAGCGCGTTGAACTCACGAGCTACGCGGGTGTGCCGCACCTCATCACCCCCATCATCACGAACCCCAAGAAGGCGGCCGAAGCGCTGCAGTGGGTCGTGAAAGAGATGGACATGCGGTACGACGACCTCGCGTCGTTCGGCTATCGCCACATTGATGACTTCAATCGTGCTGTTGCCGCCGGTACCGTCAAGCTTCCGCCCGACAGCAAGCGCGTGCTCAAGCCGTACCCATACTTGCTCGTTGTCGTTGACGAGCTCGCCGATCTCATGATGGTCGCGCCGCGTGACGTTGAAGATTCGATCGTGCGCATTACGCAGCTCGCTCGCGCCGCGGGAATCCACCTCGTCCTGGCAACGCAGCGCCCCAGCGTCGATGTTGTGACGGGTCTCATCAAGGCCAACGTGCCTTCGCGTCTCGCCTTTGCTGTCACGAGCGTGACGGATTCGCGAGTCATCCTCGACCAGCCCGGGGCAGACAAGCTTATTGGTCAAGGTGACGCGCTCTTCCTGCCCATGGGGGCTTCCAAGACCGCACGCGTGCAGGGTGCTTGGGTCGGTGAAGATGAAATCGAGAAGGTCGTGAAGTTCGTCACGGCACAGGCTCGCCCCGAGTATCGGGACGATGTCGCCGCGGTCGCGCAGAAGAAAGAGGTTGACGCCGATATCGGGGACGACCTCGACGTTCTCTTGCAGGCTGTCGAGCAGGTCGTTTCGACACAGTTCGGGTCAACCTCGATGCTGCAGCGCAAGTTGCGCGTTGGTTTCGCCAAGGCCGGTCGCCTTATGGACCTCATGGAGTCCCGAGGCATCGTTGGCCCATCTGAGGGTTCCAAGGCGCGCGACGTGCTCGTGGCACCAGACCAGCTGGCATCGGTTCTCGCACAGTTGCGCGGCGAAGAGCCGCCAGCATCAGCCGAACCTGTCGGCCAACCGGCACTTGCGGATGCTCCGACACAGGCATTTGACCCACTCGAAACACAGTACGAGGGGCTCGAGGTCGTCGATGCTGAACCCGACGAAGATGCCTGGGGATTGACCGGCCGCGAATGAGCGTTCCACGTCACCTCCCGAACGCCATCACGGTCGCGCGCATTCTGTGCGCCCCCGCGTTCTTCTGGCTCCTGCTCTCGGACGACGGGCAGGGCGGTTGGAAGCGCTGGCTTGCAACCTTCCTCTTCGTCGCGGCAATCGCAACCGACGGGGTCGATGGGCACCTCGCGCGCAAACACGATCTTGTTACGGATGCTGGCAAGCTCCTTGACCCCATCGCCGACAAGGTCCTCACGGGCGCCGCATTCATTGGGCTCTCGATTCTCGGGGAGCTGCCGTGGTGGATCACGATTCTCGTGCTTGTTCGCGAGATCGGCATCACGGTTTACCGCCTGTTCGTCGCGGGCGACCATGTCGTGGCTGCTGCGTGGATGGGCAAGGCCAAGACGATTGCGCAGGCCATCGCAATTGGTTTCGCACTTGCCCCGCTCAGTGAGATCGTCGGGCCGTGGATCTGGTGGGTCAACGTTGCAACCATGACGATCGCGGTCGTACTCACGGTTGCGAGCGGCATTGATTTCGTGCTGACGGAGATTCGCGCGAAAAGTGCTCAGTCGCCGGTCCGTGGAGACAGCGAGCCTGGCCCCGACGAAAGCTCCAAAGAGGCATGACCGTCACCGGCGTGAGCGGCCTCGCCGAGCTCGTGCTCGACAGCGCTCGCTCACGTGGTTGGAGCCTCGCAACCGCCGAGTCGCTCACTGGGGGTTTGCTGAGCGCAGCGATTGTCTCGGTGCCGGGCGCATCCGATGTATTTCGCGGGGGCGTCGTTTCCTATGACACCGCGCTCAAAGCGACGAGTCTCGGTGTCGAGGCCGCGCTGCTTGCCGAACGCGGCGCCGTTGACGCTGAGGTTGCTTCGCAGATGGCGCTGGGGGCGCGCGAGTTCGCAACGATCGAGGGCGTACCGGCAGACGTTGGGCTCGCGACGACGGGGGTCGCCGGGCCGACAGAACAAGACGGGCATCCGGTCGGCGAAGTGTTCGTCGCCGTGAGCACGCCCGACGTGCCTCAATCTGTGCGGCGATTGGCTTTGCGCGGCTCGCGAGATGAGATCCGCGAGCAGGCCGTTGAGGCCGTTTTGGCGCTCGCGTTGGACCTCCTTCGCGCATAGGTTATCCACAGGTAATTCGGTGCCAGGCCATAGTGCACACGCGTAACGTGGTTGTCATCGAAGGGCTGTAGGATCACCTACATCCGAAAGAATCGGTACACACGGAATAGACCATCGACGTCGTGTGTTGCAGTACTCAGAAGATCTGAGAAAGGGGGCTGACATGATTCTGGTTCGTAACGAAATTGGCGATGTACTCCGGGACTTCCGCCTGCAGAAGGGTCAGACCCTTCGCCAGGTGGCAGGCAAGGCTTCCGTTGCGCTTGGCTACCTGTCTGAAGTAGAGCGTGGCCAAAAAGAGGCATCGAGCGAAATTATTGCTTCGCTGGCTGATGCACTGGATGTACCCGTCTCGACCATCATGCGTGAGGTCGCAGACCGACTGATGGTTCTCGAAGGCTTGAACACCTTCCCAGACGTCGTTCCCGACGACCTTGTGGCGTCGGTCGAGTCGGAACTCGCGTTCCGTTAACCGATACCTGAAGCGAAGAGCCTCTCCCGGTCGGGAGGGGCTCTTCGTCTTTTTGTTCGACACGCCGCGCGTTCGTTCGAAACTTTCTTCGGATTGGGTAATAAGCTAACCCACAAGTGGTTCTTCTCGTGAGTTATCCCAGCGGGTCGGGTTTTGGCAGCAATGTCAGAGGTCGAACCTAACGTGAAGTTACGGCCTGAACCACACGCCTTGTCGTACAGCTCACCAACTTCGTTGCAAACGAATCGGCAGAGGGCGACAGCCTATAGGCGGCCGATATCGAACACCGAAGGAGAACAGCAATGCCAACACCAGCTGAGCGCGACAAGGCTCTTGACGCAGCCCTTGCCCAGATCGATCGCCAGTTCGGCAAAGGCTCAGTCATGCGACTGGGTAGCGACGAGCGCGCGCCGATCGAAATCATTCCCACTGGCTCAATTGCGCTTGACGCAGCCCTCGGTATCGGTGGCCTGCCGCGAGGCCGCATCGTTGAGATCTACGGCCCGGAATCCTCGGGTAAGACCACACTGACCCTGCACGCGATCGCAAACGCGCAGCGCGCAGGCGGTATCGCCGCCTTCATCGATGCAGAGCACGCGCTTGACCCTGAGTACGCCCGCAAGCTCGGTGTCGACATCGACCAGTTGCTCGTTTCGCAACCCGACACGGGTGAGCAGGCACTTGAGATCGCCGACATGCTCATTCGCTCGGGCGCTATCGACCTCGTCGTCATCGACTCGGTTGCAGCGCTCGTTCCCGAGGCTGAAATTAAGGGCGACATGGGCGATTCGCACGTTGGTCTGCAGGCACGACTCATGTCGCAGGCGCTTCGTAAGATCACGGGTGGGCTCAACCAGACCAAGACGACCGCAATCTTCATCAACCAGCTGCGCGAGAAGATCGGTGTGTTCTTCGGTTCACCCGAAACGACCGCCGGTGGTAAGGCGCTCAAGTTCTACGCTTCGGTTCGTCTCGACATCCGTCGTATCGAGACCCTGAAAGACGGTACGGATGCCGTGGGTAACCGCACGCGCGTCAAGGTCGTCAAGAACAAGATGGCCCCGCCCTTCAAGCAGGCAGAATTCGACATCCTTTACGGCACGGGTATCTCGCGCGAGGGCTCGCTCATCGACTTCGGTGTCGACAACGAGATCGTCAAGAAGTCGGGCTCGTGGTACACCTACGATGGCGACCAGCTCGGCCAAGGCAAAGAGAACGCCCGCAACTTCCTTATCAACAACCCCGACATCGCACAAGAGATCGAGACGAAGATCCTCGCGAAGCTCGGTGTTGGTGCAGCCGGCGCCGCGGCAAAGGCTGCTGCAGATGCTGCTGAAGCTGAAGCGGCGGTTGTTGACATCAACGAGGCACGCGTCAGCGCATGACTTCCGAGTCGTACGAGGGCGCCCCGATCATTCACTTGTTCGGGGCGCCCTCGCCGCTCGTTGACCGAAGCGGCGGCGAAGCCGACGCGGAGTGGAAACGCCCTAGCGACGGCGTAAGCCGACGCGGAGCCCAAGCGCAACCTCAGTTTGAAAGCACCCCCGATCGAGAAGCGCTCGCTGCTACGGCATCCGATTCCCTCGTCAAAAAGCTTTCCCGCAAGCAACTCTCGTCAAAAGAGGCTTACGCTTTCGTCCTCGATTTCCTCACCGACCCCGACGCCGAAACCCCGCTCGACCGTTACGAGGCTCAAGAGCTCGCCGACCAGATTGTTGTCGAGTTCGAACAGCGTTTGTACTTGAACGATGCAGGTCTGGCCGAGGTACTCGTCGAGACGCTGCAGAGTCGCAAAGCAGTTGGCCGTTCCGTGCTCGCCCGAGAGCTGACGATGCGCGGTATCCCACGCGAGATCATCGACGAGGCCCTCGGTTCGCTTGATCGCGACGAAGAGGCTGAGCGCGCGCTTGAGTTTGCCCGCGATCGCGCCCGCAAGCTGGGCAACAACGTCGATGAAGAGGCCGCCCTGCGTCGCCTCTACGGCCAACTTGCCCGCCGAGGCTACCCCGGCAATATCGCCCAAACGGCTGCACGCACCGCGCTCCGCGAACTGCGCGGCGCCCCCGGCTCCGCCCGCGGCCGCGTCACCTTCTCCTAACCCCGCCCAGGTGCGGCTATCTACGGCGGCTCGCCCCCTTCGCCGGTAGATAGCCGCACCTGAGCGGCCGATCCGTGACCTCCAAGTGCGGCCAACTACGACCATCTGGTCCCATTTCGGTAGTTAGCCGCACCTGAAGACGCACCTGAAAAACTGACTCGGGTTTCGAGGTGCGGCCAACTACGGTGGTTCGGCCCCTTTGCTGGTAGATAGCCGCACCCGGAGAACTGTGTTGGTGCCTTAGGTGCGGCAATCTACCGTTCCTCGGCACCCGCGGTGGTAGTTAGCCGCACCTGGGATCAGTTGGAAGGGAGAGTCTCGATGAGGTCGGCGAGTTCGGCGATCGGGAGCTGGCCGTCGAGCTCGAGTGTTGCTCCGCGGCGGAGGAGTGGCTCGACTTCCTCAACGTACTGACGGATCTCGGACTGCTCTTCCGACGTCTTGCCGTAGGGATTGTTCGTGCGATTCGTTACCCGGTCGAGCAGCACCTCAACGGGCGCACTTAGGAGCACGACGTGGTCGAACAGGTCGTAGAACTTCCCCTGGTTCTCGGCGGTCCCGGACACAACGACATCCGCATTTTCAGCGAGCAACTCAGCCATCTTGTCTTCATCCCAGATGGCCCGCTCAACTTCCCAGCCGTCGTAGTCGGTATCAACGGTGAGGCGCCCACGTCGTGCCAGTTCTTCCAGCAGCGTCGATTTCCCAACCCCTGACATTCCGGTAATGAATATCCGCGCCATTCCGCCAACCTATCGCTCACGTGCCGGTCAGTGCTCGGCACGTGAGCGATCCGGGTAGCGGGAGCTGGAAATGGACAGAACGGCTCCCGAAAGCCAGAGAGCTCCCGGTGGCGAGTGGTTCGGGGTGGGTTGAGGAGCGGCCGGTAGAATTGGGGGATCATGAATTCGCCCATCAGCACACCGACGCTCATTGCGCCATCGCCCGCAGCGATCGCGGCAGACGGCAGCCCGCGCACCTACGAAGTGCGTACCTTCGGCTGCCAGATGAACGTGCACGACTCGGAGCGCCTCAGCGGCTCGCTGGAGAGCGCTGGGTACCTCAAAGCATCCGATGGTGAGCAGGCGGATGTCGTCATCATCAACACCTGCGCTGTGCGCGACAACGCGGCAGGTAAGCTCTACGGCACGCTCGGCACGCTCAAGGCCGTCAAAGACAAGCGCGACGGCATGCAGATCGCCGTCGGCGGCTGCCTCGCGCAGATGGACAAGCAAGCCGTCATTGACAAGGCACCGTGGGTCGATGTTGTTTTCGGCACGCACAACATGGGCTCACTGCCCGAGCTGCTCGAACGCGCTCGCCACAACGACCAGGCGCAACTCGAGATTCTCGAAAGCCTCGAAATCTTCCCGAGCACTCTCCCGACGAAGCGCGACAACGCACACAGCGGATGGGTCAGCATCTCGGTCGGCTGCAACAACACCTGCACGTTCTGCATCGTGCCGAGCCTGCGCGGCAAAGAGAAAGACCGCCGCCCGGGTGACATTCTGAGCGAGATTCGGATGCTCGTTGACGACGGCGCAATCGAAGTCACGCTGCTCGGCCAAAACGTGAACTCCTATGGTGTTGAGTTCGGCGACCGCCAAGCATTCAGCAAGCTGCTGCGTGCATGCGGCGAGATCGAGGGCCTTGAGCGTGTGCGCTTTACGAGCCCGCACCCCGCCGCCTTCACCGACGACGTCATCGATGCGATGGCCGAAACCCCGAACGTCATGCCGCAATTGCACATGCCGCTGCAGTCGGGCAGCGACGCGATTCTTAAGGCCATGCGCCGCTCGTATCGCAGCACGAAGTTCCTCGGCATTCTCGACCGCGTGCGCGAGAAGATGCCGGATGCCGCCATCACAACCGACATCATCGTCGGATTCCCGGGCGAAACTGAAGAAGACTTCCTCGAGACGATGCGCGTTGTTGAAGCATCACGATTCTCGAGCGCCTTCACCTTCCAATACTCGATTCGCGAGGGCACACCCGCGGCCACCATGGAAAACCAGGTGCCGAAAGAGGTCGTGCAAGAACGCTTTGACCGCCTCATCGAACTGCAGAACCGCATCTCGTACGAAGAGAATCAGAAGCAGGTCGGCCGCGAGGTCGAGCTGATCGTTTCGGTTGGCGAGGGCAAGAAAGACGGTGAAACGCACCGCCTGACCGGTCGTGCAAAAGACAACCGCCTCGTGCACTTTCAGGTGCCCGAAGGATCACCGATTCCGCGCCCGGGTGACGCTGTGACGGTGACGGTTTCGTACGCCGCACCGTTCCACCTCTTGGCGGATGACCCGACCGGTGCCCCACTCAAGATCCGCCGCACGCGCGGTGGGGACGCGTGGGATCGCTCACAGGCGGCCTCGTGCGGAACGACGCCGGCGGCATCCGATGGCGGGCCGAAGGCGGTTTCGCTCGGGCTGCCGACGTTGCGCATCGGCGTGTGATGACAGAGCCGATCGCTGAGGTCGGCCCCTCGTCAGGCTCAGGGACCTTGAATTTGTTCGCTGTAGTTGGCGCGACCGGGACGGGCAAAACTTCGTACGCGCTCGACCTCGCCGAGCAACTCGGCAATGCCGAGATCGTCAACGTCGATGCAATGCAGCTGTACCGCGGCATGGATATCGGCACGGCCAAGTTGCCCGAAAGCGAGCGCCGCGGCATTCCGCACCACATGTTCGATGTGCTCGATGTGACCGATGAAGCATCCGTTGCTTGGTACCAACCGCGCGCCCGCGCGATCGTCGAAGAGATCATCAACCGCGGCAACCACGCGATTCTCGTTGGGGGATCAGGGCTCTATGCCTCGAGCGTGCTGTTCGACTTTGCGTTCCCGCCGACCGACCCAGAGTTGCGGTCAAAGCTTGAAGTCGAAGTCATCGAAGTCGGGCCGGGCGTGCTCTACGAACGGCTCAAACAGCTTGATCCCGCGGCAGCCGAGCGAATCGACGCGCAAAACCCGCGACGCGTTGTGCGGGCGCTCGAAGTCGTGCTGAGCGGAAATCAAACCCACGAGGGCAAACTACCCGACGAGCCAAAACTGTGGTTGTCCAATACGAAGATCATCGGCATGCATCGCGAGCGCGCCGAGCTCGTTGTCGACCTCGACAAACGCGTTGAGCAGATGTGGGCCGGCGGGATGCTCGATGAGGTCACCCGACTGCGCGCACACGGCCTCGAGCAAGGGGTGACCGCCAGCCGGGCTATCGGCTATGCACAGGCGCTCAAACAGCTCACGGGCGAATACACCCAGCAGAAAGCCATTGCGGAAACGCAAGCCCTCACGCGGCGCTACGCCCGCCGCCAGGTGAGCTGGTTCAAGCGCTACCCGGGCCTCACGTGGGTGACTCCGTAGACTAGCCCCATGGTCGCATTCACCAAGGGGCACGGCACGGGCAACGACTTCGTCATCATTGAGGATGCCAACGGCATGCTTGACATCACGCCAGAACAGGTTGCGAAACTGTGTGACCGGCACTTTGGTATTGGTGCCGATGGGTTGTTGCGTGTGGTCAAGTCAGTCAATGACCCCGACGCGGCTGCATCGCTCGCAGAAGATGCCGACGCCGAATGGTTCATGGATTACCGCAACGCCGATGGATCCGTGGCAGAAATGTGTGGAAACGGCACCCGCGTCTTTGTGAAGTATCTCGTCGACAAGGGGCTCGCAACGATCCCGGCTGGCTCGGCGCTCCCGATCGCGACTCGCGCAGGCGTCAAGGACCTGACGGCGAGCGCGACGGGCTATCAGGTTGACCTCGGCCGCTGGCAGCTAGCCCGGTACGACCCGCAGGTCACCGAGCGCGGCCTCGATGTCTCACGCCCGGGCCTCGGTATCGACGTGGGAAACCCGCATGTCGTTGTCGTGCTGCAGTCAGCCGACGAGCTTGACGCACTCGACCTCACGAAGGAGCCGATCCTCGACCCACCGGCCCCCGAAGGGGCGAATGTGGAGTTCGTTGTGCCAGCGCATCCGCTGGTGGATGACGGTATCGGCCAGATTCGGATGCGCGTGTACGAACGCGGCGTCGGCGAGACGCTCAGCTGTGGCACCGGGGTCGCCGCGGCGGCGCTTGCCGTGCGCCACTTCGTTGGAGAGGGCGCACCCGACAACTGGAAGGTCACGGTTCCCGGTGGCACGCTCGCAGTCCGGATGTTCGCGACCGAAGACGGCGAGCACGTCGGTCTGAGTGGCCCAGCAGAGCTGGTGTTCTCGGGCGAGTTCTCGCTCTAGCAATCGCGGCCGGTGGGGACGCTCAGGGACCTCAAGTGGTCGCGCCGGTCGGCGCATCCGATTCGTGGTGGCGCACTTTGAGCACGCGGAAACCGCGAGCGGTGTTGGCTCGGGAGACCGAGAAATCGCGGGGGAGCGAATCGCTGAGCCAGCGCTGCAGCGAATCGGCGCCCAGCTGCTTGGCGATCACGAGCCAGGCGTCGCTGCGCACATCGAGGCGAGGCAGCCACGCCTGCAGCATTGAATGCAGTTCGCGCTTGCCGACCCGAATCGGGGGGTTCGAGCGAATCGTTCGGAACAGGATGTCTTCGGGAACGGCGTCGGGTGTCACGGCCCGAATGTTGCTGAGCTCCAGTGCAGATGCGTTGCGCCGAACGAGGTCGAGGGCGCGCTCATTGACGTCGACGGCCCACACAGTCGCGTGCGGTGACTGCAGCGCGAGTGAGATGCTGATGGGCCCCCATCCGCAACCCAGATCGAGGAAATCACCGCCGGGTGGGGGAGCGGGTGTTGAGGAAAGCAAGACTCCCGTACCCGCGTCAACGTGGTCGGGGCTGAAGACGCCGGCAGCGGTTGTGACGGTGAGGGGGCGGTCAGCGAGTGTCACGTTGATCGTGCGAAGTTGCTCTTCACTCGCTGGCTCAGCGGTGAAGTAATGATCGTTCCCCATACGCCTAGAGCGTACTTGAGGCCTGAGCCTCGCCGCGAGTCAGAGGTGCAAAGTAGACTCAAGTTATGCCTGAAAGTCGTGATTTTGATGCCACCGACGACATCGTCGATCGCGTGCTCAAAGCCGACGAAGCCGCCGGTTCGAGCACGAAAGTTCGCGTGTTTGGTGCCGATTCTCCCTTGAACCCCGACGCCGTCCTTGGCGGTCGCGCCGAGGCGTTGCAAGATGCCGCCACCGCCGTGCACACGGCGGCCGATGGCGACCAACTCGAACTGGAAGAACGCAAGAGCCTGCGCCGCGTGCAGGGGCTTTCGACCGAGCTTGAAGATGTCACCGAGGTTGAGTACCGCCAACTGCGCCTTGAACGCGTCGTGCTCATCGGCGTGTATTCGCAGGGCGATCTGACGGACGCCGAAAACTCGCTCCGCGAGCTTGCCGCCCTGGCAGAGACTGCGGGTGCGCAGGTGCTCGATGGCGTTCTGCAACGTCGCCCGCACCCCGACCCCGCAACCTACGTCGGCCGTGGCAAGGCGGCAGAGTTGCGCGACATTGTGCAAGCGGTCGGCGCTGACACCGTCATCGCCGACACTGAACTCGCGCCTTCGCAGCGTCGTGCGCTGGAAGACGTTGTCAAAGTCAAGGTCATTGACCGCACGGCCGTCATTCTCGATATCTTCAGCCAGCACGCCAAGAGCCGCGAGGGTAAGGCCCAGGTTGAGCTCGCCCAGCTTGAATACCTGCTGCCGCGCCTTCGCGGTTGGGGTGAGTCCATGAGCCGTCAGGCCGGTGGCCAGGTCGGTGCCGGTGGTGCCGGTATGGGTTCACGTGGCCCTGGTGAGACCAAGATCGAACTTGATCGCCGCCGCATCCACACCCGCATGGCGCAGCTGCGTCGCCAGATTAAGAACTTTGCTCCCGCTCGCGCAGCCAAGCGTGCCGAGCGTGATCGCAACGACATCCCGTCGGTCGCGATCGTGGGGTACACGAACGCAGGCAAATCGTCGTTGCTCAACGCCCTCACGAACGCGGGTGTGCTCGTTGAGAACGAGTTGTTCGCGACGCTCGACACGGCGGTGCGGCGCACAGAAGCATCCGATGGTCGCGTGTACACGCTCGCCGATACTGTCGGGTTTGTGCGCAACCTGCCACACCAGCTTGTTGAGGCCTTCCGCTCGACGCTCGAAGAGGCAGCGGATGCCGACGTCATCGTGCACGTCGTCGATGGCTCACACCCCGACCCGGCGGGCCAAATCGGCACGGTGCGACAGGTATTGGGCGAGGTTGACGCACGCAAGATCCCCGAGATCATCGTCTTCAACAAAGCCGACCTCTTGACGGATGACGACAAGCTCGTGCTACGCGGCCTTGAGCCGAGCGCCGTGTTTGTCTCGAGTCGTTCGGGCGAAGGTATCGCCGAACTCTTGCAGGCGATTGAAGAGACGCTGCCCGCACCCGCGATCGAAGTGCACGCCGTGATTCCGTATGACCGCGGCGACTTGCTTTCGCAGATTCACGAGCACGGCTTGCTGCTTTCGAGCGATCACGAAGCGAGCGGCACGCGGGTTCACGCCAAGGTCGGCGAGCGTCTCGCCTCGGCGATCGAGCGCGCCCAGGTGCCCGCGTGACAAACGAAATCGTTTGCCCCCACTGCCACAAGGCCTTCACTGTTGATGAGGCCGGCTACGCCGCGATCGTGCAGCAAGTGCGGGGTAAAGAGTTCGACAGGGAGCTTCACGCGCGGCTGGAAAGTGCGGAGCGTGAAAAGCAGGCGGCCCTCGAACTTGCCGAGAAAGAGGCCAAGCGTGCGCAGCTTGAAGCTCAAGCCGAACTCGAGAAGCGGGTTGCTGCGTTGACCGAGCAACTCGCTTCGAAACAACGCGAGCAGGAAGCTGCTGAGAAGGCGAAAGCACAAGAGTTCAAGATCGCCGAGCAGGAGGCCGCGAAGGCAGCGCTCGAAGCATCCGCTGCGAAAGACGCTGAAATTGAGCGTTTGAAAGCCGAGCTCGCCGCGAAGCACACAGAGCAGAAGCTCGCTGTGACCGAGGCCGTCGCAGCGCTCGAGCAGCAGAAGACGGCGCTTGAGTCACAGCTTGCGCTCGCCGAAGCTGAGCAGAAGAACGAGCAGCAGAGCCTCAAGCAGAGCTATGAATTGCAAATTCGCACGCTCAATGACGAGATCGAACGGCAGAAAGAACTCAAGGCGAAGCTCTCGACCAAGATGGTCGGCGAGACGCTTGAGCAGCACTGCGAGATCGAATTCAACAGTGTTCGTTCCATGGCGTTCCCGCGGGCGACCTTCGAGAAAGACAACGACGCGAGCGGTGGCACAAAGGGCGACTTTATCTTCCGCGACTTCGACGAGAACGGCACGGAAATCGTCTCGATCATGTTCGAGATGAAGAACGAAAACGAGACAACCGCGACGAAGCGCAAGAACGATGACTTCCTCGACAAACTCGACAAAGATCGCCGCGCGAAGAACTGCGAGTATGCCGTGCTTGTCTCGTTGCTCGAGGCCGAGAGCGAGCTCTACAACCGGGGCATCGTCGACAAATCGCACGTCTACCCGAAGATGTTCGTTGTGCGCCCGCAGTTCTTCTTGCCGCTCATTGGGCTCTTACGCAATGCTGGGCTCAACGCGCTGGGATACAAGAACGAACTCGAACTCGTGCGCCAGCAAGAGGTTGACCTTACGAACTTCGAGGGCAAGCTCGAAGATTTCAAGGTGGGGTTCGCGCGCAACTTCGACCTCGCGACGCGTCAGTCAACGGATGCCATCGAAGCGATCGACAAGGCCATCGCACAACTCGAGAAGACGAAGCAATCGCTCCTTAAATCGAACAACAACCTGCGCCTTGCGAACGACAAGTTGCAGGATGTCTCAGTCAAGCGCCTCACTCGAGGCAACCCCACGATGGCGCAGAAGTTCAAAGAACTCGAGAGTTAGCTCGCGGCAAAACGGCCTTCGACGGTCGCGGAGACGCGGATGTCTTCGGGGGCGAACTCCATGCCAGCGCCGGCGGTGGCGTCCATGGCGGCAAATGCCATCGACTTCATCATGCGGCCCTCCTGTCGCACAGCGTGATCTGAAATGAGCCCCTGGTCGGCGATCTCGCGTGCTTCGACTTTTTTGAGCCCGAGCGCATCCGCATACGCCGTTGCCCGCGCCACAGCGACTTTGATCGCCTCGGTTGCAACTTCGCGCTCGGTTTTGGCCTGCGTCTCAGGGGTCAAGTGCCAATCGACGTAGCCGACGTTCACGCCCTCCCATGCCGAGATCTCTGTCACCCACAGTGAGAGTTCGGATGGGTCGACAAACGTCGCGGTGAAATCAACACTCGCGTAGTAGACGGGTGCGAGGCGTTTGCCATCTTGGTTCCACGGGCGCTCGGCGCGAACACTCATGCGGGCGCTCGACCACTCTGAGACGGCACCCGACTCCTCGCGCATCGCAAGGCTCGACCGGACGGGTTCAGCCAACCGCAGCGCGCGATCGACAACTTCGCTCTTGTCAGGGCCGTCGGCCTGCACCGAAACTGAGATCTTCGCGCGCTCGGGCGCCACGCGTTCTTGGTGCTCTCCGCGAACAGTGATGATGACTTCGCTCATACACCCGACTCTACGCCGCATGAACTTTGCTCCAAGCCGAAATGCAAACGAACGACACTAAAGAGTGAGGCTAGAAACGCAACTCAAGGAGGAAGCAATGCGTAAGCACATGATCACACTTGGTGTCGTTACCCTCGCGGTCGTTGTATTGACCGGCTGCGGCCAATCGGCGCAACGACAATCGGATCCCACGGAAACCGTACCCGCAAGCGAGTCGACCATGCCGACCGCGAGCGAAACGTCACCGACTCCGTCCGAGACACGGAGCGCCGAACCAACCGAGACGGCCACGGGAGAACTCACACCGGCGATCGGCGACATCGCCTTCCACTCCGTCTCGGAGGGCGGCAGCGAGCCAGTGCCGTCCACTGACGAGCCGGTTATCGGCATACTCCAGCGCGACGGCGGCTGCACCTATGTCGAGCTCCCCGAGCAATCGATCACGCTCGACGACGGCGAACCGGTTGAACGAGTCGTGCCAGTGTTCCCCTTCGAATCGGCACATTGGCTCGGTGAGGAGCTGGTTTCGACCGGTGTTGAGCTTGATCCCGCGACGGCACGCGTGGGTGACACCGTCACATTCGGCGGGTCGCTTGTGCGAGGGAGTGTGGATCTGCCAGAACTCACGATCCCGAGCGGATGCGGTGAGCTTGTGAACTGGGCGGTCTCGGGGGTCGCTGGGATTCGGTGACCCTCGGTGCGGGGGAGCCCCAGTTCCGAGCGCGTGACTTTCTGCCGCGGAGCAGGTAAACTGGAGTGCTCGGGTGGAAGCATCCGAGTTGGTAAGTCAACAGTGTGACGGGGCCCGCCTGGCCACGGGGCTGATCGGTATCGACAGCGCCTGTGTACCCAAGAGAAGCGGGCCGAGGATGCAGGGTTATCTCGTAAACGCTCTCTGCAAAACAATAAGTGCCAACGCAAAGCGCACTGACTTCGCCCTCGCTGCTTAAGCGAGCCCGATAGTCCGTCAGATCCGTGCAGTGATTCCGGCACGGTTCCTGGCGTCATTGAGGAATCTTGCTGCGTGACGGCGCCTGAACGTCACGCGGGACTTTTTTCAGGCTGGGCTTGTCGACCTAGAAGTCTGTAGCAAAGGTCGGAGCCGAGTAGAACGA
>CAYNTU010000042.1:0-16474 GCA_964400205.1 uncultured Microbacterium sp.
GCGGTCCTTGACCTCGTTCCACAGGTTGGCGCCCGTGAGCGACTTCTCGACCAGGGCATCCTGATCGGATTTCGCCATCTTCGTGCCCTTGAGCTTGACGCCGGCGAGCACGTTTTCACGGATCGACATGGTGGGGAAGGGGTTGGGGCGCTGGAAGACCATGCCGACGTGGCTGCGCACACGCACGGGGTCGACGTTCTTGCCGTAGAGGTCCTGCCCATCGAGCAGCACCTCGCCCTTGACATAGGCGCCGGGAATGACCTCGTGCATGCGGTTGAGCGTGCGCAGGAAGGTCGACTTGCCGCAGCCCGAGGGGCCGATGAAGGCGGTGACGGAGTTGGGTTCGATATCCATCGAGACGTCTTCAACAGCGAGGAAGTCGCCGTAGTACACGTTGAGGTCTTTAACTTCGATGCTCTTTGACATTCGGGTGCTTTCTAATTGCAGAGCGGATGCTTAGCGGCCGGTCATCTTGGGCGCGAAGGCCTTGGCGATGAGTCGGGCGATGAGGTTGAGGGCCATAACAATGAGGACGAGAGTGAGTGCACCGGCCCAGGCGCGCGCGATGTACGGTTCGGGCGGAATACCAGGGTAGGCGAACTGCGTGTAGACGAACACGGGCAGTGTCGACATGGGTCCGTTGAACAGGTCGAGGTTGAGGTTTGCCACGAACCCGGCTGTCAGCAGGAGCGGCGCCGTCTCGCCGATGACGCGCGCGATGGCGAGCGTCACAGAGGTCATGATGCCGGCGATCGCCGTGGGAAGCACGACCTTGAGCACGGTGCGCCATTTGGGCACTGCGAGGGCGTAGGAGGCTTCACGCAGCTCGTTCGGCACGATGCGCAGCATCTCTTCTGAACCGCGCACGACGACGGGGATCATGAGCACGGTGAGCGAGAGGGCGCCCATGAAGCCCATACGCTCACCGGGCCCCACGATGAGCGAGAAGACGGCGTAGATAAACAGACCCGCGACGATTGAGGGGATGCCCGTCATGACGTCAACGAAGAAGGTGATGGCCTTCGCGAGGGGCTTGCCGGAGCCGTATTCAACGAGGTAGATCGAGGTCATAAGGCCGATCGGCACCGAGATGATGGCGGCCGTCAGCGTGATGTGGATGGTGCCCCAGATGGCGTGCACAGCGCCACCGCCGTCGCCCAACACGTTGCGCATCGATTCTGAAAAGAACTGCAGATCGAAGCGGCCCATGCCCTGCGTCAGCACGGTCCACAGCACCGAGATGAGGGGCAAACACGCGATCACGAAGGCCGTCGAGACGAGGCCCGTCATAAAGCGGTTCGTCGCGACGCGGCTGTTTTCAACAGCGCGTGAGACGAGGTAGATCGCGGCGAGGTAGATGACCATGCCAAGCGCGACCGCACCGACGATGTTGAAGTCGCCCCCAGAGGAGAGCGAGCTCACGAGGAAGATGGCCGCCGAGACAGCGATCGAGCCACCCAGGAGCGCCCACGGTGCCCAGTTGGGGAGACGACCCGAGGTCAGGCTTTCGCCAGATTTGGCACGTTCGAGCGTAGTGATGGTCGACACGTCAGTTTGCTCCCGAGAATGCGGCGCGACGATTGATGATGCCGCGCGCGATGGCGTTGACAGCGAACGTCACGATGAAGAGGATCAGACCCGTCGCGATGAGCACGTTGATGTCAATATCGTGTGCCTCACCGAACTGGAGCGCGATGTTCGCGGGGATCGTCGTGGGGTTTTGCGAGGTGAGCAGCTTGAAGCTGATGACACCGGTTGCCGAGAGCACCATCGTCACGGCCATCGTTTCGCCGAGTGCGCGGCCGAGGGCGAGCATTGCGCCAGAGACCATGCCGCCGCGGGCGAAGGGGAAGACAGCGGTACGGATCATTTCCCAGCGCGTTGCGCCGAGTGCCAGAGCGGCCTCCTCGTGCAGCTTGGGAACCTGCAGGAAGACCTCGCGGCAGATGGCCGTCATAATCGGGAGGATCATGACCGCGAGCACGAGGGCTGCCGTGAGCATCGTGCGACCGGTCGCCGAGACCTGGCCGGAGAAGAGTGGGATGAACCCGAGGTACTTGTTGAGCCACACGTAGAAGGGCTGAACGAGCGGGCTCAGCACGAGGATGCCCCACAGACCGAAGACGACCGAGGGCACCGCCGCCAGAAGGTCAATGACGTAGCCGAGCGTTGCAGCAAGGCGCCGCGGTGCGTAGTGCGAGATGAACAGCGCAATGCCGATCGCGATGGGGGCGGCGATGATGAGCGCGAGAATTGCCGACCACAACGTTCCGAAAACAAGTGGGAGCGCGTAGCCCCAGAACGACCTGTTTGCGAGGAAGTTGCTTTCGCCCTCGTTCGTGAAGGCGGGGATCGACTGGATAACGAGGAAGAAGGTGACGGCGGCGAGAATCACGAGGATGAGAATGCCCGCGCCGAGCGCCGTGCCACTGAAGATCACATCGCCAATGCGCTTTTTCGCTTTGGGCGCTGCCGAGATGTCATCTGCGGCGACTGCGACGGGGTCTTGGCCCTGGTCGTTGACATCCGATTCGAGGAGCGACATGTTCTTCTTTCGAGGAGAGGATCTTGCGGCAGGAAGCGGGGCTACACCGGTGTTGTGTGTAGCCCCGCTCCCCAGAGGATTACTCGGTTACGATCGCGTCGATCGCTGCCTGAACCTTCTCGCGAAGGCCGGCCGAGATGGGTGCGCTACCGGCAGCTTCTGCTGCAGCGGTCTGGCCCTCTTCCGAGACGACGTAGCTGAAGTATTCCTTCACGAGCTGCGCCGTGTTCTTGTCTGCGTAGTCAACGCAGCCCACGAGGTACGAAACGAGTGCGATGGGGTATGCGCCATCGGGTGCTGCGGCCGGGTCAACGTCGAAGACGACGTCAGCTGCCGTGCGGCCCTCTTCGAGCGGCGAAGCCTCAACGAGTTGCGCTGCTGCCTCAGCCGTGTAGGCAACGTACGACTCGCCCGACTTGACGTGCACCTGGCCAGCGCCCTGCGGGATCTGCGATGCGTCGAGGTAACCGATCGTGCCGTTGCCGCCCGAGATTGCCGAAGCGACACCCTGAGTCTTGTCAGCAGCCTCACCGTTTTCGATGGGCCATACGTCGTCGTCTTCCCACGTCCACACGTCAGGTGCGGTTGCGGCGAGGTATGCCGTGAAGGTGCCCGTCGTGCCCGACTTGTCTGAGCGGTGCACAGCCGTGATCGCGAGATCCGGCAGCGTAACGCCAGCGTTCTGCTCGGCGATTGCCGGGTCGTTCCAGTTGGTGATGTTGCCAGCGAAGATGTTGGCGATCGTCGTTGCGTCGAGGTTGAGCGTCTCAACACCCTCGAGGTTGAAGGCGATTGCAACGGGCGAGATGTAGGCGGGGATTTCAACGATTTCGCCCGTCGTGCACTGCGTGGTTGCGATCTTGCTGATTTCGTCGATCTTGAACGCGCGGTCCGAGCCGATGAAGTTTGCGTTTGCAGCACCGGTCGTGAAGTTTTCGCGGCCAACACCCGAACCGGTCGGTTCGTAGTTGATCGAAACATCAGCGTGCTGGGTCTGGAAGCCGACAACCCATACGCCCTGTGCAGCGGTCTGCGACGAAGCGCCCGTTGCACTCAGGGTGCCCGAGAGCGTTGCGCCCGTGGGCTCGTTGGTTGCGGTGTCGTTTGTGGGAGCCGCGCTGTCAGCGGGCTGGATCTCGTTGGCTGCGCAGCCAGCGAGTGCGAGGGTTGCGATTGCAGCGACAGCGCCCAGACGGGCGAAACGCGAGGTGGTCACGAGGTGTTTCCATTCATTCGTGCGTACAGAACCAGGCGGGACATCGTTGTGGTTCCGGAGCACCTGCTGGCGCTCGTCGCCGACGCTACGCGCCGGGGGTGACCGGTTGGCCGCTAGCAGGTAAACGCAAGGTGAACGGATGAGCGGGCGGGCCGGCCTGCGAGCGTGAGAACACACCCGCCCACCTGCAGGCAGAGGGCCGGGTGAAGAACGCTAGACGATGGGCGGATGCGTCTCAATCGCGATAATGCCCGAGCCCGGGTTCGTTGCCGAAAGGTGAACAACCGAGAACGCAGCGGGTTCCAGGGCGGCGGCTTCTGCGACGTAGGGGCCCGTGACGGTTCCCGTCGCAAGGGCGAGCTCTTCGAGAGTGTCTGCAATGACGGGGAGGTGCGTGCAGATAACGGCGGGCTTGCGCGCGCGGACCCGCTTGCCGACGATTCCGCGAACATCGGCTTTGCCGCGTTCCCAAGCGTCCTGGCTGAGCTTGCGGGTCAACTTTGCTTCACGGCGCGTTTTGTCGCTCAAAGGCTGTACTGTTTCGGCGCAACGAACGGCATCCGAAGCCACGATTTTCTTGACACCGTAGGCGCGCAGTGAGGGCACAATCGCCGACGCTTGCTTCTGCCCGCGTGACGAGAGTGTACGCTCGTCGTCGTGCTGATCGCCCTCAGCCGGTGAGGCCTTCGCGTGGCGCAGGACGACGATGGGGAATGTGCGCAGAACTCCCTGGCCAAGCAGCCGCTCGAACTCTTCAAGGATGCCGACGTCGGCGGGGTAGCTCACGCGCGTCTTGGCTTTTTTGATGCTGACCCATTCGAGGGCCGCAATCTCGCGATTGGGCACGAAGGTCGAGGCTTGGATCGCGTCATCCGTTGCCTCGGCGGCCCACCAGTGCACAACCTTGAGCCCGCCGCCGCCCATGCGGTACTTCGAGACACCGAGCGGCACCCCAAGATTGACCTTGATACCGGTCTCTTCTTTCAGTTCCCGCACTGCCGTTTCGACGAGCGTCTCGCCGGGGTCGACCTTGCCCTTGGGCAACGAAATGTCTTTGTACTTTGTGCGGTGCACGAGCAAGACGCGAATCTTGCCGTCGGGCGTTTCACGCCACATGACGCCACCGGCCGCGTAGACCATCTGTGGCTGTGTGGCGTCTTTCGAGGCCTTCTGTTCTTTCGAACTCATCGCACCGCGCGGGGTCGGCGACGCTTCTGGATTGCGCGCATCGTCTCGTCTTGCAGATCGGCGAGCGGTTTGCCATTCGCATCGGTTGAGTGGCGCGTCCACACGCCCCCTTCGCCGAGGTGCCACGACGAGGTCGTGTCAGCCATGCCGAGGTCGAAGAAGTCGAGCACCTGCGTGATGTGCGTTGGGTCAGTCAGCTCAATGAGCGCTTCGACACGACGGTCGAGGTTACGGTGCATCATGTCGGCGCTGCCGATGTAGACGATGGGGTTGCCATCGTTGTGGAACCCGAAAACGCGTGAGTGTTCGAGGTAGCGACCCAGCACGCTGTGCACGCGAATGTTGTCAGAGACACCCGGTAGATCCGTGCGAACGCTACAGATACCGCGCACGAAGACGTCGACTTGTACGCCGGCAGCGGATGCCTCGTACAGCGCGTCAATGATCTGTTCGTCAACAATCGAGTTGAGTTTGATGCGCACGTGGGCGGGTTTGCCCTCGAGTGCGTTCTTGCGCTCCTGCTTGATGAGTTTGAGTAGCCCCTTGCGCAGGTGGAGGGGAGCGACGAGCAAGCGCTTGTACTTCTTCTCAATCGCGTAGCCCGAGAGCTGGTTGAACAGACGCGTGAGGTCTCTCCCGACCTGCTCGTTCGCCGTGAACAAGCCGAAGTCTTCGTAAATGCGGCTCGTCTTGGGATTGTAGTTTCCCGTGCCGACGTGGCAGTAGCTTCGCAGCTCGCCGACTTCGTCGCGGATGACGAGCAGTGCCTTCGTGTGGGTCTTGAGCCCTACGATGCCGTAGACAACGTGTACACCAGCGCGTTCGAGCTTGCGGGCCCAGTTGATGTTGTTTGCCTCGTCGAATCGCGCCTTGACCTCAACGAGGGCAAGCACCTGTTTGCCGGCATCCGCTGCGTCAATGAGCGCCTGCACCACGGGGCTGTCGCCCGAGGTGCGGTAGAGCGTTTGCTTGATGGCGAGCACGTGCGGGTCGCGAGCTGCCTGCTGCAGGAACGAGACAACGGAGGTCGTGAACGACTCGTAGGGGTGGTGCACGAGCACATCACGGTCACGGATGACCTTGAAGAAGTCAGGATCGTTGCCGCCGTCCGGCTGGAAGGGGATCGCCGTGACGGGCAGGTGCGGCAGGTAGTGCAGTTCGGGGCGGTCGATGCCCGAGAGCCCGAAGAGGCCGCGCAGATCGAGCGGCGAGGGCAGGCGGTAGACCTCTTGATCGGTGATGCCGAGCTCTTTTACGAGCAGATTGAGCGTCGTATCGTCGATGTCGTCGGCAATCTCGAGGCGGATAGGCGGACCGAAGCGACGGCGTGAAAGTTCTTGTTCGAGCGCCTGGATGAGGTTTTCGCTCTCATCCTCGTCAATCTCAACGTCTTCGTTACGCGTGAGGCGGAAGGCGTGGTGGTCAACGATTTCCATGCCCGGGAAAAGGTCTTCCAGGTGGTTCGCGATCAGGTCTTCGAGGGGAACGTAGCGCCCGCTCGTGGGCGTGCTGCCCGGAACCGTCACGAAGCGCGGCAATGCAGGCGGGACCTTGAGGCGCGCGAAGTCTTGCCGACCCGTCTTGGCGTTGCGAATACGGATGGCGAGGTTAAGCGAGAGCCCAGAAATATAGGGGAAGGGGTGAGCGGGGTCGACCGCGAGCGGCATGAGCACGGGGAAGACCTGTGACTGGAAATAGTCGCTCAGTGCTGCTTTTTCGTCATCCGAAAGCTCGTCGTAAGCGACAACCTCAATACCCGCCTGGGCGAGCTTGGGGCCGACAGCATCGCGCCACACGAGGGCGTGGCGTTCTTGCAGCTCGTGCGCTTTGGCCGAGATCTCACTCATGACCTGGTGTGGTGAGCGGCCAACGTTTGTCGGCACTGCGAGACCCGTCACGATGCGGCGCTGCAAACCTGCCACGCGCACCATGAAGAACTCGTCGAGGTTGCTCGCAAAAATCGCGAGGAAGTTCGCCCGTTCGAGCAGCGGAACCGTCTCGTCTTCGGCAAGTTCGAGCACGCGCTGGTTGAATGCAAGCCAGCTCAACTCACGATCAAGATAGCGATCATCGGGGAGTTCAATGCCGGCCTCAAAAGTCGAGGTTTCGAGATCGTCGACTTCGCTATCGATGTCGGGGTCACGCAGTTCGCGGTCGGTCATGTTCTCATTCTGTCAGCAGAAAGTAAACAACGGGAAGCGCCCTTACGACTCGCTCTCTTCGTCAGCGTTGAAGCGGTAGCCGACGTTGCGCACCGTACCGATGACGTGCTCTTGATCGCCCAGTTTGGCGCGCAAACGTCGCACGTGCACATCGACCGTGCGGGTGCCGCCGAAGTAGTCGAAACCCCAGACTTCCGTGAGCAGTTGCTCACGGGTGAAAACGCGTGAGGGGTGCGCCGCCAAGAAGTGCAAAAGCTGGAACTCTTTGTAGGTGAGGTCGAGCGGTCGCCCGTTCGCTTTGGCGGCATACGACTGCTCGTCGATCGTGATGCCCGAGGTTTGCACGCGAGAGGGTTCTGCGGATGCTTCCCCCCGCGCAATCGCGAGCCGAATGCGCGCATCAATCTCGGCCGGCCCCGCCGTCGCGAGCAGAACATCGTCGATGCTCCACTCGGGCGAGAGAGCGGGCAAGCCACCCTCGTTGAGAATGGCGATGACGGGGGAGGATGCCGTCGCGCGCGCAATCCGACACAGGGCCCGGGCCGCGACGAGGTTCTCGCGCGCGTCAATGAGCAGCGCATCCGCATCGGGGAGGGTGATGAGACCGGCAGTATCAGCTGGTGCCCGCTCAACGCGATAGGGCAACAATTCGAGCGACGGCAAGACGTTTTGCCAATTCGCGGCGGGCGTGAGAACCAGCAGAAGGGCCATCGGCCTCCCTTCGGTTCTGCGCGGTAACTCCCTTATCCTAATGCGCGGTTTGGGGGTGGAAATTCTGCGGTTCGCAGGGAAGTACTGAAACAATACGAGTGTGGAGCCCGAATTCGACATGCCGCCTGCACCGCCTGGCCCGCCCGCACTCACGACGTCATTGCCTGTCGTGCGCCACGAGCTCGTCTCGATGGTTGCGATCTGGGGGCTCGGGCTTGTGCTCGCGATTCTCGTTGAGGTTTTCGCAACGGCTCAGACACGTGCGCCCTGGCTCTTCATCGCCGCGGGCATCTGTGTGATCGTCGCATTCATCGTGCAGCTCATCGTTGGTCAGCAGCATCGTTTCGTGGCGCGCGTTGCGGGCGGGGTGGTTGGTGCCGTGCTTGTCATCGGCATCGTTGCGCTTCTCGCCTGGATCCCTCGTTTTATCGGCCAGGCCTAAGGCGCGCAGAGCGCACGAGCCCGGTTACACTGAGGGTATGAATCTTCTCGCCCTCGAAATGTTCTTCCTCGGGCTGCTCGGTCTTGCCAGCGTCGCGATCGCGTGGGTCTCGGGCGTCGTTCTCGTGAACCTGTTCCGCGGCCAGAAGTGACCTTCGCCGCCGGTTCTCATGGTTATTGAGATTCCCGTCGGCCTGCCCGCCGACATCGTTCCCTTCGCGTGGTTGCTCGGCGCCTGGGAGGGAACGGGTATTCTTGAGTACACGGCAGAGGGGCACCACTACACCTCCGAGTTCGGCCAGCGCATCACCTTTGCGCAGGCGGGTGACGTTGCTGTTGCGTACGAAGCAACCGCCTGGCTCGTTGATGAAGCGGGCGAAAAGACGAGTGAGCTGCTGACCGAGTCTGGCTTCTGGCGGCTCTCACGTGAGCTTGGCGAAAACGACCTCGGCCCGGCGCTGTTGCCCCCGCGTGCGGCGGCTGAGAAGCGCACGGCAGATGACGTCGAGACGCTGCGCACCGAAGCGGGCTTCCCGATTGAGGCTTCGCTCGCCCGTGCCGACGGAACGCTCGAACTGTACGTTGGCGCAATCAACGGCCCGCGCATCGAGATCGGCACGGATGCCGTTGTCCGCGCGCCCGGCGCAAAGAACTACACCGCGGCAACCCGGATGTATGGCCTCGTGCAGAACCACCTGCTGTGGGCGTGGGACATCACGGCTTTTGGCGAAGACCTCAAGTCGCACGCTTCCGCTCGCCTGGCCCCTGTTGCGAATGCCGACAGCTGGGTGCCGCAGAGCCAGACCACTGAAACAGATGTCGAACCGGCCGAGGTGACACCCGAGATTGCTGAAAGAGCCAAGGTCGCGGCCGCGAAGGCAAAAGCCAAGCGCAAGAAAGCTGGCAACGAGTCATGGCCGAACTGACGGCGCACGACGGCGGTGTCGCTGACGGCATGGTCGTGCTGCACTTTGGCAGCCCTGTCGTCGAGCAGCGGCAGTTGCTCGCGGGCGAGGCCATCGCCCCGCTCGGTGACCGCGCGGTCGTTGAGGTCGCCGGCCCAGATCGCTTGCCGTGGCTCGACTCGATCACCTCGCAGGCGGTGACAACGCTGGGCGCTGGCGAATCGACCGAGTTGCTCGTGCTCGACCCGCACGGCCACATCGAGCACGCGGCTGGCGTTTTCGATGACGGTACCTCGTCGTGGCTTATCGTCGATGCTGCCGACGCTGAGCCGCTCGCCGCATGGCTGGGGCGCATGCGTTTCCGCAAGCAGGTTGAAGTTTCGGTCCGCGATGATGTCGCGCTGTGGGGTTTCATGGGTGCTGGTGTGGCATCGGATGCTGCCCGCGCGGCCGCCCTCACCCCCAATGGCGTGCCCCTCGTGTGGGCCGATCCCTGGTCAGCCGTGCAGCCCGGTGGCTGGCAATATTCGCACGTCACTGACCACCCCGCGGCCGACTGGGCGTGGCACATCGCCATCGTGCCGTCAGATGCCGCCGTTCCCGAGCCCCGCGCGGGCGCGCTCGCGGCCGAGGCGCTGCGCATCGCTGCGTGGCGGCCGCGGTGGGCGACCGAGGTTGCCGACGACCGTGCGTTGCCGCACGAGAGCGATTGGCTTCGCAGTGCCGTGCACCTCTCAAAGGGCTGCTACCGCGGGCAAGAGACCGTTGCGAAGGTGCACAACCTTGGGCATCCGCCACGCCGTCTCGCGATGCTGCTGCTCGATGGTTCGCAGAACCTCGCGGTCGCCGTGGGCGACGCAGTGCAGAGCCCCGATGGCAAAGATGTCGGCTTCGTGACCTCGGTGGGGCAACACCACGAACTGGGGCCCATCGCCCTCGCGCTCCTCAAGCGCAGCGCCCCAAGCGGCGAACTCACGGTTGTGACTTCTGAGGGCCGCGTTGCCGCGGGTCAAGACGAGATCGTGCCGCCCGACGCAGGTTCGGAAGCGAACATCCCCAAGATCACTCGCCTCTCGCGCCGCAAGGTCGTCGACCCGCCCTCATAACGGCGCAACTGCCTCCCACGGCACCGTGACCTCACCCCAGCGCACACGCCGCTTGGCCGTCTCGACCTCATAGCCCGCGCGCTCGAGCCCTGCAACCGCCGTGGCGAAACGCATCCGCGTACCGAAGGGTGAAACGGATGCGGCCAGCACCCACTCACGCTCAAGGCGCTGCAGCACCTCGTGCACACCTTCGCCTGGGACGTTGCGGTGAATGAGCGCCTTAGGCAGCCGCTCAGCAACGATGCTGGGGGAATCGAGCCCGCGGAGCCCCAGCGAGAGCGTGAAGCGTTGCGGTTGGGCCGCGGAATCAAGCGAAACCCAGCTTGCGACGCGCCCGATTTCATCTGAGGTGCCCTCAACAAGAAGGCCGTCGGGAGCGAGGCGGGAAGCCATGGCGCGCCAGGCGGCAGCGACATCCGCCTCGTCGTACTGGCGCAGCACGTTGAGTGCGCGGATGACGGTTGCACAGCTCCCGTCGGGAGTCGGCACATCAAAGCCACCTTGCAAGAAGGTGACATCGAGATCGGGGGCGAAGTGCGTTTCACCAGCCCGCACGGCGGCGAGTTGGCGATTGGCGACGGCAACGCGCTCAGGGTCGAGCTCGATACCGACGACCCGCACGTTTTCGCGCACGCGACGTAGGCGCGAGGCAAGCTCGAGTGTTGTTACGCCATTTGCGCCGTACCCCAGATCAACGACGAGGGGGGAACTCGCGGTAGCCAGCGCATCCGATGCTGCGATGAAGCGGTCCACACGACGTAACCGATTCGTGCCCGTCGTGCCCCGAGTGGCCTTGCCCGCGGGCGGTGGGGTGCGACGGGCCATGTATCAATCGTGCCGCATTTGGTGAGTATTCCGCCCACGTTCACAACCGCGCCGTAGGATGGGCGCTGTTGCCATTGCGCCTGCAACACTGACTCGGGGGAAGGAACCCACATGAAGACTCGTATCGCCGCCACGCTGGGTGTGGCCGCTCTTTCGATCGCAGCACTCGCGGGCTGCAGCAGCGGCGGTGGCCAGACCACTGAAGAGGCGTGCGCCATCGTTGAAACCGATATGACGGCAGCGAGCGAAAGCCTCGCGACTCTGAACCCCAGCGACCTCGAGAGCCTCACGACGGCTGCCGAAGGCTTCGTTAAGGCAATGGACGATGCTGACGCCAAGATCACCAACAAAGAGGTCAAGGAAGCCTTCGGCGGTGTCAAGACGGTCTTCGAAGCTGCCTTCAAGGACGTCAGCCTCGACAACGTCGACAAGCTTGCAAACCTCGGCACCGACATCCAGTCGGCTGGCGAGAAGCTCGCGGCTGTGTGCCCGGGCTCGTCGACGGGCTTCTAAGCTCACTCGACGCATTGCACTGCAAGCGCCGGCTCCCTTCGTGGGAGTCGGCGCTTTTTGCATCAACGGATGCCTCTCGACCGCTTATAGACTGGCCGCATGACGAATGAAACTCAGCCAGGAACCCTCATTCTGCTTCGCCACGGCCAGAGCGAATGGAACAAGTCGAATCAGTTCACCGGGTGGGTGGATGTTCGCCTGACCGAACAGGGCCAGGGCGAGGCTGCTCGCGCGGGCCAGTTGCTCGTCGAATCGGGCATTACCCCCGATGTGCTCTACACCTCGCTGCTCACGCGCGCCATTGTGACGGCGAACGTCGCGCTCGAATCCGCGGGGCTCTCGTGGTTGCCCGTTGTGCGCACCTGGCGCCTCAATGAACGCCACTACGGCTCGCTGCAGGGGCTCGACAAGGCCGAAACGCTTGAGAAGTACGGCCCCGAGCAGTTCCAGCTGTGGCGCCGCTCGTTCGATGTTCCGCCGCCGCCCATCGATCCCGACAGCAAGTACAGCCAGACGCACGACCCCCGTTACGCGAACATTGACGGCGAGGTTCCGCTGACGGAGGCACTCAAGAACGTTATCGATCGCCTCCTGCCGTACTGGGAGAGCACGATCGTTCCCGAACTCAAGGCTGGCAAGAACGTACTCATCACGGCCCACGGCAACTCGCTGCGTGCGCTTGTGAAGCACCTCGAGAACATCAGCGACGAAGACATCGCCGAGCTCAATATCCCGACCGGTATCCCGCTCGTCTACGACTTCAACGCCGACATGACGGCAACGGGCAAGGGGCGCTACCTCGACCCCGAGGCCGCCGAAGCCGGCGCTGCTGCCGTCGCCGCCCAGGGCCAGAAGTAACTTCACGTCGCCCTGACAACGGTTTTTGCGCGCGAATCTCGTCGTCAGGGTGACCTGAAGCCGAGGCATCCGTACTCAAATAAGCCTTACGACCGTTCGGGGTACCCGAAACGGTCGCAAGGCTTATTTGAACGCTGAAGAAGCGGATGCGCGACAGGGGTTGCCGCGCGAGGATTACTGCTCGGCGGCGATCGTCTCGATGACGTCGGTTGCGGGGGCCCACTCGCCCGTTGCGAGGTAGACGACCTTCTTCGCAATTGCGACTGCGTGGTCTGCGAAACGCTCGTGGTAGCGGCTCGCGAGCGTCGCATCGACGATCTGCTCGGGCTCGCCCTTGAACTTCTCGCTCAGGACCTTTTCGAAGACCTTGGCGTGCAGCTCGTCGACGTCGTCATCGTCGTTGCGAATCTGGTCTGCGAGGCGCAGATCCTGCGTGCGGAGCAACTCGACGAGATCCTTCGAGATCTGCACATCGAGCTCGCCGAGCTTCGTGAACGTGCCTTTGAGGCCCTTGGGGATTGCCCGCTCGGGGAAGCGGAAGCGCGAGAGCTGCGCGATGTGCTCGGTCATGTCGCCCATGCGCTCAAGCGAGGCGCTGATGCGCAGGGCGCTCACGACAATGCGAAGGTCGCGAGCGACGGGCTGCTGGCGGGCGAGGATCTCGATCGCGAGTTCGTCGAGCGCGCGGCAGCGTGCATCGATCTTTTCGTCGTCGGCAATGACCTCTTCGGCGAGTGCGACATCGCTCGTGGCAAAAGCAGTCGTGGCGTTTTCGATCGAGGTCGTAACGAGTTCGGCGATCTCAACGAGACCCGACTGTACCTCTTCGAGCGACTGGTGGAAGACTTCACGCATCGGTTGCGTGCCTCTCTGTTGCGGCGGCCCCGGAGTGTGTGGGCTGACGTGCGTTAGCTTGCCCCTCTAAGGTAAACACTTGGTGCACTTCCGGTGAATGTTCTTTGCCGATTGGGCTGAATAGCTGGCTTTCGAAGCAAACCGGCGGTGAACGCTGGTTTGATTGACGTATGGCACCCCTGAGCGTTGCACGACTAGCAACGGCGCAACTGGCGCAGAACGCTGGGCACCTCATGTTGGCGCTGGGCATCGTCATTGGGCTTGCTCTTGCGGGGCTGTTCATTCTTGTCTGGCGCGCACGGTTGCGCACCGAACGCGAGCTCTCGAATCGGCTTCCCGAAGGCGTACGCGAGACTCTCAGCGCGCTTGAGGATGCCTCGTGTGTTGTCGATGGCTCCGGCATTGTCGTGGCGGCATCCGATCTGGCTGCCGAATACCGCATTGCGCTTGGAAGCACGCTGCCGAGCGAACGCTTGCGAAATGTTGTGCGGGCGGCTCGTGATTCGGGTGAGCCTGCCGCGCTGACCCTGCGGGTCAAAACCGACGATGGCGACGAAGTCCTCGTAGCAGCACGCGCCAACCGCATCTCGCCGCGCTTCACGGTGCTTATGCTGCGCGATGTGTCTGAGGCCGAGCGCCTCGACCAGATGCGCACAGACTTCATCGCCAACACGGGGCACGAGCTCAAAACCCCCATCGGCGCCATCACGCTTCTTGCCGAGGCCGTCGATTCGGCAGCGGATGACCCCGACCAGGTCCGCCACTTCACAACGCGCATTCAGGCCGAGGCGCAGCGCCTCGCGCAACTTTCAACGCGCATCATGAACCTCTCGCACCTGCAGTCGGCGGATGCGCTCAACGGTGCGACGCAGGTGCGACTGGCCGACGTCATCGACCGCGCGATCGAGCCCTATGAGACGCAGGCCGATTCGGCCGGAGTCACGCTCGTTCGAGGCGAGATCGTCAACGCAACCCTGCGGGGCGACATCGAGATTTTGGCGGATGCCGTGGGCAACCTCATCACGAACGCCATCTCATATTCACCCGTTGATTCGCGCGTCGTCATCGCGACAAAACGCGTCGCTGACACGGTCGAGATTCTCGTGGCCGACCAGGGGATCGGCATCGGCGAGGCCGATCGTGAGCGTATCTTCGAGCGCTTTTATCGCGCCGACGAAGCCCGCTCGCGCGCGACGGGTGGAAGCGGCCTGGGGCTCTCGATCGTCAAGCACGCTGTCACGCGCCACGGCGGCAATGTGCGTGTGTGGTCTGCGCCCGGCAAAGGCTCGACCTTCACGATCTCGCTCCCACTGACCGATGATTCCGGTGCGAAAGCGAAGCCTGGCAAGGGCAAGTCGGGCAAGAAGAAGGCCGGCAAGAACAAGTCCAAAGCAAAGAAGGAATCAAGCGTTGAGTAACAACATCCGTGTGCTGCTCGTCGAAGATGAGCCAGATATCGCCGAACCGCTCGCGTATCTCTTGCGGCGCGAAGGGTTCGCCGTGCACATCGCGCCCGATGGGGCATCCGCGCTGCAACAGTTCGCGACCTTGCACCCCGACATCATCTTGCTCGACCTCATGCTGCCGGGTTTGCCGGGCACCGAGGTGTGCCGCCGCATCCGCGCCGAATCGAGCGTGCCCATCATCATGCTCACGGCGAAAGACACCGAGGTCGACATCATTGTTGGGCTCGAGCTCGGGGCCGACGACTACGTCACGAAGCCGTACTCCTCGCGCGAGCTGCTTGCCCGCATGCGTGCCGTGCTGCGTCGGCAAGCGACCGACGACATCGACGAAGAGCGGATGCTGAGCGGCGGGCGCGTAACGCTCGACGTCGAGGCGCACACGGTGCAGGTCGATGGCGAGCAGATTTCGATGCCTCTGCGCGAGTTCGAGGTTCTGGAACTCCTCATGCGCAACAGCGGTCGCGTCCTGACGCGCGGGCAGCTGTTTGATCGTGTGTGGGGGAGCGACTACTTCGGCGATTCCAAGACGCTTGATGTGCACATCAAGCGCATCCGTTCTCGTATTGAACGTGATCCCAAGAACCCCGAGATGCTCATTACGGTGCGCGGGCTCGGGTACCGCTTCGAAGGCTGAGGGCAAACAAAAAGCGCCGCGAATCGTTCGCGGCGCTTTTTGGAGGTTGTGCTTAGGGCGCGATCTCTGCGAAGTACGGCAGCGTTCCGTCGACGATCGGTGCTTGAATGGTTTCTGCCTCCTGGCCGGGAACGAAAACCGTCACGGCAACGTCTGCTCCGGGGCGAGTCTCGGTGCCCTTGAGCGTAACCTGCGGTGCTTCGTGCTCGGCGGTGCCGAGGCTCACGATCGAATTGGCCGGAACAGGAACGCTCACGGTCGCGCCAACAACGTCGAAATCAACGGTTGCTTCGGTCGTGCCGCGGTTGACGAGGGCTGCGACGAGCTTGCCCTCTGTGCCTTCGTCGTTGGCGACGAAGAGCACGTTGCGAACCGTGACGTCACCGAAACCAGGAACGTTGATGCCCTCGGCGGGTGAGTAGTTGCGAGTGGTCGCGTGCACGCGCGGGTCGAGGCTGCAACCCGAGACACCGATTGCGAGAACGGCGGTGGCGGCAAGCGTGGCGACAATGCGCATGTGGCGGCGCTGGTTCACAAATCCTCCAGGAGTGGGGTCTCGGCGCGCAGGGCGAATGGTTTCGCTCCTCATGAGACGCTACCATTCTACGCGGCCTCGACGAGGCATTTCACGCCCCCGCGGGCGCAGTGAGCGGAACCTTAGTACAAGTTCTCAGTGTGGTAGACTGGAACTTGCCGAAAGGGGCTTTTTTTATGCTTTTCGAAGTGGGCGAAACTGTCGTTTACCCGCACCACGGTGCAGCAACGATCATCGAGGTAAAAGACCGCGTCATCAAGGGTGAGACGAAGAAGTACCTCAAACTGAACGTTACCCAGGGCGATCTGATCATTGAGGTTCCGGCCGACAACGTCGATCTTGTTGGCGTCCGTGACGTCATCGGCCAAGAGGGTCTCGACCACGTTTTCGAGGTGCTGCGCACCGAGTTCACCGAAGAGCCCACCAACTGGTCACGCCGCTACAAGGCAAACCTCGAGAAGCTCGCTTCGGGCGATGTCATCAAGGTCAGCGAAGTTGTTCGCGACCTGTGGCG
>CAYNTU010000043.1:0-14993 GCA_964400205.1 uncultured Microbacterium sp.
ACCTCGGTATTGACAACCTCTACGAGTCGGCGAACACCCCGCTCATTTCGTTCCTCAACAACTCCATCAAGGCACGCGCCCTCTTCAAGCGCGACACCGACTACGTCGTCATGAACGACGAGGTCATGATCGTCGACGAGCACACCGGACGTATTCTTGACGGCCGCCGCTACAACGAGGGCATCCACCAGGCGATCGAGGCGAAAGAAGGCGTTCCCGTCAAGGCCGAGAACCAGACGCTCGCAACCGTGACGCTGCAAAACTACTTCCGCATGTACGACAAGCTCGCGGGTATGACCGGTACGGCCGAGACCGAGGCAGCCGAGTTCATGTCGACCTACGGCCTGGCGGTCGTTCCGATTCCCACGAACAAGCCCATGATCCGCAAAGATCAGCCGGATGTCGTCTACAAGACCGAGCAGATCAAGTTCGACCAGGTCGCAAACGACATCGAAGAGCGCCACAAGACGGGCCAGCCCGTGCTTGTCGGTACAACGGATGTCGCCAAGAGCGAGTACCTTTCCCGCTTGCTCTCCAAGCGCGGTATCAAGCACGAAGTGCTCAACGCCAAGAACCACGCTCGTGAAGCCGAGATCGTTGCTCGCGCCGGAAAACTCGGTGCCGTGACGGTCGCGACCAACATGGCCGGTCGTGGTACCGACATCATGCTCGGTGGAAACGCTGAGTTCCTCGCGGTGCACAAGCTCAAGGCCATGGGTCTTGACCCGGAAGAGACGCCGGAAGAATACGAAGCTGCGTGGGAAGAGACCTACGCCGAGGTCGAGAAAGAGGTCGAGGCAGAAGCCGCCAAGGTGCGCGATGCCGGTGGCCTTTATGTGCTCGGCACGGAGCGCCACAAATCGCGTCGTATCGACAACCAGCTGCGTGGCCGTGCGGGCCGTCAGGGTGACCCGGGCGAGAGCCGCTTCTACCTGAGCCTGCAAGACGAGCTCATGCGCCTCTTCCAGTTCGGTGCTGCCGAGAGCATCCTCGCGCGCGCCAACTACCCCGACGATGTGCCGATTGAGTCATCGATGGTGACCCGCGCCATCCGTTCTGCCCAGTCGCAGATTGAGGCGCAGAACGCCGAGCAGCGCAAGAACGTGCTCAAGTACGACGATGTGCTCAACCGCCAGCGCGAGGCGATCTACGCTGACCGTCGCCAGATTCTCGAGGGTGATGACCTGCACGAGAAGGTGCAGCACTTCATTGAAGACACCATCGGTGGCGTTGTTGAAGAGCACACGCAATCGCCGCGCACCGACGGTTGGGATTTTGACGCCCTGTGGACCGAGCTCAAGCGCCTGTACCCTGTCGACGTCACGATTGACGAGGTTGTCGCCGAGGCAGCTGACCGCAAGGGTGGTGTTACGGCTCCCGCACTCAAGCGCGAGCTGGTTTCGGATGCCAAGGTGCAGTACGAAAAGCGTGAAGAGCAGCTCGGGGAGCCCGCAACACGCGAGCTCGAGCGTCGCGTCATCCTGCAGGTGCTCGACCGCCACTGGCGCGACCACCTCTACGAGATGGACTATCTCAAGGACGGCATTGGCCTGCGCGCCATGGCTCAGCGTGACCCACTCATCGAGTACCAGCGCGAGGGTTACGAGATGTTCCAAACGATGATGGAGCAGATCAAGGAAGAATCCGTTGGATTCCTCTACAATCTCGAGGTGCAGGTCAAGCCCGCAGAAGACGGCGAAGTCGCGGCCGTTGACGCCAAGGGTCTCGACGACAACCAGGCGCCCAAGAACCTCGAGTACACGGCTCCCAGCGAAGATGGTTCGGCCGAAACTCGCACGGGTACGGGCAAGACGGTCGACCCTAAGGCTCGCGGTGCACGTCAGGCTGCTGCGGCGGCCCCGGCGCAACCCACCGCGCGCGGTACGTTCGGTCAAGCCGTTGATGCTGAGGGTGCTCAGGGGCCCGCGGGCAACCGCGCCCAGCGCCGTGCCGCTGCAAAGAGGAAGAACTGACGATGGCCCGGCAGTTCGAGAAGTCGGCCAAGCTCAAGAACGTTCTCTACGAAATTCGTGGGGCGGCGCTTGACGAAGCTGCGCGTCTTGAGGCCGAGGGGCACAGCATCCTCAAACTCAACACGGGCAATCCCGCGATCTTCGGTTTTGAAGCGCCGCAGCAGATCGTGCGCGACATGCTTGCGAACCTCGCGACCTCGCACGGTTACAGCGACAGCCGCGGTGTGCTCTCGGCCAGGCGCGCGATTGTTGCGCGCTACGAGAACGTCCCCGGGTTCCCCGAGGTCGACCCCGACGATGTCTACCTCGGCAACGGTGTTTCCGAGCTCATCACGATCACGATGCAGGCCCTGCTCGATGAGGGCGACGAGGTACTGATCCCTTCGCCGGATTACCCGCTGTGGACGGCCATGACGTCGCTCGCCGACGGCACCCCTGTGCACTACAAATGCGACGAGGAAAACGGGTGGCAGCCCGACATCGAAGACGTGCGGGCCAAGATCACGTCGCGCACGAAAGCGCTCGTCATCATCAACCCCAACAACCCCACGGGCGCTGTCTATTCGCGCGAGATTCTCGAGCAACTCGTGCAGGTTGCGCGCGAGAACGACCTCCTGCTGTTGTCGGATGAAATCTACGACCGCATCCTCTACGACGAGGCCCAGCACATCTCGACCGCGACGCTCGCGCCCGATCTGCTGTGCTTCACCTACAACGGCCTCTCGAAGACCTACCGTGTCGCGGGCTACCGCGCGGGCTGGATGGTCGTGACGGGTCCCAAAAACAACGCGAAGGGCCTCATGGAGGGCCTCTCGATGCTCACCTCGACGCGTTTGTGTGCCAACGTTCCCGCGCAGTACGCGATCCAGGCCGCTCTTTCGGGTGTGCAGACGATTGACGCCCTCACGGCCCCCACAGGTCGACTCTACGAGCAGCGTGACATCGCCTACGAGGGCCTCAAGTCGATCCCGGGTGTCTCGCTCGTGAAGCCAGAGGGCGCTCTTTACGCGTTCCCCAAGCTCGACCCCGAGGTCTTTGGCATTACGGATGACGCGAAGTTCGTCTACGACCTGCTCGTGGCCGAGCACATCCTCGTTGTGCAGGGCACGGGTTTCAACATCGAAACGCCCGATCACTTCCGGGTAGTGACGTTGCCCGAACCGCGAGTTCTGCAAGACGCCGTCGAGCGCATTGGGAACTTCCTCTCGAGCTACCGCCAGTAACGCTCAGGCCGCCTTGCGGGTTTTCAGTAGGCGGTCAGTGAGCGAGCGGATGCCGTGGGCCAGTTGCGCGCGCGGAGCGACCGAGAGCACGGGCGCTGAGCCGAGTACGGCGGCATCCGCGCCCTTTGTGTCGAAGGGGAGAAAACTGACGGACCCGATGCCTGCGAACCGTTCCAGCGTGCGACGCACCTGCCCGCGCGGATCAACACCGAGCGCACCGCCACGAGTTCGATTGACGACGACGTGCGTCTCCGCTGCTGGCGCGAGCGATTGTGCTTCGGGGTAATCCCTCAAGAAGCGGGCGATGCTGAGCGGTTCAGCGGATGCCACGGCGACGAGGTCATCCGCCGCCGCGAGCGCGGCCAGGGTCGCTGCATTTCGTGCGGGCACGTACTCGTCGCTCACGAGTTCTTCATCGGTCTCGAGGGGAGCTGCGACATCGACGATGACGTAGTCAGCAAGTGTGCGGCATTGCGCGAGTGCCGAGCGGACGCGCGGGTAGGAGAGTTCGACCCAGCGTGAGGGGCGGTTGATGCCCGCGAGCGCGAAGAGCGTGCCCTGACCGATTGTGAGGCGGGCGGCGATGCGTCCCAGTTCGGCCGCGTCGAGTTCGGCGCTCAGGGCTCGGCGGCAGGCTGCCGCGAAGCCTGGGGAGTGCTCCTCGAGCCCGAGCAGCAGGGCGTGGGAGGGTGCGTGTGCGTCGGCATCCACGAGGAGCGTGCGATGCCCGCGGTGGGCAAGCTCGGCGGCTAGACCAATCGCGACGGTTGAGCGCCCCGGTGCCCCGTGTGGCCCCCACACGACGATTGTGCGCCCCGCCGGCGGCGGGGGAGCCTGCGCAACCGTGAGTGCGGGGCCGAGCGCTGCCGTGAGCTCATGGAGTGCGTTGGCAGGGTCAATGGGCTCGTGAAGGCCAAGGCGAGCGGCAATGCGGCGAGACTCACGTGTTGTGCCCCAGAGGAGGAGACGGATGCCGGCCGCGTCGCAGCGAGGCAGAATCTCGTCGGCGAGGGTGACATCCTCTAAGACGAGTGCTTCGTATTCGCCCGGTGTGAGTGCGGGGAGTGCGGCGGCAACGGTCGCATCGATCTGGAGTGCGCTCAATCGCGGTGCCCAGGCGGCGAGTTCATCGCCGCCCAGCAACAGGATGCGCCGCTGTGCCGGGGCGCTCACTCGCTCGCCCCGCTCGCGGGCACTGCCGAGAGCACTGAACCATCCGTGAGCGCCCCCAAGACCGCGGGGACATCTTCTCGCGGGATCGTCAGTTCGAGTTTTGTCGCGGCTTTGCCGACGACGCCCTGCTGGTCTTCGCGTGAGTTGACTGTCACGCCCGAGGCGAGCAGCGTTGGCGGCGCGAGATCGCGGCTGTCGGGTTGCGGTTGTGCGCGCCACAGGTCGATCGTCGAACCCGTCGTGACGGCCTTGGCGAGATTTGCCTCGAGCGGAACGACCACGACGGTCTGCCGGGCTGATTCGGCGCCCGCAACGGCCGTGAGGGGAACAAGTTCGCCCGAGGTGATCGTGCGCGCAGCAATCTGCTCACCCTCGAGTGTTGCGGGGCCCAGGTAGAGCTCGTGGGCTGCACCCAGGCTCGCCTCGACAACGCGAAAATCGCCCGCGCGCACGGGTTCGCCAACCACGATCGTGCGGTTCGCCTGTAAGACGGGTGTGCTCGTGCGCCCCGCTGAGACAACAAACCAGGCGGCTGCAACGGAGGCGATGACGAGCGCAATGCCAATCAAGAATCGGGCATCTGCGAGGAGCTTGACGCGTGAGACGCGCGCGGTGGGGGAGGTCAAGAGTGCCATGCAGACATGCAAGCAGAATCTCGCCGAGAGCGAAGAAAGTTCTCCACAGGCAGGTATTCTGGGCGCCCAGCACCTTCTTGGCGCGTGAGAATTGGGAGCATGACAGAGCCACAGCCAGCACGGCACTTGACTCCAGCGCAGGTTGCCGAGTTGCTCAGCATCGACAGTGACGAGGTGCTTGAGCTTATTGCTGCTGGCCAGTTGACAGGTCGGCAGGTGGGAAACCCGCCGCGGTGGCGCATTGCAGAATCCAGCCTTGAGAGCTACCTCGCCGAGCAGACCGAACAGGCGCGCCTCATGGCGCTGTGGCGCCAGTCGAACGAAGCGAGCTTCCCTGAGCTGTGGGGTACACCTCGCAGGAACGAGACTTCAGAGCGCTGAGCGGCCCGAGACACGAGCGAATCCGCTCGGCTCAAGCGCAATTGAGGTGATGTGCGCGAAGGCCACGAGGTGTACGGCGCGAATGTTCCCCGAGCGACGCGGAACATCAAGGTCGTGAATCGCCAGATCCAGGTGATCGGCGCCCGCACGATCGATTGTGCCGGCGTGCTGCCAGCCCGCCTGGGCGTGCACACGCACGGGAACCCGCCGTCGGGCAAGGTCGCGCGCGATATACCCGAAGGTCATGCGTGCGAGCAGGCCCGCGGCATCCGATGCCACCTCGCCCTGCGGGATTGTCGTTCGCAAGGCCTGCGCATTCGACGAGACCGAGACAATGGCGTGCTCGGGCACGAGGTCGAGGCCGGCAGGTGTTGCTTGCCGCACGGCGAGCCAGTCAGCGCCCGCGCCCACAATTTCGCCCGTGAGCACGCGCCCATCCCGCAGATACGCAGCAACTGCCGAACCGGTGGTACTGAGTGCGGTAAACCGTTCGTGGCACGTCAACTGGGCGATGCGCAGACGCTGCCGCTCAGCCTCCCGTGCGGCACGCTCGTACTCCCATTCGGATTCGAGGCCGATCGTGAGGTCTTCGAAGAGGGCCTCCCACGTCATGCCCGCCACACTATTTGAGAATGGCGACCCGCGCCGCGAGTTATCCACAGCGTGAAACGCATAGGCTTGTGACGTGTCGACGCTCAGTGACCTCGTAAACGCCCAGGGCATCCTCGATGATTCGGATGTCGAATGGCTCCACCGGCTCGCGGGTGACGGCCAGCTCCTGGCCGACCTTGCCTCGGCCGACATCGTGCTGTGGACCCCGACAGCGGATGACTCGTTCATCGCCGTCGCTCACGCTCGCCCGAGCGGCGCCTCGACGCTCTTCTACCGCGATATCGTCGGGGAGCGGGTGCGCCCGCAGTGGAGCACCCAACTCGATGGTGCATACAAGACAGGCAAGATTGTCGATTCAGATTCGCCCGATTGGTTTGAAGAGACCCCCACGCGCGTGCGCGCAGTTCCCGTCGTTCGCACGGTAGACGGCGAGAACAAGGTCATTGGGGTCCTCACACGTCACACGAATCTCGGCGAGGCGCGTACGCCTTCGCGGCAGCAAATCTCGTTCAACGATTGCGCCGACGATCTGTTCAAGATGATCGCGACGGGTGATTTCCCCGACATGGATGCGCCGACGTCCCCGCGACGCGGCGCGCCGCGCGCATCCGATGGCCTCTTGCGGCTCGATCGCGACGGCATGGTGACCTTCGCGAGCCCCAACGCACTCTCGGCTTTCAGTCGCATGGGCTTTGACGATGAGCTCGAGGGCGAGAACCTTGCGGCAGTCGTCTCGCAGATTGTGCCCGCCTCGCAGCAGGTCGATGAGGCGCTTCCCGTCATTGTCGCGGGCCGTGCCCCGTGGCGCACCGACATGGGCGCGCGCGACGTTGTTGTCTCGCTGCGTGCGATCCCGCTCAAGAACCACGGCAAGCGTACGGGGGCGATTCTGCTGTGCCGCGATGTGAGTGAGTTGCGCCACCAAGAGCAAGAGCTCATCACGAAGGACGCGACGATCCGAGAGATCCACCACCGCGTCAAAAACAACCTGCAGACGGTCTCGTCCATGTTGCGAATTCAAGCGCGGCGGACGACCTCGGAGGAGGCCCGCGAGGCGTTGAGCCAGGCAATGCGGCGCGTAGCCTCGATTGCTGTTGTGCACGACACCCTCTCAGAGGGGCTCACGCAGCGCGTTGACTTCGATGATGTCTTTGATCGCGTGCTCAAGCTCATCCCCGAGATGGTCGCAACGCCCACGACACGGGCGAATACGCGCAAGGAAGGGCACTTTGGCGTGCTCCCGAGCGAATACGCGACGCCCCTCGCGCTCGCGCTGACAGAGCTCGTCTCGAACGCGGTTGAGCATGGCCTCGCCGACCAAGAGGGTGAAGTTGTCATCGTCGCTGATCGTGATGACCAGCGCCTTCGCGTCGATGTTCGCGACACAGGTAAGGGCCTGCCCGATGGTGTCGTCGGCCAGGGCCTCGGCACGCAGATTGTGCGCACCCTCATTCAGGGCGAGCTGAGCGGAACGATCGACTGGCACCCGCTGCCGGACGAAGCTGGCACCGAGGTCACGATCGAGATCCCCCTGCGGTACATCGCCAAGTAGGGGCAACGAAGAAGGGCGCCTCCGCTGTGCGGAAGCGCCCTCGCTCGAAACTGTTGTTAGCTTGCGCGGCGGGCGCGAGCTGCTCGGCGCTTGAGTGCGCGGCGCTCGTCTTCGCTCAGGCCGCCCCAGACACCAGATTCCTGGTTCGTCTCGAGTGCATACTGCAGGCACTGCTCGGTCACGGTGCAACGAGCGCACACGCTCTTTGCCTTGTCGATCTGATCCGCTGCTGGGCCGGTGTTACCAACCGGGAAGAACAGTTCAGGGTCTACCGTGAGACAAGCTGCCTTATCGCGCCAATCCATCGGGGCTCCTTGGTGTGGGAATAGTACACGCCAATGCGGGCGTGCTCACGGCTACGCGATTCAAGAAATTCTGCGATAGCCTTGGGGTTTCGCCCCACCACGTCGTGGGAGCACGGTTTACAACATCTATTCTCGTATAGCTGAGGCCAATACACAAGAGTTTTCTTGTCTTGTTGTGCACTCTGCACGAAACTTCTCGAGAGGCGCGAGCCCGCGATGGCGAACGAACAGTCGGCGACACCGCATCCGATCAACCGGTGGGGGCGCATCGTCGCGACGGTTCTGCTGGGCGTGGAAGCCGTGCTCGCCGCGCTCGCAACGCTCCCGCACGTCTTTGGTGCCACGGATGACCAGCGCATCTCGATTCCGCTTGCGGTTTTCTCGGGCCTCGCGCTCTTGACGCTTGTGTGGTTCTCGTTTGGTGTTGCGCGCGGCATCAGCATGGCGCACTCGGGCGCCATCGTCGCGCAGGTTGTCATCGTTGCCCTCGTGCTCACGGGATGGCTCACGTGGGCGTGGGCGGCGCTCGGCGTCGTGACCTTCTTTGCCACGATGGCGAGCTATAAAGACATCGAACGTTAGTCGCGCTTGCGGCGCACCACGCGCAGCGAGAGGTAGAAGAGCGCGAACGCGATCGCGGCACCGCCTGCGGTCAGCAGAATGATGCGCAAGGGCTGCGGCATTCCTTCTCTCGTTTCTGACTCCACGGGGGCTGCCGTCTCTGCGACGGGCACTGGCGTGGGGGAGACCTCTGACTCCTGCGTCTCAGCAACGGGTGTCGGTTCCGCGGCAGCGATCGAGAATGGCACAATGCCTGTAATGGGGTGGCCGTCGCTCGAGACGACCTGCCAGCGGATCTCGTACGACCCCGCGGGCATGTCAGCCGCAAGGGGCGCCGTGATGACATTGCGGTCAAGCGTGGGGGTACCCGCGAGCCAGTCTTTCTCGTTCGCGTCAACAACCATGATGATGGTGCTGGATTCACCCAGGTCGAGCAGTTCCGAGGAATACTCGAGCGTGATCTCAGCGGGCGCCTCGGTGAGAACCTCATCGGCGGCCGGCGTGCTCGAAACGAGCTGGTCATGCGCAAAAGCCGGTGCAGCGAAAGCAATGAGTGCGGCGAGCAGTGCGCTCACGAGGAGTGCTAGACGTGACTGGGTGCGGGGTTTGCGGTTCATGTCGCCCTTATTCGTCGATACCAAGGAGTTTGCGCACGCGGCCCACGTGGCCCGTCGCTTTGACGTTCTTGAGCTCGTGCACAAGATTGCCGTTCTCATCGAGAACGAACGTTGAACGGATGACGCCCTCGATCTCTTTGCCATAGTTCATCTTTTTGCCCCACGCGCCATACGCCTCGTGCACGCTGTGATCGGGGTCGCTCAGCAGGTCAAAGTTGAGCCCATCGCGCTCGCGGAACTGCTGCAGTTTTGCTGGCTCGTCGCGCGAAATACCCACGACGTTGTAGCCGTGAGCCGTGAGGGACGACATCGAATCGCGGAAGTCACACGCCTCTTTTGTGCACCCCGGTGTCATGGCTGCAGGGTAGAAGAAGAGGATGGTCTTCTTACCCTTGAGATCGGCAAGTGAGACGGTTTTTCCGTCTTGGTTAGGGAGCGAGAACGTTGGAGCTGGGCGAAGCGGCGCGGTGTCAAACATCGCCTTCTAGCTTAGTCGGGGGAGTAATTGGGGCGCCTGGAGAGGCCGTGCTTAAGTGCGCTCGATACTGGCGAATGTCGCGAGTAAACGCTGGAGGGAATCGAGGCGGGCTTTGCCGCTCTCGTCGAGATCGGCGAGGTTGAGTTCACAGTCAGCGGCATCCGCAAGGTGTGTGCAACCGCGGGGGCATTTCTCGGCGATGGCCTCGAGATCGGGGTAGGCGCGCAGAATGTTCGCCGGGTCGATGTGGCCGAGGCCGAACGAACGGACGCCCGGCGTGTCAATGATCCATCCTGGTCCGTCTGCGCCTTCGTAGCGCAGCGCAACGGTCGAACTTGAGGTGTGGCGCCCGCGACCGGTGACCTGGTTGACATGCCCCGTCGCGCGCTGCGCTTCGGGAACGAGGGCGTTGACGAGCGTCGACTTGCCGACGCCCGAGTGGCCGACAAAAACGGTTGTGTGGGCGCTCAGAGCCTCACCGATCTCGTCCAGTGGCATGTCGTCCGAGCCGCTCCTGAAAACTCGCAGGTCATCGAGCCCCGCGAAGTGCGCGAGAAACTCCGTTGGGTCGGCGAGGTCAGTCTTCGTGACGACAAGGAGCGGGCGGATGCCGGCGTCGAGCGCCGCCACCAGATAGCGGTCAACGAGCCGCGGGCGGGGTTCGGGGTCTGCCGCCGCAACAACGATGAGCATTTGATCGGCATTTGCAACGATGACGCGTTCGACGAGGTCGGTGTCATCTGCGCTGCGGCGCAGGAGCGAGGTGCGTTCTTCGATGCCGACGATGCGGGCGAGTGTGCCTTCTGTGCCGCTCGTGTCACCGACAACTCGCACAATGTCGCCCGTCACGATCGCGGTGCGGCGAAGCTCGCGAGCGCGAGTCGCGCGAAGCATCCGCTCATCTGGGCCGTCTTCGTCGGCGAGCACGTCGTAGCGGCCGCGATCAACCCCAACGACGCGGCACAAAATGGCGTCGTCGTGGCTGGGGCGCCGTTTCGTGCGGGGCCTGTTCGCCTTCGGGTTCGGCCGAGACTTGATCGCGCTCTCGTCGAACTCGAACTCATCGCCGTCATCGTCAGCGAGCCAACTCACGCTTCGGGGGCTCCCGTTTCGACAAGTTGTTGCCAGAGCTCCGTGAACTCGGGGAGGGTCTTGGCGGTCGAGCCGATGTCGTCGATCTCGACGCCATCGACGCGCAATCCGATGAGGGCACCAGTCGTCGCGATGCGGTGATCGTGGTGCGCTGCCCACTCGCCCCCGTGTGCGGGGTGCGCCTCGCACACGGGGAAGATACGGATGCCATCGGGCAGCTCTTCGGCGCGAACACCAATGTTCGCGAGGTTGCTCACGAGCGCGGCTAGTCGATCGGTCTCGTGGCCGCGGATGTGACCGACCCCCGTGATTGTCGTGGGGCTCTCGGCGAAGACGGCGAGACCAACAATCGTGGGCGTGAGCTCGCTCGCCGCCGTCAGATCGAGGTTGACACCGCGCAAGTGTCGACCAGCGCGAACCGTGAGCGCACCGCCGCGGCGCGAGGCATGCGCTCCCATGGAGGTGAGGATGTTCTGCAGCATGGCGCCGGGTTGCGTCGAGTGCGCAGGCCAATCAGCGATCGTGACTTCGCCATCCGTGATGAGTGCCGCTGCAAGGAACGGTGCGGCGTTGGAGAGATCCGGCTCAATCTGCACGGTCTTTCCGCGGGGAACACCGGCCTCAACGAGCCACTCACCCGGTGCGGGCCGCTGCACGTGCACGCCTCGCTTTGAGAGCGTCTCGATGGTCATATCGATGTGGGGCAGGCTTGGCAGACGATCACCCGTGTGAACGAGGTGCACCCCAACATCAAAGCGCGGTGCCGAGAGCAAGAGGCCAGAAACGAACTGGCTCGATTCGGAGGCATCGATCTCAAGGCGCCCGCCACGCACATGCCCGTGTCCGTGCACCATGAAGGGCAACGACCAGCTGCCCTGATCGTCAACATCAATGCCGAGGTCTCGCAGTGCCTGAATCATGGCGCCCATGGGGCGGTGCAGTGCGTTCTCGGCGGCCGTGATGTGTACTGCGCCATCGGCCCGACCCGCCAAGGGAGTCAGGAAGCGCATGACAGTGCCGGCCTGGCCGCAATCAATCTCGACATCACCCTGCAGACGACGGGGCACAACCCGCAGATCAGGGCCAAACCCACGCGAGCTCTCAAGCTCCGTGATCTCGATACCGAGTGCCCGCAGGCCCGCGATCATGTAGCGCGAGTCGTCGCTGTGGAGGGGGCCAACAAGCGTCGAGGGGCCGTCGGCGATCGCCGAGAGCACGAGCTCGCGATTCGTGAGCGACTTCGAACCCGGAATGCGCAGGGTGATATTCACGGGGCCTGCAGCCATCGGTGCACGGTAAACACCGGCGTCGGCTGCGAGAGCCGGGGAATACGGAGGAGTAGTCATTGCGTTCTACCCTACTGAACCCCTGCGATACACCCAAGAAATTGGAAGCGAACGGATGCCACAGCTGCTCACATTGCCACCGGCGTCAGAGGCTCCGCCGATAGACAGCGCCTACTGCGCGCTGCGAGGTGGCACGCCGCCTTCGTTGTCAGCGCTCGGCGGGCCACCGGCCCGCTCTCGCACCTCCGCCTCGGCGCCGCACTCACCTCGCACCGCTCGCAACGGCGCCGCCTATCGCCGGAACCTCTTACACTTGCCGGTAATGGACGACGCATCCGCACTCGACGAACTCGCCCCGGCACTCACGCCCGCTGCGCAGTTCGAACAACAGGCCGTGCCGTATGCCGAACAGCTCTACGCTGCGGCGATGCGCATGACGCAGAACCCATCCGACGCCGCCGACCTCGTGCAAGAAACCATGGTCAAGGCATTCGCTGCCTGGAACGGCTTCGAGCAGGGCACCAATCTCAAGGCGTGGCTGTACCGCATTCTCACGAACACGTACATCAACATCTACCGCAAGCGTCAGCGTGAGCCCTATCAGAACCCGCTCGACGAACTTGAAGAGTGGCAGATTGGCGACGCGACGAGCGCGACGGCAACAGCAGCGCGCTCGGCCGAGGCTGAAGCGATTGATCGGATGCCGGCATCCGCTGTCAAAGACGCGCTCGCGGCGCTGCCGGAAGATTTTCGCATGGTCGTCTACTACGCCGATGTCGAGGGGTTCGCGTATCAAGAGATCGCCGACATCATGGGCACGCCCATCGGCACGGTCATGAGCCGCCTGCACAGGGCACGCCGCATGTTGCGCGAGTCGCTCGGCAACTACGCGGCAGAACGTGGCATCGACGTGCCAGAGAAATACCGAACACACCCAGCTGAAACAGGGGAGGGGGCGAAATGAGCGCCAACGAAACAAGCAAGGACTGCGGCTGTGACGTCGCCCGCCGCGATCTGGAAGAGTACCTGCGCAACGAGATTTGCCAGGGCAATCAGGCAGATATTCGCGAGCACCTCAAACACTGCTCGTCATGCCAAGACGAAGAGCGCGCGGCGCGCACGCTGACCGAAGCTGTCTCGCGCGCCTGCCGCGATGAGGTTGCGCCGGGGGACCTGCGCGATCGCGTGCTCTCACGCCTGCGCGAGCTCCAGGCCGAGCATTAGCTCGTCTCGCGCCATCCGCTGTTCCAAACCGGGCGTTCTTGAAGAACGGGGAGCCAAAATCGGATGATTCTGGCTCCCCGTTCTTCAAGGGCTCCCCGTTCTTATGTTTTACGCCGCAACGCGGTGCAACCCCTGCGCAACAGCGCGCATGATGAGGTCCTGTACCTCGTGCCAGCGGTGCATAACCTGGGCGTAGCCGAACCGGAAGACGGTGTACCCGAGTAACCGCAGCTCGGCATCGTGGCGGATGTCTTCCTCGCGTTGAGCCCCGACGTGTGTGCCGCCATCGATTTGAAGCACGAGTCGGTCGCCGATCAAGAGGTCAACCCTGTGGCCGTGGATAAAGATCTGAAAGCGGAGTGGGATACGCATCCAGCGCAGCCGCTGGCGAACATATGATTCGAGGCCCGAGTCAGCGAAGGGGTTCGTTTGCGCGAGCACGCGCCGGGCGCGACGGCTGAGTGGCAATCGGGCGAGGCCATCGAGCGTGACAAACCGCTGGTTCAGCGCGGAATCCCACATGGCAATGGCGTGCTCAAACGGTACGCACTCGGCCGCGTGGGCGAGAACGTTCTGGACCGAGTCAACAAGAGCATGCGGATGCCGCCGGACGAGGGGCTCAGCCCAGTGCACGGTTGCTCGAGGGTGCGTGTGCTCGGCCCGATTTGTTCGGGGCGCAACATGAATCCGCTCCGCAGTCTGATCGTGCACCCAGAGCCCAAATCGCGCCGCCTGCGTCACGCACGTCAAGACAAAGCCGTCGCGGGCAGCAGCGATGAGAAGAGGGTCGGCGTCTCGTCGCGCAATCCATCCGTGTCTCGGGCGAATGCAGGCTCCAGAATTGAGTGCGGCGGTGATGCGTGCGCGTTTGATACCGGCGTCTTCGAGCTCGCGCGTGCGTGCGACACCGTTGCGATCACTGAGGAAGCTCATGAGGTTGGGTTCTGACATGCCCCCAGTGTGGGCAGGGTTTTGAGCGTGATCGACGGGAATCGGGCTGAATGTGGAAAACACGCCCAACCTGCTGCCTGTGCGTTGGCGTGCATCCGCTTTCAAATGGGGAGTTTATGAAGAACGGGGAGCCAAAACCGGATGATTCTGACTCCCCGTTCTTCGAGGGCTCCCCGTTTTCTGACTAGACGTCGAGGGCGGCCTTGAGCAAGGCGGCCTGCTCTTCTGCGTGCACCTTGCTCGAACCCGTCGAAGGTGAAGCGGCGGCAGCGCGCGAGATGACCTTGACGTCGCGACCCAGTTCGGGCGCGATGTTCAGTGCGAAGAACGGCCAGGCACCCTGGTTCTCGGGCTCGTCTTGCAGCCAGACAACCTCGGCGCCCGGGTAGGTGTCGAGTACAGCCTTGAGCTCTGCCGTCGGGGCCGGGTAGAACTGCTCGAGGCGTACGAGTGCGACAGCGTCGTTGGGCCTCTTCTCAAGCTCGCTGACGAGATCCCAGTGCACCTTGCCCGAGTGAACGATGACGCGCTTGATTGCACTCTTGGTGACCTGGCGATCGTCGTCGAGCACAGTCTGGAACTTGCCCGAGGTGAAATCGCCAACCTCGCTCGTTGCACCGCGCAGACGCAGCATGGCCTTCGGGGTGAAGACCACGAGCGGGCGGCGCGGGCGAGCGTACGCCTGGCGACGCAGCAGGTGGAAGTACTGTGCCGGCGTCGAGGGGCGCGAGATGGTCATGTTGTCTTGCGCTGCGAGCTGCAGGAAGCGCTCGATGCGAGCCGAGGAGTGGTCGGGGCCCTGGCCTTCGTAGCCGTGCGGCAGCAGCAGAACAACACCCGACTGCTGGCCCCACTTCTGGTCGGCCGATGAGACGTACTCGTCAATAACGCTCTGAGCGCCGTTGGCGAAGTCGCCGAACTGGGCCTCCC
>CAYNTU010000044.1:0-14847 GCA_964400205.1 uncultured Microbacterium sp.
GCATGGGGTGCGGCGCCGCCGTGTACGTCGCGGCGCCGCGGACGATGACGGGGACGTCGAGGTCGTAGATGAACTTCTTGAGGTTGAGCGGCTGATCGACGCTCGAGACGTGCTCGGCCGACACCGTCGTGCCGCGGATGACGAAGAGGTCGACCCCTGCCGCGACCACGGTCTCGTAAAGGTCCTGCGTGCGCTGGGGCGTGAGCGCGCCGGCGACGGTGACGCCCGCCGCCCGGATCTCGGCGAGCCGATCGCGCACGAGCTCGGGCTTGATGGGCTCGGAGTAGAGGTCCTGCATACGGCGCGTGGCGGCCGCCTTCTCGAGGCCGGCGATCTCGGCGAGCAGCGGCTCGGGGTCGTCGTAGCGCGTCCAGAGCCCCTCGAGGTCGAGCACGCCGAGGCCGCCAAGCTTGCCGAGTGTGATTGCTGTCTCGGGGCTTACGACCGAGTCCATGGGCGCACCCAGCACGGGGATGTCGAAGGTGTAGGCGTCAATCGACCAGCTCGTTGAAACGTCCTCAGGGTTGCGCGTGCGGCGCGAGGGAACAACGGCGATGTCGTCGAAGGTGTAGGCCCGGCGTGCGCGCTTGCTGCGGCCGATTTCGATTTCTTGGGTCACTGTTCCAGGCTAACGCTTGTAGTTGGGGGCCTCGACGACGATCTGCACGTCATGGGGGTGGGATTCTTTGAGGCCGGCCGGTGTGATGCGCACGAACTTGCCGCGCGCCTTGAGTTCTTCAACCGTGCGGCCGCCGACGTACATCATCGTCTGGCGCAGGCCGCCCATGAGCTGGTACACAACAGCCGAAACCGGGCCGCGGTACGGCACCTGGCCCTCGATTCCCTCGGGGATGAGCTTCTCGTTGTTGATAACGTCGCCCTGGAAGTAGCGATCCTTCGAGTAGGAGGTATTGTTCTTGCCGCGGCTCTGCATGGCGCCGAGCGAACCCATGCCACGGTACTGCTTGAACTGCTTGCCCGCCTGGAAGACGATGTCGCCGGGGGACTCGTCGGTACCCGCGAGGAGCGAGCCCAGCATGACCGAGTCAGCTCCGGCCACAAGCGCCTTGGCAATGTCACCCGAGTACTGCAGGCCGCCATCGGCAATGACGGGAACACCAGCGGGCTTGCACGCGAGGGATGCCTCGTAGACGGCGGTGACCTGGGGTACACCAACGCCGGCGATGACGCGCGTCGTGCAAATCGAGCCGGGGCCAACGCCGACCTTGACGGCATCCGCGCCCGCGTCAACGAGCGCTTGCGCACCCTCGCGCGTTGCAATGTTGCCACCGATGATGTCGATGTGCTCGAACGAGGGGTCAGCCTTGAGGCGCTTGATCATCTCGAGCACACCGTTGGACTGGCCGTTTGCCGTGTCAACAACGAGCGCGTCGACGCCAGCATCGCGCAGTGCTTCGGCGCGCTCCCACGCGTCGCCGAAGAAGCCGATTGCCGCACCAACGCGCAGTCGACCCTGATCGTCTTTTGTTGCGAGAGGGTATTTCTCGCTCTTGTCGAAATCTTTGATCGTGATGAGGCCAGCGAGTTTGCCATCATCGTGCACGAGCGGCAGCTTCTCGACGCGGTGCTTGGCGAAGAGTGCGATGACCTCTTCTGCCGTGACGCCCTCGGGTGCGGTCACGAGGTTCTCGCTCGTCATGACATCGCGAGCGCGCGTCGTCGCGCGAGCCTGCCCCTTGACGAAGCGCATGTCGCGGTTCGTGACGATACCGACGAGCTTGCCTGCCTCGTCAACAACGGGAAGACCCGAGATGCGGTACTGCGCGCACAGGTCGTCGACCTCTTCGATCGTGGCATCCGGATGCGTCGTAATGGGGTCGGTAATCATGCCCGATTCGCTGCGCTTGACCTGATCGACCTGCTTGGCCTGGTCTTCGATCGAGAGGTTGCGGTGCAGAATGCCGAGCCCGCCCTCGCGGGCGATGGCAATCGCCATTCGCGCCTCAGTCACGGTGTCCATGGCACTGGAAAGCAGGGGAGTTGCTACCTGAATGCGTCGGGTCACGTACGAAGAGGTGTCGGCGTCGCTCGGGATGACATCTGTGTGCCCGGGAAGCAACAACACATCGTCGTAGGTCAGACCGGTGAATGCGAACGGATCGGTTTGCGTCAAGAGGGGCTCCCACGTCTGAGTCACAGCCACGCGCGCGGCATACACCAATTCTACGTGCCTAGATGTAACCGCACCGAAACACAAAACGTTCAGCAAACGCACAAACTAGCGCTACGCTTTGACACACGCGATTTCCTGTTACCTACCCGGGCAACCCCCGACGGAGGACCTGTGACCAGTACCGCAATATCTCCACCACAGAGGCGGCGAAGTGTTCTAGCAACGGTGCTAGCAGTGCTTTTCGCACTCATGACCATGGTGGGTTCCATGGCGACTGCCAACGCAGACGCTGAAGATCTGCCCGATGATACGGCGTACGCCTTCAAGATTCAGGGCAACGTTAAGGCGGGCGGTGAGCCTGTTCAAGGCGCAAACGTTCTCGTGAGCGGTGTCGTTGACGGCCAAGTCTTTGAGAACGAAGTCGACACCGACGAGAACGGCCGCTACGAAATTGGGGTGCCGGCCAAGGACGGCAACTGGAAGGTCGAGCTCGTTGAAGACTCGCTCCCACCCGAGCTTGAGGTACCCGACGACTTCGCCTTTGAACAAGAAGCGACCTTCGGTGCCGGTTCCTCCGTCACGAAGAACTTCGTGCTGACGGCCGCGGAACGCAGCGTTACGAGCTTCTGGGATCAGCTCGCCTCGCGCTCGGTCAACGGCTTGAACTTCGGTCTCATGCTCGCGCTCGCGGCGATCGGTCTCTCGCTCGTCTACGGCACAACGGGCCTGTCGAACTTCGCGCACGGTGAGATGGTGACCTTCGGTGCTCTCGCCGCCTTGTTGCTGAGCCAAACGGGTCTGCCCATCATCCTCGCGATCGTCTTGGCCGTCGCACTCTCGGCCGGTGCCGGGTGGGCGATGGACGCGGGGCTCTGGCAGCCATTGCGAAAGAAGGGCCTCGGCATCGTGCAAGTCATGATCGTCTCGATCGGTCTTTCACTCGCCGTCCGCTACGCCTACCAGATGATCATCGGTGGCGACACGGTACAACTTGAGGGGCGGATGACGCAGGCCGTCAACCTTGGCCCCATCCGACTGTCCTACACCGACATGCTCAGCATGGGCATCTCGATCGTCGCGATCATTGGTCTCGCGTGGTGGCTGCTCAACACCCGCATCGGCAAGGCAACCCGCGCGGTCTCTGACAACCCCTCGCTCGCTGCAGCCAGTGGTATCAACGTTGACCGCGTCATCCGAATTGTCTGGGTCTTGGGAAGCGCTCTCGCCGGTCTCTCGGGTGTCTTGTGGGCCTGGTTCCGCCCGGGTCTGCGCTGGGATATGGGTACGCAGGTGCTCTTGCTTATGTTCGCCGCTGTGACCCTCGGTGGCCTCGGAAGTGCCTGGGGCGCTCTCGTCGGCTCACTCATCGTGGGCTTCATGGTTGAGGTTTCCACGCTCTGGATCCCCTCGGACCTCAAGTACGTCGGTGCGCTCGTCGTGCTGATTGTCGTGCTGCTGTTCCGACCACAGGGCATCCTGGGGCGTAAAGAGAGGGTTGGTTAAGACTCATGGACTTCATGCAAATCCTCAGCAACACGCTCTCGCAGATCCTGGCACCGACGACCCTCGGGTTCGCGCTTGCCGCAATCGGACTCGCGGTGCACTTCGGTTTCGCCGGTCTGCTCAACTTCGGTGTCGCGGGCTTCATGGCCATCGGCGCGTACGGCTTCGCCATCTCGAGCATGTCGTTCGGCCTCTCCTGGCCGCTCGCAGCCCTCGTCGGCCTCGTCGGGGCAATCATTTTCGCCCTCATCCTCGGTATCCCAACGCTGCGACTGCGCGGTGACTACCTCGCAATCGTGACGATTGCTGCCGCCGAGGTTGTGCGACTGCTGTTCTTGACGACGGCGTTCCGTAAGTACACGGGCTCCGCCGACGGTATCTCGGGCTTCCACGGCAACTTCCGTGCGTCGAACCCCCTACCGCAGGGCACCTACGGTATCGGCCCGTGGACGTACACCTCCAATGTGTGGTGGGTCATCATCATTGGTGTCATCACGATCATCGTGGCTGTGCTCGTCGTGTGGTTGCTCATGAGTAGCCCGTGGGGTCGCGTCATCCGCGGTATTCGTGAAGATGAGGATGCCGTGCGCTCGCTTGGCAAGAACGTCTTCTCGTACAAGATGCAGGCGCTCATCATCGGTGGTGTCATCATCGCCGCGGGTGGTGTTATCTCGGCTCTCGGAACGAACGTGACGCCCAACGTGTACGTGACAGCGCAGACGTTCTTCGTTTGGACGGCGCTTCTGCTCGGTGGTGCCGCGACGATTTTCGGCCCCGTGCTCGGAGCAGTGCTGTTCTGGGTCGTGCGGACCTTCCTGGGCAACCTCTTGCCCGCCATGGTCAAGGCCGGCTGGTTGCCGTTCATGTCGGGCGAGCAAGCACAACAACTCGTGCTCGTGCTCATCGGTATCGCGCTCATGCTCATCGTGATCTTCCGCCCGCAGGGAATCATGGGAAACAAGAAGGAGCTGACCTTTGTCAAGTAAGCCTGAAACCCCAGAAACCCCGGAGGAGTCGGAAATTCTGGCATCGGCGGCACAAGACGACGCAGCCTTTGAGGCTGCCGTTGAAGCCGCAGAAGCTGAGGCTCCGCAGCCGACCGCTCCCGTCATGCGCGAGAAGACGAAGGATCTCGCGATCCTGCCGGCCGACGGCAAAATCTACCCCGGTATTCCCAAGAAAGATCCCATCATCACGGTTGACGGAGTGCACCGCGAGTTTGGTGGTCTTCGAGCCGTGGATGTCGATCACCTTGAGATTCCGCGCAACGCCATCACAGCCCTCATCGGCCCCAACGGTGCCGGGAAGACGACGCTCTTCAACCTCCTGACGGGCTTCGACAAGCCCAATGGTGGTTCGTGGACGTTCGATGGCAAAGCGCTCTCGGGCATCCCCGCCTTCAAGACGGCGCGGATGGGTCAGGTGCGCACCTTCCAGCTGACGAAGTCGCTCGGACTCCTCACGGTGCTCGAGAACATGCTGCTGGGAGCAACGCACCAACGCGGTGAGAAACTCTTCCCCTCGCTCATTCCGGCGCTCTGGAAGGGGCAAGAAAAAGAGAACACCGAGAAGGCCCGTGAACTGCTCAAGCGCTTCAAACTCGACGCGAAGGAGCCCGACTTCGCGGCTTCGCTCTCGGGCGGCCAGCGCAAGCTCCTCGAAATGGCTCGCGCACTCATGAGCGACCCGCAACTCGTCATGCTCGATGAGCCCATGGCAGGCGTCAACCCCGCCCTCACGCAGTCGCTGCTCGACCACATCCTCGATCTGAAGGACCAGGGCATGACGGTCGTGTTCGTTGAGCACGACATGCACATGGTGCGCCACATCGCTGACTGGGTCGTCGTCATGGCCGAGGGCAAGGTCGTCGCCGAGGGGCCACCAGATGAGGTCATGAAAGACCAGGCCGTTATTGACGCTTACCTTGGCGCACACCAAGACGTTGACCTTGGTGTCGTCACCGGGCGCTACAACCCGGAGGAAGACAAATGAGCGAGAACACGCAAACGCCGGTCGTCGAGCTCGTTGATGTTCACGCCGGGTACCTGCCCGGTGTGAACATTCTCAACGGCGCGAACCTCTACGCCAATAAGGGTGAGCTCATCGGCATCATCGGCCCCAACGGCGCCGGCAAGTCGACCATGCTCAAGGCCATCTTTGGGCAGGTCAAGGTTCGCGACGGTGCTGTCAAGCTCAATGGCGAAGACATCACGGGTTTGCCCGCTGACAAGCTCGTCGCGAAGGGTGTGGGTTTTGTTCCGCAGACGAACAACGTCTTCCCCTCGCTCTCGATCGCCGAGAACCTGCAGATGGGCGCCTACCAGAATCCGAAGCTCGTCGATGAGCGCACGGAGTTCGTGACGGAGATCTTCCCGGATCTGAAGAAGCGCCTGAACCAGCGCGCCGGTGGCCTCTCCGGTGGTGAGCGTCAGATGGTCGCGATGGGTCGCGCACTCATGATGGACCCGTCGATCATGCTGCTCGACGAACCATCCGCTGGTCTTTCGCCGCAGCGCCAAGACGAGGCCTTCATGCGCGTCTCGGAGCTCAACAAGGCTGGCGTGACGACCATCATGGTCGAGCAGAACGCTCGCCGCGCGCTACAGATCAGTGACCGCGCGTACGTGCTTGACCAGGGTAAGGACGCCTACACGGGCACGGGCCGTGAGCTGCTCAACGACCCCAAGGTCATCGGGCTCTACCTCGGTACGCTCGGCCAGTAGCCACCAGACACAAGAAGGGGGGCGGATGCTTTGAGCATCCGCCCCCCCTCTTCTGCCCGGCTTCGCCGCCCGTACTCAGCAACTTCGGGGCGCAAACTGCCGCCAGCGTCGTAACCGGCCAGGCTTTGCTGAGTTCGTGCGGCAGTGCCGCTGAGGCATCCGCACCCGGCAATGTCTCGTGCCGTCTGCTGGTGTTTCGGGGCCGACCTGCGCTTTCGCCCGAACTCAGCAGCGCGTCTTCACGAACGCTGGCCTGACATATGACGAGGCAAGTCGTGCTGACTTTGGGTGATTTTCTGCCAAGGCGTGTCTCGCCTGCGACCGTGCACGCAGGCGCTGATTCTGTAAGCGCACACAGCGGATTTGCGAGAGTTCTCCACAATCGCCTCATTCGACAACTCCCGGGCAGCCTCGGCTTGCGATCGTCGTTCAATGTCATCTCGATTCCAAACCCGTCGCACTCGTGATCTTTACGCCGAAGGCTTTACGCAGCACGCGATACGCCTCGCTGTTGCTGCTGGCCAGTTGATCCGTGTTCGCCGCGGGCTCTATGTGCGCTACGACTGCCCCGACGGATGCCGCGAGGCCGCGAGCCTTGGCGGGCGGCTCGACTGCCTCAGCGCGCTTCAAGCATTCGGCGTGTTTGTGCTCGAGAACGTGGTGTTGCACGTGCAGGTCACGCCAGGCACGAGTCGCACTCCCGACGCACCGACGACAGTACGCCATTGGCGAAGTACGGATGCCGGGTCAAGAGATACCATCGTGCCGCCGATCGAAGCGGTGCGGCAGGCGATTGCATGTCTCGAGGATCCGCACGCGATCGTGGCATCCGTTGATAGTGCGTTGCATCTCGGGATCATCGCCCCCGACGATCTCTCGTCAGTTTTCGCGGACCAGCCGCGCCGCAAGCGGCGATTGCGTTTGCGTGTGAATCGCCTTGCCGAGTCAGGTTCAGAATCCATCATGCGGATGCTGTTGGAAGAGCTTGGTTGCGAGATCGAGCTGCAGGTGCGTTTTGATGAAATCGGGCGCGTCGACTTGATCGTCGACGGATGGCTGGCCATTGAGTGCGATAGTCGCGGCTTTCATTCCTCGCCAGAACAGCAAGCAAAAGACCGGCGACGTGACCGGCTCCTTGCTGCACTCGGCTACTTCCCGCTCCGCTTTATGGCTGAAGACATCTTTTACCGGCGCGAGGCGGTGCGCGCTGCGCTGATCGGTGTGCTCGCGGGGTACCGGCCGCGACGGCACCCCTTGCGTCGGCCGAGGGTGCTGAGCCAGGGGTGAACTTGGGCGCGCGCCCAAACTCAGCAGACGGGCGCGTCTGCCCGCTTGGTCTGGCGCTTGTACGCGGCACTTGCTGAGTCTGCGTGATGAGCCGCGGGAAGCGGGAGGTGCGCGCCTACATCGTGGCGGCCCGCGCCGGTGCGGCTACTGCACAGGTCTCGCGACGCAACTCACGCAAACTCAGCAAAAGTTGGGGCTCAGCGTCGGGTTTGGTCGCACAAAGTGCCCCGTTGCTGAGTTTGGGCGACACACGCGACCGCAGCAAGAAGGGGGCGGATGCTTTGAGCATCCTCCCCCCTTCTTCGTGTGAGGTTTAGTCGTTGCTCTGCAGGATCGCCAGGAGGCGCAGCAGCTCGACGTAGATCCAGACAACCGAGACGAGGATGCCGTGTGCGGCAAGCCAGCCGTACTCACGCGGTGCGCCGTTCTCGGAACCGTTCTTGATGAGCTCGAAATCCATGACGAGCGAGAAGCACGCCATGAGGATTGCGATGGCACCGATCACGAGGCCGAGCGGAATACCCATGATCTTCACGCTGTAGACACCGAACTGCGGCAGCACGCCCGTCCAAACGAGCACGAGGTTGATGAGGCCGAAGACGAGGTAGCTGACAGCGGCGATCGTGAAGATCTTCGTCATCTTGGGCGAGGTGCGCAGTTTGCCGCTCATGAAGCCGACGAGCGTGACACCCACGACGATGACGGTACCGAGCGTTGCCTGCATGACGACGCCGGGCCACAGCACCTCGAAGTACGCCGAGATACCACCGACGAAGAGACCCTCAAGAACCGCGTACGCAAAGATGAGCGCGGGGCGCACCTTCTTGCGCGAGGTGAAGGCGATCACGAGGCCGAGGCCGAGCGTGCCGACCATACCGAGCAACCACGGCGCCATCGAGGGCGCCTGTGTGATTGCCGTCGGGCTGATCGCGCCGAGGGTCCAGATCCAGCCGACCACGGCCGTGACGAGCATGATGCCGAACAGCGCGAGGGTCTTGTGGATCGAGTCTTCAACCGTCATGCGGTTCGTCTGGTGTGCGCCGGCGGGAGCGGCTGCGAATGCGCCCTCAAGCTGAGACTGCAACGCTGCCATCTCTGCTGCCTGCGCGGCACTTGCCTGACCTGCGAAGTTCTGCACATTGCCTGCGGGAGGCGGCGTCATCGAGGGGGAGCTCGACTGAGCCGACGATGCGTTTTGTGCCTGCGGGGGTTGGAAGGCCGGGTTATTGAACGCTGGGTTGCTCAACTTTGCCATGGTCTTTCTCCAAAAGTCAGTGCTCCCAGTTTGGAGCGCTGACTCCAGCCTACGTGTTATCCCGTGTTTATCTCTATGAATTACGCTGAGGGCGTGACGCAGAAAAGCGCGAAAAAACCGCTCGTTATCGGCCATCGTGGAGCCTCTGGCTATCGCCCGGAACATACCCGCTCGGCGTACACGCTCGCGGTCGAAATGGGGGCGGATGCGCTCGAGCCCGACGTTGTCATCACGAAAGACGGCGTGCTCGTTGTTCGGCACGAAAACGAGATCTCGGGCACGACCAACGTAGCTGACTTTCCTGAGTTCGCCGACCGCAAGACAACGAAGATGGTCGACGGCGTCATCTACACGGGGTGGTTCACGGAAGATTTCACCTGGGATGAGCTTTCCCAGCTGACGTGCCGTGAGCGGCTCCCCGAGTTGCGCCCCGAGAGTGCCGCCTACGACGACCAAGAGCCCATCCTGCGACTCGTCGATCTGCTTGAGCTCATCGACAAATTGGCGGATGCCGCGGGGCGGCCTATCACGCTCGTGCTCGAGGTCAAGCATCCGACGTACTTCGCCTCGATTGGGCTGCCGCTCGCGGAACCCATCGCTCAACTCCTGCAGGAGAACGGCTGGGCCGACGGTTCGAAGCCGCTCACGGTCGAGTGCTTCGAGGTCGGTGTGCACGGTGAGCTGCGCGAACGCGGGGTCAAGGGCGAGTATGTTCTGCTCATTGCCGACCGCTTTTGGCCACCGGATCTCTTCGCTGCGCAGGGGCAGGCTGCGCCAACCTACAACTGGTTCGTGATGCCCGAGGGGCTCGACGAAGTGCAACGCTTGGGTTTTGCCGCTATCAGCGTCGATAAGTCACGGATTCTCGATGACGCGAGCTTCATTCCTGATGCGCACGAGCGCGGTCTTGCCGTGTACACGTGGACGCTTCGACCCGAGAACGAGTTTCTTGACGATCGCTTCAAGACCAATGGCGAGCCTGCTGCGTGGGGCAACTATCGGGATGAGTGGCAACTCATTCTTGATGCGGGTATCGATGGGGCATTTGCCGACCAGCCTGATCTGCTCGTCGCGCTACTCGCAGGCGACTAAGCCGAGGCGAGCGTCGCGTCAAAGGGGCTCTTGCGGGTCGACACGATGTCTTTACCAAGGGGCGCAAGCGAGATGGGGATCATCTTGAAGTCGGCGATCGCCATGGGGATGCCGATGATCGTGAAGCACAGGGCGATACCCGACATCAGGTGACCGAGTGCGAGCCACCAGCCCGCAAAGATGAGCCAGATGATGTTGCCGAGGAAGCTGAAAGTTCCCGAGGTGGGCTTGGCTACGATCGTTCGCCCGAACGGCCAGATCGCAAAGCGGGCGATGCGGAATGAGGCAAGACCCCATGGAATACCAACGATCGTGATGCACATGACGACGCCCGCGATGAGGTAACCCACCCACAGCCAGAACCCGGCGAAGATGACCCAGATGATGTTCAGCACAGTGCGCATGGAACAAGTCTCTCGCGCCGGGTCGAGTCGTGCGGCATTGTTCGCTGAGGGCATTGTTCGCTGAGGGCTGGCGGAGGCGTGTCAGTCATGCCGCGTAGGCTGGAAGATGACATGGCAGACCTCATCATTCACGGCGTTCCAGGCGAGGGTGCGCAAGGCCCCGATCCGCTTCTTGACGGGCTCAACGGGCCTCAACGCGAGGCCGTGACCTACCGTGGGCCCGCCTTGTTGATTGTTGCGGGCGCGGGGAGTGGGAAGACGCGTGTGCTGACACACCGCGTCGCTTCGCTGCTGCGCTCGGGTGAGGCGTGGCCCAGTCAGATCCTCGCGATTACCTTTACGAATAAGGCCGCGAACGAGATGCGCGAGCGTGTGCACCAACTTGTCGGTGATGCCTCTCGGGGCATGTGGATTTCAACGTTCCACGCCGCGTGCGTGCGCATTCTGCGCAATGAAGCCGAACACTTCGGGTTCCCCAAGACCTTCACGATTTACGATTCGGGCGATTCGCGTGCCCTTGTCAAACGCCTCGTGAAAGAGCATGGGGCGGATGGCTATGGCCTCACCCCTGCGCAGGTGCAGGGCCGCATTTCGAAGGCGAAGAATGAGCTGCTCGATGCCTCCGGTTACGCGCGGAACGCAAACAATGCGGATCCTTCCGAGCGGGTCTTCATCGAGGTGTTTGCCGACTACGAGCGGCAGCTGCGCAAGGCCAACGCCTTCGACTTCGACGACCTCATTTCGCAGACAGTCTTCCTCTTCCGGGCATTCCCACACATCGCTGACAAGTATCGCGAACGGTTCCGTCACATCCTCGTTGATGAGTACCAAGACACCAACCACGCGCAGTACGCCTTCATTCGCGAGTTGACGCGCCCTTCTGAGTCGCTTGGCATGTTGGTACCCGAGGAGGGCGCGTCTTTGACGGTCGTGGGTGACAGTGATCAGTCGATCTATGCCTTCCGTGGTGCCGACATCCGCAATATCAGCGAGTTCGAGCGCGATTTTGCCGGTGCCAAGGTTGTCTTGCTCGAGCAGAACTATCGCTCGACGCAGAACATTCTCTCGGCTGCGAACGCCGTCATCAGCAATAACTTTGATCGGCAAGAGAAAAAGCTCTGGACCGACGTCGGTGCGGGCGAGATGATCGTGGGTTACACGGGCTACTCGCAGCACGACGAGGCGCAGTTCGTCGCCGATGAGATCGAGAAACTGCACGCCCTCGGGGTGCCGTACCGCGAAGTTGCCGTCTTCTATCGAACCAACTCGCAGTCGCGTGCCCTGGAAGAAATCTTCATCCGGTCGGCGCTGCCGTACAAGATCATCGGCGGCACAAAGTTCTACGAGCGTGCCGAGATCAAAGATGCCCTCGCGTATCTCATCGCGGTTGCCAACCCTGCCGACGACATGGCGATTCGACGCATCCTCAATCGGCCACGGCGCGGTATCGGCGACGTGACGGAATCAAACATTGCCAAGTTCGCGGCGAATAACGGCATCTCGTTCCGGGACGCGCTCGCGCACAGCACCGAGCTCGGCGTAGGGCCCAAGATTCAGCAGGCGATCGCGCAGCTTGATGCGCTCTTGCGCGAAGCATCCGCGCTCTTTTTGCCAGACGATGGCACGGTGCCGCCAGCAACGGTTGTGCCCGACGGTCTCAAGCTGCTCTTGGAAAAGAGCGGCTACTTCGACATGCTGCGCCGCAGCCAAGACCCGCAAGACGAGGCCCGACTCGAGAACCTCGATGAGTTCGTGGCCGTGGCTCGCGATTTTGCTCGCCACAACCCCGATGGCACGCTCGTTGACTTTTTATCGGATGTTGCCCTCGTGGCCGACTCCGATGAGATCGATGATGAATCGGGCGTTGTCTCACTCATGACGATGCACACGGCGAAGGGGCTCGAGTTTGACACCGTGTTTCTCACGGGTGTTGAAGAAGACCTTATTCCGCACCGTATTTCGGCGGGGGAGCCCGGTGGCCCGCAGGAAGAGCGGCGCCTCTTCTACGTGGGCGTCACGCGAGCGCGCAAACGGCTGTACTTGACGCTCGCGATGACGCGTGCACAGTTCGGCGAAATTAGCCCCTCGATCCCGAGCCGGTTCCTCGAAGAGATCCCGCGTGAGCTCATTGACTGGCGGCAGTCGCCGCAAGACATGCTCGGTCGGAGCGTCACGCGCGGCTTCAACGGCGGTGGCTACGGTAACCGCGGCTTCCAGCCGGTTGGTGGTGGCCGGAGTGACAGTGCTGGGCGTTCGCGTTCCGCGGGGCCGCTCAAGCCGCTCGGTGTTTCGCTCGACAAGTTTCCCAACGCCGTGACGGGCAAGATGCGCGACAACGGTGATCTGGAACTCGCTGTGGGTGACCGTATCCGCCATGACGATTTTGGCGAGGGAAGAGTCGAGCACATTTCGGGCATCGGGCCCAAGCGCATTGCGCACGTGCGGTTTGATTCCGCGGGGCAGAAGAAGCTGCTCATCAAAGTCGCACCGATTGAGAAACTGTAACGGTCTGGGCTTCGACGGGCCGGGCTCGCTCTTGCCCGTCTAGGCTGGGCGCGTGGCACTTTTCTCACGCGGTAAGAAATCAAACGAACCTTCGAGCGACGCCGTTGACGCCGTCGAAGAGGGTGTTGAGCAGGCGGATGCTGCCGTCGAGGCGGATGCGACCGACGCACCCGAAGCGGCTCCCGCCCCAAACGTCAACATTAGTGTGGGTTCGTTTCAAGGTCTCGGGTCGCCGGCCGGCGTACTGAACCAGACCCCCGCGCCGTCGCAGTCGGCAGCACCGGCCGAACCGGCACCTGTCGAGCTTGAGTTGCCGCGTTCGCCCGCGAATCCGCCCGAGAACACGCAGACAATCGAAGGGTACACCGACAACGTCTTGCTGCGCGAGACGCTCGCGCGTGTGCATGAAGAGGCCAGTGGTGTGCACCTCGTTGGGGTGCTGCGCAACATGCTGCAGGGGCCGCTCTACGTTCGCGTTCCGGCAAATTCGCAAGACGCCATCAAGGCCGGTCAGCCCGTGCCCGTTGGGGTTGCCCGTAACGAGGCGGGTGAGAGCTACCTGCTGGTCTTTAGTTCGGCGAAGGCGCTCTTCGACTCGATCAAGCTCTTGCCGGATCCGCAGAATGCGGCGGGCATGGCCCAGCCCGCCTCACTCGTGCTCAAGCAAGTTGTTAACGGTGAGTACTCGGGTGTCGTCGTTGACAACGACTCGACCCCGCACCGAGCAGTTTTCCCCAAAGAACTCATCGCTCGCGCGCTCGCTGAGGGCGACCCAGAGTTCCGGGTCAAGACACTGCTGACGCAGCCACGTTCGCCCGAGGGGGTTGCCCAGGTGGCGCTCGCCCTGACCCAAACACCCATCTGGGTTGCTGTGGGCCAGGTCGACGGTGGCAGCGGCATCGCCGAGGCCAACATGTCAACGGGCAAGCGCTACGTGCAACTCTTCTCGCACCCCATCGAGGTCGCCGCTATGGGTCGCGGCGAGCAGCCCGGGCAACTGACGCCGGCCAAACTCCGCAAGGTTCTCGAGGTCGCCGACCACACCGATGGTGTGCTCATTGACCCGGCCGGCCCATCCATGATCATCCCTCGTGATCTGCTCGTGGCCGCCTTCGAAAAAGCGGGCGTCGAAGCCGAATAGTGCTCGCTCGTGCCCCGCGAGGTGCGGATTGAGCAGGCTGCACCCACTTCCGGGGGTGCAGGTGGCGCAGTGCTCTGCTTTGGCGCATGCGCAAGGGAGTAGGCTAGAACACTGGATGCGCAGAATCTGACCTGCGCCAATACATCGCAATGAAGTGAAGGAAACCCCTCAGTGGATCTTTACGAGTACCAGGCACGTGACCTTTTCGAATCGTACGGAGTGCCGGTGCTTCCCGGCATCGTCTGCACCACCCCCGAGGAGGTGAAAGCAGCAGCCGAAAAGCTCGGGGGCGTTGTCGTCGTCAAGGCTCAGGTCAAGACCGGTGGTCGTGGCAAGGCCGGCGGTGTCAAGGTCGCGAAGAGCCCTGAAGAGGCATACGAGGCAGCACAGTCGATCCTCGGCCTCGACATCAAGGGCCACGTGGTCAAGAAGGTCATGGTCGCCGGTGGCGCGAACATCGACAAAGAGTTCTACTTCTCGGTGCTGCTCGACCGTGCAAACCGTTCGTACCTTTCGCTCACGAGCGTTGAGGGTGGCATGGAGATCGAGCAGCTCGCGGTTGAGAAGCCCGAGGCCCTTGCGCGTATCGAGGTCAACCCCCTCGACGGCATCAACGAAGAAAAGGCGCTCGAAATCGTGCGCGCGGCAGGTTTCGCACCCGACGTTGAGGCTCGCGTTGCCGACGTTATCGTCAAGCTCTACAACGTTTACAAGGGCGAAGACGCAACGCTCGTTGAGGTCAACCCACTCGTGCAGACGAAGGAGGGCGACATCATCGCCCTCGACGGCAAGGTCTCGCTCGA
>CAYNTU010000045.1:0-14836 GCA_964400205.1 uncultured Microbacterium sp.
CGCTTCCTCGTGCAGGGCACGCTCTACCCCGACGTCGTCGAGTCGGGCGGCGGCACCGGCACCGCCAACATCAAGAGCCACCACAACGTCGGCGGCCTGCCCGATGACCTCGACTTCGAACTTGTTGAGCCACTGCGCACACTCTTCAAAGACGAGGTTCGCGCGATCGGTCGCGAGCTTGGGATTCCCGAGGCGATCGTCGGCCGCCAGCCGTTCCCCGGGCCTGGTTTGGGCATCCGCATTATTGGTGAAGTCACGAAAGAGCGCCTCGACCTGCTGCGTGAAGCGGATGCGATCGCGCGCGAAGAACTCACCAAAGCCGGTCTCGACAAGGAGATTTGGCAGTGCCCCGTTGTGCTGCTCGCGGATGTGCGCTCGGTCGGTGTTCAGGGCGATGGCCGTACGTATGGCCACCCCGTTGTGCTGCGCCCCGTCTCATCTGAAGACGCCATGACGGCCGACTGGACGCGCCTGCCCTACGAGACGCTCGCGCGCATCTCAAACCGCATCACGAACGAAGTGAAAGATGTCAACCGCGTCGTGCTCGACGTAACGTCGAAGCCCCCCGGAACCATCGAGTGGGAGTAACCCCAGGTGCGGCTATCTACCATCGAGACCCAGTGCTCACAGTAGATAGCCGCACTTGTATGTGCTTACTGAAGTTCGGGTGCGGCTAACTACCGGTCAACAGGGCGTTGCGTCATAGATAGCCGCACCTGGACTTGTATACGAAAAGGCCCCGGGCGAACCCGGGGCCTTTCGAACGTGGAGGTGGTCAGCTAATGATTAGCCGATCTCCTTGAACACGTAGTTGTTGTCGTCTTCGTACTCGAAGATACCGATCGTTGCCTCGGTCGGGTCGCCGACCTCGTTGAACGTGATCGGGCCCGAGACGCCGTCGTAGTCAGCCTGCTTGCCAGCAAGGATCAGGTCTGCACACGCTGCGAAGTCGAAGCACTTCTCGCCGCCTTCGCCACCCGAAACCGACTGCAGGTTTGCAGCAACCGACGGGCCATCCGTCGCACCTGCCTGCAGTGCAGCCAGAGCAAGGAGGATAACGGCGTCATACGACTCAGGGCCGTACGTGAACTCGGTCAGTTCGGGCTTGCCGCGACCGGTCTCGAAAGCCTGCAGATCCTGGCGGAACTTCTCGATCGATGCCGGGTCAACAGCCGGGTAAGTACCCTTTGCACCCGTCAGCGCACCTTCAGGAAGGTCTGCCGAGTAGTTTGCCAGGTTGCCGTCAACGAAGTACAGCTTCGTCTTGTCGAAGCCCTTCTCGGTGAGCTCCGGAACGATAACCTTTGCCTGGTCGAAGGTGATGAGGGCGATTGCGTCCGGGTCAGCTGCGAGCACTGCGTCGATCTGCGAGGTGAAGTTTGCGTCACCGTCGTTGAAGAGCTGTGCCGAAACGACCTGGCCGCCGGCGGCCTCAAGTGCCGTCTTGGTGAAGCAGGCAAGACCCGTGCCGTAGGCGTCGTTGATCACGATCATGCCGACCGTCTCAGCGCCGTCGTTGGCGAGGAGGTTGCCGAGGATCTCGCCCTGCAGAACATCCGACGGAGCGGTACGCCAGTAGAGACCGTTGTCTTCGTAACCCGTGAAGGTTGCCGAGGTGTTTGCCGGCGAGATCTGCACTGCGTTTGCAGCGATGACCTGGTCGATGAACTGCAGCGAGACACCGCTCGAAGCGGCGCCGACGATTGCTGTTGCACCTTCGTTGAGCACGCGCGCAACTTCAGTCTCGTACGCCTTGTCGGTCGTGTCACCCGAGTTACCCTGGACCATCTCGATTGTGATGCCCTTGTTGGCGTCGTTGATGACCTTTGCTGCGAAGTCGCTCGCTGCGATCTCGGGCGGGCCAAGGAACGCGAGGCTACCGGTGACGGGCAGTGCCGTACCGATCTTGTACGTCAGCGGCTCGCTCGACGGGCCTGAAGTCTCGATGTACTCCGGCGTGTACGAAGCGGGGCTCGCTGCGTCACAGTCGATCGGGAAGTCAGCCGACGAAGCCGCAGGCGCTTCGCTCGAGCCAGCGTCAGGCGACTCTCCGCCACCGGGTGACGAACAGCCAGCGAGAACGAGTGCGGCGGCGCCAATAGCTGCGACGGATGCCGCAACCTTGCGCTTCCGCGAGGTGCTGAGGGTGCTCATAGTGCTCCTTATACTCAGGTTGACCGGTGCACGCGGGTCGGACCGGTGTCATAACCGTACCGGTCGAATCACCAAAATTGGAGCCGCTGCATTACTGCGAGGGAACAATCCGATTACGAGGTGATAACGATCGGTTTCGTTTGGCAGACAGTATCAGGTCGATGATGAACGCCACAACGGCGAGCCAAATAAATCCGAACCCAATCCACCGACTGAGCGGCATGGGTTCATGCTGAACAAAAGCCCCAATGAGGAAGATCATGATGGGTGCGATGAACTGCAGCATCCCGGTTGTGACCATATCGAGTCTGCGTGCCCCAGCGGCGTACATGACGAGAGGGATGACAGTCACGAGGCCGCTCAGCGTCATCAGTGCTGCGTGCAGGGGGCCGAGTTCGAACCACGTGAGCTGCCCCGACATGCCAACCCAAATGAGGAGCCCAACTCCAACGGGGAATAGCCAGAGCGTCTCGAGCGTCAAGCCCTGCAACGGCGGAATCTCTTCGCCCGTCTTCTTCTTGATGAAGGCGTACACCGCCCAGGTGCCGGCCATAGCGAGCGAAAGCCACGGCACCGAGCCGTACCCGATCGCGATGACGAGCACGGCCGCCGTCGCAAAGAGCACCGCGATGAGCTGCCACACGCGCAACCGCTCCCGCAAGACAACGAGGCCGATAATGACGACCATGAGGGGGTTCATGAAGTACCCAAGACTCGCCTCGAGCACGTGCCCCGTTGTCACAGCGACGATATACAGCGTCCAGTTCAGGGCGATAAAGAACCCACCGGCGAGGGAAGACCAACGCGTTTTCGGGTTTCGCAGCAGCGCTTTGATACTCGACCACTGCCGAGTAATTGTCACGAGCAAAGCACAAAACGCCAGTGCTGTGACCATTCGAGCGGCCACAATTTCCCACGGCGTCGCGGCTGAAAGCAGAACGAAATACAGCGGGAACAAACCCCAAAGGAAATACGCACCACTGGCGTATGCCAAGCCAAGATCGCGCTGTTCGTCTAAGGGTTTCTCCACCGCACAAGTCTATGGTCGTGCAGCACGCGCGCGGCGCATGCAGAAGGGGGTCGGATGCCGCGGCATCCGACCCCCTTCTGGGAACGTGTTTTAGCGCTCGACGATCGCGAGAACGTCGCGAGCCGAGAGCACCAGGTACTCGTCAACACCGAACTTGATCTCGGTGCCACCGTACTTGCTGTACAGCACGCGGTCGCCGACCTTCACGTCAAGCGGAACGCGGTTGCCGTTGTCATCGAAACGACCCGGACCAACGGCGACAACTTCGCCCTCCTGAGGCTTTTCTTTTGCAGTGTCAGGAATGACCAGACCACTCGCGGTGGTCTGCTCGGCCTCGACCTGCTGGATGACGATGCGGTCTTCGAGCGGCTTGATGGAAACCGACACGGGCTACCTCTTCTTTCTTCGGCACGAAACTTCGGTGTGCTCGCGATGAGCACGTCAAATAGTTTACGCGGTGAATTAGCACTCTTGCAAGGTGAGTGCTAAGAGGGCGACTTCCTCTCTGATTTCTTGAGCCGCGTTGGGATCCGGGGCTGGGCATGGCGGGCGCCCGCAGCGATTTGGGGCCCCGAATCCCCCAAATCGGCGGGCATCCCGCCATGCCCAGCCCCGGATTCCAACGCTCTCTTGGGTCGAGGAAGCCTTAGGGTGAGAAGGTGTTCGACGAAGCAATGCTCACGCTGATCGAAGGGGTTGACGGGGGGCGGCCGACGGCTGAAGTTGAGCGACTGCGCAAGTCGGGGATTGACGCTGAAACCGTGCGGTTTGTTGTCGAGCAGGCTCGGCTGCGCGAACGCGCGAAAGGAAAGTTTGGGGCGGATGCCGCCCGCATGCTCTTCACACAGGCTGGGCTTGAGCAATCGACACGGCAGCGCGTTGCCGACTACCACGCCTCGCGTCTCGTCACGTCGGGAATGCGTTCTGTCGCCGACCTCGGGTGCGGCATCGGCGGTGATGCTCTCGCGTTCGCTCGGGCAGGACTCGAGGTCCTCGCGGTCGAAGCCGACCGTGAAACTGCCGAGCTCACCGCGCACAACCTCGCTCCGTGGCCACATGCTCGCGTCGAATGTGGCGACGCACAGTCCGTCGACCTCGCGAACGTCGATGCCGTGTGGCTCGACCCGGCCAGGCGCACGGCCGGTACACGCGAGACGAGGCGCGTCGCGGCATCCGATTACTCGCCCCCGCTCGACTGGGTGTGGTACGTCGCGTCCGAGAAACCGACAGGCGTCAAACTTGGCCCCGCGCACGACCGCGACGACGTGCCCGCGGATGCTGAGACACAATGGATCAGCATTGACGGTAGCGTTGTCGAACTCGTCGTCTATACGGGTGCGCTCGCACGGGCTGGTGTTCGCCGGGCCGCGCTTGTGATCTCGGGTGATCGGCACGACGAGCTCACGGCGGCGGGCGATGCCGACGACGTTGACGTGGCACCCCTCGGCGAGTTCCTCTACGAGCCCGACGGCGCAGTCATTCGGGCACGACTCATCGGGCAGCTTGCACGCGAACTCGGCGCAAGCATGCTCGACCCGCACATCGCATACCTCACCTCGGATACGCATGTGCCAACACCGTTTGCGCAGGTATTCCGGGTACTCGAGACCCTTCCCGCCGACCCCAAGGCGCTTGCCCGTGAGCTCAAAACACGCGGCATTGGCACGCTCGAGATCAAGAAGCGCGGCGTTGATATCGACCCCGCGGCATTCCGTAAGAAGCTCAAACTCGCGGGGCCGAACTCGGCAACACTGTTCCTGACTCGCCTCGGTTCGGGGTCCCAAACTCAGCGGATAGCGCTACTGGCCGAGAGAATCTGACGCCTGCCCCGCCACATCCGTTGAGATTGGGGCGCTACTCGCGCCGGGGAGGAGTCGTGTGCCTAGCGCAAAAGTACCCAGACGAGCCAGACCGTGCTGTAGATCGTCGCGATGCTTGCCATGACGAGTGCCCACCACGCAAACACGCGGTTCTCGGTGGAGCGGCGCACGGCAAGAATCGCCATGATGAGCACGATGAGCGCAAGCGGAAGTGCCCACGCGACAAAGCACGAGAGCACCATTGCCAAGAACGAGGCGACAAAGGTAAACCCCGCGATCGGCGCAAGCTGCACCTCGGGTTCAACGTAGATCGCCGCTGGACCCGAATCCTCAAGCAGTTCAGGCGGCAGCTCAATGGGCGCGGATGGTGCGGGTAGAACGACACCCGGCTGGCCAGGCAAGGGCCCCGTGCTCGTGAGGATCTCTGACGTCACAGGCTCGAGCACTGGCGTCCGTACGGGCAGGGGTTCAGCCTGCGCTGTGCGCGCAAGCCGTGCTTCCCGCCGGGTTGTCATACGTCAATTATCCGCACGTGCAACTTGGATTTCGGTGACCGGAAGCGTCGAATCTGCCCCAAACTCGAAAGTCGAGGGTGGTTCACCCTGCATGATGAGCTCTGCCGCGAGCGCCGCGATCATGGCGCCATTGTCGGTACACAGGCTCAGCGCGGGAATACGAACCGTGACCCCTGCGGCCTCGGCACGCTCGAGTGCGACCTCCCGCAAACGCGCGTTTGCGATGACGCCACCGCCTAGCAGTAAGCGCGGAACACCAAGATCAGCGCACGCCGCGAGCGCTTTCGAGACGAGCACATCCACGACGGCTTCTCGGAAACTCGCCGCAACATCCGCAACCGGAACCGTGTTGCCTTCGAGCTCGCACTGCTCAATCCAGCGGGCGACGGCGGTTTTGAGCCCCGAGAACGAGAAGTCATAGCGGTGCTTCGCCATGTCGGAGGCGCGCGTGAGACCGCGCGGGAAACGGATGGCGTTGGGGTCGCCTTCCGCGGCAGCCCGGTCGATTTCGGGCCCGCCCGGGTATGGAAGCCCCAGAATGCGAGCGACCTTATCGAAGGCTTCGCCCGCCGCGTCATCGAGCGTCTCGCCGAGGAGTTCAACATCGGTCGTCAGATCACGCACGTGCAGGAGCGAGGTGTGCCCACCACTCACGAGCAGCGCAATTGTTTCTTCTTCGACGGGTTGATCGAGGTTGTCGGCGGCGATGTGGCCCACGAGGTGATTGACGGCGTAGAGCGGCTTGCCCGTTGCAACGGCGAGCCCCTTCGCGGCTCCTACCCCGATCATGAGCGCTCCGGCAAGCCCCGGGCCACTCGTGACAGCGATCGCGTCGAGTTCGTCGACCGTTACTCCTGCTTCAGCTAGTGCCTGATTGATCGCGGGTTGCAGAGCTTCGAGATGCGCGCGGGCAGCGACCTCCGGCACGACTCCCCCGTAACGCGCGTGCTCGGCCATACTCGAGGCGATCGTATTGCTCAACAGTGTGCGACCGCGCACGATACCGATGCCGGTCTCATCGCAACTCGTCTCAATTCCGAGCACAAGCGGGCCGGTCATGAGGCCGCCCGATTCTCGCCTCGCGCGAGGGGCGCGCGCATGACAATCGCGTCGACGCCGTCGGGTTGGTAGTACTTTGCCCGACGGCCGATCTCAACGAAGCCCTCGGATTCGTACAGGGTCTGCGCAACAGGGTTATCGGCCCGCACATCCAAGAAGATCTCTCGCGCACGACGCGCCTGTGCCTCGCTCATGAGCGTGCGCAGCAGTTGACGACCAAGGCCGTGGCCGCGAGCGCCTTCCGTCACGGCGATCGTTTGCACGTCGGCATCCGTTTGCCCATCGAGGTGCCGCAGGCCCGCATACCCCACGACTTCACCGTCGAGTTCAGCAATGTAATACGCGGCGAAAATCGATTCGAGCTCGGCCGCCATCATCTCGCGACTCCACGCATCGCTCGGGAACGAGGCCTTTTCGATGCGCATGATGACGTCGAGGTCTGCCGGTGTCGCGTGCCGCACGCTCATGATTTGACCGCCTTGGGTGGCGCAACATCTGGGGCGCGCAGGTAGAGCGGTTCGCCGCTCGTCAGCGTGCGCCCGGCTGCAATCGCACGGTCAGCAGCGAGCCCCAGATCCCCTGCATCGAGCGAAACGCACTCCACCAGCGGTTCAAGGAAGCCATATTGCAGCGATTGGGCCGATTTCTGTGCATTTTGGGTGACGTGAACGGATGGGTCAGAGGGAAAGACATCCGCCCGCAGAGCCAGCGCCGTGGGTTGAGCCACGTTTGGCACCCCGTCAACGTCAACACCAGCGAAGCCGGTGACTGCAACTTCGCGACGTCGCGCATCCGTGACAATCGTGAACTCACGGGCGACGCCCTTGCGAAGTTGCTCGTTGGCGAGCGCGAGATGGCTTGGCACTGGGTAGACCTGGGCACCAACGCCGATCGCGAAAGCGCGGGCCGTAGCGATGCCGACGCGCAGACCCGTGAAAGGACCTGGCCCCATACCGGTCACGACAGTCGTGATTTCGACCGGCGTGACACCCGCCTGCGCAAGCACCTGTTGCAACAGATCGCCGATGACTTCGGCGTGCCCCAGCGGATTCGCCTCGGCGAGCGAAGCGAGCACCTTGCCGCCCTGCACAATGGCAACCGAGGTGCCGAGCGAGGTATCGACGGCCAGAATCACGTACTTTAGGCTACCGAGCGTCGCTGTGTGGTGGCGCAATGCGCACGAGTCGGGGGGCATCGCCGTCGAGTTCCTGGTCGTCGGCCGAAGCCGCAACCGGTCGCTCGATTTCAACGTCCCACCAGGCATCGGCAACCGCTTCGACCATGCCGCGACCCCATTCAACGATGACAACGCTGTTCGCAAAATCGATGTCGAGATCGTCGAGTTCAGCGGCCGACCCCAGGCGATAGGCATCAACATGCACAAGCGGCGGCCCATCAACGAGAGACGGATGCGTCCGGGCAATGACGAACGTCGGGGATTGCACAGGCCCGCGTACTCCGAGCGCCTGACCGATTCCGCGCGTGAACGTTGTCTTGCCCGCACCGAGCGGGCCCGTCAAGACGAGGATGTCGCCCGCGGCGAGTTTGCCGCCGAGCTTGAGCCCCAACTCGCGCATACCGTCGGCAGTGTCGACCCGGTACTCCGTCGCCTGACCCTGCCCGAACTCCTGAATCTGGGCACCTTCATGCGCCGCGCCGGCACCTGCCTCGGCGTGTCCAGGAGTTGGGGTAGTGCCGCCCATGCCGCTCACCGTGACACGCGCGGCACACGGTGGCCGATGCGTGTGACGATCTCGTAGTTGATTGTGCCTGCCGCATCCGCCCACTCGTCGGCCGAGGGCGCACCCGCTGCGGGGTCGCCGAAGAGCACGGCCTCATCGCCGAGCGCAACCGTGTCGTCACCAACGTCAACGATGATCTGGTCCATCGCGATGCGTCCGGCAACCGAGTAGCGTTTGCCGTTGATGACGACGGGGCCAGCCCCGGAGGCCTGCCGCGGTACACCGTCCGCATACCCGAGCGGAATGAGTGCGAGCGTCGTCTCGCGCGGCGCACGATAGTCGAAACCGTATGAAACCCCCTCGCCCGCTGCGACGCGTTTGACATTCGCGATGCCCGCACGAAGCGTCATTGCGGGGCGCAACCCAAACGACGTTGCCGGCGTATCGGCGGCCGGCGATAGCCCGTAGATTCCGATTCCAACGCGCACGGCGTCGAGCCGGAGCTCAGGGTAGTTAAGGGCCGCGTGCGTCGCCGCAAGGTGGCGAAAACACGGCTGCACGCCAGCATCGTGCGCGATCGCGGTGGCTTCTTCAAAGACTGCTCGTTGTGCGTAATCTTCCGCACGCGAGGTGCCCGAGAGATGCGAGAAGAGGCTCTCGACTCGGATCTTCCCGATCCGCTCCAGCCGCGCCGCCTCGGCAAACACACGCGCCCATTCTTTGTGAGGGATGCCGTTGCGCGAAAGCCCCGTATCAATCTTGAGGTGGACAGCGACATCCGGCTCTTGCGTTGCAGCGGCGGCTTCGAGCTGCTCGAAGGTGCTGATGCCAAGCTCAATGCGTGCGGCCGCCGCCACATCGAATCGCTGGCCCGGCGCATGCAGCCACGCCATGATGGGCGCCGTGATGCCTGCGTTGCGCAGCTCGAGGGCCTCGGCGATGTCAGCCACCCCAATACGGGTCGCGCCGCCCGCGAGCGCGGCGCGAGCAACCTCGACGGCTCCGTGCCCATACCCATTCGCCTTCATGACGGCGATAACGGGCGTCGCGGTTACGCGCCCGATCGCACGAACGTTGTCGGTGATGGCGCTGTAATCGATGCTCGCTTCACGAAAGAGCGAGCTCACGGAGCATCCCCCTCAGCGATGACGGTTGCCGCCGCAATACCCGCATCATGGCTGATGCTGAGGTGAAGCGAGCGGATGCCGCGGGCGGCGATCGTTTCCGCTGAACTCCCGTGTGCAACGAGCGTGGGGTTGCCGAGCTCGTTCTGTTGCACCTCGAGTTCAACCCACTTGAGCCCGCGCGGGTCGCCCAATGCCTTCGCGAGAGCTTCTTTTGCGGCGAAGCGCCCCGCGAGCGAACGAACGGGCAGGTCGCGCTCGTTCTCGTGGAACAGGCGGTCGTGCAGGGCTGGCGTCTCATCAAGCTTCTCGCGGAAACGCATGATATCGACGATGTCGAGCCCAACCCCAATGATCATGAGATCAGCTTAGCTTTGGGGCCACGCGAGGGCCCCTTACTCGACCGTAACCGACTTGGCGAGGTTGCGCGGCTGGTCGACGTCGAGGCCCTTTGCCTCGGCGAGCGCCATAGCGAAAATCTGCAGCGGCACGACTGCGAGAAGCGGCTCGAAGAGGTTGCCAGCCAGCGGAATACGGATGACCTCGTCGGCATAGGGCAACACGGAAGCGTCGCCTGCCTCGGCGATCGCAATGACGCGAGCGCCGCGAGCGCGAATCTCTTGAATATTCGAGACGACTTTCGAGTGCAGAAGCGCCGAATGCCGTGGCGAGGGCACGATCACGAAGACGGGCTGGCCCGGCTCAATAAGTGCGATGGGCCCGTGCTTGAGCTCGCCAGCAGCAAAGCCCTCAGCGTGGATGTACGAAAGCTCCTTGAGCTTGAGCGCACCCTCAAGCGCGATCGGATACTCAACGTGACGCCCGAGGAACAGCACTGCACGCGTATCAGCCATCCAATGCGCAAACTGCCGCACGTGCTCGGTTTCGGTGTCGAGCACAACCTGAATCTTGTCGGGAATCTGCGCAAATTCTGCGGTCTCGGCCGAGGCATCCGGGTGCGTGCCGCGCACGCGCCCCATGTGCAGAGCGAGCAGTTCCAGTGCCGTGATCTGCGCGACGAATGCCTTGGTTGAGGCGACAGCGACTTCGGGGCCCGCGTGTGTGTAGACAACGGCATCCGATTCGCGGGGAATTGTCGCGCCCTGCGTATTGCAGATCGAGAGCGTCTTGGCGCCCTGCTCACGAGCGAACTTGACGGCCATGAGGGTATCCATCGTTTCGCCCGACTGCGAGATCGAAACGATGAGCGTGTGCTCATCGAGCACAGGCTCGCGGTAGCGGAACTCGTGCGCGAGCTCAACGTCAACCGGCACGCGAGCCCACTGTTCCAGCGCATACTTACCGACCATGCCCGCGTAGGCGGCCGTGCCACACGCGATGATGATGATGCGGTTCGTCCCCTCGAGCAGTTCGTCCTCACCATCGAGCTCGGGAATCACCACCTGACCATCACGGATGCGCCCGCGCAGCGTGTTCGCGACAGCTTCAGGTTGGTCGGCAACCTCTTTCGCCATGAACGATGAGAAGCCACCCTTTTCGGCGGCCTGAGCATCCCAAGTAACATCGAACGGTTCGCCCTCGGCAGCGGTGCCGTCAAAGTTCGAGACGGTCACTTTGTCACGCGTGATGACCACCATCTGGTCTTGCCCGATCGCGAGTGCTTTGTGCGTGTAGGCGACGAAGGCAGCAACATCGCTGCCCATGAAGTTCTCGCCGTCGCCGAGACCGACGACGAGGGGCGAATTGCGGCGGGCACCGACAACAACGCCCGGCGAATCCTGGTGGATCGCAAGCAGCGTGAACGCGCCATCAAGCCGATTGACGACCGTGCGGAAGGCCGCCTCAAGGTCACCACCGTTCGCGGCGTATTCGCGCCCGACGAGCACGGCAGCGACCTCGCTGTCGGTCTCGCTCGCGAAAGCAAAGCCGTCGGCCGTGAGCTCGTCGCGCAGCTCTGCGAAGTTTTCGATGATGCCGTTGTGAATGAGCGCGAGCTTGCCCTCATCGCCCAGGTGCGGGTGTGCGTTTGCGTCGGTGGGGCCGCCGTGGGTTGCCCAGCGCGTGTGGCCGATACCCGTGTGCCCCTCGGGCAGTGGTGCGTCCTGAAGAGAATCGCGCAGGACAGCGAGTTTGCCAGCCTTCTTGCGCGACGCGAGGGTTCCCTCGTCGTCGATGACCGCGATGCCAGCCGAGTCATAGCCGCGGTATTCCAGCCGGGCAAGCCCGCCGATGAGTACCTCTTCGGCCGAGCGCGGCCCAACGTATCCGACGATTCCACACATGCGTTCAAGCCTACGGTGGGAGGTTTGTGAAGACCCTGTCGATATCGCTGTTCGCCGAGCCTAGAGCTTGCGCAACAAGACCGTTCGAACCTCGTGCGCTGCGCCTTTTTCGAGTACGAGCGTCGCGCGGTGCTTTGTTGGCAAGACGTTCTCGGTCAGGTTCGGGAGGTTGATTTCGTTCCAGTATCCTTCTGCAGCTTCTTGCGCCTCTTCATCAGAAAGGTTCGCGAAGACGTTGAAGTACGAGTTTGGGTTCGAAAATGCGCGTTTGCGCAGCGCGAGGAACCGTTCGATGTACCAGCTTTCGATCGCCGCGGGGTCGGCGTCGACGAAGATCGAGAAGTCGAAAAGGTCGCTCACGGCGACGTCGTTCGGATGCGGTGGTGGCTGCAAAACGTTGAGGCCCTCGACGATCAAAACGTCGGGTTGCCGCACAACGACGCGAGCATCGGGCACGATGTCGTACTTCGTGTGGGAATAGAAGGGTGCCGAGACCTCGGGAACGCCGCTTTTCACATCCGTGACAAACTGCACGAGCTTGCGCCGATCGTATGATTCGGGGAACCCTTTGCGCTGCATGAGCCCGCGCTTCTCGAGCTCGGCGTTGGGGTACAGGAAGCCGTCGGTCGTCACGAGTTCAACGCGCGGCGTGCCTGGCCATCGGCTAATGAGTTCGCGAAGCAACCGGGCGACGGTCGATTTCCCAACGGCAACCGATCCACTGACGCCGATCACGAAGGGGGTCGTGGTATCGCCCTCGTGAAGAAAATCAGAGGTCGATGTCCCGAGTTGACGGCTCGACGTTGCGTAGAGGTTGAGCAGCTTCGAGATCGGCAAGTAGACCTCTTTGACCTCGTTGACGTCGAGACGGTCACCAATGCCGCGGAGCTCAACGACTTCGGTCTCGGTAAGTGGCTGATCCATGTCTTTTGCCAACCGCGCCCACTCAGCACGATCAATCTCGCGATAGAGCGAAAGTGCGCTGTCGGTCGTTGAACTCACCCGTCAATCGTACTTCGCGATGCAGAGACCGCTGCCCGGCGCATCGGCTACAGTTTCGACTATGACAACAGCGCGGTTTCAAGACACAGTCACGTTGATCACGGGCGCGAGCCGAGGTATCGGTTTCGGCATCGCGCAGCGAATCGTTGCAGAGGGTGGCTCCGTTGTCATCACGGGCCGCAAGCAAGACGCGCTCGACGCGGCTGTTGCTGAACTCGGGCCACGGGCAACGGGTATCGCCGGCAATTCGGGTGATGCTGCTCACCGCGCCGAAGTGTACGCGCACATCACACAGACGTTTGAGCGTCTCGACCACCTCGTCAACAACACGGGCATCAACCCCGTCTACGGCCCCATTCTCGACATTGATCCGGATGCCGCACGCAAGATCATGGAGATCAACGTGCTCTCCTCCTTGCAGTGGACGCGCGGTGCGGTTGAGGCGGGGCTCAGCAAGAGCATCGTCAACATTGCCTCGGTTGCTGGCCTGAGTTCGAGCCCCGGTATCGGCTACTACGGCGCTTCAAAGGGTGCCGTTATCAACCTGACGAAGCAGCTCGCGTACGAACTCGCACCACAACTGCGGGTCAACGCCGTTGCGCCCGCTGTCATCAAGACGAAGTTTGCCGAGGCACTCTACGCTGAGAACGAAGCAGCCGCCGCGAGTGTTTACCCGCTCAAACGGCTGGGCGAGCCCGAAGACGTCGCGGGCCCCGTGGCATTCCTGCTATCGGATGACGCCGCGTGGGTCACGGGCCAAATCTTGAGCATTGATGGTGGCGCAAGTCTCGCACCGCTCATCTGAGCGGCCCCGCCGATAGCCAACGTCTACAGGGCGAGACGTTCCCGCACGACTGTCGCGAGACGATCCGCTGCAGAACGCGCCGTCTCGGCATCCGCTGCCTCAACCATGACGCGTACAAGCGGCTCCGTACCAGAAGCGCGCAAAAGCACACGCCCGGAGTCACCGAGTTCGGTTTCAAGCTCGGCAACCACCGCGGCAACACCCTCGTCGTTGACGCGGCTTCGATCAACGCCACGAACGTTCGTGAGCACCTGCGGGTAAACCGTCATCTGCGCGGCAAGTTGGGCAAGCGTCTTGTTCTGGCGTGCCATCTCGGCAACGATGTGGAGGCCCGTCAACAACCCGTCACCCGTCGTCGCGAAGTCGCTCATGATGACGTGACCACTCTGCTCGCCACCCAGTGAGAAGCCGCCCTCATTCATGCGCTCAAGCACATAGCGGTCCCCTACCGCGGTTTGCTCGACCGAGATGCCGTGTTCGGCCATGGCACGGTGCAAACCCAGGTTGCTCATGACTGTCGCCACAAGCGTGTCGTCCTTGAGCTGGCCACGTTCCTTCATCGCGATCGCGAGAATCGCCATGATCTGATCGCCGTCAACGATGTTGCCATCCGCGTCAACCGCGAGGCAACGATCGGCATCGCCATCGTGCGCGATACCGACATCGGCGCCGAGGCGCACAACGGCCTCGGCGAGCGGGCCAAGGTGTGTCGAGCCGACACCGTCATTGATGTTGAGCCCATCCGGGTCAGCGCCAATAACGATGACCTCAGCGCCCGCGTCGCGGAAAATCTCAGGTGAAACGCCCGCCGCAGCGCCGTGCGCGCAGTCAAGCACAACCTTGATGCCATCGAGGCGATTGGGCAGCGACTGCAGGAGGTGCACAACGTAGCGGTCTTCAGCATCCGAGAATCGTCGGATGCGGCCAACACCCGCACCCGTGGGGCGCAGCATGTCGCCTTCGAGCGCTTGCTCGATGCGTTGTTCAACAACGTCGGGCAGTTTCACGCCGCCGCGCGCGAAAATCTTGATGCCGTTATCGGGAGCCGGATTGTGCGATGCCGAGATCATGACGCCAAAGTCGGCGTCGCGATCTGCCACGAGAAAGGCCAATGCTGGTGTGGGCACAACGCCAGCGTCATGAACGTCAACGCCACTCGAGGCAAGACCGGCGGCAACAGCCGACGACAGAAATTCACCTGAGACGCGAGGGTCACGACCGATCACGGCCGTGAGTCGTTTGCCTTCCGCAAGACGAGCTTCAGCGGAACGGCCCTGGCCCAGAACAACTGCTGTTGCCTGGGCCAGGTTGAGTGCGAGATCGGCCGTGAGCACGCCATTTGCGAGTCCACGAACACCATCGGTGCCGAAGAGCGGCATCGGTAATGCCGAACCTTAACGCT
>CAYNTU010000046.1:0-14423 GCA_964400205.1 uncultured Microbacterium sp.
GGCGAGGTGCTCGATGTTGACCTGGTGGACGATACCGGTTCCCGGGGGAACAACCTTGAAGTCGTCGAATGCCGTCTGGCCCCAGCGGAGGAATTGGTAACGCTCACCATTGCGCTCGTACTCGATTTCAACATTGCGCTCGAGTGCGTTGGGCGTGCCAAAAAGGTCTGCGATGACCGAGTGGTCGATGACCATTTCGGCCGGCGAGAGTGGGTTGATCTTGCTCGGGTCGCCGCCGAGGTCGGTCACTGCCTCACGCATCGTGGCAAGGTCAACGATGCAGGGAACACCCGTGAAGTCTTGCATCACGACGCGAGCTGGCGTGAATTGGATCTCGGTGTTGGGCTCAGCCGATGCGTCCCACGAACCAAGCGCCTCGATCTGTGCCTTCGTGACGTTGGCGCCGTCTTCCGTACGGAGCAGGTTCTCGAGCAGCACCTTGAGGCTGAACGGGAGCTTGTCGTAGCCCTCGACCGTGTCGATACGGAAGATTTCGTAGTCGGTGCTGCCGACCGTCAGGGTGCTCTTGGCACCAAAGCTATTTACCGTGGACACGTCGACGTCTCCTTCTTGCCTGTGTCGGACTGCAGGACGTCTTTATCTTCGTCTCGTGAACGCGCTTTCGGCTAGCAAGGTTTACCTAACTCTTGCGCGAAACCAAGGGGAAAATCTATCTTGACGTCAAGACAAATCTACCACGCGTTACTGTGCCCCTTTGGCGGGTCCGCCTTGGGCATACAGGCCACGAGTAACCAACCACGTCACGGCGACGACGGGAGCAAACAACGGGATTCCCATGAGCAATTTCGCAAGCCCCAGCCCGCCAATGTTGCCCGCGAGGTACAACGGGAGTTGCACCGCCAAGCGAGCGAAGAAGAGCCCGGCCCACAAAAGCCCCAGCCAGAAGAATGCTGTACGCAGGCGCTTGTCGTTGCGCCACCCCGTCACGTCGCCGTGCATGAACCCGACGGCAAGACCGATCGGTGACCATCGGGCGAGGGTCGCGATGAGAATGACGACGCCGTACACAGCGTTGGTGATGAGGCCGAAAAGGAAGTTGTCTTCACCTCGACCCGTCCATACCGCGAGGGCTGCGGAAGCCGCCGCAGCCAACAGACCGCCGAGTGCGGGGGCGATAGGCGAGCGCTGCAAGACGCGTACAAGAACGGCAACGCCCGCGATCGCGACACTGATGCCGACCGCCCAAACAACGTCACGCGTGATCGCGTAAACAAGCACAAAGACGAGGCTTGGCGCGATCGATTCGATGAGCCCGCGCCATCCGCCAATCGTTTGCCACACGGCCGCTTGCACGGTCGCGTCTTCGTCACCCGCTGTAGCGATCCCCGTGCGTTGCGCAAACTTGCCGAGGACATCAGCGATTTGCGGTTCAACCGCAGCATCTGCCTCCCCTGCCGAATCGACTTCGGGTTTGGGTGTGCGCTCGCCGGACGCTTCTGCCTCGGTCATGTGCCGAGCGCGGCCGGGACCTGAAGCGGAATGAGATCGCGCGGCGGCATGGGGTTCGAGCCGCGCACAACCACGATCGAACGGAACAGATCGTCGATCTCGGCGGATGCCGACGCATCCGATGCTGCGGGGCCACCAATGACGCCACGAAGGAACCACCGAGGACCATCAACACCGACGAATCGGGCGATGCGCTTGGCCGGTCGGCCGTCTGCGTCGACGCCCGGCATTTCGGCAAGCAGCTCAATACCCAGTGACCCCTCTTGCTCGGTCGCGGTGCTGCCCTGTGACGCAACCTGTTGCTGAATCTGCGTGCGGGTCTCGTGCCACAGGCCGCTCCCCCGTGGTGCAGCGAACGGTTGCACCTGCAGCGTCGAACCTGCGTAATCGAGGCTCACGGCAACAACTCGCCCTGAGTTTTCTTCAACTTCGAGGCGCATGTTGAGCCCCTCGCGCGGGAGGATCTTCAACCCACCGAGGTCAATGTACGGACGAACAGCCTGTGCTTCAGCGGCGTCAAAAGGGCCGTGCTCGGCACGATCAGCCGGTGCCTCTTTCGGCCAAAACTCTGCCGATGGTGTTTGCGATTCGACGATGTCGTCTGCGCTATTGCTCATGGTTATTGAGCGTAGCCGGTCGAACCGAATCCACCCTGACCGCGCGCACTGTCTTCGAGGTCATCAACGGGGAGGAAATTGGCTTGCACGACGGGAACGATAACAAGCTGCGCGATACGATCCCCCACAGCGACGTCATAGGCATTCTCGGTGTCGGTGTTGAGCAGGATGACCTTGATCTCGCCGCGGTACCCCGCGTCGACGATTCCGGGCGCGTTGACAACCGAGATGCCATGCTTCGCCGCAAGGCCGCTGCGCGGGGCGACAAAGAGTGCGTAACCCTCCGGAAGCGCAACACGAACACCCGTGCCCACAATCGCACGTCCACCGGGTGGGAGTGTCACGGCCTCGGTTGAAATCAAATCGGCACCCGCATCACCCGGGTGGGCATAGGCGGGAACGTTCACTGCAACAATGGGGACATCAACGATTTCGCTCACCCCACGAGGCTAATGCAAACCGCAAACACCCAAACCGTTCTCTATCGCGAGCGATTGACACCCTCGCTCGGCATTCTCGGCGCAGCCGCACTTCTGGGCCCCATGGTTGCGATCGTGTTCTTGCCCTGGCGCCCAGAGTGGTCGCTCCTTGCCGGTGCGGCAACCTCGCTCGCTTTTCTCGCACTCGCGTGGCTCGCATCACCGACCATCACCGTGACCGAGACAACATTGACCGCTGGTCGAGCACACATCGCACGCGAATGGTTAGGCACTGCAGTCGCGCTCACGGATGAGGCTGCACACGAATCACGCACGACGAAGCTCCCCGGAAATGGGTGGCACCTCATTCGCGGTGGTGCACAAGGTATCGTGCGAGTGCCCTTGACGGATCCGGCCGACCCCGTCAAGGTCTGGACGATCTCGTCGCGGACGCCTGATCGGCTGGCGTCCGCGCTCAACACCGCGGGCTAGCAGAAATTACGCTGCGCACTCCAGGCAGATCTGCTCGCCGTCACCGGGAGCAAGCTGCGAACGGTGCTTCACGAGGAAGCAGCTCATGCAGGTGAATTCGTCCTGCTGCGGCGGAAGTACAACAACATCGAGCGACAGATCTGAGAGGTCAGCACCAGGCAGCTCGAAGCCACTGGGGTTGTCGGTGTCTTCCGACTCATTCGAGCCGACCGACTTGTCGGGGCCGCGTTCTTTGAGGGCCTCGATTGACTCGTTGTTTTCGTCCTCGTTCTTGCGGGGGGCGTCGTAATCAGTTGCCATTTCGTATTCTCCAGGACGGGTGACGAGCGGGGTGAGTGAAAAAGTCGGCTGCACTGCCCAATGGGTTTTTCGGATGTCAGCCGCCATAGTTTGCCCCAACTTGCTGTGTTTGGCAAGCCGAAGCGCACAGAAAGCAAAACAAGCGGCACGCCCAAGAGATTCCCGGCTCGAAGGAAACTCCGTGAAACCATAGGCGAAACCCACGCGAGAGGGGCAAAACGCAATGCAGAACGTGACGATTGTCGGTACGGAAGACAACGCGCTTGTGTTGGCCAACGAGAACGGCGAGCAGTTCATGCTCACGGTCGACGATGCCGTGCGTGCTGCCGTGCGCCAGCTGTCGCCGAGTGCCGCGGCTCAGGCAGCACACATCGGGCCCCGCGAGGTGCAGGCGAAAGTTCGCGAGGGCCTCAGCCCCGAAGAAGTCGCTTCGCTCTTTGGCGTTGAACCCGAGTTCGTTGATCGTTTTGCTGCACCTGTCCTGGCGGAACGTGAACACATGCTCAACCAGGCACTCGCGCTTCCCGTCTTTAGCGGGCAGGTAGAAGCTGAGCCGTCGAAAACCTTTGGCAACAGCATCCGCGCGAAACTCGCGGCAGCGGATGTTTCAGGTGAGCGTTGGGCAAGCTGGAAAGACGCCAACGGGTGGATCATCAAGCTCACCTTCGTTCTCGCGGGCGTCGAACGTGATGCTCGCTGGGCATACGATCCACGTGCAGCAACATTGACGCCCTTCAACGACGAAGCCGCTCGCTTGACCCGCCAAGCCCCCGCAAACGATGGGCTCATTCCTCGACTTCGTGCACTCGATAACGCTGCTGCCCAGGCTGCACCAACGCTTGAGACAGCTCCTGCCAAGCCAGAGTTCTTCGACAACGAGGAACTCGAGGATTTGGCAGACGACGAGGCTCCCGTTGCGCCCGTCTTGAACGCGACAGGCCCGATCGGGAACGAGGCAACAAGTGACCTGCTTGAAGCGCTACGTCGCAAACGTGGTCAGCGCGCCGACACTGCACCGAGCACTCCCGCAACGACGGGCAGCGAAGACACGTCGCATGATTACCCGGCTCCTGTTTCACTGTTCGATTCCTTCGACGAAGGTGCTCGGGATCCGTCACCTGCGCACCCCGCAAGCCAGGCGCGCGATGAAGCAAGCGAATCGCACGCTCGCCGCAAGCGTCGTAGCGAAATGCCCTCGTGGGACGACATCGTTTTCGGAACGCGCGGCGACGACGCCTAACCGCTAAGCCCAGCGAAGGAAAGGCACGAGGCGCTCTTCGGGCGTCATGGCACCGTGTTGCCCCACCATTGAACGACCCTGTCCCGTCGTGTCGCGCCCGTCATACATCGCGTACGAACCGCGCGCAATTGCAATGACATCGCCGATCCGTGGCACAACATCGGGGCGCACACTCCCGAAAATACCCGCTTCGATCGCGGCAGTCCGTGTCAAAACGTATGCCCGATCACCACACGCGCTCTCCCACCTTCGTGCGACATCCCGAGGCTCAATACCCTCCTCGAGGTGCACCTGGACGAAGCGAGGTTCGCCAATGAGCCACCGCACACCATCCAAACGTGCATCCTGAGGTCCAATGACATCGTGGCGGTGCTCAGGCACATTGACCATGCCGTGGTCACTCGTGACAGTCACGGAGGTATCGCGCGGGATCGGTTGGGCAAGCGCGGCGTCGACATCCTCAAGTTCCGCGAGCCAGCGAGCTGAACCAAGACCGTGCCCGTGCCCCGCATGATCGACCGCGTCGAAGTAGCAGTAGATGAGCGCGCCCGGGAACTCGCGCGCGAGGTCATACGCACGGCGCACACGTCCACCCATATCCGCTTCGCCGACAAACTCGGCACCGCGCAGGGTGACTTCGCTGAAACCGCTCCCCGCAAAGCGGGTGGGGCCAAGAGCGAACGCGCGGCGCCCACGTGCAACGGCCCGCTCAAACATCGTCGGTTCGGGTTGGAAAGCCGGAATATCGACACCCTGCCAGTCCTGCAGGTTGTTGCGTGGCCGGTTCACGGTCGGGTCGAAAGCGCTGTAGCCGATGACCCCGTGCTGGCCGGGCGCGACGCCAGTGACAATGCTCGTGATCGCCGAGGCTGTTGTTGTGGGGGTGACCGAGAGCGCAGCATCCGCTTTTGTCAACCCGCGAGACAGCGTGCGAGCATGCGCTGCGTACTCGCGTAGCGCGCTCATGCCGAGGCCATCGATGACGAACAGGACATGGCTCTTCGTGCCCGAGTCTAGGCATTCCCGAGCGACATCGGTGAGGCTCCGAGGCGCTTTTGGCGCGGCCGGTAGGGTTGAATTCATCCCGGCAAGTCTTGCACGACGCAAACGATCAGACATAGCCCTTCTGCAGTAGGAATACATGGCACGCACCACCCCGCCCGAGCCCGTCGAAGAGCGAATCCAAGACATCCCGCTCGCAACCGAGATGCAAGATTCCTTTCTGGAATACGCGTACTCCGTCATCTATTCGCGGGCCCTCCCCGATGCCCGCGATGGCCTCAAGCCTGTGCAGCGCCGCATTCTCTTCCGCATGAGCGAAATGGGGCTGCAGCCCCCCAAGGGGCACGTCAAGTGCGCCCTTGTTGTTGGCGACGTCATGGGCCGACTGCACCCGCACGGCGACACGGCAATCTACGACGCACTCGTGCGCATGGCGCAGCCGTGGGCAATGCGCGTGCCGCTCGTCGACGGGCACGGTAACTTCGGCTCACTCGATGACGGGCCCGCGGCGTACCGCTACACAGAAGCACGCTTGGCGACAGCAGCGCTCGCCATGACGCAGGATCTCGACGAGGACGTCGTAGATTTTGTGCCGAACTATGACGGGCAGCTCACGCAGCCTTCCGTACTTCCTGCCGCGTACCCGAATCTGCTCGTCAATGGCGCAACCGGCATCGCGGTTGGCATGGCAACCAATATGGCACCGCACAATCTCAATGAGGTTGTCGCGGCAGCAATACACCTCATCGAAAACCCCGCGGCGACCGTCGACGAGCTCATGGCCTTCGTCCCCGGGCCCGATTTCCCGGGCGGCGGCACGCTTCTCGGTATCGATGGCGTCAAAGAGGCCTACGCGACCGGCAAGGGCGGCTTCAAAGTCCGTGGCAAGGTCTCGGTTGAGTCGCTCGGGCCGCGCAAGACGGGGCTTGTCGTCACCGAATTGCCCTACATGGTCGGGCCCGAACGCCTCATCGAGAAGATTCGAGACGCCGTGCAGTCGAAGAAGCTCCAGGGTGTTTCGGATGTCGTTGACCTTTCGGATCGCAAAAATGGCCTCCGCGTTGTCATCACGGTCAAAACGGGCTTCGATCCGCAGGCCGTGCTTGAACAGCTGTACCGTTTGACGCCGCTGGAAGATTCCTTCAGCATCAACAACGTTGCGCTCGTCGGTGGTCAGCCGCGCACCCTCGGCCTGAAAGAGCTGCTTGAGGTCTACATCGAGCACCGCGTTTCGGTTGTCACGCGCCGTTCGCAGTACCGCTTGAACCAGGCGCTCGATCGCCTGCACATCGTCGAGGGTCTGCTGCTCGCGCTCGTTGATATCGACGAAGTCATCCAGGTCATCCGCACCTCCGACGATGTCGAGACGGCCCGCACACGACTCATGAGCGTGTTTGACCTTTCTGAGGTGCAGGCCAACCACATTCTCGAGCTTCGACTGCGTCGCCTCACAAAGCTTTCCCGCCTCGAAGTCGAGAAGCAGCAGCAGGAACTCCTCGCGGAGATTGAAGCCTTGCGTGCACTGCTCGAGAACGCTGGCAACGTGCGTCGTCAGGTCGCGGTCGAGCTCGATGCCGTTGCAGAACAACTCGGCACACCACGCCGCACGGTGCTCACGAGCGGCGCAATCCCGACCCCGCGTCGTGCCGCAGGACCCGTTGACACACAGATCGCAGATGGCCCAACAACCGTTCTGCTTTCGAGCAGTGGGCGCCTCATTCGAATTGATAGCGAAGAGACGATTGCGACTCCCCCACGACGCAGCAAACACGACGCGGTTCGCTCGAGCGTTCCAGCGACCGTGCGCGGTCACCTGTGGGCGCTCACGTCCAAAGGCCGCGCTGTGCGGTTCACGCCCATCGACGTACCCGCCGTCCCGGCAGCATCCGTGCAGTTCGCTGCGGGAATCAAGGTCTCGGATTACCTTGGCACGCTCGAAAAGGGCGAGACCGTCCTCGCGCTCAGCGCACCGGGCAGCGAGACGCCCATCGCCCTGGGCACACGTCAGGGTGTCGTCAAGCGTTATGTACCCGCTACGCTCCCCGACCGTGAGGAAGCAGCAATCATCTCACTCAAACCTGGCGACGCTGTCGTTGGCGCGGCGCCCGCAAACGACGACGATGACGTTGTCTTCGTGACCTCGGATGCTCAATTGCTGCATTTCAGCGCCTCCGCAGTTCGCCCGCAGGGTGCCGCTGCAGGTGGTATGGCGGGCATCAAACTCGGGAAGGACGCCGAGGTCATCGCGTTCCAGGTCGTACAGCCCGAGAACCCCGAGGCAATTGTCGTGACGATTTCGGGTTCTGATACTGCGCTCCCGGGTCTCGAAAATGGCCGGGTGAAAGTCAGTGCGCTCGCTGACTTCCCCGCAAAGGGCCGAGCAACAGGAGGCGTGCGGGCACACGCTTTGCGAGCGGGAGAGAACCGGCTGCTGACAGCCTGGGCGGGCGTCGCTCCCGCACGAGCGATCACGTCAACGGGCGCCGCAGTCACATTGCCCGAGCAACTGGCAAAACGCGATGCTTCGGGTGTCGAACTCGAAAGCGCTGTCGCGTCCATCGGTTCTGCAATCGGCGCGAGTTGAACTAGGCGTCGATCGCCTCGCGAGAGAGACGATCGGCCGAGTCGACAATGAAGTCACGGCGCGGTGCGACATCCGAACCCATCAGGAGCTCAAAAACGCGACCGGCCGTTTCTGCGTCTTCCATGCGCACTCGGCGCAGGAGGCGCCCCGAGGGATCCATGGTCGTGTCGGCGAGTTGGTCAGCATCCATCTCACCGAGGCCCTTGTAACGCTGAATGGGTTCGACCCACGTCTTGCCCTGTTTGCGCAACTTCGCGAGCAAAGCGTGAAGTTCCTGCTCGCTGTAGGTGTAGATCGTTTCGTTGGGCTTTGAGCCGGGGTTTCGCACGATGACGCGATGCAGCGGCGGAACGGCAGAGAACACCCGCCCTGCCTCGATCATGGGTCGCATATACCGATAGAAGAGCGTGAGCAAGAGGGTACGGATGTGCGCGCCATCAACATCGGCGTCGCTCATGAGGATGATCTTGCCGTAGCGAGCCTGGTCAATATCAAACGTGCGGCCTGAGCCAGCCCCGAGCACCTGGATGATGGAGGCACATTCGAAATTGCCCAGCATGTCGGCAATCGACGCCTTCTGCGTGTTGAGAATCTTCCCGCGGATGGGCAGCAACGCCTGGAAGTCGCTATTGCGCGCATCCTTTGCGGTTCCGAGTGCTGACTTGCCCTCAACGATGAACAGTTCACTGCGCGCGACATCGTGAGTGCGGCAATCGACAAGTTGTGAGGGCAACGACGAGGACTCAAGTGCGTTCTTGCGGCGCTGCGTCTCTTTGTGGGCGCGAGCCGACTGGCGCGCCTTCATCTCGGAGACGACCTTGTCGAGCAAGAGCGAGGTCTGCGCTTTATCGTCGCGCTTCGAAGACGTGAACTTCTCCTTGAGGGATTCCCGCACCACCTTTGCCGTGATCTGCCGCACCGCAGGCGTTCCGAGAATCTCCTTCGTCTGCCCCTCGAACTGCGGTTCCGGCAGCGTCACGGTCAAAACAGCTGTAATACCGGCGAGAACGTCGTCTTTTTCAAGCTTGTCGTTACCGTTGACCTTCAAGCGACGCGAGTTCGATTCAACCTGCGCACGCAAGAACTTCACGAGTTCCTGCTCAAAGCCCTGCACGTGCGTCCCACCCTTAGGGGTCGCGATGATGTTGACGAACGACTTTTCGATCGTGTCGTAACCCGTTCCCCACCGGACAGCGATGTCAACGTGGCAAACACGCTTGACCTCTTCTGGGCGCATTGAACCGTCGGCCTGCAGAACCGGCACGGTCTCCGTAAACGATCCGTCGCCAGACAACCGCCAAATATCTGTCAGGGGCTCGTCGGTTGCGAGATACTCGACGAACTCGGAGATGCCCCCGTCGTACTTGTAGGAGGTTTCGACCCACTCGGCAGCATCCGCACTGCGCTCGTCACGAATAACAATCTCAAGGCCCGGCACAAGAAACGCCGTCTGGCGTGCGCGGTTTTCAAGGTCATTCAGTTGGAACGTCGCGTCTTTTGTGAAGATCTGCCCGTCTGCCCAATAGCGGATGCGCGTACCGCTGACGCCCTTTTTGACTTTGCCAACAACCCGAAGCTCACTGCGCTCGTCGTACGCCGTAAACGGTGCACCAGGGGTTGGTTCACCCGCGCCATCGGCAAACTCGCCTGGTTCGCCCCGGTGGAACGACATGGCGTAGGTTTTGCCGTCACGATCGACCTCGACATCGAGTCGTTCGCTCAGGGCATTGACAACGGAAGCACCCACACCGTGGAGACCACCGGATGCCGCATATGAACCGCCGCCGAACTTGCCGCCGGCGTGCAGCTTTGTGAAGACGACCTCAACGCCCGTGAGCCCCGTGCGCGGTTCGACATCCACGGGAATACCGCGGCCAACGTCTTGTACCTCGACGCTGCCGTCACGGCGGAGAATGACCGTGATCTTCGAACCGTTCCCGGCCACGGCTTCGTCAACGGAGTTATCGATGATCTCCCAGAGGCAGTGCATAAGCCCGGGAGACCCGTTCGAGCCGATGTACATACCGGGGCGCTTTCGAACAGCCTCAAGGCCTTCGAGTACCTGCAGATGATGGGCGGAATACTCAGCGGTCACCCATCAAGCCTATGCGCCACGGTGCCCCGAACCGGGGAGGCGCGACACAGTACGCGGTGAGCGAAACTCGGCCGGTTCTTGCGCCTCTCACAGCCCAGACGTGGTTTGATACTTGCAGACGGAATCACTCGAATCCGTCAAGGTCGGTGACTGAGGAGGCTACCCGTGAACGCAACAACAGAACGAGAGCAAACCGCGGTTCACCGATTGACGGCTGCTGACCGCTGCGATTCGTGCGGCGCGCAGGCCTACATTGCCGCGACCGTCAACGACAGCGAACTGCTTTTCTGCGCGCACCACGGCCGCAAGTATGAAGAAAAGCTTCGCCAGGTTGCGACTGCGTGGCACGACGAGAGCGAACGCCTCGTCGCACCGCAGTAACTATTCGACGTACACGCGCTTGACGAGCGGCGAGACTCGCAAGAGGATCTCTTCGCCGACCGTATCGATTTGCTCGGCGAGATCGGTTGCCGAAAGCGCCTCGCCCCCACCGAAAACGGTGACCCACTCCCCGACACTTGCGTCATCCCAGGGCACAACCGTTGTCTCATCCTGACCAATCGCGGTCACAAGGTGTTGCCCCGATGAGCTTGTTATTGTGCAGCGCCGTGCCAAGAGTGACGGCAGGCCGTCGAGCGAGCCGACATTGAGCACAACCCCCGAGGCATCTATCCGCGCGATCTGAGCCCGCAACGCACTGATGGGGTGTACACCGAGATAGTCTTCGTCGGGGCCATCAGCAGATCGGATGCCGTAGCAGAACGCACCGATACGCACGACGTCATAGCGGAACTCTGGCCGTTCAAATGATGCGGCGCTCGCGGCAAGGTGCCGCATCTCGAGCGCAAAGCCAGCTTCTTCAGTGAGAGCCACTGCCTGTTCGAAGACTTTGCGCGATTCATCATCGTCTTCGTCACTCGCCTCGGCAATATGGCTCCAGATGCCCACGACGCGAATAGACCCCGCGTCTTCGTAGCTTCGCGCCTGTGCGAGGAACTCACGCCACTGCTCAGGCCGCACACCGTTCCGGTGCAGGCCCGTATCAATTTTGAGCTGCACGCGGGCAGTCAACTGTGCTGTGGCGGCACGCGCGGCAACGCGATCAAGATATACGCGATCGCCCACACCAAGGTCGATATCGGCGGCGAGGGCCTCATCAATGAGCCGCTCACCAGACGTCTGCCACGCGAGGATTCTGACGTGGGGGCCAGCAGTCTGCCGAACCGCAATACCCGTCGGAATATCAAAACTCCCAAACAGGTCGATGCCATTGTGAACGGCACGCCGGACAATCCATTCAAGGCCTTGTGCGTAGGCGTTGTCTTTGACGACCAACATGAGCTGGGCTGGCGCAACGGTCGCCTGCACGTGCGCCAGGTTGCGATCAAATTCGCGCAGGTCAATCCGCAATTCTGGTGAGCTCATGCTGTTCCCGCTCGCTGTGCGTGGAGACCGCAGGCCGTGACGAGCTCGGTGCTTGTGAAGCCAGTAGCGTGCTCCCACAACTGAATCGGATGCTCGGGGCCAAAGAACATGACTCTGGCACCCAACTGCACCTCAAAGTCGCCTGTCTCGATGACGCACACGTCCATCGCGACGCGACCGACAATTGGGAACCGTAGCTCACCATAGCTGACGGCTGCGTTGTTACCCAGCGCACGAACAATGCCGTGCGCGTAGCCGCCTGTCACGAGCGCGACTGTCGTGTCTCGCTCGGCGCGGTACGTGTAGCCGTAAGAGACGCCTTCGCCTGCCGAGAGCTTCTTTGTGCTCAGGACGACGCCCTGAAGCATCATGACGGGCTCGTACCCCTGAGCGAGTCCGAGGAGCAGCCTGTTATCCATCATCATGCCCTGAGCGCCCACAGCCTCAGGCAGTTGTGCTGTGACGAAATCTGCACCGTGTCCCCACGCATCCGCGCGCAGATCAAGCGCGCCATCCAGACCCTGCGCGCGCAGCTTTGCGTAGTTGCCCTGAAGCGCCGGTGCCGACAGGAACGCGCGAGGTTGCATGGATCCGAACCCGTACGTGTCTCTGCCAGAGAATGTCTGACTCACACCTTCTAGACTAGTAGTTCACCCGCCTTCGTCCTGGAGATTCAATGCCAAGCAACGGCCTGCCCTCGAACCTCAGCTACATGCTTGAGCGTGCTCGCAACATCGACATCAAGTCGGTCATCGAACGAGCCAAGGAGGTCTCTGCGCAACACGGTGTCCCCGTGCCCAAGGTCGTCGCCGACATGCTCTGGTCGGCCGCCCGCAAGGACGTAGCATTCCAGGATTACGTCGACTACGACTTCGCAATCTTGAACCCTGAAGAGCGCGCGACCTACATGACGCATCCCGTCTCAAACCGGATCGCCGAGCAGTACGCTGACCCAGAGTTCCGCCATATCTTCCACGACAAGGTCGAGTTCAACAAGCACTTCGCTGACTTCCTTGGCCGCGATTGGCTCGTGCTTGACGAGACGAACGTTGACGCTTTGAAAGACTTCATGACAAAGCACGGCACGGTCGTTGTCAAGACCCCTATGGGTTCGGCAGGCTCGGGGGTCTTCCGCTACACGGCTGATGACGTCAAGGACTGGGCAGCTTTCCACCAAGAGCTCCTTGGCCAGGGGCGGGTGCTCATTGAAGAAGTTATCCAGCAGCACCCGGAACTTGCTGCCGTGTGCCCCGGAACCGTCAACACGACCCGTATCACGGCCTTCTTCGACGGCGAGAAAAGCCACGTGCTCGCTGCCGCACAGAAATTTGGTCGCGGTCAGGTGAGTGACCAAATGTCGTTTGGTGGTTTCTACACGATGCTCGATGACGACGGAAAATCCAAGGGCCCTGGTTATGACTCACACGGGCACGTGCACGAGACCCACCCGGATTCGGGCGTCAAGATCGCCGATTTCCAACTGCCCAACATGGCCGAAGTCCACGAGTTCATTGATAAGGTCTCGCGTGTAATTCCCCAGGTGCCATATGTCGGCTGGGATATCGTGCAGACCGCGAAGGGTCCGGTGCTTGTCGAGGGCAACTGGGGCGCCGGTGTTTACGAGAACAAGCCGAGCGTCACGGGTATCCGTACCGGTCACAAGCCCCGGTACCAAAAAGCGATCGGTTTCTAACGAAACCGATCGCTTCTCATGGTGCCACTGATCAGGCGGGCTTGCGGATGATACCGAGCGGCGTCTGCTCGTGGTCTTGACCCAAGGGGTTGTCTTTCAAAATCGTCTGCAGCTTCGCCTCGTCGTCTTTGCTGAGCGTTGAGCCGAGGATATTGCCACCGATGTCGTTGATGTCAACGACGGCAACATCAACACCGGCGGGCAGCAACGACTGCAGGTGCTTCGAAACACCATCGGGGTCTTTCGGGCCGAGCACGACAGCTTTGTTGTACGGCGGAATCGTGTTTGCCGTAGGTCCATCGATAGCGCGAGCCTGCGGACCAGCAACACGATAGAAATCGCCACGGCGCCCAAACGGCTTCGTGACAGCTGCCACGGCCGAAGCAAGCAGGATCCGCGGCGTACCGCACTCGCGCAACGCCATCTCCATCGTCTCTGGCAGGCCCAAGCCGATACCGTGCGCCGTTTTGGTGACGTACTTCGAAAGGAAGTTTGCGAGCGCTCGCGGCTGGATCTCATCCATCGTGTACGAGCGACCCTGCGTAATCGCAACGATCTTCTCTGTCACGAAGAGGATGTCTCCGGGCGTGACGTGGTCGGCCGCGAACTCAGTGATGACCTCATCGAGGTTGTCGCCCTTGAGCACCAGCTTGGTCTTGAGCGGAATACGCAGGTACGGCTGGCCGTCGACGGTTACCTCAAGAGCTTTGCCGTCGTTCGGCTTGGGTGTTGAACTCATATGTGCTTTCCCGCAAGAAGTGAAGTGTGTGAACCGCTATACCGAGCGTAACGGTTTACTCGAGGTAATCGCGCAGCGACTGTGAACGCGACGGGTGGCGAAGTTTCGCCATCGTCTTCGACTCAATCTGGCGGATACGCTCACGCGTCACCCCGAAGGTGTCACCGATCTGGTCGAGAGTCTTCGGCTGACCATCCCCAAGACCGAATCGCATGCGGATGACACCTGCCTCGCGCTCCGAGAGCGAGTCGAGCAAAGCCTCGAGCTGACGCTGCAGCATCGTGAAGCCCACAGCGTCTGCGGGAACAACAGCCTCGGTGTCTTCGATGAGGTCACCGAACTCGCTG
>CAYNTU010000047.1:0-14260 GCA_964400205.1 uncultured Microbacterium sp.
GGCATCGACTTCCAGGAGTTCTTCCTCGCACCGATCGGCGCTGAGACCTACGGCGAGTCGCTGCGCTGGGGCACCGAGGTCTACCACACGCTCAAGAATGAGCTCAAGGCTGCTGGCTACGCAACGGGCCTTGGCGATGAGGGTGGTTTCGCCCCCGACCTGCCCAGCAACCGTGAGGGCCTCGACTTCCTGCTCAAGGCAATCGAGAAGGCCGGCTTCAAGCCCGGTCAAGACATCGCCGTCGGCCTCGACGTCGCCGCAACCGAGTTCTTCAAGGATGGCAAGTACCACCTCGACGGCAAAGACCAGACCACTGAGCAGCTCATTAAGTTCTACGAGGAGCTCGTAGCGAACTACCCGATCGTCACAATCGAAGACGCACTGAGCGAAGACGAGTGGGAAGGCTGGGCAGAGCTCACCGAGAAGCTCGGTAAGAAGGTGCAGCTCGTTGGTGACGACCTGTTCGTGACGAACCCCGAGCGCCTCGCAAAGGGCATTCAGCTTGGCGTTGCCAACTCGCTGCTCGTCAAGGTCAACCAGATCGGTACCCTCACCGAGACGCTCGACGCGATTGAGCTCGCGCACCGCTCGGGTTACACGACGATGCTCTCGCACCGTTCGGGTGAGACGGAAGACACCACGATCGCCGACCTCGTTGTCGCCGTCAACTCGGGTCAGATCAAGGCTGGTGCACCGGCTCGGAGCGAGCGCGTTGCCAAGTACAACCAGCTGCTGCGCATCGAAGAAGAACTCGGCGACGCCGCAGAGTTCGCCGGCCGGAGCGCCTTCCCGCGCTTCCAGGGCTAAGCGCCACACAATAGAACAAGCGGATGTTTCGACTTGAGGCATCCAACTGAAGGGAGGGTCATGCGCAAGCCGACCCTCCCTTCTGGTTCGCCCGCAGCGCTCAATAGCGCTCGGGAGTGGGCGAGCGGCATCCGCCTTTCGGGCTTCATGCTCATCATGTTCGGGCTCGTCTTGATCGGTGTCTGGACGCTTGTGCCCACGATCGGCACGTTCCTTGACCAGCGCGCCAAGATCGCGGCTGTCGATGCGCAGATCGACCTGACGAAAGAGAACATCGCCGAGCTGGAGCGCGAGCGCGACCGGTGGAGCGACCCAGCCTTCATTGCAACGCAGGCTCGCGAACGGTTGTACTACGTGCGCCCCGGCGAGACCGTGTACCTCATCGACAACGATCTCGATTCAGCGGCTCTGGGGCTCGATCCCGAGCAAATCAGCGCGGATGTTGTCGAGGCAGACAAGGACTGGGCCGTCACGTTCTTGCGTTCGCTGACGGAGGCTGGGGAGTCGCGCGCCGTCACAACGGTTGAGTAACGCTCACTCGCGAACCTCTACGCTGGTATCGTGCCTACCCCGCCATTTTCACCCGCAACCGAAGCCGAAATTGCCGTCGTCTCGTCGCAACTCGGTAGGCCCGCGCGCGGCGTCGTAGGAATCGCGGCGCGGTGCATTTGTGGCAATCCGACAGTCGTCGCAACCCTTCCACGTCTTGACGATGGCACGCCTTTCCCAACCTTCTACTACTTGACGCACCCGGCAGCGACGGCAGCGCTCTCAACACTTGAAGCCGAGCAGCTCATGCCCGAGCTCGCAGCAACGCTCGACGATGAAGACGTGGCCGCCGCATATATGCGAGCCCACGAGGCCTACCTTGCCGATCGTGCCCAGTTCGGCGAGGTTCCAGAAATCGATGGCATCTCGGCGGGTGGCATGCCCACGCGTGTCAAGTGCCTGCACGCGCTTGCCGGGCACGCGCTCGCGGCCGGCCCCGGGGTCAATCCCATGGGCGACGCAGCACTCGAGCGATGCTCGTGGTCACCCAGCGTGTGCGTGTGCGCTGAGCCGGGGGCTGCTGTCGCATCCGATGGCGTGGTGCACGTGCCAGAAGCGGGCGACGCCGCACCGTGAGTGCCCCGCCCAAGCCACGAGTCATGCGTGCCGCAGGCGCGCTGCTTGTGCTGATCGGGCTCACGTTTGTGCCGGCGTACGCCGAGGTCACGCCCGTACCGAATCCGACCGATCCGCCAACGCAGTCGCCGACCCCGACGCCAACGCCGACCTCGCCCGTCCCTGATGACCGAAACGACCCGACGCGGGCGGCGCAATACTGGCTCGACGACCTGGGTATCCGCGACGCCTGGAACACGACGCTCGGTGAGGGCGTCAAGATCGCCGTGATCGACACAGGCGTTGGTTGGTTCTCGCCAACCTTCGACGGTGTCATCGGGGGTACGGATGCCTCCGGCATCGGCAGCCCCGATGGCCGTGACCCCATCGGCCCCAACGATCCCGGCCACGGAAGTCGCGTTGCATCGCTCGCTGCTGGCCGGGAGGCCGCGAACGGCACGGGCATGATCGGCGTTGCACCGCGCGCTGAGGTTTTGAGCATTTCACTCGGCTTCGAAACCCCTTCGGCTGTTGGGTTCGGCGATCAGGTCGCCAATGCGATTGTGTGGGCGGTCGATAACGGTGCCGACATCATCAACCTTTCGTTCACGATCAACAGCCCCAATTGGCCACGTAGCTGGGATGACGCGTTCCAGCACGCCTTCGACAACGATGTGCTCATCATCGTGGCGGCGGGAAACCGGGGGAGCGGAACGACGACGGTCGGTGCGCCGGCAACGATTCCTGGTGTGCTTACGGTCGCGGGCGTCGACCGCGAGGGGCGCCCCAGCGAGAGTGCATCGACCCAGGGCGTCACGGTTGGTCTTGCCGCGCCGAGTGAAGCGCTCATCGGGGTCGAGGCCGATGGCGAAGTCATGGCCTGGAGCGGAACGAGTGGGGCGGCCCCTATCGTCGCGGGGATCGCGGCGCTCGTGCGCTCGGCGCACCCCGATCTCGACACCAACAACGTCATCCAACGGCTCGTTGCAACAGCGAAGCCCGCCGCTGAGATGCAGCAGTACCCAGATCCGCTCGTAGGATATGGAATCGTCGATGCCAATGCCGCCGTCAATGATCCTGTTGACTGGGTCGATTACAACCCCACCGCCGACATGTCCCTCGAGCGCTGGATTGAGTTGTACCGGCCGGCTGAGGCGGAGGAACAACCGGAAGAAGTCGAGGTTCAACCGCGCACGGTTGAACCGTTGCCACCGCTCGATGAGGCATCCGTTGCCGGTTCCCCGTGGATCCCGAGCCGTGATTCGGTGCTGCGCGTGAGCATTCCGCTCGTGATCCTCACGACGGCTGGTATTCTCGTAGGGCTTGGCGTCACAGCTGCTGCCCGGCTTATGAAATCTGCGCGCAAACCCCGCGCGTAACCCAGAGACATCGAGGAGTGTCTTCCCAGTGCCCAAGATTTTAATCGTTGGCGGCGGCTATGCCGGCTTCTACACCGCGTGGAAGCTCGAAAAGCACCTTCGTCGTGGCGAGGCAGAGGTCACCATCGTTGATCCGCGTTCGTACATGACCTACCAGCCGTTCTTGCCAGAGGTCGCTGCCGGTTCCATCGAGGGCCGTCACGTCATCGTGCCGATGCGTCGCCACCTCAAGAAGACCCGCGTCATCACCGCTCGCGTGACCGGCATCAACCACGCAAACCGCACCGCGACGATTCAGCCGGCGGATGCTGATCCGTACGAGTTCGCCTACGACCAGATTGTCGTGACGGCGGGTGCCGTTTCGCGCACCTTCCCGATCCCGGGTATCGCCGAGAACGCGGTTGGCCTCAAGACGATCGAGGAGGCCGTGATGATTCGCGACCACCTCATCTCGAACTTCGACCGTGCAGCTGCGCTGCCCGCTGGCCCGGAGCGCGAAAAGCTGCTCTCCGTTGTTGTCGTGGGCGGTGGCTTTGCCGGTATCGAGGTTTTCGGTGAGCTGCGCTCGCTGGCATCCTCGCTCCTGAAGTACTACCCACAACTGTCGTTCGACGAGACGAGCTTCAACCTCATTGAGGCCGCCGGGCGCATCATGCCTGAGGTTTCTGAGAAGACCGCTGACTGGGTGCTCAAAGATCTCGCGAAGCGCGGCGCACACGTGTGGCTTAACACGCAGGTCAAGGGCGCTGTCGGCGGCGACGTCGAGCTCTCGGACGGCCGCGTGATCCCGGCAGACATCATCATCTGGACGGCTGGCGTTATGGCCAACCCCGAGGTTGTCCGCGGCAGTGACCTGCCGATCGAAGAGCGTGGTCGTGTGCTGACCCGCGCTGACCTTCGCGTCGGCACGGATGACAAAGTCATCGATGGTGCGTGGGCCGCTGGCGACATCTCGGCCGTTCCCGACCTCACGGGCAACGGTGTTGGTGGCTACTGCGTGCCGAATGCACAGCACGCTGTTCGCCAGGCCAAACTGCTTGCGAAGAACATCGTCTCGGTGCTTCGCGACGAAGCCCCGCGCGAGTACATCCACCACAACCTCGGTGCGGTCGCCGGCCTCGGCCTCTACGACGGCGTCTTCCAGTCGGGCAAGATCGCGATCAAGGGCTTCCCAGCCTGGGTCGCACACCGTGGCTATCACGGCCTCGCAATGCCGACGTGGGAACGCAAGTGGCGCGTGATCTGGGACTGGTGGAACAACTTCTGGCTCGGCCGCGACATCGCGAACCTTGAGTCGGTTGAGACGCCGCGCGAGGTGTTTGAGCAGTTTGCTGCCCGCCCCGCGCCGCCGACCTCGGTCAGCGCTGTGCGTGAGCGCCGCGCGAAAGCCGCTGCCACGACCAAGTAAGTCGTAACAACGAAAGGGCCGGCCAGTCTTCATGACTGGCCGGCCGTTTTTGTTGGTGTCGTTATGCGGTGAAGCTTGCCTGCTTCGTTCCCGTCCACACACCAGCGGATGCCGCGGCGTCGTACTCGCGCTTGAGGCGAGCGACGATCTCGGCAACCGGTGCGATCTCCTTGACGGAACCAACACCCTGGCCCGAGCCCCAAATGTCTTTCCACGCTTTCGCGCCGGATGAACCATCCGCTCCGCCCCCACCGAAGTCCATGGCGCTCGGGTCTGAGACAGCAAGGTTGTCGGGGTCGAGCCCGGCACGTTCGATGCTGCCGCGCAGGTAGTTGCCGTGAACGCCCGTGAAGAGGTTGGAGTACACGATGTCGGATGCTGTGCTGTCGACGATCATCTGCTTGTACTCGGGGAAGGCGTTGGCTTCTTCGCTCGCGAGGAACGCTGAGCCGACGTAGGCGAGGTCAGCGCCGGCAACCTGGGCCGAAAGAATCGAGCGACCATTGGCAATAGCGCCCGAGAGGAGCAGAGGGCCGTCAAACCACTCGCGAATCTCGCTCACGAGCGCGAAGGGCGAGAGTGTTCCCGCGTGACCGCCCGCACCGGCGGCGACGGCGATGAGGCCATCCGCACCCTTTTCAATCGCCTTGTGCGCGAAAGTGTTGTTAATGATGTCGTGCAGTGTGATTCCGCCGTAGGAGTGCACGGCCTCGTTAACCTCAACGCGGGCGCCGAGCGAGGTGATAACGATGGGCACCTTGAACTCGACGACCATTGCGAGGTCTTCTTCCAAACGGTCATTCGAGCGGTGCACGATTTGGTTGACCGCGAACGGTGCTGCGGGCTTGTCGGGGTTCTTCGCGTTGTAGTCAGCGAGTGTCTCGGTGATCTCCGAGAGCCAGTCTCGCAGGAGCGATGCCGGGCGGGCATTGAGCGAGGGGAAAGATCCAACGACGCCCGCCTTGCACTGCTCGATGACCATCTTCGGGTTCGAAACGATGAACATGGGCGAGGCCACAACAGGCACGCTCAGCGGGCCGCTGAGAATTGGAGGAAGCGTCATTGGTTTTCCTTTGCATTGTCGAGTTGACGTGGTGAGCGATCGATGCTCACCGTACCCCCGGTGGGACTCGAACCCACACTGGAGCGATTTTAAGTCGCCTGCCTCTGCCATTGGGCTACGGGGGCCTGCAATCCAGCGTAGTCGCGCAACTCACGGCAGATGCGAAGGTGCCATCAATACGATTGAGGAAAACCGCTGAAGGAGTGCGCCCGTGTGGGAATGGCTTGTACCGCTCATCATTGTTGTTGCGCTTGTGCTGGTCATCGGCGTGTATTTTTGGACGCAGTACCGCACCCTTTCGCAGCTCAACGCAGCGGCATCCGATTCGTGGTCGAACGTCACGGGGCAGCTGCAGTCGCGCGCTGAACTTGTGCCGGGCGCGATTGATGCGATCAAGCACTACGCGCCGCACGAGAGCGCTGTTTTCGACTCGGCGACACAGGCCCGCGATCAAGCGCTACAGGCCCAGACCCCCGAAGCCGTTGTCGCGGCCGACTCCCAGTTGAGCACGGTCGTTCGGTCGCTCCAGCAGGTCGCTGGGGGCTACCCGCAGTTGCTTTCGAGCGCGAAGTACCTCGACCTGCAGAAGGCGCTTTCTGACGCAGAGTTGCAGTCGCAAAGCGCCCGCCGCAACTACAACGCCGCGGCGCGTGAGCTCAACGCACGCGCCGGTCAGTTCCCGGGCAAGCTCTTCGCGGGGCGCGTGGGAGCCGAGAAATTGCAGCCGTTGGAATCAGCCGCGGCAACGACGGGCGGCCACGGTGCACCGCGCATTCAGTTCTGACACGTATTCCCTATCGAGCATGTGTCACACGCGGGTTCTAGACTTTGACCATGACTGAACAGCGTCCCGTTGATGACGATGTGCCACGTGGCCTAAAAATCGGTGCTGCCTACGGGTGGCGGCTGCTGATATTGCTCGCAGTTGGAGCCGTCTTCGGATGGATTGTGATCCAGCTGAAGCTTCTTGTCATCCCGATTCTCATTGCGCTACTGCTGACGGCACTATTGTGGCCCGCGATGTCATGGCTGCTCAAGCACAAAGTGCCGAAGTGGCTCGCGACGATAATTGTGCTGCTCTTTACAGCGGGCATCGTCACGGTCTTGGTTTACGCTGTCACCTGGCAGGTTCGGTCTGAGTGGCCATCGGTGCAAGAGAAATCGGTCGCGGCTTTCGGGCAGTACGTCGACTACTTCACGAACCTCGCGAAGCAGTTCGGTTTCGACCCCGCTGAGGTCAGTACGTGGCTTGACCAAGGACTGAAATTCCTAGAAGAACAGCGTCAGACGATTCTGAACGCTTCACTCGCGCTCGGCTCCACGGTTGGTCATGTTGCAACAGGCGCTGTACTCGCGATCTTCATCCTTATCTGCTTCCTTGCTGATGGCGGTTCAATCTGGAAGTGGACGCTTCGTCTCTTCCCGAAGAAGGCACAACCGGCCGTTGCGGCAGCTGGCGAGAATGGGTGGACGACAGTCGTCAACTACGCACGTACGCAGCTCCTCGTAGCAACGGTTGATGCCGTTGGTATTGGGCTTGGTGCGTTCTTGCTCGGTGTGCCGCTTGCGGTCCCGATCGGTGTATTGGTCTTCCTCGGCGCATTTGTACCCATCGTCGGTGCCGTGGTGACGGGGGCTTTCGCCGTCGTGCTCGCACTCGTCTACAACGGCTTCTGGAACGCGCTCTTCATGCTCGCGGTTGTGTTGCTCGTCCAGCAGATCGAAGGGCATGTCTTGCAGCCGCTCGTCATGGGCATGGCCGTCAAGGTACACCCGCTGGCGATTGTGCTTGTTGTAACGGGCGGCACAATGATCGCGGGCATCCCTGGCGCACTGTTCGCCGTCCCGCTTGCCGCATTCGTCAACGTTGCATGGCTCACAATATCCAGCGGCTCGTGGAAGACAGGTGAACCGGTCAATCCGGAGCAAACACTCTGGTACACCGTTGAAACGCGTGGCGATGAAGACGGTAACGGGAACGTTCGAGCAAAGAAGATTGTGCGCCGAGCACAGACGACTAAAGCCGCCAAGCCTCCTCGCGCTTCGCGCCGCATAACCAAACGATCCACCCGAAAGAACACCGCAAGTGACACAGACACCGCTGCTGACTGACCTAACGCTCGATGAGGTTCGTGCGGCCGCGGCCGGTCTCGAATCCGTGCTCGAACGCACACCGACGATGCCCTCGCGCGCGCTCGGTTCGGCACTCGGGTCAGATGTTTTCCTCAAGCTTGAGAACCTCCAGCGAACGGGGTCGTTCAAGATCCGTGGTGCGGCGCACCGCATTGCGCAACTGACGCAAGAGGAGCGCGCCCGTGGGGTTGTGGCGGCATCCGCCGGAAACCATGCTCAGGGAGTCGCGCTTGCGGCACAGGCCATGGGCATCCCCGCGACGATCTTCATGCCGCTCGGCGTGCCCGTGCCGAAGCTCCTCGCGACCCGCGGGTACGGCGCAGAGGTCGTGCTCGAGGGGGAGACGGTCGCCACCTCCCTGCGCCTGGCAGCAGATTTTGCTGAGCGCACGGGCGCCGTGCTGATCCACCCCTTCGATCACCGTGACATCATCGTTGGCCAGGCGACGCTCGGCCTCGAGGTCATGGAAGACCTGCCCGATCTCGACACCATCATCGTCGGAATTGGCGGTGGCGGGCTCATCAGCGGCATTGCTGCCGCAGCAAAGCTCGCGGCGAAGGAACAGGGCCGGCAGATCCGTGTCATCGGCGTGCAGGCGGAAAACGCTGCGGCTACGCCACCCTCGCTTGAGGCCGGCGAGCCCGTCGAAATTGTGACCCGCCCGACGATCGCAGACGGCATTCTCGTCGCCCGCCCAGGCGATATTCCGTTTGAGTTCATCAAGGCGTACGTCGACGAGGTCGTCACGGTCAGCGACGACGACATCGCTCGAGCCCTCCTTGCCCTCATGGAGCACGCCAAGGTCGTCGTTGAGCCCGCAGGTGCCGTCGGTGCCGCAGCCATCCTCTCGGGGAAGGTCCACGACACGGGGCGCACGCTGACAATTTTGTCGGGGGGCAACATCGACCCCCTGCTCATGCAGCGTGTGCTCGCGCACGGTCTCGCGGCTTCCGGTCGCTACCTCACGGTTCGCGTGCCTTTGCCTGATCGCCCGGGTCAGCTCGTTGAGGTCTCAAAGACCATCGCGGATGCTGGCGCGAACGTCATCGAAGTGCTCCACACCCGGCATGGGCAGGGCCTGCAGATCAGCGAGGTTGTGCTGCAACTCAGCATCGAGACGCGTGGCCCGGAGCACAGCGAGCTTGTCTTGGGTGCGCTGCGGAAAGCCGGCTTCGAACCGACTGTTATCGAAGACTAATGCGGGTGTGAGCGGCCGAGCTTGAGCCGCTCGCGGAGCGGTCCAACCGGTTCTCCGCGCAGCGACTCAACCGGTGTAGGTCTCGACGTTCGTGATCTCCACGGCGATCTTCTTGCCGTTGGGTGCTTCGTAGCTCGTCTTGTCGCCGACCTTGAGGCCAAGGATCGCCGTGCCGAGGGGGCTTTGCGGGCTGTAAACGTCGAGATCCGTGCCGACGCCGATCTCGCGGCTGCCGAGCAGGAACGTCTCGGAGTCGCCAGCCACCGTCGCCGTGATGAGCGTTCCGGGCTCAACGATGCCGCGGCTCTCGACCGCTTCGCTGACGGTCGCGTTCTTGAGCAGTGCTTCGAGCGTGCGGATGCGTGCCTCTTGCTTGCCCTGTTCGTCTTTGGCCGCGTGGTAGCCGCCGTTTTCCTTCAGGTCGCCCTCTTCGCGAGCGATCTCAATACGCTTGGCGATCTCGGCGCGGCCGGTCGTCGACAGGTGCTCGAGTTCCGCCGCAAGGCGGTCGTAAGCCTCTTGGGTAAGGAACGTTTCGTTGTCAGCCACTGAAAACTCCTGTGTCAAAAGCGCGCACGAAACCCGCTCGCGCCGAGGTGAGCTAAAGCTCCAAGCTTACGCCACTCGGCAAGGAAAAGCCGCTCGCAGGGGCTAAGAGGTCCCGCCAATAGACAACGCGCAGCAGGCGCTGCCTATTGGCGGAACCTCTCAATCCGCGGGCTCTGTGACGATCCAGCACTCGTCTGCGATCGCGGTTGTCGCGTGCGCGAGCGTTGGAATCGTTGCGCGGAAGCCACGAATTCGCTCGGGGGAGGCGGGGAGCAGCTCGGTCTTCCAGCCGACGACGCCATGCTGGTCATCGAGCGCTTCGAGCGTGCAGGCCACCTGCCGGTCGGCGGGTGCGCTCACCTGGAAGCTCACTTCAGCGGTGTGATCATCCACGATCTCGTAGCCGAGGTCGTCAACGCGAACGGCTGAGTTTTCATTCGTGATGGTGCCCCAGGCGAACCACACGAGTATTGCGGCGACAGCGCCGCCGGCAACAACCCAGACCCAGCGCGGTACGCTGCGGCGGCCATAACGCGCATCGAGGCGGGCTCGATTTGCGGCATCGCTTGCTGTGCTCGTCACAAAGTTCCCATCGTTAGGCTGGTTCTTCTAGGCTAACGCGCCCGCTGGGGCACAGAGAACGAGGAGACACGATGGTGCAGTTGACACTCGTGCAGTCGGAGACAACTCCGCTCCCAACCCCGACGATGACGGTCGCGCCCGAGCTTGTCACGCCTGGGCCCATTGGCTTCGGCATCATGGCGCTCGTCGTCGTCGCGGCAATGCTGCTCATCTTCGACATGCAGCGGCGCATCCGTCGTGCCCGCTACCGCGAACAGGTTGGCGCCAAACTCGATGCCGAGCAAGCTGCCGAAAACGAAAAGGCACAGGGCACAGGCGAACCGGGCGCTGAGTAACTCGCAACATCGCCGTGAGGCATGTGCAATATCTCGCATATTCGTATGCGTAACATGTTGAACATGACCAAAAAGCGCAAGCTCGAAGTGCCCGGTGTCCCCGAGCTTCCGTTGATGGAATCAGCGGACGCTTCTGCTGAGGTCGAGTTCAAACCGTCGTGGCGTGGCTGGCTCCACGCCGGCGCCTTCCCGTTCGCCATCGCGCTCGGCGTCATTCTCATTGTTATCGCCGATGGTGCTGCCGCGAAGTGGGCGGCCGCTGTCTTTATGGCCTCGTCGCTCTTGCTCTTTGGTAACTCGGCGCTCTATCACCGGTTTCACTGGAGCCCCAAGGTCAAGGCTGCCCTGCGTCGTATCGACCACGCCAACATCATGTTGCTCATCGCGGGGACGTACACGCCCATCGCGACCCTTGCGCTGCCGCCCAAGAAGGGTGCAATCCTACTGATCGTTGTCTGGAGTGGTGCGCTGCTCGGCATTCTGTTCCGTGTCTTCTGGTTGGGTGCACCGCGCTGGTTGTACGTTGCGATGTATCTTGCCCTGGGCTGGGCAGCCGTCATGTACATGGGCGATCTGCTGCGCGCCAGCGTCGCGATGATGGTGCTCGTTATCGTTGGTGGCCTCTTGTACACGGTCGGTGCCGTTTGCTACGCCATGAAGAAGCCGAACCCGTGGCCGAACCACTTCGGGTTCCACGAGATCTTCCACCTCTGCACCGTGCTGGCGTTCCTGTGCCACTGGACGGCGTGTTTGCTCATCACGCTGCACCCCGTCTCGCCCTCACTCGGCGCATAACGCGCCCCCGAGTCATCCGGGCTCCTGCCAACGATTTGGCATAGTGTAGGCACGTGAACGCACGCGCCGCAGCCCCCATGCAGCACCCGGAACGGGGCCCGCTGTATCGGTTGTACGAGCGCCGATTGCTGCGAGGCATCAATGCCGACCAGGTGCCCAACCACATCGCCATGATGATCGATGGCAACCGGCGTTGGGCGAAGCAACTCGGCTTCTCGACGGCCGCCGACGGGCACCGGGCGGGCGCCGCGAAAATGCGCGAGTTTCTTACGTGGTGCGACGAACTGGGCGTCCAGGTCGTGTCGCTTTACCTTCTCTCGGCAGACAACCTCACAAAGCGCGACGAGCAAGAACTCAGCGACCTCATCGGGATCATTGCTGATCTCGCCGATTCGCTGTCTACTGCCGGTGCCATTTGGCGGATCAAGCACGTCGGCCGCGACGATATTCTGCCGCCGCACCTCGCGCAGGTGCTTGACGAGGCGGAACAGCGCACGGCCGAGAACCCAGGGATGCACGTCAACCTTGCGGTTGGTTACGGTGGGCGCGCCGAAATCGTTGACGCCGTGCGCAGCATTATTGCGGCGCACGACAAGGACGGTGGAACCCTCGACGATCTGGCGGCGCAGCTCACGCCAGAGATGATCGGCGAGCACCTTTACACGGGCGGGCAACCAGACCCTGACCTTGTCATACGAACAAGCGGCGAGCAACGCCTGAGTGACTTTTTGCTGTGGCAGAGCGCTCACAGTGAGTTCTACTTTGTGGAAGCACTCGGCCCCGACCTTCGTCGCGTGGACTTTCTGCGCGCTATCCGAGACTTCGCACTGCGCGATCGTCGCTTCGGTCGCTAAGAGTTCACACAGCGTTAACATGCCGCCTGGGCGTGTCGTTTCGGTTGCGCCATCCGATGCGGGATAGCTTGGCCGCATCGAACACCGTGTTCGATCGAGTCGGCCAAGTACCGCGACTCGTGGCCTCTGGTCGACTTGCAGGCGATCCGCGCTTTGCGCGGGACGGAGTGGACCGTGAGTGTCAAATCAACAGTGGTAGAAACCGTTGCTCCCGAGGTGCCTGAGGCCAAGCGGTCTCGCGCAGCGAAGCCCAAGCAGAAGCTCCGCACGTATGTGCTTGACACTTCGGTGTTGCTGAGTGACCCAGAGGCTTTCTTTCGATTCGCGGAGCACTCGATCGTGATTCCCGTTGTCGTGATTACCGAACTGGAATCGAAACGCCACGATGCCGAACTTGGCTACTTCGCCCGCCGAGCGTTGCGGCATCTCGACGAATTGCGAGTCGAACACGGTCGCCTGGACTTCCCTGTTCCTGTGGGGGAGGGAACCCTGCGCGTTGAACTGAACAACACTGACCCGACGGTTTTGCCGTCGGGTCTTCGTTTGGGTGACAACGACACCCGCATCCTGTCGGTTGCAAAGCACCTGGCGGATGCTGGTGAGCACGTCACGGTTGTCAGTAAAGATCTGCCAATGCGCGTCAAGGCCTCGTCTGTCGGGCTCGACGCCGACGAATACCTTGCCGAGCAGGCGGTTGAGTCAGGCTGGACGGGCATTGCACACCTTGATGTTTCAGGCGACGAAATCGCTGATCTCTACGACAGCGAAATCGGCAATTCGGATGCCGTGCGTGCACTTCCCGTCAACACGGGCCTGGTTTTGCAGTCGGAACGTGGCTCGGCGCTCGGTCGCGTCATCGGCGATGGCGAGTACAAGCTCGTTCGAGGTGACCGCGAGGTCTTTGGGCTGCACGGTCGTTCGGCCGAGCAGCGGCTGGCAATTGAGCTCCTGCTCGACCCCGAGGTCGGGATCGTCTCGCTTGGTGGGCGCGCTGGTACCGGAAAGTCGGCGCTTGCCCTCGCAGCGGGCCTCGAAGCGGTGCTTGAACGGCAGCAGCAGAAGCGCATCATCGTCTTCCGGCCGCTTTTCGCAGTGGGAGGGCAGGAACTTGGTTATCTGCCCGGTGACCAGAACGAGAAGATGGGGCCGTGGGGGCAGGCGGTCTTTGACACGCTCGGTTCCGTTGTCTCGGCGAACGTCGTTGATGAGGTCGTTGAACGTGGGCTCCTCGAGGTTCTGCCGCTCACGCACATCCGCGGTCGCTCGCTGCACGATGCTTTCGTCATCGTTGACGAAGCGCAGTCGCTCGAACGCAATGTGCTCTTGACGGTGTTGAGCCGCATGGGCCAGAACTCGCGCGTTGTCCTGACGCACGACGTTGGCCAGCGCGACAACCTCCGGGTTGGTCGCCACGACGGCATCGCATCCGTTATCGAAACCCTCAAGGGGCACGCGCTCTTCGGGCACGTGACGCTCACGCGTTCCGAGCGCTCGGCGATTGCCGCGCTCGTGACCAACCTGCTCGAGGGGTTCGAGCTCTCATAACTCTCGAAACCAGCTCCAGGTGCGTCCATCTACCGCAACAACGGCTCTTCGGCGGTAGATGGCCGCACCTGGAGACGACGGAAGGCCCCGGCGCGAGCCGGGGCCTTCCGTATGCGCGGGGGATTAGCCCGGGTGGGTCATCGAGAGCAGGTCGAGCTTCTCGTCGAGCTGCTCTTCCGTCAGTTCGCCGCGCTCGACGTAGCCGAGGTCGATCACGGCGTCGCGTACCGTGATGCCCTTAGCAACGGCGTGCTTGGCGATCTTGGCGGCAGCCTCGTAGCCGATGAGCTTGTTGAGCGGCGTCACGATCGAGGGGCTCATGCCGGCGTACGCGGCAGCACGCTCGAGGTTTGCCTCAAGACCAGTGATGGTCTTGTCTGCGAGCACGCGGCTCGCGTTCGAGAGCAGGCGGATCGACTCGAGCAGCGCCGTGCCCATGACCGGGATAGCAACGTTGAGTTCGAACGAACCCGAAGCGCCAGCCCAGGCGAGCGTTGCGTCGTTACCG
>CAYNTU010000048.1:0-14092 GCA_964400205.1 uncultured Microbacterium sp.
GCATCGATCCTCAGATCGAAGCAGTCTTGGACTCAACCAAAGCCTCAGCAGACCCAATCGCATGCCGTCGTGGCACGGAACGGTCGCTGGTATCTCATCGCCTGGGACCTCGACGCGTCCGACTGGCGCATCTACCGGCTCGACAAAATCACCCCGAAGTTCGCCGGCGGAGCTGTCTTCGCACCCCGCCCGATTCCGACCGGTGACGCGCAGACCTTCCTGTCAGCGCGGTCCAAGGGCTCACACACCCAGGATGTGTGGCCGTGCTATGGAGAGTTCCTCCTAGACCTTCCCGCCCACGACATCGCCCCCTGGCTCGGCGACGGGGACATGGAACCAGTGTCCGATTTCCGTTGCCGCGTCCGCGCCGGCTCCTGGTCATGGACGGGACTGCTGGCCTGGATCATCCGATTCGACGCGCCCTTCACCATCCTCGGCCCCCAGGCACTCATCGACGCCGCCACAGGACTCAGCACACGCGTCGCAGAAGCCACACGCAGTCTCGCGCCCGCACCGACAGGAGCACACCACGATGACAACAGCTAGCACCCCACACACCCTCACGGTGCCTGACGCTGCAGCCTGGCGGACCTGGCTCGATCGACACGAAGACAGCAGTGATGGTGTGTGGCTGACCCTGGCAAAGAAGGGCACCACCACCCCGACATCGCTGACGTATGCCGAAGCGCTCGATGAGGCGCTATGCAGCGGCTGGATCGATGGCCGCAAACACGCACTCGATACGGCCACCCATCGTCAGCACTTCACACCTCGACGGGCACGATCGATGTGGTCCAAACGCAATGTGGACCATGTCACTCGACTGATCAAGACCGGGCGCATGCGTGAGCGAGGAATCGCCGAGATCGAACGAGCCAAAGCAGACGGACGTTGGGACCGCGCCTACGAGAGTGCGGCCACTATCGCGGTGCCCGCCGAACTCCAAACTGCCCTCAATGCAGAGCCTCACGCAGCGGCCGCCTTCCAGGTACTCAGCAAGTCCGCGAGATACCCGATCCTGCTCGACATCGTGACCGCCCCGAACGACACCGCACGCACAGCACGCATCAGCCGACACGTGCAACGCCTCAAGACACCGAAACATCCTGAGCGGTAATCCACCGCGAATCCGATCGCGGACACACAAGAAGCGAAGCCGAGGTCCAGACCCGGTCACACCAAACTGTCTGGTCCCCTGTTGATCCCCTTATCCACAGGGAGGCGCGTCGAGACAGTCCGGCCGTCCACAGGCGACCGTCCGGCACCACACCAGGGGGACCACCGAAAACCCCCTCGGACAGGACGAAGCCCCGGTGAGAAACCTACTCTCACCAGGGCTTTTACGTCGGGCTGACAGGATTTGAACCTGCGACCCCCTGACCCCCAGCTTTGGGCGAGAGCCACGTGAACCAGATGGCGCACACGCCGAGCGCTGCGAGGATCGCGACGGGCCAGCGCCAGAGCGAGCCCGGCATGAGCTGCACGATCGCGAACTGCGTGGCCCAGATGAGCGCGAGCTCGAGCAGGAACCGCACGACGAGGGCGAACTTGAGCGCGGGGCTGGCCGTCGACCAGGGGTCGTCTTGGCGCATCCGTTCTCGTTCGTGCTCGACCATGGGCATCGTCTTGCACGGCTGCGCACAGGCCGCGGGGCTACCATCGAAGGGATGTCATACTCCAACGACGCGGATGCATCGCCTCGCACCCACGTCGTGGCACGCATCCTTCTGGCCATTTACGCGATCACGCTCACGCTCATCGCGTTCTGGCCGACCCCCGTTGACGGTTCGGAGTTCGCGGGGCGCATTGTTGGCTTCCTCATTCGCGTTGTGCCCGGGCTCACCTATGAGCGGCTCGAGTTCGGGGCAAATATCGCGCTCTTCGTGCCGTTTGGCGTTTTGCTCGCGCTCGTCTTCGCCGGCTCGCGCTACCTCGTTGTGCCAACGATTCTCGTGACATCGTTCACGATCGAGTGCATCCAAGGGCTCCTCATCCCCGACCGCACGCCCAGCCTGTACGACATCCTCGCCAACATTGCGGGCGGATGCTTCGGTCTCCTCGCCGTCGCCAGCTACCAGTGGTGGCGGGCCCGCGTCATCCGTAACGCACTGCAGCAAACGCGACCTTCTGTTACGTCGTCTGACCCTGCGATGGAATACCCACCGGCGCCACCCGGTTGAATGCTTGCGTGACTGAATTGACTCTCGACCGTTCCGCTGTTACCTCGGCTGCTCTCTCCCCCGAGCTCGCTTCGCGCTGGAGCCCGCGTTCTTTTAACCTCGCACACGAGTTGTCGGATGACGCTGTGACGACGCTGCTCGAGGCTGCCCGCTGGTCGCCCTCGGCCAACAATCACCAGCCGTGGCGCTTCGCCGTTGCCCGCCGTGGCACTGCTCTGTGGGAGCAGCTGCTTGGCACGCTCACGGAGTGGAACCAGCAGTGGGCGCAGACGGCCTCGGCGCTGTTCGTGAACATTGCTGAGGTTTCGACGGAAGCTGGCGAGGCACGGCCGACGGCGATTTACGATTTGGGGCAGGCTGTTGCTCACCTGACGACGCAGGCACAGCACGACGGGCTGCATGTGCACCAGATGACGGGCTTTGATGCTGGCGCTGCGGCCTCGATCTTGGGGCTTCGCGAAGGGCTCCTGCCGTTCTCGGTTGCCGCGATCGGCACGCCTGGTTCGCCGGATGCGCTGCCCGACGAGAAAATGGCTGCCCGCGAGACTGCCCCGCGCGTTCGCCGGCCCCTTGCCGAGACGCTGCTCGCTTCCGAGTAGTCGCGCTCCCTTCTTCTTCTCCGTTCAAGTCACCCTTACGACCGTTTTCGCGCCCGCGCGCAGTCGTGCGGCTGACTTGAACGTCTCTCCCCCTCGCCCAGGTGCGGCCAACTACCGTTTTCGGGCCTCCAAACCGTAGATAGCCGCACCCGGAGCGGTTTGATGCGGTTGGATGAGGGCATGACCAAGCGCATCCTGCTCGTCGTGAGCAATGTTGACCGCTACGAGACTGACCCCACGCATCCGACCGGGCTCTGGCTTTCTGAGCTGACGCACGCCTGGGATGTCTTCGAGGCGCGCGGTTTCGAGCAGGTGATCGTCAGCCCCGCGGGCGGCCACGTGCCGCTCGAGCCGCGTTCGCTCAAGGGCATGAACTACGACAAGTCAGCCAAGGCGTGGCATACGGATGCTTCGAAGATGGCCCTGCTCGAGAACACTGCGAGCCCCGCCGATGTACGCGCCGAAGACTTTGACGCGATCTACTTCACAGGTGGCCACGCCGTCATGTTTGACTTCCCCGGTTCGGCCGGCCTGCAGGATTTGACGCGGTCGATTTACGAGACCGGCGGCGTTGTCGGCGCGGTGTGCCACGGCTACTGCGGTCTGCTCGAAACGAAGCTCTCCGACGGTTCGTACCTCGTCGCAGGCCGCAACACCACGGGCTTCTCGTGGCGCGAAGAGGTGCTCGCGGGCGTTGCCAAAATCGTGCCGTACAACGTTGAAGAACGGATGCGCGCAATCGGCGCCAACTACTCGAAGGCGCTCCTGCCGTTCACCTCAAACTCCGTAACCGACGGCCGCCTCGTGACGGGCCAGAACCCCGGCTCAGCGAAAGAAACCGCCGAAGCGGTCGCGGCGCTGCTGTAGTTCTCTGCTTCCCCCAGGTGCGCCTATCTACCAATTTCAGCCCGCAGCGCGGTAGCTAGTCGCACCTAGGCGAATGTCTCAGGTGTTCAGGTGCGGCTATCTACGGTTTTCGCGGGCCGGAACGGTAGTTAGCCGCACCTGGAGCATCCGATCTTTTGCTTCGGGTGGGCGCGACGCCGCATACCATCGGCTCATGAGTGCGGAGTGGGGACAGCCCGATCTGCGAGTTTCGCGGACAATGCCCGCGAGCCCGGGCGCGATCTGGTCGGCGTGGGCTGACCCCGAAGCGATCGCGCACTGGTGGGGGCCAGCCGGTTTCACGAGCACTGTGCGGGAGCTCACATTTGCGAACGGCGGCGTGCTCGACATCCTCAGCGCGCTCCCGATGGCACCGAGTTCGCGAATGTGTACGACTTCGCCGAAGTCGACTCGCCTACACGAATCGAATACGTTCACCGTGGATCGGAGGAATGGGGTCTTTCTCCTTCCCGAACTGTCGTGCTGATCGAGGATGCTGCTGGTTCGGTGCCGCAATCTCACGTCACCTGGCTCTCGTACGACGCGAGCGACGAGGATCGTCGTCGGCACCTTGAGAATTTCCAAGCTGAGAGCGGCGCGCGGGAACTCCTCGAACGGATGGCGTCAAAAGTCGCCGTCATCATCGCTGGCCGCGACGGCTACGACGCAATGCAAGCATTGCTCGCGGAGCGTGACGACCTGACGGCAGAGCCGTATGGCGGCGCGTGGTCGGGCACCGAGATCATCCTCACGCACCGGCCAGAGGAACTCGCCGACGATCCGACCGTGACCGCCTGGAATTGCTCAATCACCGAGGCGATTGAGCGGGCTCAAGAGATCGCGGGTGATCGGGGTATCCAGATCATCAGCGCCGATATTGCCCGGCAGGCACTTGAGAACGATTTCATCGATGAGCTTCAGGTGTTCGTCGCACCCGTCTTTCTCGGCGATGGGACACGCATCTTTGACGTACCGGGCGGATCCCGCATCGACTGGGAACTCATCGAAATCGACGAGCCCAACCGGCGCAGCTTCGGGCGGACCTATCGCCCGCTCAAGAAGGCTCGATCGGCGATCGAGTAACGGCTCGCCGCTACTACGACTCGGAGGAACCCGCGGAAGTCACGACGAGGCCGTCGCCGTCGGCGGCGGTGTCGACGCGCACCGTGTCACCGTCGGCGACGGTGCCCGAAAGGATCGCCTTCGCGAGCTTGTCTTGAATCTCGCGCTGGATCAGGCGGCGCAGCGGGCGCGCGCCGAACGCCGGGTCATAGCCGCGCTCGGCGAGCCAGGCGCGTGCGTCATCCGATACGTCCAGCGTCAAGCGGCGCTCGTTCAAGCGTTGCTGCAAAGCACGAACCGAGAGCCCAACGATTTGCGCGAGGTCATCCGGCGACAACGGCTCGAAAAGCACAATGTCATCGAGACGATTGAGGAACTCAGGCCGGAAGTACGCCCGCACCTCGGCCATAACCATGTTGCGCTTCATGTCGGGCGAGATGGTTGGGTCGATGAGAATCTGCGAGCCGATGTTCGACGTCAAGATGAGAATGACGTTCTTGAAGTCGACCGTGCGGCCCTGGCCATCCGTCAATCGCCCATCGTCGAGCACCTGCAGCAGGATGTCGAAAACCTCGGGGTTCGCCTTTTCGATCTCGTCGAGCAGCACGACCGAGTACGGGCGGCGGCGCACAGCCTCGGTCAGCTGGCCGCCGGCTTCGTAGCCGACGTACCCGGGAGGCGCACCAATCAGGCGCGCGACTGAGTGCTTCTCGCTGTACTCCGACATGTCGATGCGCACCATGGCGTGCTCGTCGTCGAACATGAACTCGGCGAGCGCCTTCGCGAGCTCGGTCTTGCCGACACCCGTCGGGCCGAGGAACATGAACGACCCGAGCGGCCGATTCGGGTCAGAAATGCCGGCGCGCGAACGGCGAACGGCATCCGAAACGGCGGTCACAGCCTCGATCTGCCCGATCAACCGGTTGCCCAGCTCGGTCTCAAGGTTGACGAGCTTCTCGCTCTCGCCCTGCATGAGCTTGCCGACGGGAATGCCCGTCCACGCCGCGATAACCGAGGCAATATCTTCTTCCGTCACCTGGTCGTTGACCATGCGATCGGTCGACTTCTCAGCCTGTTCGGCCTCGAGCAGTTCGCGTTCGAGCCCCGGAATCACGGCATAGAGCAACTCGGATGCGCGACCCAAATTGCCTTCGCGCTGAGCCTTCTCGGCCTCAACGCGCGCTGTGTCAAGCTTGGCCTTGATCTCACCAACCTTGTTGAGCGAGGCCCGCTCGAGCTCCCAACGCTTCTGCAGCTCGTCGAGTCGCGTCTGCTCAGAAGCCATGTCTTCCTGCAGCTTCTTGAGACGCTCCTTCGAAGCCGGATCTTTCTCCTTCTTGAGCGCCATCTCTTCGAGCTTGAGCCGGTCGACGCGGCGCTTGAGCTCGTCAATCTCGACGGGCGCCGAGTCAATCGCCATGCGCAGTCGCGACGAAGCCTCGTCAATCAGATCGATCGCCTTGTCGGGCAGCTGCCGCGAAGGAATGTACCGGTTCGAAAGTGCCGCCGCGGCGACAACAGCGTTGTCTGAAATCGCGACCTTGTGGTGGGCCTCGTAGCGCTCCTTGAGCCCGCGCAGAATCGCGACGGTGTCTTCGACCGAGGGTTCAGCGACGTACACCTGCTGGAACCGGCGTTCAAGAGCGGGATCCTTCTCGATGTACTCGCGGTACTCGTCAAGCGTCGTCGCACCGATCAGCCGCAGCTCGCCGCGCGCGAGCATGGGCTTGAGCATGTTCGACGCAGCCACGGAACCCTCGCCGCCGCCGGCACCCATGAGCGTGTGCAGCTCGTCGATGAAGGTGATGATCTGGCCATCCGATTCGGTGATCTGCTTGAGCACGGCCTTGAGGCGCTCTTCAAACTGCCCGCGGTACATCGCACCCGCGACGAGCGCCGACATGTCGAGCGAATACAACTCTTTGTCACGCAGACTCTCGGCGACATCGCCCGCGACGATGCGCTGCGCGAGCCCCTCAACAACAGCCGTCTTACCGACGCCCGGCTCACCGATGAGCACGGGGTTGTTTTTCGTGCGACGCGTCAACACCTGGCTGACGCGGCGAATCTCGCTATCGCGGCCGATCACCGGGTCGAGCTTGCCCTCGCGAGCGCGCTCCGTGAGGTTGATGCCGTACTGATCGAGCGGGTCTTTGACCTCTTCTGGCTCTTGCTGGCCCTGCATTTCACTCCCCTTTGCGAAACGAAACGTCTTGCTGGTTCTAATCTAACGACCCGCGTGCCAGAGCGGGGAGATCGGATGCCGCAGCGCGCGCTGCCTCCGCGGAACAATCTGCCTTCCCGGAACTGTTCTGGCACATAAGGGTTCCGTGACGGCAGATTGCTCCGTGAACGCAGACCGAGCCGCACGCGAATACGCTGAGAACATGCCAACGCCCGTGACCCTGCCCCGTCTGACCTGGGGCGGCCCATCCGCTCCCCGTACCGCCCTGCTTGTGCACGGCGTCGGCTCGACCGCAGCGCTCATGTGGCGCATCGGCACGGCGCTGGCCGAGAACGGATGGCTCGCAACCGCCGTCGATCTGCGCGGCCACGGTGCCGCTCCCCGCACTCTCGATTACACGCTCGCGGCGTACGCGGCCGACCTGGCAGCGACGGAGTCCACGCGTGGGAGCGCTTGGGATGTCGTCATCGGGCACTCGCTCGGTGGCGCTTCGAGCATCGTGGCATCCGCTGCCAATCCCGCATGGGCGAAACGCCTCGTGCCGATTGACCCGGCAATTGTTGTCACGGATGCGCAGAGCGAAGAAATCGCCACCTCACTCGCGGAAACCGCCGCGAACCCACCAACCGCGGCTGAGCTGCAGGAGGCGAACCCCCGCTGGCATCCGCTCGATGCCGAGCTCAAGGCGCTCGCTGTGCGGGGTGCCACGGCATGGTCACTGGCCCAAACGATGCGGCAGAACCGGCCGTGGGATGTGCGTGCCGAAGCCGCCGCACTCCAGGTGCCAATGCACGTCATTGCAGCCGACCCGGCTCAACCGGATGCCCTGTTTGCCGGGTCCGTCGCCGAAGAAGTGCTCGCGGCTAACCCGCTCATCTCGGCATCGGTCGTCACCGGCGCGGGCCACTCGCCCCACCGCGATGCGCCCGAGGCATTCCTCACCGAACTGTTCGCCGCGCTCGGCCAGTAAACCCCTCGTTCAGGTGCGCCTTGCGACCGTTTTCGGGCTCGGAAACGGTCGCAAGGCGCACCTGAACTCAAAGAACCCGCTCGTACACCGCGAGCATCTCGCCCGTCACGACCGACTGCTTGAGCCGGTCGGCAATCGCCGGGTCAGGCACGGGAGCATTGCCCGCACGTATATCGGATGCCGCCTTCCGCAGCGTCGCGACAAGCGTTGACATATCGCGCGGGTCAGCCCGCGGCACAAGCCAATAACCACCGTCCAGCTCGGCCGCGACGTGATCGTCGCAGATGACCGCGGGCGTGCCGAGCGCGGCCGCCTCGAAAACCGTCATAGCCTGCGTCTCGAACCCGACTGAGGTCTGCACGAGGACATCCGCTCGGGCCATCTCGCTCAGTGTGTCTTCGTACGAGAGTCGACCGAGGAAGCGAATTCCCCGCGCACCGCTCTCGCGAATAAGCCGTTCGGCCTTCGCTCGGTCGCCGCCGCTGCCGATGAGGTCAAGGTCGGCGTCGAGACCCGCCGTAATAAATGCCTGTACAAATGGCAGGAACCGTTTTTCCGGGCTCATACGCCCCGACCACACAAAGCGCGGGCGGAGATTACGAACCCCAACGGTCATCTGCGCCGCCGCCGCGAGCGCATCGTCATCGATCCCGTTCGGCACAACGGCAACGGGCGAGGCAACGCCGTTGCGCTCAAGTCGTGTCGCGAAGTGCTGCGATGGAGCCGTCACAGCGCGTGCCCCCTGCACGAGTCCCCGCAAGTAGCGCCATCCGCTCGCTGAGGGCAGCCCGCCCTCGGCATCTGGCACCGCCCACCGCCGCCACGCATCGAGCCCCGCCATGAGTGGCCGGAACAGTACAGACGAGATCGCATTGACACCCGTCTCGACGCGGTTGTGCAGCGTGTGTACGACGGGTAAACCGTGCCGGTCAGCGAAACGGTACCCCGTGAATGCTCCCCAGAAATCACCCTGCACATGCACGAGGTCGACCGGCGGCAGCTCGGCAAATGACAGGTCGACGTAGGCATCCGTTCGCCGCCCCGGTGCGCTCAGCGCATACTCGGAACGACCAAAGGGCGGCGTTTTCACGGAAGGGGTTTCGATATCGAGATCACTCGCGCCCGCGGCATCCGAAACCGGCAAAACGGGCCGTGAAGCAGCCGACGCGGGCCGAACCCGGCGCAAAACTTGTGGCCGCCACCCATCACCGGCCGGCGCTGGCGCAACAACTGTCACGCGATGCCCGGCCTGCTCAAGCCACTTTTTCTGCAGCGCGATCGACACTTGCGCACCGCCGAGCGACCCCAATGGCTGGTCGGCGAAAATCGCGATGTGCACGGGCCGCCCTACGCCGGAAGTTGCTCGCCGCGGTACAGCGCTTCGAAGGTGTCGAGCGTGCGGTTGATGTCGTGCCCCTTGACGACCTCGAGCGAGGCGCGCTGCATGGCCTCGTACTCCTCGGGCGAGGCGGTCAGCACACGCGTGATCTTCTCGGCGAGGTCGTCGGCATTGCCCGGTTCGAAGAGGTAGCCGTTGACGCCCGAGGTCACGAGGTGTGGCAGGGCAACCGCATCCGCCGCCACGATCGGCAGCCCCGAAGCCATCGCCTCAAGCGTCGCGATCGACTGCAATTCAGCAATCGAGGCGATCGTAAAAGCGGATGCGCGCGTCAAAACAGCACGCAAATCCTCGTCGGGAATCCGGCCGTGGAACGTGACGCGGTCGTGCAGACCAAGCTCGTTCGTGAGGTCTTGCAGGGCAGCCGCCTGGTCACCACCACCGACGAGATCGAGCGTGACATCGAGTGCCGGGTCGAGCTTCGTCATGGCGTGCAAAATGACGTCGACCTGCTTCTCAGCCGTGAGCCGGCCAACGAAGGCAAGCCGGTTCGCATCACGCGGGCCAATGACGGCTGTGTACTGCGACGCATCCAGACCACAACTAATCGGCACAACCCCACGCAGCGGCGTGACCTTCTCGAGGTAATCCGCCGCACGTTTCGTCGGCGTCGTCACACCGTCGGTCAGTTTGAGGGTCGAATACGCGTCTTTCCACGCCGTGTCGACCATGAGCTGGTTGAGCTTAGGCGGCAACATCGTGTGGTCGAGCACGTTCTCGGCCATGAGGTGATTGGTCGCAATCACGCGGATGCCGCGTTTGTGCGCAATACGCGCCAACCCGCGGCCGATCACGAGGTGTGACTGAATGTGCACAACATCCGGCTGCACCTCATCGAGCACCTCCCGTGCCCAGTGCTTCGCGCGGAAGGGCCACACAAACCGCAGCCAATCATGCGGAGGCCAGCGCACCGACGGCAAGCGGTGCATGATGACCGGCTGACCCTCGATGAGCTCCGTTCGCGTCGGCGCAAGCTTGTATTCCGTGTTGGGCGCCGAAACGTGCACCTCGTGGCCACGTTGCACGAGCCCCGCCGCAAGGCGTTCGCTAAAACGAGCGGCGCCGTTGACGTCAGGGGCGAAGGTGTCGCATCCCAAAAGGATCTTCAACGGCTTCGCATCTGTTGTTGTATTGGATGCTTCTTCCACGGTGTCTTCAGTCTACTTCGCTCGGCGTTGTTGACTCCGGTTTTCGTGCTCCGCCGGAGGGGTGGCAGACCCTTGAAAGCCCCGAAAAAGTCGCGTGGCGTCGTGGGCTTGGTTGTTGAAGGGGTACGGCAGGTGCCGGGGGCAAAGGGCTTTCAAAGCTCTACCACCCCTCCCGCTCTGCGCGCCTGAATCCACGTTTGTTTGCGGGGAGAGGTGTGCGTGGGTCGAGGCGCTGTGAGGTTAGCGACCGATGGCGCGAGGGGTGAAGGGAGCGGGGCGGGGGTTGCGCTGGCCTGCGGGGAGCTTCACGACGCCCGTCGCGCCGGCAGCGAAGACGCGGGCACCGGGGGCCTTTTCGAGCTCGGCGAGGAGGCGCGACTGCATATCGCCGAGCATTGAGCGCAGCTCATTGACCTCGTTCTCGAGCTGGATGAGGCGGGCAATCGCGGGCAGGCTCATGCCCTGCGCCGAGAGCTCGGCGATCTCCCGCAACTGCTGAATGTCGTTGAGCGAGTACCGCCGCGAACCACCCTGGGTGCGACCCGGCACAACCAGCCCAAGCCGGTCGTATTGGCGCAGGGTTTGCGGATGCATCCCGGCGAGCTCAGCGGCGGCCGTTACCGCAAAGAGCGGGGTCGACGGGTCGACGTTTTCGCTTGGTTTCTTGGGGGTCATGGTGTGTGGGTCACCTCCTTGGGGTGGGTTCTGGGTCGGGCCCCTCGTCAGGCTCAGGGACCTTGTCCGTTACTTCGCCGAAGCTGCCTTGTTCAGCAGATCAGTGCGCGGGTTCTCTTGCGGCGCCGCGGCAGCGAACGCCTCGAGCTTTTCTTTCGCGTCATCCGACAAATTCGTCGGAACAACCACCTGCACTTCAGCAAGCAGATCGCCCGTGCCCTTCGTCGTCGCTACACCACGACCCTTGACGCGCAGCACACGCCCCGAGGGCGTGCCCGGCGCAACCTTGAGCTTGACGGGGTCGCCCCCGAGCGTCGGCACCTGAATCGTCGCACCCAGCGTCGCCTCTTCGAAGGTCACCGGCACGGTCACGCGCAGGTTGAGCCCGTCACGCGTGAAGACAGGGTTGGAACGCACCGTGATGAGCACGACGATGTCGCCGTTCTCACCGCCGTCGGGCGAGGGACGCCCGCGACCCTTGAGCTTGATGCGCTGGCCATCTTTCACGCCGGCCGGGATCTTGACCTTGAAGGGCTTGCCATCTTCACCCTGCAGCGTGATGGTCTCGCCCTTGATCGCCGTCGTAAAGTCGACCGTTGCTCGAGCCGTGAGATCCTGCCCACGAGTCGGCCCGCCGAATCCGCCGTAGCCGCCCGCGCCACCGCGCGAACGCCCGCCGAACCCGCCAAAGCCACCATTCGAGAACATCGAGAAGATGTCGTCGAAGTCAGCCGTCTGCTGGCGCCCGCCCTGGCCAAAGCGGCTGAAGACATCTTCATAACCGCCACCGGCACTCGGGTTGAAGCGCGGCCCCGAGCCCATGGCACGAATCTCGTCGTACTCCTTGCGCTCATCGGGGTCGCTCAGAACCGCGTAGGCCTCAGAGATGTCTTTGAACTTCGCCTCAGCGGCCGCATCCCCCGGGTTCTGGTCGGGGTGATACTTGCGGGCAAGCTTGCGGTAGACCTTCTTGAGTTCAGCATCCGACACACTTTTGTCGACGCCGAGCGTCTTGTAGAAGTCTTTTTCAAACCAGTCTTGGCTGGCCATAGGGCTCCTCTAAAATCGGATGCGTCAACCAGCCGGAACCGCGACAACAACCTTCGCGGGGCGAAGCTCAACGTCGCCCAGGCGGTAGCCGCGCTCAACAACTTCGAGCACGGTCATCTCAGTTGCGCCGGGGGTCGGCTGCTGGAAAACAGCCTCATACGCCTGCGGATCGAAGACATCGCCGACTGCGCCGTAGGCTTCGAGGCCCTGCTTCTCGGCGATCGCGCGCAGCTTGATGGCGATCGATGCGAACGGTGTGCCCTCGGTGAGGTCGCCGGCCTTGGCTGCGCGGTCGAGATCGTCGAGCACGGGAACGAGTGCCTTGGCGGCATCCGCTTTCGCGCGCTGCGTTTCGATCTTGCGGTTCTCTTCCGTGCGACGGCGGTAGTTGGCGTACTCGGCCTGCACACGCTTGAGGTCGTTGAGCAGGTCGCCCGAAACATCGGATGCGTCCTGCGCGGGCTCGCCGTCACCGACGCCGACAACTTCGCCCTCTTCACCCTCGGTAGGAACGTTCGCTTCGTCAGCGGCGTTCAGGATGTCGTCGACCGTCAGCTGGGTGTCGTCTTCGAGCATCTGCTCGTCGATCTCGTCGGCTGCCGTCTCGGCTGCGGGTTCGTTGAACGGTACCGAACCGGGGCCGGAGGCTTGCGCCTCCGACCCCTCTTCGGGAACCTCAGGGAATTCTGGGTTCGTCGTCATGACTACTTCTTTTCGTCTTCGTCGTCTTCGATAACTTCGGCGTCAACAACATCCTCTTCGCCCGTCTCACCGGTCTCACGTGCTGCCTCTCCGGCTGCACCCTCGGCGGCTGCGTCGGGGTTGGCTGCGTAAAGCGCCTCGCCGAGCTTCTGCTGCGACTTGTTGAGCTTGTCGAGGGCGTCCTTGACCTTCTGGTCGTCGTCGCCAGCGATTGCTGCCTTCAGTTCGTCAACATCAGCCTGGACCTCGGCCTTGAGTTCATCCGAGAACTTGTCGTCGTTCTCCTTCATGAGGCTCTCAACCTGGTAGGCGACAGTCTCGGCCTGGTTGCGGGTCTCTTGAGCTTCGCGGCGCTTTGCGTCATCCGCTGCATTCTCTTCAGCCTCACGAACCATGCGGTCGATGTCGTCCTTCGAGAGCGAGGAACCACCCGTGATGGTGATCTTCTGCTCCTTGCCGGTGCCCTTGTCTTTCGCCGAAACCTGCACGATGCCGTTTGCGTCGATGTCAAAGGTGACCTCGATCTGCGGCAAACCGCGCGGAGCCGGAGCGATACCGGTCAGCTCGAAGGTGCCGAGCGGCTGGTTGTCCTTCGTGAACTCGCGCTCACCCTGGAAGACCTGGATCGCAACAGAAGGCTGGTTGTCTTCAGCGGTCGTGAAGGTTTCGCTGCGCTTCGTCGGGATTGCCGTGTTGCGCTCGATGAGCTTCGTGAAGATGCCACCCTTGGTCTCGATGCCGAGGCTCAACGGCGTGACGTCGATGAGCAGAACGTCTTTGCGCTCGCCCTTCAGCACACCAGCCTGCAGAGCGGCACCGATTGCGACGACCTCATCCGGGTTGACACCCTTGTTCGGCTCCTTGCCGGTCTCTTTCTTGACCAGCTCGGCGATAGCGGGCATACGGGTCGAACCACCAACGAGCACGACGTGGTCGATGTCGCTGAGCTTCACGCCAGCTTCACGGATGACGTCTTCAAACGGCTTCTTGGTGCGCTCGAGCAGATCCTTCGTGAGCTCTTCGAACTTGGCACGCGTGAGCGTCTCGTCGAGCGAAACCGGGCCGCTGTCGGTCAGCGACAGGTAGGGCAGGTTAATGGTGGTGCTTGCCGAGCTCGAGAGCTCCTTCTTCGCCTGTTCTGCAGCTTCCTTCAGACGCTGCAGGGCAATCTTGTCGTTCGAGACGTCAACACCCGTGGTGTCTTTGAACTGCTTGACGAGGTAGTCAACAACGCGCT
>CAYNTU010000049.1:0-11947 GCA_964400205.1 uncultured Microbacterium sp.
CCACGAACACCATCGGTGCCGAAGAGCGGCATCGGTAATGCCGAACCTTAACGCTTCGAGTATTGCGGAGCCTTGCGGGCCTTCTTGAGACCAGCCTTCTTGCGCTCTTTCACGCGTGCGTCGCGCGAGAGGAAGCCGGCCTTCTTGAGGGCCGGGCGGTTGTTCTCAACGTCGATGCCGTTGAGGGCGCGCGAGATGCCGAGGCGCAGTGCGCCGGCCTGGCCCGAGGGGCCACCGCCCGAGATACGTGCAATGACGTCGTATGCACCGTTGAGGCTCAGAACCGTGAACGGGTCGTTGATGAGCTGCTGGTGAAGCTTGTTTGGGAAGTAGTCTTCGAGCGTACGGCCGTTGACCGTGATGGTGCCCGAACCCGGAACGAGGCGCACGCGGGCAATTGCCTGCTTGCGGCGACCGACAGCTGCACCCGGAACGTTCAGCACGGGGCGTGCAGCGGCTGGAGCCTCAGCGACAACAGTGGACTCGGTCGTGTATTCCTGCGGGAATTCTTCTTCAGTGTTCGCCACGAGTTTTTCCTTAAATCTCTAGCTACCGGCGCTTACTGGGCGACCTGGTCGAATACGAACGGCTTGGGCTGCTGAGCGGCGTGCGGGTGCTCAGCACCTGCGTAGACCTTCAGCTTCGACAGCTGCTGGGTGCCCAGGCTGTTCTTGGGGAGCATGCCGCGCACGGCCTTCTCAACGGCGCGCACCGGGTTCTTCTCAAGAAGCTCGGCGTACGTAACAGCCGACAGACCGCCCGGGTAACCCGAGTGGCGGTAGGCCTTCTTCTGCTGCAGCTTCTGGCCGGTCAGAGCGACCTTCTCGGCGTTGATGATGATGACAAAGTCGCCAGTGTCAACGTGGGGTGCGAAGGTCGGCTTGTGCTTGCCGCGCAGCAGTGCTGCAGCGTGCGATGCGAGACGACCGAGAACGACATCGGATGCGTCAATGACGACCCAGTCGCGCTGAACTTGGCCCGGCTTGGGCGTAAAAGTGCGAGTCACAATGAACTGCTTTCTTTTCGAACGGAGGTGTTCGTGAATCCCGCTCCGGGGTGGTTTCTCAACTCAGGCTGAGAAACACAAACCAGTGGAGGGCTCACGTTCGCGGCACGCGCGTTGCGCGCACTAAGGGTCAAGCCTAGCATATCCGCGGCCAGGACCGTGTTCCCCTGGCCCAACCCCGCGACGCCCAGACAAAAATCAGGAACTTCTTGACAAACCCATCGTGACGTGTGTAGCGTCGCAATTCAGTTAGTACAGACAGTTTCGCAACTAACCGAAAGGTACTCCATTGACGCTACCTAGGGGCGATCTCGCCACCGTTCGCCGGATCAACCGCGCCCGTGTTGTAGATGTGCTTCGCACGGCCGGTCCGGTATCTCGCTCTGAGATCGCGGACATGCTTGGCACGAGCCGCACCACCGTTTCCGCAGTCGTGGCTGACCTCCTCGAAGAAGGTGTTGTCGAAGTGGTTGGCCAAGGTGAGGCTTCGCGCGCTGGGGGCCGGAGGCCTGTGCAACTGCGCTTCGTCCCAACATCCCGTTTCGTTGTCGGTGCCGATATCGGAGGCACCAAGACGCTACTCCTGCTGCTCGACCTTGACGGCAACGTCATCGCGCGAACGAAGTACCCCACTCGCGAAGGTGATCGTAGCCCGCTCGACAACCTCGTTCGCCGTGTCGACCAGCTGATCAAAGATGCTGGTGTCGACCGTGAGCGTGTCGTCGGAACAGGTGTCGGCGTTCCGACGATGGTCGACTTCAATGACGCCGTCATCCTGCAGAGCCAGTTCCTCGGCATGAACGGTGAAAGCCTGCGCGACGCACTGGCAAATCGTTTGCCTGGCATAATCTACGCCGACAACGACGTCAACATGGCCGCTCTCGGTGAGTACTGGAAGGGCAAGGCTGTGGGAATGCAGAATGCCGTACTTATCACGATCGGCACGAACATCGGCGCTGGCATCATCATGAACGGCCAACTGTACCGGGGGCAGGGTGGCGCTGCGGGTGAGATCGGCCTCATTAACATCGACCCGGACGCATCGGCACAAACAAGTTGGCACCGCGGCCCGCTCGAGTCAGCAGCCTCCGGAAACGGCATCACCCGCGTCGCTCAAGCGAGGTTCGACGAGTTCCCCGAAACCACAATGAGCCGGGAAGACCTTTCGAGCGAAGCGCTCTTCCGGGCTGAGAGCGAAGGAGACCCGCTTGCGGTCTCGGTGATCACTGACGCCTACAAGCACCTGGCATTCGCGATCTCGAACATCATCGCGCTCATGGCCCCCGAGATCGTGATCATCGGAGGCGGTGTCGCCCAGGTCGGCGAACGTTACGTCGATGAACTCCGCCACCGCGTCGCGGCCCATTGCGTTGTGCCACACCGGATTGAACTTGCAACGCTCGGCGAAGACGCGGGCGCGTGTGGCGCAGCGGCCACGGTACTGCGAGAGACCGGAAACCTCAGCCTCATGACCGAGCCGACCACAGATGACCTCCTGAACAGCCTGTCATCCGTGGCGATCTAGTTCAGACCACCTCTCCACCTCACACGCACACAAGCAAGAAAGCCCCTCATGTCGCAAAAACCCACAATGCTCCAATACGTCCACGAGACCCACAGCGCTCTCACCCGAGTACTCACGGAGTCAGCCCAGAGTTCAGCCGCATTTGCTGGTCAGTTCGCTGCGAAGCCACGCCGCCGCGTGGTACTTGTCGGTTCCGGAACCTCGTTCAACGCTTGCGTTACGGCGAAGTTCTTCGTGGAGCGCATGCTCGGGCACCCGGTCGAAACAATCACTGCCTACGCATTCGCCAACTTCGATGCATCCGCAAATGCAGACGACATCGTTGTCGCGGTTACACAAGAGGGCGAAAGCACCAACACCATCGCAGCGCTCGATCGCGCGAATGACCTCGGTATCGACACCGCAGTCGTCACCGAAGAGAAAGACAACACGTGTAGCCGCATTGCTGATGTTGTCATTCCGCTCGTGTGCGGCCCTGAGGACCTTGGCCCGAAGACAAAAGGCTACACAGCCACCGTTCTGACAATCATGCTCGCAGCGATCGAGGCCGCGAAGCACATGGGCCGGATCGACGAAGCGGCGTACAACAACTACATCAGTCGCATCGCCGCAACAGTCGACAACATTCCGCACGTTATCGAGCAATCGATCCAATGGTTTGAGACGAACCGCGAAGCATTCATCGAGATGCAACAGTGCTACATGCTCGGGTACGGCGCGAACGCTGGCACCGTCGAAGAGGGTGCACTCAAGAGTCTCGAGACTGTTCGTCTGACCTACGTCTCCTTTGAAATCGAAGAGTTCCTGCACGGCCCGGTCGCCTCGTTGCGCCCCGAAGTACACACGATCGTGCTCGCATCGGAAGGTGAGCCGGGGTTCGAACGTGCACAACTGCTCTACGGTGCGCTCGACGATCAAACCCCACACGCCTACTTCATCGGCGGCAGCGCTCCGACATCGGGATCCGTCTTGGGCGGATGCTTCATCGATGACCCTGACTTCTCGCCGCTCGAGTACTGCATCCCTCTCCAATTGCTCGCGTACTTCACCTACACGGCAAAGGGCATGGATCTTGAGGTTCGCAACTACCCGAAGACAAAAGAGATTTTGGCAACCAAGGCAAATTAGTCCCCTCCCCCACAATCCAAGGAGTCACCAATGAGTATCAGAAAACGCGCCCTCCTCGGCGCGAGCACATTCGCAGCACTCGCTCTTATCGTGAGCGGTTGCAGCTCCGCACCCGAGGGTGGTGAGAACGCAGATGGCTCGGTGACACTCACCATCTGGCACAACACCCAAGACTCGCAAGCGATCAAGAACATCTACGCCGACTATGAGAAAGACACCGGCAACAAGATCGTTCTCGTTGACATCCCGTCCGACGGTTTCGAAGACGCCACACTCACCAAGTGGGCATCGGGCGACCGACCCGACGTACTCGAGTTCCACGCCTCGCGCGAGTACATCAACCTGCTCAACCCGAAAGAGAACCTCCAACCGCTCGACGGCATGGACTTCATCGCTCGTTCGGGCAGCCTCTACGATCTCGGCGGCACCGCTGCAGACGGAACCGTCTACGCGGCAATCACAAACTTCCCGTCAGTGTGGGGGCTCTACTACAGCAAGCCGCTTCTCGAGCAGTTCGGTTTCGAGCCCGCGACGACGCTCGAAGAGCTGACTGAGCAGTGCGCAACGTTCTCGGCCGCTGGAATTCCGACGCTTGCCGAATCGGCAGCATCGGTCTGGCCACCCATCACGATGCAACACCTCGTCAATGCATCACTCGTCGAACCAGAATGGACGCAAAAGGTCGTTGACCGCGAAACGACGCTCGACGCGCCCGACTCGCCAGTTCTGGCTGGCTTGAATGCTTACAAGGGTCTCCTCGACGCGGGATGCCTGAACAAAGATGTGACCACGGCAACGTTCGAGAACGCCGTCTCGATGGTCTACAACGGTGAAGCTGCCTACCAAGCGATTCACTCCAACGTTGCCCCGGTGTACGCCGATGCGGCCGGCGGCGATGATGAGGCGCTGGGAGCCGCGGTTGGCTTCACGGCATTCGGAGCGAACGAGAAAATGACCGTCGTGAGCGCTGGGCCAATCGGCACGTTCCACCTGCCGAAGACCGGCGATCCAGTTCGCGAGGAGGCCGCTCGTGGCTTCCTTGAATACGTCACCGGCGAGCACTACGACAAGTACATCGCAGACTCTGGCACGTTCCCTGTCTTGGACGGCGTTGCCGACCCGACGAATGCAACCCCCCTCATGAAAGACATCAAGGCCGCCTACGACGAGGGACCAACCGCAGGACTTGTTGCAAGCCGCATCCCCGGTGGAATGTCGACAATGACGACGCTGCTCTCACAACTGATCGTCGGAGAGATTACTCCTGAAGAAGCTGCAAAACAGCTGCAACAGCAAGTTGAGATCGCCGCAAAAGCGCAAGGGCTGGAAGGGTGGTAATGACCCACTCGGCGAAGTCGGGCCACAAGCGTCGGCGGGCGCTCACGTGGCTCGGCTTCGCGCTGCCGGCCGTCGGGTTCGTGGCAGTGTTCTTCTTTGTTCCACAGATTCTGAATCTGCGCTTCGCCTTCTCGAACTGGACTGCATACAGTTCGGCGATCACATGGAACGGCCTTGACAACTTCGTGGCGCTGGCCGAACAGAACCTGCTCGCGAATCCGATCCGGATCACGCTAGCGTACGCCGTCATTGCGATGCTGATCCAGAACGTGGTGAGCCTCGCACTCGCGTATGCGCTCAAAGACTCAAACCGGGTCAATGGGTTCTTCCGCTCCCTGTTCTTTGTCCCTGTGCTTCTATCCGCACTATCGGCTGGATACATCTGGAGAGGGTTATTGGCACCCGAGGGCCCAGTCAACGACTTCATCGGTATCTTCTTCCCGGGATTCGACTTTGCTTGGCTCGGTAGCCCCACCACGGCACTGCTGTCGGTCGCGTTCATCGATGCGTGGAAGTGGATCGGTCTCACAACACTGGTGTTCATCGCCGGCATGAACGCGATCCCCAAGGAGGTCATCGAATCCTCCATCATCGATGGAGCTACAGCGTGGCAGCGATTCCGAAAGGTGATCTTCCCCATGCTTGCGCCGGCATTCACCTTCAACACAGTTGTGAACCTCATTGGCGCCTTCAGCGCGTACGACGTCATCATGGCGACGACTGGCGGTGGGCCTGGTACATCGACGCAAGCGATTAACATCGCGCTTCGTCAACAGTGGGGGCAAGGCAACTTCGGCACAGGCAGCGCCCTCGGCCTGGTGATCACCCTGATGGTCGTGGTCGCAGCGATACCGCTCGTCTGGGCACTTCGAAAGCGAGAGGCAAAACTGTGACTGTCGAGAAGAAATGGAACCTTGCCCGCATCGCCTTCCTCACCCTGTTCGCGATTCCGTGGGTTGTCCTACCGATCTGGCTGGTCGTGGTCAACTCGATGAAACCTGCGGGAGAAGCGGCCGAGCTCAGCCTCGGGCTGCCCAAGACTTTCGCGCTATTTGATAACTATCGCGCAGTCGTCGTAGACGGAAACTATCTCACTGCCCTCATGAATAGCGCGACCGTAAGCCTGCCCTCGATCGTTGCGGTCGTGCTCGCGGGCGGCGCAGCGGCCTGGGCATTTGGACGTGCGCGAACGAAGTGGATGCAAGTCCTCTTCTACATCATCGCGATCTCGATGCTCATCCCGCCGACGCTCATTCCGACGATCTACTTGCTCCGCGATCTCGGCCTCAATGGCACAACTGTGGGGTACATCCTCGTTCTCATCGGTACCCGAATGGGCGTTGTCGTGTTTCTTGCGACAGGATTCGTCAGAGCGATGCCGGAAGACCTCGAACAGGCGGCCGCACTCGATGGGGCGTCAAAGATTCAGATCTTCTTCCGCATCGTGCTGCCACTGCTGGCACCAACGCTCTTTGTGGGCTGTGTACTGTTGGTCATCTCGGTCTGGGGCGACTTCTTCTTCGCTCAGTTCCTGCTGATTGGCGAGGGCCGTCAGACGCTGCCGCTGGCGCTCTACAGCTTCGCGAACAGCTCGGCACAAACACTGCGTTGGAACCTCGTCTTTGCCCACGTGCTGATGTCTGGTCTGCCCCTGCTTGTCGCTTTTGGATTCATTCAGAAGCGGGTTATCGGCGGTCTCACAGATGGAGCGCTCAAGGGGTAGCGGATGACGCGCCCGAGCGACCGCTCCCGTTCCGATACCGGGCAGCCAGATACAGCAATCCTGCTGCCCGGGCGCCAGCGGGCCTTGAGCGCGCCGCCGGGTAGGCTTGAGCCCGTGACTTCGCAAAGCGCCAACGCCGACGAGACCGCCGAGGCGGCCCAACACCCCCGTCGCGCTGCTCGCCAAGCCCGCCCGATGTCACCGGCCACGAGCACGCGCCGTGCTCAGGCGACATCCGAACGACCTCCGGCCCCCGATGAGACCCGCTGGCAACGTATCCGCCGGAGTTTCTGGTTCCAGACGCTCGTCACCTTCGCGGTCATGGGGCTCATTCTCTCGTTCATCGCGAAGCCCTACTATGTGCCATCCGGGTCGATGGAGGAGACGCTCATGCCGGGCGATCGTGTACTCGTTAACAGGCTCGACACGACCCCCGATCGGGGCGAAGTCTTCGTGTTCGATGCGGATGAGTCGTGGCAGATCCTCGAGGAACCACCACGCGACGCGCTTATCGAACTCATGCGTTGGATCGGTCGTGTCTCGGGGTTTGGCCCTTCGGGTGAACACACAATGATCAAGCGCGTCATCGGCCTGCCCGGCGAAACGGTCGAGTGCTGCGATGCAGACGGTTCCCTACTCATTGACGACAAACCGATCGAGGAACCCTACCTCGGTTCCAACTTCGATTTCACGGCGGGCACGCTTGACTGCGACACGCAGCCCCGCTCGCAACGTTGCTTCTCGGCTATTGTCGTGCCCGACAATAGCTACCTCGTGTTGGGAGACAACCGGACTGTCTCTTCAGATAGTGCCCGGTACTGTCGCGCTTCTGGCGCAACCCCGAGTTGCTGGCGTTGGGCGTCGAAAGAATCGCTTGTCGGCAAGGCAGTCGTCGTGCTGTGGCCGATCAGTCGCTGGTCTGGCTTATAACGAGTGCTCCGGCTCGCGCTGCGCGGATTGCGTGACGCGGGTGCTTTGGCCGCCCCTCAAGCAGATTGAGCAGCCATTCAACCGGCCCGACGCCCACAGTTCGCCACCACAACATCCCCCAGAGCGGGATCATGATGACCGTGAGCGCCCATGCCCACCACACGTCATCCATGGGTCGTGACATGCCCGTTGTACGAATGTGGTTGTCGGCATACGCCGCGATAAAGAGCACGTGCACAACGTAGAGCGTGAGGGCGACCCGACCAATGTCACGGATCGCATTCGTGAGCCACGTGAGCTGTTGCACCTCGAGTACGAGCGTCGCGGATGCATAGGCGAAAGCGACAACCGTGATGTCCCGGCCGATATCAATCCATGAGGGCGCAGGGTACGCATCCGTTGCGAGCAGCAACTGGATCGGAACGAAAAGTGCCGCCGCGGCGGCGAGTACGACAAGCGCCTGCGACCGGGTGAGCCGAAGCCCAACAAGTACGCTTCCGATGAGGAAAAATGCAATGAGCTCGGCTGGCCAATAGTACGCACCGCCGCCAACAACGTCGTAGAAATACTGTTGTGCGACAACGGCAGGCACGCTTCCATCGAAGCCCGGCTGGGTCACGAGCGCGGTCGAGCGAGCACGCAGAAACTCATTGAGCAATGGTGTCGCGACAAAGAGCACGGCTGCGAGCGGCAGCCGAAGCACCCGTGGCAAGAGCAAGAGCGGCACACCAATCAGCAACACGACGCCGAGGTACTGCAAGACAATCGCAACCCACGAGCCCCACGTCATCATCCAGAGCCCGAGTGCAATGAGTGCAACGCCCTTGATGCCCTGGCGCCAGAACACACGCCTCTTGCTCGAGCGCGAAGCATCCCATACGAGCTGCGCCGACATACCCATGACAAGGGCGAAGAGTGGCGCGGCAAGCGAGCTGATGAGCCCCACAAGGAACCCCACAGGGCGTGGTGCGGTCGGCAGGAAGGGTTCTGCGTGCGCGATGACCATCGCCAAAATTGCGATGCCTCGCAAGACATCGGGGAGGGCAAGTCGGGTCTGGATCGTGGGCGTGGTCACGCGCCCTAGCGTAACGCTGACGTGTCGACTTCGGAACGGCGAGCGCGGGTCTGCTCCGCTCGTGCCGCGAGCTCTTCGTTGGGCGGGTAGGCGACCTCGACGAGTGTCAGCCCACGAGCCGCAAGCACCTTGAACTCACTTGTTCTCTGCCCTGCGTTCCGCAAGTCAAGCACGCGATCGACATCGAGTTTGCCGAGCCCGACAGCGACGGATGCTCCCACGAGCGCGCGAACCATGCTGTGGCAAAACGCATCAGCGGCAATGTCGGCGATGACGACACCGGAGTCGTCGCGCCGCCAGGTGAACGAGAGGAGCGTGCGAATCGTCGTCGCCTCAGGTCGCGGCTTGCAAAATGCCGCAAAGTCGTGAAGCCCAACAAGCGTCGAACCCAGCGCATCCATGGCGTCAATATCGAGCGCGCCAAGCACATGTGTCGTGTCGTGGCGGCGAAGCGGATTCGTCGGTGTGCGATCGTCGGCGATGCGGTATTCGTATCGGCGCCACAGCGGCGAGAACCGTGCATCAAAGCCCTGTGGCGCTTCCGCCGACCTACGTACGACAACGTCGGCGTCGCGTCCCACGATCCCGTTGACCCGGTTCGCGAGCGCTGAGATATCCACGCTCTTGCGGCTCCCCCGCATGCGCTCGAGGTGTGCTTCAGTGAGGTCCAGATGTGCGACCTGCCCCGTCGCGTGCACACCGGCATCTGTGCGGCCGGCAACGACGAGCTGCACGTCTTCGCCAATAATTCGCGTGATTGCCGTCTCAAGCGTGCTCTGCACGGTGCGCATACCGGGTTGTTTCGCCCACCCGTGGAAGGCCGTGCCGTCGTAGGCGATATCGAGACGAATGCGCATCGGCATTTACTGCACCTGGTACGGCGCGGGCGGTTCCCAATTGGTCAACGACGTCTCTTTAAACGCCTGCTGCACCTGCTCGATGCCCTCCCAGTTCGGGTAGACAACGCTCTGATCCCCTTCGAACCCAATGCCGCTCGTGGGCATCGTGAACATCTGAATCTTTGGCATCCCGCCCATCTCAAGCCCGAGCGCAGCAAGGTTCGACGGCGTAATCCCACTCGTTCGATTGATATACGGCGCGAAGGCTTCCATCGTCTGGGCGAGTTTGACGGGGTTGCTGATCGTCTCCCACGAAGCTGTTTTGTCTAAGAGCCCCTTGAGGTAGGTTCGCTGGTTTCGGACGCGTTGGTAGTCGCCATCCGGGAAGGCGTAGCGCTCACGAACGTAGACGAGCGCTTGGTCTCCGTCGAGCGTCAGCGGGCCAGCCGCGAAGTAATACGGGCCACCGGTTTGCGCTGCTGTGAACTCGCGCTCATTCGTGATGGGCACGCCCCCGAGCGCATCCGTAAGCCCCTTGAAACCCTCGAAATCAATAATCGCGACGTGATCGATGCGTTGATCGATCAGCTTCTCGACCGTCTGGGTCAAGAGCGGAACTCCGCCGCTGGAGAGTGCCGAGTTGACCTTGTTGTAGCCGTGCCCCGGGATCTCTACCCAGAGGTCACGCATGATCGACATGACTTCGACAGTCTTCCGATCGGGAGTTACGTGCGCCACCATGATGACATCGGCACGGTCGCCGAGGTTATTGAAGTCAGTGCCGGATTCTCCGCGACTATCTGAACCAAGCAACAGGAAATTCACGGGAGCTGGGCTTGCAGCGTCACCTTCTTCTGGAGCAACCCATTCGGCTGGCCGATTTGTGTCGTCGGGGAAGGCATCCGAATCGGAGATCGTGGGCGCAGCGTCCATGGACTTCAGCAAGCGCAAGCCAAAGTACCCACCGACACCGACGATCAGGAGCAGGAGGATGAGCACGGTCGCGAGCGTGACTTTGAGCCCGCGACGCTTCTTTTCTGGCTCTTGCGCGGGCGCGTTTTGGCGCGTTCGCGACTGCTGCAAGCCGTTGAAGATGTCAAGGTCGGAATCGGGCATGCCTTAACTCTGGCATGTCCCACTAGGAAAACGCCGAACCGGCCACCCCCGTATGACGGGAACGGCCGGTTCGAAAACGGATGAACGAGTGTTACTCAGCTGCCTCTTCAGCAGTCTCAGCCGCTTCGGTTGCCTCTTCGACAACCTCTTCAGCCGGAGCTTCCTCAACCTTTTCAGCCTTGGCGGGCTTCTCGGCAGCGGCCTTTGCAGCTGCTGCCTTCTTTGCCGAAGGCTTCTTGTTGACGGGCTCAAGAACAAGCTCGATGACAGCCATAGGAGCGTTGTCGCCCTTACGGTTGCCCACCTTGGTCACACGGGTGTAGCCACCCTCGCGCTCTGCGACGAGCGGTGCGATCTCGTTGAAGAGTTTGCCGAGAACCTCTTTGTCTTGGATCTGACGGAACGCGCGGCGGTACGACGCGAGGTCGCCACGCTTTGCGAAGGTCACGAGGCGGTCAACAACGGGGCGCAGGCGCTTTGCCTTCGTCTCGGTCGTCTTGATCGAACCGTGCTGGATGACCTGCGAGGCCATGTTGTTCAGCAGCAGGCGCTCGTGAGCCGGGCCGCCACCGAGACGGGGGCCTTTGTTGGGCTTAGGCATGTGTATTTCTCCTGGAAATCAGACAGATTGTCAGTTGGACTCGTCGTCGTAGCCGCCGTAGAAGTGGGCGCCGTCAAAACCGGGCACACCATCCTTCAGCGACAGGCCGAGCGAGATGAGCTTGTCGCGCACCTCGTCAACCGACTTCTGCCCAAAGTTACGAATGTTCATGAGCTGCGTCTCTGAGAGGCCAACCAACTCCGAAACGGTGTTGATGCCCTCACGCTTGAGGCAGTTGTACGAACGAACCGAAAGGTCAAGATCTTCGATCGGCATCGAAAGCTCGTCGGTCAGGACGGGCTCAACGGGAGCCGGGCCGATCTCGATACCCTCAGCCTCAACGTTCAACTCGCGAGCGAGGCCGAACAACTCGGTCAGCGTGCGACCGGCCGAAGCAACCGCGTCACGCGGCGACGTCGAAGGCTTGGTCTCAACGTCAAGCACGAGCTTGTCGAAGTCGGTGCGCTCACCAGCGCGCGTTGCGTCAACGCGGTAGCTGACCTTGAGCACGGGCGAGTAGATCGAGTCGATCGGAATAACGCCAGCTTCGGCGTATTCGTTGCGGTTCTGTGCTGCCGAGACGTAGCCGCGGCCACGCTCGATAACGAGTTCAAGCTCGAGCTGTGCGTCATCACCAAGGGTGGCGATCACGAGCTCGGGGTTGTG
>CAYNTU010000050.1:0-10876 GCA_964400205.1 uncultured Microbacterium sp.
CGTTCCGGTTCTGCCGTCGCGCGAGGAGTTCCCGTACGCGATCCGTCAGGTCTCTGAGGCTCTCGGCTCGAACGGTTCGACCTCGATGGGTTCCGTGTGTGCATCGACCCTTTCGCTGCTCAACGCTGGTGTTCCGCTCAAGGCTCCTGTTGCCGGTATCGCTATGGGTCTGGTTTCAGACACCGTTGATGGCGAGACCAAGTACGCAGCCCTGACCGACATCCTCGGTGCTGAAGATGCACTCGGCGACATGGACTTCAAGGTTGCCGGTACCAAGGATTTCGTGACGGCTATCCAACTCGACACGAAGCTCGACGGCATCCCCTCGGATGTTCTCGTCAAGGCGCTTTCGCAGGCGAAGGACGCTCGTGACACGATCCTCGACGTGCTGACCTCGGCGATTGACTCGCCGGACGAGATGGCACCGACGGCTCCGCGCGTCATTAGCGTGCAGATCCCGGTTGACAAGATTGGTGAACTGATCGGCCCGAAGGGCAAGACGATCAACGCGATCCAGGATGAGACCGGCGCACAGATCTCGATCGAGGAAGACGGTACCGTCTACATCGGTGCAACCGATGGCCCCTCGGCTGAGGCAGCTCGTGCCCAGGTCAACGCCATCGCGAACCCGACCAACCCGGAGGTTGGCGAGCAGTTCCTCGGAACCGTCGTCAAGATCGCTCCGTTCGGTGCGTTCGTTTCGCTCCTCCCGGGCAAGGACGGCCTGCTGCACATCAGCGAAGTTCGTAAGCTCGCAGGTGGCAAGCGCGTTGAAAACGTCGAAGACGTGCTCTCGGTCGGCCAGAAGCTGCTCGTGAAGATCACGAAGATCGACGACCGCGGCAAGCTCTCGCTCGAGCCTGTGCTCGAAGAGGCAACGGCAGCGGATGCTGCTGAGCTCGCCGACGCAACGGTCGAAGAGGCTGCTGAGTAATCCCCACCGGCCGCTCACCACGTTGTAAACGACGCGGCGAGCCTCCGGCTGGCGTGGGCCCAGACCGAGATGACGACCCGGATGCCTAGCGCATCCGGGTCGTTTTCATGTCGCGAGTATTTCGAGAATGTATGGGCGGGCTGTGAGTGTTGCGCCCCGTCTTTCGCGGTACCTCAGACTCGCGTATGGTGGGAGTCGCCCGGGGAAGTTCCGGCATGGAGTTGAAGAGTTGTGACGCATTACTTGTACTTGGTCAGGCACGGCGAGCATGAAGGCGCCGAACATGGCTTGGCCGACGGTCCGCTCTCACCAAAGGGGCAACGACAGGCCGAATTGCTCGCCGATCGATTGAGCGGATTGCCCATCGATCACGTCTGGCATTCGCCTTTGCGCCGGGCAGCGGCCACGGCGGATGCCCTGACTTCGCGCCTCGCGGGGGTGACTTCCGAGCCATCCGCGCTCTTGATGGATTGCGTACCGACGGGCATGACTCCCGAGACGCCCACGGCGTTTGAGCCCTTCTTCGGCTCGATTACCGATGCCGAAATTGAAGCCGGCCACGCGCAGATGAATGATGCGATCGGCGAGTTTCTCGTGCGAAAGCCGGGCGATGTTCACGAGGTGCTCGTGACGCACAACGCCGTCATCGGATGGTTCGTGCGCGAAGTACAAACCGCGCCCGAATGGCGCTGGATGATGACGAATCAGGCGAACGGTGCGCTCACCGTGCTCGCGCAAAACCCGGGTCGCCCCTGGGCTGTGCTGACGTTCAACGACATGGCGCATCTGCCCGAGGAGCTTCGCACGGGTCTTCCCGTCGAGGTTCCCGTCTAACTCAAGTCACCCCTACGACCGCATTTCCGTCGCGCGCGTCGTCGGAAGGCTTACTTGAAGCACGGGCTGCGTGCCAAGATGAGGGCATGATCCTCGAACACGACGTCGCCGGGAGCGGCCCCTTGCTCGTTCTCATCCACGGCATTACCGAGAACCGGCACAGTTGGGATCCCATCGACCTGACGGATTCCTTCACGGTCTTGCGGGTCGATGTGCGCGGCCACGGTGACTCACCGACAGGGGAGAGCTACGACCCCGCGACGCTCACATCCGACGTGCACGACACGGTCGAAGCGGTCTCGCCCGGAGCGGTGCCGATTGTCGTGGGACATTCCATGGGTGGGATCATCGCGACGGCATACGGTGTCGCGTATCCGACCCGCGCTGTCGTCAACATCGATCAACCACTTGCACTGGGGGACATGCAGGCACAGGTGCAGAAGATTGTGCCGCTGCTGCGGAGCCCGCTCTTCAAGCCGCTCGTCTCCATGATGTTCAAGCAGTACTACGGCAAACTCAGCGCCGACCAGGTGAAGCGGCTCAAAGCGTTGCGCGCGCCTAAGAAGGATGTCGTGCTCGGCGTCTGGCAGCAGCTCATTGAGGATTCGCCCGAAGCGCTCTCGGCCGCCGTCGATGAACTCGTGGGTATTCCTGCCGAGCTGCCCTACCTCGTGATCGCGGGGCAAGACCCGGACACGGATTACCAGGCGTGGCTCAAAGCGAAGATTCCGCAGAGCGAGTACGAGGTGTGGAGCCCGCCGACGCACTACCCGCATCTCGAGAACCCGCAGAAGTTCATCGACCGTGTGAAGGCATTCGCGGCGCAAACCGCCGCATAGACTGGCCGCATGACGACACCCGTAGTACTTGCCGGCCGTGGCCGACTCGGCTCGATCATCGCCGACGTGATCAATGCGTCAGACGAGTTCACGATCGAGCGCGTGCTTGACTCCTCGAGTACGCCAGAAGACATCCTCGGGGCAGAACTCGTTGTCGATGCAACGGTGCTCGCCGCAAGCGAGCCACTTGTGCGCACGGCCATGACGCGGGGGATCCCTATCGTCGTCGCAACCTCGGGGTGGACCTCGGCCAAGCTCGACGCGCTCACAACGGAGTTTGGTGAGCCCGAGGCATCCGTTGTTGTCGTTCCCAACTTTTCACTCGGCTCGGTCGTCGAGTCAGTGCTCGCCGGTATCGCCGCACCCTACTTTGACAGCGTCGAGATTGTTGAGGCGCACCACGCTGGCAAGGTTGATTCGCCCAGCGGCACTGCTGTGCGAACGGCGGAACATATTGCGGATGCGCGCCGTGCTGCCGGTCTCGACGGTGTCGTCGCTCCCTTCGCCGATCAGCCAGCGCGTGGAGAACTCATCGCGGGGGTACCCGTGCATTCACTGCGGCGGCCAGGCGTTGTTGCCAAGCAGGACGTTATTTTCTCGGGGCCGGGGGAGAGCCTCACGCTCACGCACGACACGATCGACCCCGCGCGGGCGTACGCGCCCGGGATTCTTGCTGCGCTGCGCTACGCCGTCGCCTCGACGGGGCTCACGGTGGGCCTCGACAAGGTTTTGGGTGTCGACGCCTAGCACTGTCGGGGGTTCGGCGTAGGCTGAAAGCATGCCGACCGCAGCCGCTCAAACCGAGATTGTGACCCCCTACGAAGACCTCCTTCGTGACGTGCTCGAGAACGGCACGCCCAAGTCGGATCGCACCGGAACGGGCACGCGCAGTGTGTTCGGTCGCCAGTTGCGCTTCGACATCAGCGAGAGCTTCCCGCTCATCACGACCAAGCGAGTGCACTGGCGTTCTATTGCCTATGAGCTGCTCTGGTTCTTGCGAGGCGACTCAAACGTCAAGTGGCTGCAAGACAATGGCGTGACGATTTGGGACGAGTGGGCCGATGAAGACGGCGATCTTGGCCCCGTCTACGGTGTGCAGTGGCGCTCATGGCCCGCGCCCAACGGTGAAACAATCGATCAGCTGAGCGACATCGTTGAGCAGATCAAGTCGAACCCCGATTCGCGTCGCTTGATCGTTTCGGCCTGGAACGTCGCCGATATCCCGAACATGGCGCTCGCGCCGTGCCACGCGTTCTTTCAGTTCTATGTCGCCGACGGCAAGCTCTCGTGCCAGCTCTACCAGCGCAGCGCTGACCTCTTCTTGGGCGTTCCGTTCAACATCGCGAGTTACGCACTGCTGACGGTCATGGTCGCGCAACAGACGGGCCTCGAGCCGGGTGAGTTCATCTGGACTGGTGGTGACGTGCACATCTACGACAACCACATCGAGCAGGTCAAGGAACAGCTCAGCCGCGAGCCGTACCCGTATCCGCAGCTCGAGGTCAAGAAGGCGGCGAGCTTGTACGACTACGAGTACGACGACTTCGAAGTCAAGAACTACCAGCACCACCCGACCATCAAAGCGCCGGTGGCCGTGTGAGCATACCGCGCGAGGTTGTGCTCGTCTGGGCGAATGCTCACGATGGCGTGATCGGCAAAAACGGCACGATGCCCTGGCATGTGCCAGAAGATATGGCCCACTTTCGTGAGGTCACGGGGTCTGACCCCGTCATCATGGGGCGTCGCACGTGGGAATCGCTGCCCGAGCGGTTTCGCCCCTTGCCCGGTCGACGCAACATTGTTGTCACGCGCAACGCCGATTTCGCGGCGGAGGGCGCAGAGATCGCCCACAGTGTTGCGGAGGCGCTCTCGCTCGCGGGTTCGCCCCGCGTGAGCGTCATCGGGGGAGGGCAGATTTATCGAGCCGCGCTCCCGGAGGCTTCCGCGCTCGAGGTGACCGAGCTCGATATCGACGTTGAGGGTGACACGCACGCGCCTTCGACGGAGGGGTTCGAGGTTGTCGAAGTATCCGATTGGGCTGTCTCGAAAACAGGCATTCCCTACCGATTTGTGAGGTACGAACCATGCCAATCGCACTGATTACGGGCGCGAGTGCCGGGCTTGGCGAAGAGTTTGCCCGCCAGCTCGCGAGCAAGGGTGCTGACCTGGTGCTCGTTGCGCGCACGGAGACAACGTTGCAAGAACTCGCGCATGCGCTCACGAAGGCGTACCGCGTGAGGGCTGAGATTCTCACGGCTGATCTGACCGACGATGCGGGTGTCGAGAAAGTTGCCGAATACATCCGCAACAACCGCATCGATCTGCTCGTCAACAACGCGGGGTTTGGTTTGCCGCTGCAGTTTGATGAGAACGATCTCGACGCAGAACTCGACCACCTGCGCATTCACGTCGAGGCGCCACTTGTCTTGACGCATGCGGCCCTGAACTCAATGAAGGGTCGCGGAGGGCGGATCATTCTGGTCGCTTCTGTCGCCGCCTTTATTCCGCGTTCGACCTATGCGGCGAACAAGCAGTGGATGGTGACCTTCGCACGCTGGGCCAACAACTACTACGCGAAAGACAACATCAGTGTTACTGCGCTGTGCCCAGGCTTTACGCACACATCATTCCACGAGCGCATGGGGCTCCCAAAGGGGCAAGAGGGCATCTCAGGCTGGATGTGGCTCGACGCTCCCGATGTCGTGAGCGAGGGCTTGCGCGATGCTGCTCGCGGCAAGGCTGTTTCGATTCCCTCGACGCGCTACAAGGTGCTCGCAAACCTCGCGAAGTATCTGCCAACGAGTATTACGGCCAACCTCGGGAAGCGGGGCCGCGTCTAGCATTCGCAGAGCCCCCAGCAACGTTCCAAACGGCATGTGCACTCATCGCGGCGGTTAGGATTTGCTCGTGGCAGAACAGCACCCTCATCCGAGTGAAACTCCGCCTTCCACAACCGCGCCCGCCACAACCGCGCCTGACACAACGCCAAGCGCTCAAACGAAGAGCGCAGCAGCTCCCGAACGGACGTCGTTTCTCAAGCGTGGGATGAAAATCTACGGTGTCGTCTCTGACATCCTCACTCCGACGCGTCTCGCGCTCTTGCTCGGCGCGGTTCTCATCGCCGTCGTCAGTTTCTTTGGCGGATGGGATGCTGCGACCGAGGCCGCCGATGAAGTCGCTCTCGCCGTCAGCGATGAACCGATGAGCGCGGAACCATTTGAACTCACTTTGCAGAAGGCATTCGTGTTCACGGAACTCGAACCGGCTTTTCCCGCTGTCGAGGGCGTGCGATATGTGGCTGTGACGCTTGACGTTCGCAACACGAGCGATCTGACCGTGGCAGCGGGTGTGCTCGCGCGAGCGGTGAAAATCGACGCCGCTGGCCTGGCAAGCCATGACTTCGAGGGCGAGGCGCTCATCAACGACCCGAATGTTGTTCGTCTAGAAGACAGTCTGTCGGCGCGGAGCCTGCAGCCAGATCTCCCGGTACAAGTGGTTCTCGTCTGGCAGCAGTCATCGGCCGAGGCCGCACCCAGCGAACTCGAGGTCGCGACTTCGAAGCACACGTGGCGAAAATCGACGCTTGATGATGGCAAGGGGTGGTTTGACCCCGCCCACGTTGCCACGGTCAAACTCCCAGTCGGCGAGCCCGGGGGTGAACAGTGAAGTTCACCCGTGAAGGTTTCTTGACCGCGGTGCTCGTCGTCATCGCCCTCTTTGTTGGTTCGTTTATCGTGCGGTGGTTGCCGCAGAGCGACACGGCACTCACGGGGCAGCCATTTGTCATCGAAGCTGAGATTGGGCAAACAGCAACCCTGCGTACCGCCGAGGTGACCGTGACGGGCATTCAGGTCGTGAAAGAGGTCGAACTCTTCAATCAGATCGCCGGGTCTGGTGCAGGTGTCTGGTTGGTGGCAGACATCGTCTGGTCGCCTGTGCACCAACCAAGCGCACTTTCGGGAAACGCGCTAGTACTGCGGGCCGCCGATGGCCGTCAGTTCACGGGCTTGCAAACGATCACGACAAGGTGCGGCCCAAGTCAACCGGGTCTGCCCGTGGCGTGCCAGCTTGCCCTCGAAGTCGCATCCGACGCGCTTGAGGGGGCACACCTCCTGATCCCGGCTGCCGGTTATACCGAGGCGAGTGATGATGTCGCTGACGTCGACCTCGGCATCGATGCGGCTCAGGCGGCAGAACTGGTGAAAACGGATGCGCGCCTCGAACTCGCCGAAACCCGATCGGTGGCGAGATGAACGAATCGTGGTGGCGGCGCAACAGACTGTGGCTCGCCTTGCTCGTTCCGCTGCTCCTTGCCGCGATTGCAGCATCCTCGTTCCGTCTCGTGACCTTGTACCTGCCGTGGGAGTGGTCGCATCCGATCGTTGCTGGGGCAAATAGTGGCACCCTGACGCAGCGTTACACCGAGCTTGACGGCGTGAAACGAGATCGAGAAGTGAGCGTCCGGGTGCTTTCCGTGCGGCCGATCGAGGAAGCCGGCGGTGCGAAAGCGGTGAGCGGGGCGACGCTGTGGCAAGCGACGCTCGGTTTCAAAGCCGCCCCGGATCAGTTTCTTTCGGGGTGCGAGGTTGAGCTCGTTGATGCCGAGGGCAATCGATACGACTTTCGCAGCGGGCTTGAGGCGGCAAGCGAAGACGGGTGGTACATGCCGCCCGTGCTGATCGCGTGCGTGCCAGAAGATGCGCCCGGGCCTACGATCGACGCTTTGACGGGAGATCTGGTGCCCTCTCCGATTGAACGGCCCGGCACCTGGTTCCAGGAGGTCTTGATCGCGATGCCCGAAGATGTTGAGCCGGTGCAACTTCGAATTGGTTGGCACCAACCCGAGTATCTCGTGCTCGACGTGCCTTAGCGGCTGCTGACCTGTGTGGCATCCGCGGCGCTGTCGGTTGCCGATGCTTTTGCTGTTGTCGCAGCGCGCTCGCTCTCGCGCTGCGCGGTCACAACAACGTTCACCGCGGCCGCCAGTAAGGCGAGCACGAGGATGAAGTAAACGCCACGTTCAACCATGGTCGCGTACGGTTCAAGCGCGAACTGGCGCAGCTCATCCCCCGGCCCGATGAGCGTGTGCAAGAGCCTCGCGACGACCGACTGCACGGCCCCCGCGACGAGGAACACGACGCAGAACATCACCATGGGCAAGACGCCCGCGGCAGCGACTTTACGCACGGCATCCCAGGCGCTCTTGACGGGTGTCACGACGGGTTCGCTCACGTGGAGGGCGACACGACGAACCGGGCTCGGTACCCGTTGGATGCGGCGTGATACTTCCTCGTGGCCCGGTACGGCAAGCTTGGAAGCTTGCAATTGATAGCCGTAGATCGTGGCACCAATAGCGAGCCACGCGACCGGAACAATGACAACCGAGCCGAGGTCACTCAGCATGCGTGTTGTCGCATCGATGAGATTGCCGAGTGGGGTGCTCCACGCTCGAATGCCTGCAGAAAGCTGTTCCCACCACTCGATAACTCCCGCGATGAGTCGCCGAGAAGTAACCCAGCTGGCGATCCGATCGAACTCGGTGCTCATGGCTTTGGCCAGCGTCATGATCCACAACACCTCGATGTACGCCGCGAGGACAGCCCATCCGATATGCCGCTTGACAAGGTCGAGCATTGAAATCGCCTTCCGCGCAATCAAACCGATCACAATGAAGGCGACGATGGCGACTCCCGGTGCGTAGTCTGCACGCCCAAAGTCGATGTCGTGGATGACGGTGTTGAAACGCTCGTCAGCTGCCGAGTCGACGAGGAAGACTGAGGAATCTTCGCGCAGCAGCCCGGCTGAGGCATACACCGCGAGGAACGGAATCATGACCTGGCCCGCGACCGTGAAGTCTTCGAACCATCGTTGCCGACGGGAACTCGCCGTCATCATTCCAGCGAAGGCGGGCAACGACGGCGCCATCGCACGCAACATCAAAACGAACGACAGGAGCGTTGAAAGTGGCGCGAGCGGCAGAATCAGCACGGCAACTGTTGGGCTCCAGTTGGAAACGACGGTCGCGATCCACAGGAAGGCCATGCGGCCAGTCCAACCGATGAGAAATAGCCCAAGAAGCTGCGGCCAGTGGCGAAGCAGCACTCGCGCACCGTCGGTCAAAAAACGGGCAAGTGTGCCGAGCGCGCTCGCGAGGAGCTTCACGAGCGTCTGCACGAAGACCACACGCCGATCCTAGCCCGATGCGTCACGAGCGGGAATGCGCGCGCTGACGGGTGTTGCGAGGTATCTGCCGCCGTGGCGACGCGGTAGCCTGAAAGTATGACGCAAACCACCAATCCATTCGGCCAGGTGCTTGTCGCGCTCGTCACTCCCATGACGCCCGACGGCGAAGTCGATTGGGCCTCGACTGAGAAGCACATCGACGATGTCATCTCCGGCGGTGCCGATGGTGTTGTTGTCACGGGTACAACGGGCGAAACCTCGACCCTGACGGATGCTGAGAAGATCAAGCTCGTCGAGGTTGCCCGCTCGGTCTCGAATGGCCGCGCCAAGGTCATCACGGGCGGTGGCTCGAACGAGACGGCGCACGCGATCGAGCTGTACAAGGCATCCGAAAAGGCTGGTGCCGACGGAAACCTCGTTGTCACGCCGTACTACAACAAGCCCACACAGGCGGGTCTGCTCACGCACTTCCGCATGGTGGCGGATGCCACTGACCTTCCCGTCATCCTCTACGACATTCCCGGACGTACGGGTGTTCCCATTAAGTACGAGACGATTCTGCGCCTCTCAAAGCACCCCAACATCGTTGGTGTGAAAGACGCCAAGGGTGATTTCTCTGAGGTCAGCCGCGTGCTCAACCAAACCGACCTGCTCTACTTCTCGGGTGACGACGCAAACGTGCTGCCGCACCTGTCGATCGGGGCTGTGGGCCTCATCGGTGTGACAGGCAACATCACCTCGGCTCCGTACCGAACAATCGTCGACGCCGTCAACGCGGGCGACCTGAAAACCGCGACGGCCATGCACCAGAAACTTGAACCGCTTGTTCGTGCCGTCATGACGCATGTTCCCGGCACGGTTTCGGCCAAGTACATCCTGCACGGCCTCGGCCGTATCTCGAGCCCGCGTGTGCGGCTCCCGCTCGTTGGCCCGGAAGAGTGGGAGGCGGCGCTCATTGAAGATGAGCTCGGTCTCGTGCGCGATGTTCCGGGCGCTGATTTCTCGAACTTCCGACCAGATAGAAATGCTGCTGCCGGTGGTGCCCTACCGAAGGTTTCGGGCACCACTCGCTAAACCCTTATGGATCTCAACCTCACTTTTACTGACGACACTCCCTTCAACCCGCCGGCGCTTGCCAAAGGCACCCTGCGGGTCACGCCCCTCGGCGGCCTCGGCGAGGTCGGCCGCAACATGACGGTCTTCGAGTACGAGGGCAAGCTCCTCATCGTTGACTGCGGAGTGCTGTTCCCCGAGGAATACCAGCCCGGTGTCGACCTGATTCTGCCCGACTTCGAGCCCATCAAATCGCGCCTCGACGACATCGTCGCGGTCGTCTTGACGCACGGTCACGAAGACCACATCGGTGCCGTGCCGTACCTGCTGCGACTGCGCCGTGACATCCCGCTCATCGGCTCGCCGCTCACGCTCGCTCTCGTTGAAGCAAAACTCAAAGAGCACCGCATCAAGCCCGTGCTCGACCAGGTACGCGAAGACGAAACGCGCACGGTGGGCCCCTTCAACCTCGAATTCGTCGCGGTCAACCACTCGATCCCGGATGCCCTGGCCGTCGCCATTCGCACCCCCGCAGGCCTCGTTCTCGCAACGGGTGACTTCAAGATGGATCAGCTCCCGCTCGACGGGCGTCTGACCGACCTGCGTGCCTTCTCGCGCCTCGGCGAAGAAGAAGTTGATCTGTTCTTGGTCGATTCAACGAACGCGGATGTGCCGGGCTTCACACCTCTCGAAAAAGACATCGGTCCCGTGCTCGACCAGGTCATCGGCAAATCGCAGCGCCGCGTCATCGTCGCGAGCTTCGCGAGCCATGTGCACCGCGTTCAGCAGGTGCTCGACGCCGCGCACGCGCATGGTCGCCGTGTCGCCCTGCTCGGCCGCAGCATGGTGCGCAACATGGGCATCGCCGAGGATCTCGGCTACCTCCGCGTGCCCGAGGGCGTCTTGATCGATTACAAGAAGGCTCGCGACCTGCCAGAAGACCGCATCGTCTACATGTCGACCGGTTCGCAGGGTGAACCCATGGCCGTGCTCAGCCGCATGGCAAACGGTGACCACGAGATCACGCCGGGGC
>CAYNTU010000051.1:0-9567 GCA_964400205.1 uncultured Microbacterium sp.
TCTCGATCCAGGAGCACAACGATCGCGCCCAGGAGGCCATCGCGACCGTGGTCACCCGACTTCGGGGTCATGGCATCGAACCGATCCTGGTGAAAGGTTGGTCGCTAAGCCGGCTCTATCCCGAGCCGCTCATTCGCCCGGCTGGCGATATCGACCTCGTGGTCCGCAAGCACGAGTACGCCTTCGCTCGGGCCATCATCGACGATTCGACGAAGCCCCGGATCGGCATCGATGTCGATCTCAAACATCCCGGAATCTGGAAGGAGTGCCCAAGCTCACTTGGAAGCCTTCCCCATCAAGAGATCGAATTGGGGGCGACCCGGCTACAAGTTTTGGACGATCAACTCAGCCTGGAAATGGCTTTCCGACACTTCTTCATACATGGTGGCATCCGTCCTTTGTGGGCGACGGATATCATGTTGCTTGAAAGTAGACTGGCAGATGTCCTATATACAATCCCGCTGGTGCCCCAGACCCGTCGAGACATCCTGCATCTGGCAATTAACCAAACGCTAGACGGTCGTCCTTCTTCAAATCACGCGAATGGCAATATGGACTGGATTGAACGGGCCCTTTTGCGCAACTGGGCAAACCCGCCGCGTCATCAACTTGACCCAAAACAAATCTTGGCCAGAGAAGGTTTCTCCGCAATGCTACGAGACAAATGGCCGGATCCCATATTTGCTCATGCAATAGTCGACAGGGACCCACTCTCCTCCAATCCATTCTGGACTCAGCTTTTCGCGTTCGTTCAAAGGAGTTCTCGATACATAGGCAGACTAAGTAGAGGGCCCTTTCTGCGCTATTGAGATTCTTCTCCGTATATCCTCTCCAATCGCCCACAAACTCGTCAGTGAATCTTCTCAACTAAGATGCGAATCTCGCCAAACTCATAATTTGTCGATCCTCGACAACTGGAACTCACTGGTGATTCGACGCAGTTCATGGTAGAAAGCCAGTCTCCGCTGACGAATCTCTTCTTCCGCATACCGATGAGCCACGCCCAAATTACGTTCTGAGATTTGTGATAATCGTGTTGGGTTACCGATAAGTGATGCTATCTGCTCAGCCAATCCAAAGGCATTTCCAGGCTCCACCATTGCCTGCTCTCCAATTAGCTCTGGAATGCCTCCTATACGAGTACCAACAACTGGTAGACCGCGCGCCATTGCCTCAACCATTGCACGCGGCAGGCCCTCTTGCTGGGACGCCATTACAAACAGGTCAGCGCTATCAAGTTGTTCCCTCACCTGAACCCCGGCGGTGAGTTGACCCAAGAACCGAACGCTGCCAGTGAGTCCCTGCCGGACGACCTGCTCCTCCAAAACGGCCCTAAGTCTACCGTCTCCTACGACTCGGAGTTGCACATCGATTCCCCTTCTAAGTAACTCACCCATTACGTCAATGAGCACATCCACTCTCTTGTAATTCGCCTCTAAGGTACCGACGGTGATGAGGCGAAACGTACCCGCATCCGGCGAGTAGACTCTTGGTTTCGAAATGAATGCGCAAGCAGGAAGTTCAACGTCAGAAAACGATGCAGTAATACCGTCGTAAGCCGGGATGTAGCGACGCTGCAATGCGGTTTCGGTGACAAATGCAGCAGCAGCAGCCTTCGACACTTGCCTCCGCATTGAACCCGTGTACATCCTACGGAAAACCGGTCGCAGGAGATGAGAATTGGCACCCGGGGCGAATTGATCAAAAGGATCACCCACAACTTCCACGCCGAAAGGGCGTCCCTCAAGATCGATGGCACTAATCAGAGATGTGGCAACCTGCGATGGCACCCTAAGAAGCAAGGCTGAATCTGGATGCACCGCATGTCTAAGGGCCCGCCGGACCTTGACATATTGCATAATGTATTGCAAAGGTCCCAAATAATAGGGAACACGGTGGACTATAACATCCGGACCATTTACCCGTAGCCAGCCAAGTGGGACGACATCCACCTGCTTGATTCGCGCCACGATTTTTACGCGCCCGAACACTTCAAGGTAACGCTCCCAAAAGGGCAGTGCAAACATTGTCTGAGTCCAAACAGTTCCATCGCTACTCTGTACAAAACGGTGCTCAAGAGCTACAGTAATTTCCATCTTAGACTGTCCTTCGCGACTGCACTTACCGCTGCAATGGTCAACAAACCGACTAGGCAGGTAAATGCGGACTTAAAGCCTCCACCGCTTTCGTGGATGCCTCCAGCGTCTCGCGAGGAACGCGCTGGATGACGTGCTCGAGAATCTGCGCACGCTGCTCAACCATCTCGGAAAACCTCGCGAATAAGCTACTACGGTCAAAGTCTGTGATCTCAAGAAACCAGCGCTCAAGGCCCAACTGTGTAAGAATCCCCTCAGTCTTTATCTCATATGCGATCGCGAGAACAGGTGTACCGGCAAGAAGCGAGAAAATCGCTGAGTGGAACCGAGTCGCTATCATGAAGTCCATGCTAGATATAACGTCGATCAAGTCTCCAGGCGAATAGTCTTGATCAAGCAGAACACAATGATCTTGGTATTTCATTCTATCCCTAATCTTCTTCTGAACAATTCTATCGTCATCAGTAAACGGAACTATCACTTGAGGCAGAAACACAATCTCTGCCCTATACGACTCCACGATCTGGTCTAGCGCCGCTGCCAGTTCTATCTCGTAACGCTCTCGCATACTTGAACTATTCTCGGAGGTTGGAAATGACCACCATCTAGCCGTTACACCAACTCTTAATTCGGGATCCTCGATTGACTTCTCATCCATTTTATCTAGGTCGACGTTTGGAATGTCGAGACAAAATGCCATGTCTCCTCCTACCACATAGTCTTCGTCGTCAAGCCCTAGCGCCCTAACATGAGCAACTGAAGCGCCCTCACGCAGCACTATACGGTCCATCCTTCGAAGCGTGGCGCCAACGAGATATCGGAGTACTGGCTGACGAAATCGACCGACAGATACTCCGACTGCAACAACAGGTTTCTGCATCAGCACCGCTATCCAGATTTCGGCAATGTGACCCAATATGCTCAGCCCTGCATTGCCGGACCAGAAACCACCGCCACAGCTTATAACAACATCAGCAGAGCTAATAGATCTCATGTACAACATCTCTGCAGAGCTTCTCTTATTTCGTCCCATCGAGGGCTTAATACGAAACATCAATCCACAGATCAGCAACGACACTATAGAGCATATGAAGAACGCTCTTCTCCAAATCCAAGATCTATTGCTAGGCTTCCGGAGCGGACCACTCACCACACCAATGGAATACCTCGCGTAAGCCTCGGCATCATCTTTCGGCGTCGCGCTAGAAATTACAATCTCAGCATCGTATCGTAATGCACGGATGACATCAACTGTACCGAGAACAATAGCTGCATCCCCCTTGTTGAACCAGCTATAGGTATTAGCTATGAACACCTTCGGCCGACCGCCTTCGATACTCTCCGTATTCAGAACTTGCCCGGGAACCTTCACTGGCATTGCAAACCCACCTCCGAAGTTGAATTCAACTCATGAATTAGACGCACGATCACCATCAGTTTGATGGCGACCTGAATGACAGATGATAAAACTAACACCCAGGCGACACCCATCAAGCCGGTCTGCCCCACCACAGCGGCCGTGGCAATGACAACGAACACCAACGACACCAAACTCACCTTCGCTATGGGAGTTGGATTCCTGGAGGCAATCAATAACGCATTGAGCAGCCAGCCCTGCGCACCGATGGCCATTGCAAGTACAACGACCACAAGAATGCTCGAATATTCAGCGAACTCCTCTCCATATAGGAGGGTTAGAAGAGAAGAGCCGACCAAATACACTCCGATGGTGCAAACTACGGAGATTACACCAACCAACATCGCAAGTCGGCTAATCAACGATACCGCTTCCGCGACCTGACCAGAAGCAAATCGCTGTGCGAGGCCGGGAAGTATTGCTTGGCTGATCGAACTCATGAACACACTGGCTACCACCGCCACAGAGGTCACTACCGAAAATACGCCCAATGCTTCCATGCCGAGGCCCCGTTCGACAATTATCCTCGGCACGTTCAATTCCAAGGAGGCTAGAGTCATGGCGAGGCCGATGGGCAACGACGCACTCACCAGTGTTCGCGCCGAGCGCCGCAGTGCATCCCACGATTCCTTGTTCACCGCTTCCGAAGATCGCTCATTACCTCGTCCCAAGTGCCGCACGTCATACAATTTGAATGATAGGACGCTCACAATAGTCATGGCAAGCAAGGAAATATTCAGACTACCTGTTCGGCCCACAATCAGGACAATTATCGCGACTGAACACATCGCTCTAACTATCTGCGATATCGCAATTTCTCGCATCCATCCGTTCAATTGCATATGACCGTACGCCACATCGCTAAGTGATTCGATAAATCTATAACATGCTAGCATGACACAAGTGAGCAATATCGCTCCGCGATACCCAATGACCAGCGCAATCGCGAGGGCCGCTACGAACGCAATACAAGAGCTCATGAACCTAATGGCGAAATAAAGGAAAAGTGGATACTGCCTCCCAATGTCGGTAGAGAGCGTAGTCCTAAGACCCAAGTTACTCAATAAGAACACTGGAGTCGTGACGGCGATCCCAGCAGCGAATTGACCTACTTGTCCTGGCCCACCCAGACGAGCAATCAAGACAACCAGCATCCATTGAAACGCAGAGAATGAGATATTACCCACAGCTGTCCAAGACAACCGACTCCTGAGAGAGTCGCTATTTTTCACACTGATGCTGGACAAATGAAGCCTCGTCCACCCGGAATCCTTCTGCACTACCCACACCACTGCTGACAACAGCACGCAACGCGACCAAATTCGGCACCAAGATTCGGCCTATCCCACTGCATCGTCTAGTGCTAGCCCTGTCGTCCTCGCAGTCAGTGATTTTCTTGTCGCCGTCATCGATCGCTCAAGGTTTCCGGAAAACTGAGGCATATGCGTATTATGTTCCCTTTCGGAAGATGCCATGCTTAGGCGAATCGCTTGCTACACCGAATCCTGCTTGATCCCCCCTAGCTTGAACAGAGGCACAGGCCCATCCCAAACCTACAAAGATCCAGACATGTCGCCAATGTAAGATGTCAATCACTGAACCGATCACAAGCGATCCCACTAGGACGGAGAAAAGCAATGCCCCATATCGCTGACTCTCCAAGCTTGTGGCTCGCATCGTGAACCTAAGCGAATGCCAAACAGCTCCCAAGATTAGTGCACCAATCGAGATCGCTCCAACCAGACCATTTTCGAACAAGATTCTAAGATATAGAGAATGGGTTGACTGCTTGAGGAGAAAGTCTGCGGAGCCTGGCCCATGCCCGAAAAGCGGTGCGTCTCGAAAGCCAGCCAGCGCATCCTCCTGTACACTAAAGCGAGTGGTGTCATAAGATTGAAGCTTCGCCCGTTGAACCAGGAACGAATCTGGATCCAGATTGATTCGTGGAATGACATAGACCAATATCGCCAAGACTATTATCAAACTTAGGAGTGTCGACACTCCGACTACTCTTCGTGCAACGAGCAAAGTTGCCATGTAAACCGCAACGGTCACGACTAAGCCCACCCAACCTCCCCGTGAATAAGCGAGCAGGATACCTCCGAGCAGTATCGTCACTGCGAGATATCGCCCTATCCAACTGAATGAAAGCGGTGCGGCGGTTCTGCCATATGACGATGCGAGTAGAACCATCAGGGCTGAAACGAGGAACGGAGCCAAAACGTTCGCATCTTTGAAGAATCCCTGTAGGCGCAACTCACCATACGTAACGTCCACAGGAAATGGCACTGACAGCAACATGATCGACATCGCAAAGGCAGTAACTATCACAGCCCCTAGGACATATCCGATTAAAGCCACCTTCAGCACTGAAGGATAGGATGAGGCGACAGCGAAACTCGCTATCGCCAATACAACCATATAAAGGGTGATGATGGCAAATCGCACATTGGAATCATCTAGCAGTAAGGAAGCAGCCTGAATCACCACTGCCAAAGTACATAAACAAAGCAGAACTCCAGCAGCTGAGCTATCAGCGATCTTAATCGTCGAAAAAGTCAACCAAACGCCTAGAATCACCAGCACTAAGAGGTCAAATGGAGCGGGTTCAAAGTACACTATGCTCGATGAGGCCATCACGAGCGCTACCAGGGTTGCCGTTCCAACGCCACGATTGGTTGTGATTTTGCCCAGCCACCAAATCAGTACAGTGAAAACTGTAATGCTCGAAGTGAGCAGTAGAACGACACTGGGATGTTTATCCAGAGATAACCCCATGGCAATCGCCACGGTCAGCATCAATAAGACGACCCAAAGAGAAGAACTAGACCCCACCTCCCGAAACTGAGAGTCACGTGTGGCCAGGAATTGTGCTTTGGCTATCTTATGATTCATTATGCAGCTTCACGCAATTCTAGAGGGCCTCGTACCGACTATCTGTGAAAGCCACTCGCGTCGGTTATCTAGGCCTTAGGAGCCGACGCTCCACAGCCTACAGTCTCATAAGCTTCCACCAGCGAAGCGTAATTCTGTGCGAGAGCGACCACAATATCACTGGGCTTAAAGCACTCCTTCACCCTCTTTCGACCAGCCTGACCATGAGCCAGTGCGATTTCTGGAGCTTCTAGGTATGAAGCGATGGCTCTCACCAACTCAGTAGCGTTGCGAGCAGGAACCAGAGTGCCGGTGACGCCATTTACCACGGCATCTTGGCAGCCCGGAACATCCGTGGCGACGATAGGTACCGCCATGGCTGAAGCTTCCAACAGCACGGTTGGAAACCCTTCTCGATATGTCGGCAACACCAGCACGTTAGCAACAGACAAAAGCTCAGCAATCTGCGTGTGATGCCCCAAATGAGTCACTCGATTGTCGGATAGGAGACGCTGCATGACCCGTGATTCCACCGGATCTCGATCATCTACGTCACCGGCCAGCATGAGTGTAGAATAAGGATAGGTCTCAGCAAGCGAAGCCCATGCTTGGGCAAGCTCACTGATCCCCTTATCTCGTGAAAGGCGTCCCACGAAAAGAACGACCTGGGCGTCGAGTGGCAAGCCATACGCTGCTCTCATCTCGTCGCGAGAGTAATTCTCAGGATTGAAGTCAACCCCCGTGTTGATTCCGTTAGCGCTACCGTTGCCAAGGACCTTGACCTTGGAATGGGGAACAATTCCATCGTCAATCGCTATTCCTCGAACGGACTCACTCACGCACAACACGTCGTTGGCCAGACGACATGTTAGTCGTTCGGCTGCCATAAGCAATTGACGCTTCCGACCGGAGCTGGTCATATAGACAAGCCCATGAATAGTGTGGACTCGCACTGGCACGCGCGCCAACCACGCCGCGATCGTTCCTAGCAGACCGCCCTTGGGAGTGTGGGTGTGAACGATGTCGGGCTTCTCTAGCCGAAACCGGCGGACCAAGCGAGCGATGGACACCAAGTCAGCTACCGGAGAGATGTGCCGGCTGATCGGGATGCCAAACGTGTCTACCGACTCGGTCATTCCGAAATCCTCGAGTTCCGGACCCGGAGACGAAATCGCGCCGAGCTGAATCCCTCGCTCTCGCATAAATGCTGCCTGGCCACGCAGGAATCGCAGCGTGAACGGGACAGCTACAACATGGATCACATGCATGGAGCCGGACTTCTTCGGATGTTGGAGACGTGGAGCCTCAACCATTGGCGAGAGATGTCACTGGATTAGCGTCCTCGACCAGACCGGCCAGGCTCTCGCGTAGCGTAGTGGTCGACCGGAACCCAAGCAAAGCATGCGCCAGGTCAGCATTGGCAACCGAGTTAAGAATATCGCCCGTGCGAGCAGGCGCGTAGCGCACGTCAATCCTCCGATTCAGGACTTCACCAATTGTGGCAAGAAGCGAGTTTAACGACAGGGCGTATCCACTTCCAATGTTGACCGCGACCGACTTCGAGAGCTCGACCGCTGCGGCAGCCAAGTTAGCGTCCACAACATCATTGACATGGATGAAGTCGCGTGTTTGCTCGCCATCACCAAAAACCGTGGGCGTCTCTCCGCTTAATACCTGAGTCAAGAAGCGCGGAATCACTGCGGCATAGTCGGAATCGGCCGCCTGCCCGGGACCATATACGTTGAAGTACCGAAGCGATACCATTTCGACTCCGAACTGCGGTCCGAGGGTCTCTCCAAGTTGTTCACCTACCTGCTTCGATATGGCATACGGAGAGAGTGGGCAAAGCGGCATGGCCTCGGTCTTGGGTGATACGGGAGAGTCACCGTAGACGGCGGACGACGAGGCGGCAATCACCCGCCGGATACCACAGTCTCTAGCCGACTCCAGAACATTCAAGGTGCCCTGGATACCAACTGATAGGGTCGAACCAGGATCCTGAAATGACTTGGCGACCGAAGGAATTGCTGCCTGGTGGAAGATGACATCGCAGCCAGCTGCTGCCATCGCAACAGACTCTAGTGATCGTATGTCCCCTTGAAACCAGCGCACACCACTTGCTGAAGCACTCGACAAGTCAGGTACATTCGAATCGAGGACGTGTACTTCATGGCCGACAGCCACCAGGCGACGGACTAAATGCGACCCGATAAAACCCGCGCCGCCTGTGACTAGCGCTTTCAAACCTCGTCCCCTTCTATAAGAGCCAACCCTGACTACTGACCGTGGGATCCAAAGGTCATGCGAACTGTCTTGAGCAAAATTCTGGTCTCGACCAGCATACTGGGGAATAGTATGTAATAGAGATCGAACTCAAGTTTCTTCTCGAGTTCGGTCATCGTGCCCGCGTACTTATAGTGGGTCTGCGCCCAACCAGTGAGGCCGGGCTTCACGCAAGTGCGCATGGAGAATTCCGGAATGTGCTCGAGAATGCTTGGGATATGCTCGGGACGCTCCGGTCGAGGGCCAATGACGGACATCTCCCCTTTGAGGATGTTCCATACCTGCGGCAACTCATCAAGCCGTGAACGCCGGAGAAACGCTCCAACAGGAGTCACGCGTGGGTCACCAACAGCGGCAAATACCGCGCCTTGCGATTCAGCATTCACTCGCATCGACCTGAACTTCACCAGCGTGAATGGCCTGTCGCGGTAGCCAACTCGCCGCTGCGTATAAAAGACAGGTCCTGGCGAATCAAATTTGATCAAACAGGCAATAAGCGGGAGAAGCAGTACAAGCGCAATCACACCTGCTAGCCCAAGCAGAATGTCAACCGTCCGTTTGAGCAACCGCATGTGTAACGGATGTCCGTGCTCAACAGCATGCTCAACAATCTCCGGACACCACCTAACAAAATCCAGTGGGACCTTCTCCAAGCCTTCACTTCGCGCGCGCATTGCACTCAATACGCCAATATCGCGCACCATTGGCCCCTCAGAAATTGTCCGCTCATAGGCAGGAGAGGAATTTTCACGAGCCCAATCAGTCGATAGCGGATTCATGATCCCCTCTCAACTGCTGGCCATGGTGCTCTTGAGCAAACAGGGGTCCGTTCGCCCCATTCTAGAGCTTCAATCATCGCGACTCCTCCCTCTCCAACCCAATCGCACACTAGTGCCG
>CAYNTU010000052.1:0-5776 GCA_964400205.1 uncultured Microbacterium sp.
GCCGCTGCGGCCCAAGGTGTGTCCCAGTGTGCCGCGCCGGTCGGTGCGCTCCATCTCGCCCGTCGCGCGCCTTATCGGATTGAATAGAATTAATAATTATTCAATCTTGCACTACACTTAATCTCGTGACCCATCCCATTCCTCCCGTCACACGGGAACGTCTCTTGGCATGGCTGCCTGCAGCGAAGATGACGCCGGCTCCACACGGGCAAGCAAATGGGATCCTCGTGTGGCAAGGCCCGCGGGGAGCGGTTCGCTGGCTGCTCGAGTTCAAGAAGCACTTGCCCCAGCAGGACATCCAGGTGCTTGCCAATCGGCTCGAGCAACTGGTCGAGACGTTGCCCAGGCGAAAGGCCACGACGCGAGCGCTCCTCCTTGCCGCGTACGTCCCGCCGAAGCAGGCCGAATTTCTTCGGCGTCGCGGCATCGACTACGCCGACGATGCCGGCAACGTCCATCTGGACGCACCGGGCGTGCTGATCCACGTCGAAGGCAAACGTCTCGACCGCGCCAACGCCAAGCCAGGCTGCATCACGAAGGGATGGGTGAAGGTGGTGCTGGCGGGCCTCCTCCAGCCCACGCTGTTCGAAGGCCCGTATCACGAGCTTGCTGCAGCGGCGGGTGTGACCGCGCCAACCGTCATGACGTGTCTTCGTGATCTGCAGCGGCGCGGCCTCCTCGACGCTCGTGGACGGCGTCGGAGATTGATCGCGCATCGCGAACTGCTCCCGCTGTGGACGCACGCCTACGTGAACACGTTGCGTCCCGGCCTCGAGGAGCGGCGCTTTCGCCTGCAGAAGGCCGTTCCTCAGGAACTGTTGCACCGTGTACGAGACGTGCTGAAGGCGCACCACATCCCGTGGTGCGCGACAGGCGCCACCGCCGCCCTGGCGCTGACGCACTACTACAAGACCGACGTCACCGAGATCTACGCGGCGCCTGGTGCGATCACCGACGCTGTCGCGCGTGAACTGCGCGCTCAGCCAACGCCTGACGAGGCGAACCTCGTGTTCATCGAACCACCGATTCCCAACCTCGTCCGTCACGCGGCCCGGGAGGCCGCAACTTTCCCGACCGCACCGGCGCTACTGGCATATGCCGAGCTTCGGTACCACGGCACTGGCCAGGCGAACGATGCCGCGGAACTGCTGCTGCCGTTGATCGAAGCGCCCCATGCCACCACGGCTTGATCCGCACCTCGTGGAGACCGTCGTGGCGCTCGCCGATGGCCTCGAACACGCCAACGTCCGCTACTGCATCATCGGCGCCCTCGTGCCCGAACTGTTGTTGAAGACGCCACCATCGAGGAAGACCAACGACGCCGATGTCGTCGTGCTCGTGGACACACTCCTCGACTTCGACGGGGTCAAGCGCGTGCTCGAGCAGCCGCCGTACGGCTTCGTGCGAACGCGGCAGCCATTCCGAATGGAGCGCCGCGGCGGCAGGATCGACGTGCTCCCATACAGCGAAGCTCGGCTTCAATCGCATCTTCGACTCGCAGATCACAGCGGACCTCGGCATCGGCCGCGACCTGCCGCTGGTCACGATTCCGCTGTACGCGCTCCTGAAACTCGTCGCGTACTCCGATCGGCTCATACCGCGCGATCCGGCCAGTGTGCTTCACTGCCTGATTCACTACGAGGAGGACTCGGAGCGTCTGTACGGCGTCGAGCACGGCGGCACGTTGATCGATTTCGATGTCGCCGGTGCCTATCTCCTCGGCCGCGACGGCGAACAGCTGGTTGATGGCGCCCTGGCAGCAACCATCCGACCGATCCTGGAAGCCTTGGCGGATCCTGACTCGCCGCTGGGATCCAGCACCGTCTACGAGTATCGGAATGGCTCGTACGACGAACGGCTGCGCGAGCTGACCGCGCGACTGTTCGACGCATACAGGACGGGTCTCGGCGTGTAGCGTCCTCGTCGGTACGGGACGCCCCTGACTCCGCCACCGCGGTGTGATTCGGCTTGAGTCCTCGTGCCAGGCTGCTCGAGCGGCCATCTGAAGTGCGTATCTCGTCATATTTGACGACCATAGTGCTAATTTTGCTATAGTTCGTCTCATGTGGCGAACTATGAAGATCACCGGCCAACTCTCAGATGAAGCCATCCTGCGTGAACTCGGCAGCCGTCTCGCAGCCGCCAGGCTGTTGCGCAACCAGACGCAAGCGGCCCTTGCCGAAGAGGCTGGCGTCTCCAAGCGGACGGTCGAGCGTCTTGAAGCGGGCGAAGTCGCGGTACGACTGTCGGGTCTGGTTCGTGTGCTTCGAGCGCTGGGCCTGGCAGAACGCCTTGAATCGCTCGTCCCGCCACCGGCGGTCAGCCCGGTCGAGCAACTGAGGCAGGCGGGCCGCCAGCGCCAGCGCGCATCGGGGCGACGGAGGTCCGCGCGCCCAGGGACTCGCACGTGGACCTGGGGAGATGAGTCGTGATTGCCGAGGTCCGCCTCTGGGGCCGAACCATTGGCGCCGTCTCGTTGGACGACGGGCGTGACCACGCCACGTTTCAGTACACGCCGGAATTCGTCGACAGCGGCATCGAGGTGTCTCCCATCAGCATGCCGCTCGGCCCGCAGATCTACGAATTTCGGTAGCCGAGAGCATTCGGAAGGCCCAACGCCTCGAACTGTGAAGATCGGGATCGTCGACCTCAGCGAACTCGCCTCGTTCGTGGGCATCGGTTCCGGCCGTGATCTGCGCGCGGAGGAACTTCAGCTCGGGGGCGTCCTCACGCCGAACGCGCTGGAGCACGCGAAGCGCATCACGGATCGCCTCGCTCGCGTTCTGAGCAACACCACGGCCTTTCCCTCATGCGCGCCATGGCTGAGATTCGGCGACGATTGTCACCTCTACAGCAGAGTTCAGAAGGCGTCCGACGCGATTGAAGATCGCCTGAACGCATGAAATGCACGGACATCTGCGTAAGTTCCAAGCGCGACTACTTGGCAATGTTGTTGCATCGCGAATTGCAAACTCAGCCAGCTCGAAGGCGGCTCGGTCCGCGCACGTCACGTGTGAGGTTCCAGGAGGGTGAATGCTGAAGGCAACGTTTTTCTCGATCGCGCTGGTTGCAGCCGTAGGTGTGGCGAGCCCGGTGCAGGCCGATGTCCTGACGGTTGGTGACCTCGTGAGCTTCGCCAAAGGTCCGCCTCCCCAGGCCACCGGCGGTGGTGGCCCGTTCATCATTACGGGGCCCGGCGCCGACAACTCGTGGGAGACGTTCTGCCTGGAGGTCAACGAGCACATGAACTACTCCCCCAAGACCTTCTACGTGGGCGCCATCAGCGACAGCGCCATCAACGGTGGGCCCGGGTACACGGCCCCCGTCGGCGACCCCCTCGACGAGCGCACGAAAATCATCTACCACGAGTACCGGAAGAACACCGTCGGTGTGGGGTCGACTTGGTCAGGTGACCTCGTGCAGTGGGCGATCTGGTTGATCGAGGAAGAGAAGACAAAGAGTGACCTTCCTACCAACCAAAAGGACGAGATCAAAGAAATCGTCCGGTGGGCCGCGGGCCTTCAGGGGAACTACGACTTCGAGTTCAACGTGAAGGTGATCAACCTCTACGCCGACTCAAAGTTCGAAGTACATGCCCAGGACCAGTTGATGCTTCAGGAGAAGGGGACGCCGACGACGACTGGGGTGCCCGAGCCTTCGAGCCTGATGCTGCTCGGGTCGGCGCTGGCGGCTGGTCTCGTCGCCCGTCGCCGCAAAGCGGCGCAACAGTAGGCATATCAGGCTGCAGACAGCCTCCGCCACATCGCCGCCGGGCTGTCCAGCCCGGCGGCCTCCTCCGCACGGTTTTGCGCCACCGCCTTCGTTCCGCGCTCCCACGGGGCGGTCGAGCGCCGCACCTCAGTCCCAGCGGCCCTTCATCTCTCCACCACCGTGACGGCGCTCGTGCGGAAGGCCAGGCCGCACTCGACAACGGCCTGCGCAGCGCAGGGTTCATCAGGTCGTGGATGTCGGGCTGCGTCTGGCGGTAGTCGATGGTCCTCGTCGGCATCGAAGATCGGCAAGCAGCCGATCGCTTCGAGCGTGAAGGACGGCAACCGCACGATCCGCAACGCGGCGTCCTGGGCCAGCGTCTCGGCCGGTCCGTCGAGCCCCCTGGCCATGGTGCGCGAGAGGAACGCCGCGCTGTTGCTCCACAGACGCGGCAGGTATCGGCCTGGACGTGGCCCGGCTCGTCGATCGCCTTCCTGGTCCGGAAGCACGCCGTCCGCGCCACGTCCAGCAGACCAGGCAGTGTCAGGTTGCCGATCTCGATGCTGAGCAGGAACTGCAGGCTCCTCTCTCGCAGCAGCGTGTTGGCGTCGATACACTGAAGCCCGGCCTCCGCGGTGATCGTCCGCGCGCGCTCGTCGATGGTCACGACGCGGGTCATCTTCGACATGTCGATGGTGGTGCCGTCGGATGCCGGGCACGACGTGAGCGAGCGATGGCGACCCACGGCGCGGGCGGAACTCGGGAACCGCGCCCTGTCCTTCCTCACCGCCTGAATGTCCGCCACGTCTCCGGAGAGACGAGCTGCGGCAGCGGCGTGGATGCTGCCGACGTGCGGAGCTCCATTTCCAGCGCACCAAGGCGCACGCAAGCTCGTGCCTTGCGTCGAAGGCCAGATTTTCGACGCGCGGCCGACATCCACTCGCGCTATCCTGGGTGTCGGCGTTGGGTCGGAGTCTTCCTCTCAGCGGACATTGCTGCACGTACCGCCGGGCCGTGCGCACGGGTTCTGCAAGGTCGGGCAGGTCGAGTGCTGGTGCTCGGTCCTGCAGGATCCGGTCAGATCAGGGGGCGATGCGGGATGATTCGGTCCACGTGGACCACCATACCCACGCGTTCCAAACGTGATCGGCTCGCGTCCGCGCTCCGGGAACACCGGAGGTTGACCCTGAAGATCCCTAAAGTCGCCCCCATGGGTGACCCTTCAAGGCATCCAATGGGCCATGCGCGCGTCTTGGTGAGAAATAGGGAGGTTTTTCGCGTTTGCCGGTCGGCCCTTTCTCCGGCACGCGACTTGCTTTCGTTTCGTGGTATTCGCAGCGGCGCTCCAAGCACTGCGGCTGAGGTTCGGTTCGAAGTGTGGCAGCGTTAATACTGCCGAATGGGGTCCGCGGTCTGCAAGGTCGACGACCCGAGTACCGTTCAGGAGGAGGACGACTAGCATGAAACTCATTTCCAGGATTTTCGCGGGCTGTGTCGCGAGCGTGGCGGTGCTGGGCCTCGCGGCGCCAGACGCACGGGCGGCCCACATCTCGTACGCCGGTAACTACACGTACCTCGACGCCTTCGTGCCGGGTGGCAGTCCTTACGACGCCTCCTTCGACCGTGGTGGGATTGCGGCGGGGGGCACTGTCATCGACGACTACTGGATTTTCGACGTCAACCCTGACGCCGATGGCCAGGTCAGCATCAACTTTCTCCCCATCGGCACCGGCATCTCCGGCTTCATGGGCGGCTTCTACCACGCGTCCGGCTTCGTCGGCTGCGTGTCGGGCGCTGTGTGTGCTGCCCCTCCCGGCGTGATCGGGGCTCTGATCGCTGAGGGGCCGCAGGTCATAACAGGCGTCGCGGGCTTTGTGCCCGCTGGTCAGTACGCCATTCGCGTTCAGGGCACCACCACGGGAGTGGCCGGGGGTGTCGATCGCACCTACACCGGACAGATTCTCTTCGAGCCCGCAGCTGTCCCTGAGCCAGCCACGATGGCGCTCTTCGGCCTCGGCCTGCTCGGCGCGGGCTTCGCCCGGCGACGTCGCTCGTAACAAGCTGT
>CAYNTU010000053.1:0-5681 GCA_964400205.1 uncultured Microbacterium sp.
CAGTGCCGCCGCCCGACTCAACGACGTCGGGGTAGAGTGTGCCCTGCACGAGGAACTTCACGGGAGCGCCGCCCGAAGCCTTGGCTTCTTCCACGAGATCGCGCTGCACCTGCTCGAAGGCGCGAATGAATTCGCGGCCGATGATCTTGCGCTTCTCTTCCGGGTCGGTCACGCCCTCGAGGTGGCCGAGGAACGTGTCGGCCGCGTCGACCGTGATGAGGCGAACACCGGTCGATTCGACGTAGTCTTTCTCGACCTGCTCACGCTCGCCCTTGCGAAGGAGACCGTGGTCAACGAAAACAGCCGTGAACTGGTCGCCGATGGCCTTGTGCACGAGCGCGGTTGAGACTGCCGAGTCAACGCCACCGGAGAGCGCCGAGATAACGCGTGCGTCGCCCACCTGCTCGCGGATGCGCGCAACCTGGTCGGCGATGACGTTGTCGGGGTTCCAGTCGGCGGGGAGCCCAGCGCCGTTGCGGAGGAAGTTCTCGATAACGTTCTGGCCGTAATCCGAGTGCTTCACCTCGGGGTGCCACTGCACGCCGTAGAAGCGTTTCTCGTCGTTCGCGAAGGCAGCAACGGGCGTTGCGCTCGTCGAGGCAACAACGTCGAAGCCTTCGGGGGCTTTCGCAACCTGGTCGCCGTGGCTCATCCACACGTTTTGCTCGGTGGGCTGCCCCCCGAGCAGCGTGCCGCCGTCGCCCGTGAGCGAAGCATCCGTTGCGCCGTATTCCCGAAGGCCCGTGTTGGCGACCTCGCCGCCGAGCGTCTGCGCCATGACCTGGAAGCCGTAGCAAATGCCGAGCGTGGGAACCCCGAGGTCAAAGACTGCCGGGTCGAGGCGCGGAGCGCCCTCTTCGTACACCGAGGAAGGGCCGCCCGAAAGCACGAGTGCAACGGGGTTCTTCGCGGCGATTTCTTCAGCCGTTGCCGTGTGCGGCATGATCTCGCTGTAGACGCCGGCCTCACGGACGCGGCGGGCAATCAGCTGCGCGTACTGTGCACCGAAGTCGACGACGAGAACGGGGCGTGGTGCTTCGGTGGTCATACGGCTTTCTCCACGTTTTCGATCGCTGTCTGTTCTGCTTCGCGGCGGGCCAGGTATTCCTCAACCTCGCGCGAAACACGGTGTTCCATGATGAATGACCAGAAGGGGATGACACCTGCGGCCGCCATCGAGACGAAACGGCCCAAGCGCCAGCGCATCTTCGACCACAGGTTGAAGCACGAGAACAGGTACACGACGTAGAACCACCCGTGGCTGATGAGGATAAGCAGCGAGATGTTGACGCCGTCGCCGACCGAGGTCATCTTGCAGTCGTCGATCGAGATGAGCGGCTTTGACCACGGCTTGCAGGTGTCGCCAACGATGACATCGGCAAAGTGCAGCCCCGGGCGTGAACCGCCGTAGAACAGCTCAACGTGGATGGGGGAGTACTTCAGCACCATCTCTGCGATGAGCAAGAGGAGCATGACGCCCGTGATAATCGACGTGATCTTGTAGAACCGCAGGGCCCCACGAATCTTGGGAAAACTGGAGGGCTTGGGTTCTGCCATACCTCTAGTTTACGTGCTCCCTCACAAGCGAAAGAGCGGCGGATGCATCGCGCATCCGCCGCTCTTTCATGCGTTCGGTCGGTTACTCCGAGATGAGCTCTTCACGGCGGCGACGCACGAGGTGGCCGACGAGGAGCATGCCGCCGAGGGCTACGAAGACACCCGCGATACCCAGCAGGGGGAGCGAGCTTTCTGCACCCGTGTTCGGGAGCGAGCCCGTCTGCGTCGGGCTCGGTGCCGGGGTTGTGGTTGTGGTCTCCGTGGGCGTTGCCGTCGGGGTCGGGGTGAGTGTTTCGGTGACCGTAACCGTGGGAGTCGGCGTCGGCAACGCAGCGGCGACCTCGAACAGCTCAACAACCGTCGGGCCAGCAGCAGCGGTCACAACCGAGCCGACCGGCAGTTCACTCGGGAGGGTGAACGTTACTGTCGCCTGCCCCTGCGTGTCCCACGCGGCTTCAGGCTCGTTGTCAATCGCGGCGGTTGCGATAACTTCGTCACCGGCGACGAGCTGCAACTCGTCAATCGGGTGGTCGGCCATGATGAGCGACGAGATGTGCAGCGTGTATGTCTCGCCCGCGTGGAACGAGCCATCCGCGAGCGCCGGACCATCAATGACCTCGACACCGACGGCGCGCTGCTGGAAGTCGGGCGATGCGAGGCCGTTGAGAGTGAACCATTCCACTTGAGCCTGCAGATCGGCGATGCCAGCGTCTGCGACGTTGGTGCCTTCAGCGAAGGTGAAGAAGTTGTCGCCACCGCTCGCGAGGAAGTTATTGACGCCAACGCGCACAACGGCGTCCTCTTCCAGCGGCGCACCGTTGAGCGTCATCGAGATGATTCGTTCACCGGGGGCAGCCGTCGGGTCGTAGATGTAGTTGAAGTTACGCGAGACACCCAGCTTGAGGAAGGGGCGGCTCGCGCCGTCCGGCTGCCACTGCTCTTCGAGTACCTGGCGGATCTGGGCGCCCGTGAGGTCGAGTGTGTTGAGCGAGTTCGCGAATGGCTGTACCGCTGCAGCTTCTGCGTAGGTAACGTTGCCATCCGGATCCCATTCGGCGTCAGTTCCCGCGTACACCATGTCGGTGCGCAGACCGCCGGGGTTCATGAACGAGACCTCGGCGCCCGTGATCTCTCGGTGTACATCGGCAATGAAGTTGCCGAGGGTTGATTCGCCACCACGGTTCTCTCGCGCGTCTGAAGTCTTCGCGCGAAGCAAATCGGCCGTGATCGCACCAACAGACTTGCGGCCCTCGATCTTGGCGTACGCCGAGGCCTCATCAACGATCGCGGCGACACTTTCGACCGGCTCGTAGAGGGGGCGATACTGCGTCGGGCTCGTGTCGGGAATCGGCTCGACGAGTGGCAGAATCTCGTGCTCTAGATTGACGACATCCTTCGTCGCACGATCGACCTCAAGGGTCGTGAGCCCGAACTTTTCGCCATACTGACCGGCCGAGACAACAAGCTTGCCGTCGACGGTGTGGTTATAGGCGAGGTGTGTGTGCGCGCTGACGACCATGTTGACGGAAGGATCAAGCCCGTAGACGATGCGACCGATCTCGGTATCCGGCGTGATCGACGAAATGTCAGTCGTCGTCGCGCCTTCATGCACGAGCAGCACGAGGAAGTCGGCTTCACCGTTTGCAGGGTCGCCATCGGTCAACTTGGCTGCCTCGGCATTGGCGGATGCCACAATGTCGGCAACTTCGATATCGGCGATACCGGCGGGCGAGACGAGGCTCGGAAGCTCTTCCGTAACGGCACCAATGAAACCGACCTTGACGCCGTCGAAATCTTTGACCCAACTCGGCGTCAAAGCAGCGGCGCCCGACGCCCGATCGAGAATGTTTGCACCGAGGTATACCCACCCAGCCCGAGGGATGATGCGGTCACGAAGGTCCTCCCAGCCAAGATCGAACTCGTGATTTCCCACCGAACTGACGTCAAGACCTGCAGCGGTCAACGCATCGATTGTCGGGTTGTCGTCGAGAATGAATGAGGTGAAGGTCGAGGCGCCAACCAAATCGCCCGCTGCGACGAACGCGGTGTTCGGATTCGCGTCTCGCACAGATTTCGCGGCACCGGCGAGAACCGCCGCTCCCGCAGCCATGGGGTTGTACTCGATGCGGCCGTGGAAATCGTTGATTGAGACGATATTGATCGTTACGACATCTGCGGGGTCGGCCTTTGGCGTGGCAGCGTCGTCAGCGAAGGCAGGCGCAGCACCGAGTGTGAGCGCGAGCGTGGCGGAGGCGGCAAGCGCAAGAGCGCGACGGCGACGAGAAATGTTCGACAAGGGAACTCCAGAATCCGTTTCGGGGGCGGAGGATGCAGACATCCATCCCCAACCATAGACGGGTTCAGGGGCTCGGCGCCAGGCCAATGTGTGCCGTATTCGCAGTATTTTCGGGCGGTTTCCCGCGACTTCGCGCTCAGGGGGAGGCAGCTTCTTCGAAGTCCTCGACTTCGCGTTCCCACGCGTCCTTCGCCAGGCGGTACCAAAGATAGAGCGCGAAACCGGCGAAAACGATCCATTCAAGTGCGTAGAAGATGTTGATCCAGCTGATGACGGTGCCCGCGTTTGGTGGCGAGGTCGTAATGACCTCAAGGCCCGGCATCGCCGTGTCGCTCAAGACGAAGGCGCGATAGACGTGCAAGTTCTCTGTGTCGTGCCAGACCCCGAGCAGGCCCGCGGGCGACATCTTCGTCATCTCGAAGGGGTTATCGCGCGGGGGAGTGCCGACGCCCTCATCGGGAAAGAGTCGACCCGTGAGCGTTACCTCACCGGTTTCGGTCGGTGCGGCCGCGAGGGCTTCTGCTGTTGCACGATCGGTCGTAAAGCCGACCGCGACAGCGACGGCGGTGGGTTCAGCGGCATCCGCCAAACGGAGCTGTGCGGAGACCCAGTAGCCCCGTGTGCCAGCGTCGTCACGCTCCGTGATGACAATGAAATCGTCGGGCACGAAGGTTCCTGTGATTTCGACACGCTGCCCCTCTTGCCGCGAGGTGAGGTAGTCGCCGGGGCCCAACACGTCCGCGATCGGTTGGGCCACTTCGCTCGAACCCGCCTCGGGCGGGGCGAAATCAATCGAGCGCGAGAGCTGCCACTGGCCGAGCCAGGCGAAGGCGCCGGCGACGAGCATGAACCCCACGAGCGCCGCAATCCACCGCGGGCGAAACATGACCTCGCGGAGGGTCGGCGGGAACTGATGAAGCGACACAGGAACGGATGCGCGAGCTAGCTCTGTGTATACGGAGCGAGCACGACCTCAACGCGCTGGAACTCCTTCAAATCGGAGTAGCCCGTTGTGGCCATCGACTTGCGCAGAGCGCCGATGAGGTTCGCCGTACCGTCGGCAACCTCGGCGGGGCCGTAGAGCACCTGCTCGAGTGATCCAACGCCGTCGATTGCGACGCGCTTGCCGCGCGGCAGTTCGGGGTGGTGCGCTTCAGGGCCCCAGTGGTAGCCCTTGCCGGGGGCATCCGTCGCACGTGCCAGCGCGACGCCGAGCATGACGGCGTCGGCGCCCGTTGCAATGGCCTTGACGATGTCGCCCGAAGTGCCAACGCCACCGTCGGCAATGACGTGCACGTAGCGGCCGCCTGACTCATCGAGGTAGTCGCGGCGGGCGGCAGCGACATCCGATACGGCTGTTGCCATGGGTGCGTGGATGCCGAGGGTTGCGCGCGTCGTCGAGGCAGCACCGCCACCGAAGCCGACGAGCACACCGGCAGCACCCGTGCGCATGAGGTGCAGGGCTGCCGTGTAGGTTGCCGCGCCGCCGACGATGACGGGAACATCGAGGTCGTAGATGAACTTCTTGAGATTGAGCGGTTCCGCGGTCTTTGAGACGTGCTCGGCAGAGACGGTCGTGCCACGGATAACGAAGAGGTCAACGCCCGCACCGATGACGGTCTCGTAGAAATCTGCCGTGCGCTGCGGCGTGAGCGCACCGGCGACTGTGACGCCAGCTTCACGGATCTGGGCGAGGCGGTCGCGGATGAGTTCGGGCTTGATGGGCTCGGCATAGAGCTCTTGCATGCGAGCGGTTGCCGCGTCGTCGGGCAGGCCGGCGATCTCGGCGAGCAGGGGCTCGGGGTCGTCGTAGCGCGTCCAGAGACCC
>CAYNTU010000054.1:0-5392 GCA_964400205.1 uncultured Microbacterium sp.
GTGCGAACGGTCTTCGACAGCGGCGCCTGGAAGAGCGCAGCTGCCTTCGACATCGAAGCCTTCATTGCGCCGGCGAGCTTCGCCAGCAGAACTTCACGGCTTTCGAGGTCAGCAAGCTTGCTTACCTCTTCTGCGGTGAGCGGAGCACCGTCGAAGTACCCGCCCTTGATGACCAGAAGAGGGTGTGCCTTGGCGAATGCACGCAAGCCCTTGGCAACGGCGACGGGGTCACCGTGCACGAAGGCGATTGCCGACGGGCCGTTGAGCTCGTCGTCAAGACCGGTCACGCCTGCGTTTGCAGCAGCGATCTTGGTCAGCGTGTTCTTCACCACGGCGTATTCCGCGTCTTGGCGGATGCTGTTACGCAGCTCTTTGAGCTCAGCAACCGACAGACCGCGGTACTCAGTCAGCACAACGGCGGTCGAGTCTTCGAAGTTCTTCTGAAGCTCGGCGACCGCTTGTTCTTTCTGCGCCATGGCCACTCCTTATGTGTACGAGATGCGTCACGGTGGTGATGCATCGACCGAAGTGCCAGCTCAAAAAAGAAAGCCCAGAACCTAAAAAAGCTCCGTGCAGACGCACAGAGCTTGTGATCAAAAAACGATCGAGTTCAGTTCGCCTGCGCAGGCCCCTCTTTCGAGAGCTTCGGATGTATCGTGCAAACACGATACATCGACCGGCGGTCTTCGGTTAGCTCTAGACTATCACAGCTGCGCGGCGGCAAAAACCGTGCGAGAGTCTTCTGGGATCGCGATGGGTTTGTGTGTCTCGGCGTCGACGAAAACGTGCACCCAGCGGCCGATCGCGGCGAGCACGGGGCCTTCCGACTCGTTGCGGAAAGCGCCAAGCTCGTACGTCACGCTCGAAGTGCCGAGTTTTGCAACGTTGAGGCCAACGATGATCGCGCCGGGGTAGTTGAGTTCGCCGAGGTAGCGACATCCGCTTTCGGCCACAAAACGCTTGTAGGTGTCGGCCGCGGGGTCTCCCCCGACACTCTCGATAAGCCAGCCGTTAATGAGGGTGTCGAAGTACTCGTAGTACACGGCGTTGTTGACGTGCCCGTAAGCGTCGACATCGTTCCAGCGGGTCTGGAACTCGCGCGTGACGGCGAAATCAGCCGGGGTCAAGCCGCCCAGTTCGGCATTCGGGCGTTCCCAAAGCGTGGTCATGCGTGTCTCCTCCGGTCAGTTCAATTATCCCGGGTAGCGTGGAGGGGTGACTCCCGAACTGTCTGCCCGCATCGTCGCTGATTCGCGCGACCGCGTGGCCTGGCACCGGGCTCGATCCCGCGGCATTACGGCAACGGATGTCGCGGCCCTCACAAACGAGGGCGCAATCCCCCGCGTCGCCGACAGCAAACTGGGCGCGGGCCCACGCTTTGGCGGCAATGCCTTCACCGATCACGGCCGGCGCCGCGAACCCGAGATTGCCTCGTGGGTTGCCGCGACGCACGGCATCCGCCCCTCAAGCGCGCTCTTCCATGCCGTGGAAGACAAGCGCCACCTCGCGACGCCCGATGGTGTCACGGCGGATGATTCGGGCCGCGTTTTGCTCGCCGAGATCAAGACGACGAACAAGGCGTGGCGCCAGGTTCCGCGCACCTACCTCCGCCAGGTGTGGTGGCAGCAATACGTGCTGGGTGCTGAGCGCACGCTGTTCGTGTGGGAGACGCACGACAACTTCGTACCCATTGACGATGAGCCGCGCTCGATGTGGATCGATCGCGACGAAACAGAAATCGGCAAGCTCGTCTTCCTCGCGAACCGGCTCATCGATGAGCTCTACCACCGCACAACGGGCAACCCCAAGCCGGAGCGCACGGAACCCGTCACGAGCAAACGCGACGAACTTCGCGAGCGCGATCTCTTCCGCGCGCTCGCCCTCATCGACTAACGGCGGCTCGCGGGCACAATCAGTCGTCGAGTGGTCGCAGAATCTGTTTGAGGAACCGCTGCGTTCGCTCGTGCTGCGGGTTCTCGAAAAGCGTCTTGGGGTCACCGCGCTCGACGACAACACCGCCGTCAAAGAAGAGCACCTGGTTGGCAACACGGCGCGCAAAGCCGAGTTCGTGCGTGACGATGATCATCGTCCACCCCTCTTCGGCGAGCTCTTTCAGCACGAGAAGCACCTCCCCCACCAGCTCAGGGTCAAGCGCACTCGTGGGCTCATCAAAAAGCAGGAGCTCGGGCTCGAGCGCGAGCGCGCGAACAATGCCGACACGTTGCTGCTGACCGCCCGAAAGCTCATGCGGGTAGGCATCGCGTTTCTCAGCAAGCCCAACCCGCGCCAGGAGCTGTTCTGCGCGCGCGACAGCATCCACTTTCGGTACCCCGTGCGCGCGTACGGGCCCCTCGATAACGTTCTCGAGCACCGTCAGGTGTGGGAACAGATTGTGGTGCTGGAAAACCATCGCCGAGCGATCACGCATCGCGTTACGACGCTTCTGCGGAAGCTTCTCAGCGAAATCGATCTGCAGCTCGCCCGCGTCTGAGGTGAACTCCAGCGTGCCAGCATCTGGGGTCTCGAGGCCGTTGAGCGAGCGCAGCACCGTTGTCTTGCCAGATCCGCTCGGGCCAACTAGACACACAACTTCGCCGGGGCGCACATCAAAGTCAACGCCCGAGAGCACGGTGTTCGTGCCGAACGACTTATGAATGTTGCGCACGCGCAAGAGCGGTGGTTCATTTTGCGACATAGCGATCCAACTTTTTCTCAATCGCGCTCTGCCCGGCAGACAGCACAAGGCAGAAGAGCCAGTAGATGAGCGCGGCCTCGAGGTACAACGCCATGAACTCGTAGGTACGCGCGGCGATGATCTGCGACTGTTTGAACAACTCGGTCACCAAGATCATGGAGGTCAGCGAGGTGTCTTTCACGAGCGAGATGAACGTGTTCGACAGGGGCGGTATCGAGACACGAGCGGCCTGCGGCAAAATGATGCGTTCGAGCGTCTTCCAACGCGACATCCCGACCGTGTACGCGGCCTCCCATTGGCCCTTCGAAACCGAGAGGATGGCGGCCCGGATGACCTCGGCAGCGTAGCCACCAACGTTCATCGAGAGCGCGATGATGGCCGCCGGCCAGGGGTCTACGACGATGCCGACCGCCGGGAGACCGTAGAACACCACGAACAGTTGCACGAGCAGCGGCGTGCCGCGAATAACCGAGATGTAGAAGCGCGCGATCCCGGAGAGCACTGCGTTACCCGAGATGCGCATGAGCGCGAGAAGTAACGCAATCACGAGGCCAATCGCGAACGAGATCAGCGCAAGTGGAATCGTCGTTTTGACCCCTGCCAGCAGCAGGGGCCAAAACGAATCAAGAACGAGCTGCCAAATGCCGCCCGAGGCAGCATCGGTCACTGAGAGACGTCAGCGCCGAAGTACTTCTCGCTGATCTCAGCGAGCGTGCCGTCTGCCCGCAACTCGTCGAGTGCCTCATCGATCTTTGTCGCAAGAGCGGTGTTGTCTTTCTTGAGCGCGAATGCGCTCTTGCCGGTGTCTTCGGTCTCGGCGGCGATCTTGAGCCCCGTGGGAGCGTTCGTCGTCTCGAAGTCGAGGAAGGTCAGCTTGTCGTTGATGGTCGCATCAACGCGGCCGTCTTGCAGAAGCTGCACGGCCTGCGCCCAGCCCTCGACACCCTCGACCTCGGCACCGCTCGCCTCGGCCAGTTCGAACCAGTTGCTCGTGAGCGACTGTGCTGTCGTCTTGCCCGCGAGGTCGTCGAACGAAGCAATCGAGTCATCCGAATCGAGCACAACGATCACGCCGGGCGAGACCGTGTAGGGCTGACTGAAGCTGTATTTCGCCTCACGCTCAGGGTTGATCGAAACCTGGTTGGCGATGGTGTCGAAACGCCCCGCCTCAAGACCGGCGAAGATTGCGTCCCACTGGGTCTCTTGGAACGAGATCTCCAGGCCGAGCTTCTCGGCAACGGCTTCGGCGATTTCAACGTCGTAGCCCACGAGCTTGCCCGACTCATCGTGGAAGCTGAAGGGGCGGTAGGTACCTTCCGTGCCGACCGTGAGCGTGCCGCTCTTCGCGAGGCCAAGTTCGTCGCCGGCACCCGCCGTGTTGTCTCCTGTTGCGCCGCACGCGGTCAGCGTCAGGGCGGCGGTGAGGGCAAGGGCTGCGGTGGCAAGAAGGCGGCGAGACATGTGGTTTTCCTCTGTGTGTTGCGGTCAGTGCGCGGATAGCGCCCGGACGAGTAGACCACAGAGCAAAGCTGCACAACGATTCGCGTTACGTCACGTTGCACGAAGAGGCCGCAGCCTCACACGCCGGCTAGGAGGTTTCAAGTTTGCCGTTCAGTGCCGTGCCGAGCACCTTCGCTGTTGCGAGATCTTCAGGTTTCGCGTTCACGGGGTCAACATCGAGGATCGTGAAGTCTGCGAGGAGCCCCGGCTTGAGCGCAGCGGCTCGGCGGGGGTCACCGAACCATCGTTGTGGAAGGTCGCGTCGAGCCCAGGCGAACCATCCGCCCACAATTTGGCCCCGACCTGGCGGAACACCTCGTCGCCGTTGATGGCATCAACAGAGGGCGCGCCACCAGGCGATGACATCTCGTAGGTGCGGAGGCGAATCGGGAAGAGGTGTGCCAACTTGAGCGCTTTCGCGACAACGTTCCACTTGGCTTGCCACGAGAGATCAGAGATGGTCGTGTACCCGACGCGACGCATGCCCTTGTGGTACTCCTCGAAGAGCTTGGGGATCTTGAGCGTGACGTCTTTTTGGTACCACTCCGTCAAGCGCTCGATCGCGGCCGCTTCGTAGGCCGCGCCAGTGAGATTGCCCTGCGCGTCGCGCCCATAGCTGGCACCGGGCGGGTCGGGTGTGTTCTTGTCGACGCCCGAGAGCTTCGCCGCTGCCGTGTTGAAGAACACCGAGTGCGCCGAGTTATCCATGATGAGCACGGGAATGTCACCCGCGAGTTCATCGAGCTGTTGAATCGTCGGGTCCTGCAATCCCGTCTGCAGGAGCGGATCCCACCCGTTTGCCACGACGTACTTGGGATTCTGTGCGACGGCACCTTGATCGTCTTCCAATGGCAGCCAATGTCTTGACCATATCGCCCCGCATGGCACGCGGGAAGGGAATAAACAAAATCCCCGCGAGGCCAGCCTCGCGGGGATTGTTGTTCTGAAAACGCGTTAGACGATCGCGTTGACGTCGAGCGGGATGCCCGGGCCAAACGTGGTCGAGACTGCACCCTTCTGGATGTAGCGACCCTTCGCGCTCGACGGCTTCAGACGAACGATTTCTTCAAGGGCAGCCTTGATGTTGTCGTCGAGCTGGTCAGCCGAGAACGAAGCCTTGCCGACAACGAAGTGCACGTTTGCGTGCTTGTCGACACGGAACTCGATCTTTCCGCCCTTGATGTCTTCAACAGCCTT
>CAYNTU010000055.1:0-5187 GCA_964400205.1 uncultured Microbacterium sp.
GAAGCCGAGCTGATAACAGCGCCGGTCGGGTCGGTGATCGAAACGATCGTGTTGTTGAACGTCGACTTGATGTGGGCCTGGCCCAGTGCGATGTTCTTCTTCTCTTTACGACGCGGCTTACGCGCCGAAGCCTTTGGAGCAGCCATAAGTTCTTCCTAATCCTCTACAGCCGCGCTTAGCGGGCCTTCTTCTTACCCGCGACGGTGCGTTTCGGGCCCTTACGGGTGCGAGCGTTGGTCTTGGTGCGCTGACCGCGAACCGGAAGACCCTTACGGTGGCGGATGCCCTCGTACGAACCGATCTCTACCTTGCGGCGGATGTCGGCCTGAACCTCACGGCGAAGGTCACCTTCTACCTTGTAGTTCTCGTCGATGTAGTCGCGAAGTGCAACCAGCTGGTCGTCCGAGAGGTCTTTCACGCGAACGTCGGGGCTGATGCCCGTCGCCTCGAGGATCTCTGTTGAACGGGTACGGCCTACGCCGTAGATGTACGTGAGTGCGATCACCACGCGCTTATCGCTCGGGATGTCGACGCCGGCAAGACGTGCCATGCGAACTCCTTGTTGTGATGGAGGTGTGGAGCAGTCAAGGTGGTCGGGCCTCCAACCCGAAGTGTCACTTCTTACGAAGCTCTTGTGACTGCCAAAAATCTATTGAGTTGTATTGCCTGCCGCTGTAAGTGAGCCCTGGCGCTGCCCGTCGGCGGAGCCGACCAATGAGGCACTGTGGCTTTGCCACAACCTGCGGCGAGGCGTCAACCTTGCCGCTGTTTGTGGCGCGGGTTTGACTTGCAGATGACCATGACGCGGCCGTGGCGACGGATGACCTTGCAGTGGTCGCAAATCGGCTTGACGCTGGGGTTTACCTTCATGATGTTTCTTTCGCTGTCTTCGTTCCCCGCCCGAAAGCGGGGACGTTACTTCTCGACCGGGTGCTGCCTAGCGGTAGCGGTAGACGATGCGGCCACGCGTGAGGTCATAGGGGCTGAGCTCTACAACAACACGGTCTTCAGGAATGATGCGAATGTAGTTCTGACGCATCTTGCCCGAGATCGTTGCCAACACTTTGTGCCCGTTGGTGAGCTCAACGCGGAACATCGCGTTGGGCAGCGCCTCGGTCACTGTGCCTTCAATTTCGATGACACCGTCTTTTTTAGCCATAGCCTCGCTGACGTAGGAACAGACCGGTCGGTCTGCGGTTTTCTTGGGGATTCGGTGCCACCGGCGCACGCAAACAAGCGGGCACAAGGCACCAAAGATCTATGCTAGCACACCGGCGTGGCGCACGGGATGCTTCGAATCATCCGCTAGATGGCCGCACCGGTATGCCAAACGACTTACTCGCCCTTGAACTCCGGGAGTTTCGCCTGGAACTCGCTGATAGGGAGGTACTCGCCGTTGAGGGTCACGGTCGGGGTGCCGCGGTTGCCCGTCGTGGGGTCAGCCGGCATTGCCCGCGTGTTCTTCTTCACGACGTTCTCGTGGGTGAGGTTGTTGATGCAGTCTGCCGCGTTGGGAGCACCGTTGTCGGCAGCGAGCTTGATGAGATCTTCGTTCGTCGGAATCGGGTCCGCCGTCGTGACGGGCTGCTGGCCGAACACTGCCGCGACAAAGGCGTCAACGCCAGCCGGGTTTTCGTCCGCTACGCAGTAGGCAGCATTTGCCGCACGCGTCGAGTACGCATCGGTCGTGTTGCGGTCCATGATCGCAACCGGGACGTACTCGATCTTGGCAACATTGCCCTCGTTGATCTGCTTGATGTCTTCGGCGAAGACTTCCTCGAACTCCTTGCAGTGGGGGCAGAGGAAGTCGGCGTACACCTGTACGGTCTGTGCGCCTTTGGCGTCGGCGCCGTTGTTGAGCGGTGTTACCTCGCCCTTGAGTGCCGAGTTCATGAGCATGACTGCCGCGATGATCGCGCCAATCACGAGCACGGCAACAACGGTCACCCAGATTGCAAACGAGTTGCTCTTCTTTGCTTCGGCCATCTTCAAATCACTTCCGGTTGAACCCCGAACGGGGCAAGTCCAGCTTTTCCGCCATCGGGTGCCGTGAGCACCCAGATGCCTCCATCATGAACGGCGACGCTATGTTCCCAGTGGGAGCCATCCGAGCCGTCCGTCGTTGTGACGGTCCAGTCGTCGTCCTCGACGAATGTCTTATCGGTGCCCAAGGTCACCATGGGTTCGATCGCAAGAGCGAGGCCGGGGCGCACTTCGATGTTTTCGGAGTCGAAATCGGTGCGGTAGTTGAAGATGCTCGGGGCCTCGTGCATCTTCTTACCGATGCCGTGACCCACGTATTCGCGCAGGATGCCGTAGGGCTCACCCGTAAGCGGTGAGGGCCCCTGTACGACGAGGTAATCCTCGATCGCCTCGCCGATCTCCCTCGTATGCTTGGCGGTCGCGAGTGCGGCGATTCCCGCCCACAGCGCACCCTCGGTCACGCGTGAGAGTTCACGACGCAGCGCAAGGCGCCGAACAGATGCTTCGTCGTTGGCTGGATCGTCGAGCACGATCGTGATCGCACTATCGCCATTCCAGCCCTTGTACTGCGCTCCCGAATCGATCGAGACAATATCGCCGGCCGCGAGTACTCGCTCCCCCGGGATGCCGTGCACAACCTGGTCGTTGACCGAAATGCACGTCGTGTGGCGGTAACCACGCACGAGCTTGAAGTTCGATTCCGCACCACGCGAGGTGATAGCGCCGGATGCCGCAGCATCAAGCTGCGCTGTTGTGACACCCGGCGCAGCAAGTGCACGGACGGCGTCGAGTGAAGCCGCAGTGATGAGCCCTGGCTCGACCATGGCCCGCAGTTGAGCCGTCGACTTATAGACCCCGCGGCGAAAAACGCCCATCGCCTTAGTCTTGCGGGACAGCAATGCCGCGCGCTTCGAGCGCGTGCAGAATGCGATTGGTGATCTTCTCTTCGCTGCCGACACCGTCGATGACATCGAGGATGCCACGCTCACGGTAGACGCTAAGGATCGGCGCAGTCTCTTGCTCGTAGACTTCGAGGCGCTTGCTGATAGCTTCCGCGGTGTCGTCTGCGCGACCCTGCTCTGCGGCTCGGGCGCTCAAGCGTGAGATGCTTACGTCGCGAGGCACATCGAGGTTGATAACAGCCACGAGGCTCTCGTCGCGCGGGTCCAGGTAGCTGTCGAGCAAACCAACCTGTACGAGGTTGCGTGGAAAGCCGTCCAAGAGGAAGCCGTTGCCGGTGTCACCCTCGTTCATACGGTCTTTGATGAGGTCGAACGTGAGCTCATCCGAAACGAGGTCACCCGCGGTGATGACGGACTCGACCTGCTTGCCGAGCGCGGTGCCCTCTTTGATGTTCTTGCGGAACAGGTCACCCGTCACGATCGTGGGAATCTCGAGGATCTCAGAGACGCGAGCACCCTGCGTGCCCTTGCCCGAGCCCTGTGGGCCAACAATCACGATGCGCGGCTGCTGAGCCTCGGGGGTCGTGTCGTGCTTGGTCATCGGAGGAGCCCTTCGTAGTGGCGCTGCTGCAGCTGCGCATCGATTTGCTTGACGGTCTCAAGACCCACACCGACGATGATGAGGATCGAAGCGCCACCGAACGGGAAGTTCTGGTTGGCACCAACGGTCGAGAACGCGATCAGCGGAATCAAAGCGATGAGACCGAGGTAGATCGAGCCCGGGAACGTGATGCGTGTGAGCACGTAGCGCAGGTACTCAGCGGTCGGGCGACCAGCACGGATGCCCGGTATGAAGCCACCGTACTTCTTCATATTGTCGGCGACCTCGTCGGGGTTGAACGTGATCGAGACATAGAAGTAGGCGAAAGCGATGATGAGCAGGAAGTACGTAATCATGTAGATCGGCTGGTCACCGTTGACGAGGTTCGTCGAGATCCACTGCACCCAGCCAGGAGCCGGCGTTTCGCCATCCTGCGGTGCGGCGAACTGCGCGATCATGAGCGGCAGCGAAAGGATCGCCGAAGCGAAGATGACGGGGATAACACCGGCCTGGTTGACCTTGATGGGAATGTAGGTGTTGCTACCGCCGAAGGTACGTCGACCAACCATGCGCTTTGCGTACTGCACGGGGATGCGGCGCTGCGACTGCTCAACAAAGACGACGAGCGTCAGCACAACGAGGCCGATGAGCAGCACGAGCAGGAAGACCTCGAAGCCCTTGGCCTGCCAGATCGCACCGAGAGCGCCGGGGAACGTTGCCGCGATCGAGGTGAAGATCATGAGCGACATACCGTTGCCGATACCGCGCTCGGTCACGAGCTCTGCAAACCACATGACGAGACCACATCCGGCCGTCATCGTGATGATGATCATGAGCTGTGCCCACCACGCATCCGTGACGAGAAGGTTGCCACAGGCCGGGTCACCGACACCGCCAAGCAACTGGCCCGTGCGCGCCATGACGACGAGAACGGCCGACTGCAAGAGCGCAAGACCGATCGTCATATAGCGCGTGTACTGCGTGAGCTTGGCCTGGCCGGCCTGGCCCTCTTTGTGCAGCGTCTCGAAGTGCGGGATCACAACGCGCAAGAGCTGCGTGATGATCGAAGCGGTGATGTACGGCATGACACCGAGCGCGAAGACCGACAGCTGCAAGAGCGCGCCGCCCGAGAACATGTTGATAAGACCGAGCATGCCTGTTGTGCCAGCGGATGCTTCGAGACACTGCTCAACATTCGGGAAGTCCACGAACGGAGCGGGCACAGCAGACCCAAGCCGGTACAGGGCAATGATGGCGAGCGTGAATCCGATCTTCCGACGAAGGTCGGGAGTGCGGAAAATCCGCCCGATGGCGCTAAACAAAAACGTCCTCCTGAAGAAACGGCCCGGCATATGGCAGAGCCGTCTACCAGACTAACGCAGAAGGGCTAGGGAGAATCTCCCTAGCCCCCTGGCGTTTACCGGCAGTTGCCGGTGAATTACTTGATGCTACCGCCGGCGGCAACGATCTTCTGCTCTGCCGAGCTCGAGACCTTGTCGACGTCGATCGTCAGTGCAACAGCGATGTCGCCGTTGCCGAGCACCTTGACCTTCTCGTTCTTGCGAACGGCGCCCTTTGCCACGAGGTCAGCAACGGTCACGTCGCCACCCTTCGGGTAGAGCTCGGCCAGCTTGTCGAGGTTGACAACCTGGTACTCGACGCGGAACGGGTTCTTGAACCCGCGCAGCTTCGGGGTGCGCA
>CAYNTU010000056.1:0-4851 GCA_964400205.1 uncultured Microbacterium sp.
CAAGATCGGGCGACGCCTCGCGATCAAGGTGCTCAACGCCGCGAAGTTCGTGCTGAGCTTCCCCGTTCCCGAGGGCGCCGAGATCACGCACGCGCTCGACGCCTCAATGCTTGCGACGCTCAACGGCGTTGTTGCCGAGGCAACCAAGGCGCTCGAGAACTACGACCACGCCAAGGCGCTCGAGGTTACGGAAGCGTTCTTCTGGACGTTCTGCGACGACTACCTCGAACTCGTCAAGGAGCGCGCCTACAACCAGAACGATGTCGGCCAGGCCTCCGCCGCCCTCGCGCTGCGCATTGCACTCTCGACGCAGCTGCGCCTGCTTGCCCCCGTGCTCTCGTTCGCGACGGAAGAGGCATGGAGCTGGTTTGAGGATGGCTCGGTGCACACCGCTGCGTGGCCGGAGCAGTACCCGACCGAGGGTGACCCCGCAGTGCTGACGGCGGCATCAGCCGCCCTCATCGGCATCCGCCGTGCGAAGACCGAAGCGAAGATGTCGCAGAAGACCGAAGTCACCTCGGCAACGATCGCTGCACCCGCTGCAACGATTGCCTCGCTGCAAAGCGCCGAAGGCGACCTCAAGGCCGTCGGCCGCATCGCCGAGCTCACCTTCGCCGAAGCTGGAGACCTCGCCGTGACCAACATCGAGTTTGCGCAAGACTAGATCCCGCGAGACCCGAGGTCCCTGAGCGAGCCGAAGGCGAGACGAAGGGCCGACCATGAGGATACTGATTCCATGAAACTTGGCACCCGCTGGCCAGCACACACCGAACCACCGCGTTCGGTGCCCGTTGAACTCGTGAAAGCCATTCGCGAGTTCGAGCTTGAACACCCTAATGAGGGCGGTTCATGGACGCTCACGTGGCTCGAAAATCACCCCTACGCCGAATGGGATGCGGGCTGGGATGTCACGATCGACGACGCCGGCAACACGATCGCGAGGCCCTTTCGTGAGTAAGACGACACCAACGGTCTCGATCATCATTCCGGCCTACAACGAGGCCTCGGTTATCGAGCAGTGCGTGCGGGCTTGCATGGCCCAAACGAGCCCGGCACACGAGATCATCGTCGTTGACAATATGTCGACCGACGAGACCGCCGCGATCGTTGAGCGATTGCAGGCAGAACTGCCGACAGCGCCCATCTGTCTCATCGCACAGGATACTGAGCAGGGTCTCGTGCCGACACGCAACTTCGGTTTTGAGCATGCGACGGGCGAGGTGCTGGGCCGGATTGATGCCGACTCACTCGTTCGCCCGAACTGGGTCGAGGCGGTGCAAGCGGTCTTCAGCAACGAGCTTGTCGCGGCGGCGACGGGCCCCGTGTACTACTACGACATGCCGTTCCAGAAGCTCGCTGAACGCGGTGATGCTGTCACTCGTAAGGCCGTCGCGCGTGCCGTGCGGCGCAAGAAGCTCTTGTTTGGCAGCAATATGGCCATCCGGGCGAACGAATGGCCGTTCCTCAAACTCGTGCACTGCCGTGACAAGGCCGACCGGTTCCACGAGGATGTTGACCTCTCGGTGCACCTCCACGCGGCACACAAGACAATCGCCTACAGCGACGATATGGTCGTGGGCATGTCAGCACGGCGCCTGGATGATTCACCGCGTGATTTTCACGACTATGTCATGCGATTTGAACGCACCTACCGAGCCCACGGCGTCAAAAGCATCACGATGCGCACGCCCATTGCGATCTTCCTTGGCCTCTACCCCTTCGGGAAGGCCGTGCGGCTCACGCAGAAGCTGAGCGCTTAAAAACCGAGTGTCTAAGCGCTCTTCTTTGCGCCGCGCAAAACAACCGTCGGTGCTGCACCGTCTTCGACGGCAGCACGCGTGATGACGACCTTTGTAACATCGGGGTTCGAAGGAATTTCGAACATGACGGGGCCCAGCACGTCCTCAAGAATGGCACGCAGCCCGCGTGCACCGGTCTTGCGATCAACCGCAAGGTCCGCAATCGCGATGAGAGCTTCTTCATCAAATTCAAGTTCGACGCCGTCGAGCTCGAACATCCGCTGATACTGCTTGACGAGCGCGTTTTTCGGCCCCGTCAAGATGTCGATGAGCGCAGCCCGATCGAGCGACGAAACGGATGCCACAACGGGCAAACGACCGATGAACTCGGGAATGAGCCCGAAGCGGTGCAAATCTTCTGGCTGTACCTCGCTGAAGAGATCCATCTCTTGGTTCGGGTTGTGGAGGTTCGCGCCGAAGCCGATCCCGTGCTTGCCGATGCGCGACGAAACAATGTCTTCAAGGCCGGCAAAGGCGCCCGCAACGATAAAGAGCACGTTCGTCGTGTCGATCTGCAGGAACTCTTGCTGCGGGTGCTTACGGCCGCCCTGTGGCGGGACCGAGGCGACGGTGCCTTCAAGTATCTTCAGGAGCGCTTGCTGCACGCCCTCCCCCGAGACATCGCGCGTGATCGAGGGGTTCTCGGCCTTGCGCGCGATCTTGTCGACCTCGTCGATGTAGATGATGCCTTGCTCAGCACGCTTGACGTCGTAGTCGGCCGCCTGAATGAGCTTGAGCAGGATGTTCTCGACGTCTTCGCCCACGTAGCCGGCTTCAGTCAAAGCCGTGGCATCCGCGACCGCGAAGGGCACATTGAGCTTCTTGGCGAGCGTCTGTGCGAGGTAGGTCTTGCCACAGCCCGTGGGGCCGATGAGCAGAATGTTGCTCTTGGCAATCTCGACCTCGTCGGCTTTGGCAGCGGCCGTCTGCAGCGTGTTCTGGGCACGAAGGCGCTTGTAGTGGTTATACACCGCGACCGAAAGCGCCTTCTTGGCATCTTCTTGGCCGACGACGTACTCTTCGAGGAAGTCGAAGATCTCGCGCGGCTTGGGCAGCTCGACATCCGATTTGGCCTCGCTCCCTGCCGCAACCTTGCGCTCTTCAACAAGTTCCAGGCACAGCTCGACGCACTCGTCGCAAATGTAAACGCCGGGGCCAGCAATCAACTGCACCACCTGCTTCTGCGATTTGCCACAGAAGTTGCACTTGAACAGATCAGCGCTTTCGCCGATGCGTGCCATCGCTTGCTCCTTAACCCCGGGTACTGGTTAACCGACCGTGGGCGGTCGTCCGCTCAGACTACCGCCCACGTGTGACAAGCGCGTTAACCGCGCTTGCGCGTCGTCAGAACCTGATCGATCAAGCCGTAGTCGAGTGCTTCTTGCGCCGACAGAATCTTGTCACGATCGATGTCTTTGTTGACCTCTTCAGGCGTGCGGTTCGAGTGCTTCGAGAGCGTCTCTTCGAGCCACGTACGCATACGCATGATCTCGGCAGCCTGGATCTCAATGTCAGAAGCCTGACCGTGGCCCGCTTCGCCGACCGCAGGCTGGTGAATGAGCACACGGGCGTTCGGCAGCGCAAGGCGCTTGCCCTTCGTACCGGCTGCAAGCAGCACGGAGGCTGCCGATGCCGCCTGGCCCAAAACAACCGTCTGAATATCAGGCGAAACGTACTGCATCGTGTCGTAGATCGCCGTCATCGCCGTAAAGGAACCACCGGGCGAGTTGATGTACATCGTGATGTCGCGCTCGGGGTCCTGGCTCTCGAGCACGAGCAGCTGCGCCATGACGTCATCAGCGGATGCGTCGTCAACCTGCACACCGAGGAAGATCACGCGATCTTCGAAGAGTTTGTTGTACGGGTCTTGGCGCTTGAAACCGTATGCCGTGCGCTCTTCGAACTGCGGCAGAATGTAGCGCGACTGGGGAATGTGGAGTTCAGCCATGGGGTGTTCCTGCCTTACTTGTTGCTCTTGTCGTCGCCAGTACCGCCGCCACCGCTCACGTCTTCAGCGTGCTCGCGAATGTGGTCGACGAAGCCGTACGCTTTGGCTTCTTCAGCGGTGAACCAGCGGTCACGGTCACCATCAGCGTTGATCTGCTCAACCGTCTTCCCGGTCTGCTCGCGGAGATGATCCAGATGGCGGATTTCTTTTTTATCGCGTGTTTTACGGGCCTGGTGCGTCGGCATATCTTTGACTACATCATACATTTTAAACAGACCGGGATAAGCCTGCACAGCGTCTGGTTTGTCCGGTCGCTGTAAATGATCCAGTAGCACCCAAATCCGTAACGCGCCTTCAGACAGCTCGCACTGCCCTTCACGCATGGCTTTGGCAATCAGTACAATACTTTCAGTCAGATTGGCATTTTTACTGTCGATGGCCTGTTGCCGCTTTAGCTTTTGTTGTTTGATCAGCCATAACAGGCGGCCAAGATAAAAACTCAGACCGCCAATAATGATCACTGCAATCAAGGTTACCAGTATCCAGATGGAACTCACTACGCTTCCTTATTCGCCTAAAAACTCTTTGCGCCAGTCAGTCCGCTCTAATTTGGCCAACGGATCCAATTCTTCCTGTTCCTCGTCATCCTGATCCAAGCCAAGCAGGCTCACCAATTCGGCATGACGGGCGGTTTTGGCATTAAAGTATTTGGCGTCTTTTCCTGTCAGAATGTCGCCCTTATCCACTTTATCCAGCAATTCCAGCAGCTTTTCATCGTTTTCGATCAGCGCTAATTCCTGTTCCGGCGGCATTTCCGGTGCTTTGGCTTTGCTGAGCTGTGCGACAGGTTTTAATTGTTTTTGTGTCATCAGCTTTTGTTCGGCTTCCGTCAGTACCAGGGCGATAGGCTTTTTACTGCCGTGGCGTGGATCTTTAGAACCTTTGGCTGAGTGCTGTTGTTTATCGTCGGCCGAAGGAGAATGGCGACTACCGGATTTTAAGCCTGCACCTTTCTTTTTGGTTTCAGGCGCGCGTGTGCGATCCTGACGGGCTTCTTCCGCCGGTCTGTGCCTGATACCAATTTGGCCTGAAGTGCGGGTTTTT
>CAYNTU010000057.1:0-4769 GCA_964400205.1 uncultured Microbacterium sp.
AGCAAAGCGGCGAACTCGTCGACGACGATGACCAGACGCGCGAGGCCTTGTGCGTGGCCGATATCGCGCGCACCGCTTTCAGCGAGAAGCGCCGAGCGGCGACGCATTTCGGCGCGCAAGCTCTGCACGCCACGGCGCACCTCTGCAGCGTCGAGGTCAGTGAGAACGGCGGCCGTATGCGGCAGCTGACGAAGCGGCTCGAAGGCCATCCCTCCCTTGAAGTCCGCCAAGACAAAGTTCACCTCCTGGGGTGAATGCTCGCGAGCCATCGCGGCAATCCAGGTGCAGAGCAACTCGCTCTTGCCGGTACCGGTGACTCCCGTCACAACCGCGTGCGGGCCGTCGGCCACAAGATCGATCCGGTGCGTTCCAGAGCTGCCGATGCCGATGGGAGCGCTCAGGCCAGTGCTGTGCTTCTCGCGCGCCAACACATCGAGTTGGACTTCGCTGGGAAGCCCCTCCTGAGACGAGTTGGCTTGCTCATGGCGGAGGACACCTGTCAACTGTTCTGCAGAAAGCGCTTCGACAACAAGCTCGTGGGTTCCAGCCCGCGTGATGAGGCGCGCCGCGGTTGGTACCGTCACGTCGAGAATCGCCCCGATACCGCTCGGCGTGGGTGCGCCTCCAGGCGTTACAAGCCAGAGCGACTGACCGGCCGGCACGCGCCGCGCGCCATCGCCGGTAATGACAATCGTGTGGCCGACCCCGTGGTCAGGAAGATCGAGTGATTGAGCGACCTCCCCCGTGAAACGACAGGCCGCCGATCCGCAGCGAACGAGCAGTTGCGCGGCCAAGCCGCGCACGACCGCCATGGCGAGTGGCGTCGGCCCGCTCACCTGGAGCGAACTCGCGAGCGGCAGCACAATGGGGGCGTCAAGGAGGGTTTGTGCACGAGCGACAAAGTCGAGCGCGGCATCGCTTTCGTCAGCGCTGCTCATGGTGAGCGAACTCGGCACAGCACCGCGACCGAGAACAAGCGGGAACGCGGAGCCAATCTGCTCAGCTGTCGGAAGCACCGCTGTACTCGCAGCAACGAGATCGGGGGTCTCGCGCAGAAGCATGTCACGTTCCCGATCATGCACCCGTGTGACCTGCAGTTCGATACGCGCCCAGTGCCGCTCGCGATCTTCCCGAGTCACGCGGGCGTGCTTGCGCCGAGCACGGGCGCTCTCAATCGCGTTCCCAACGATCATGAGCGGGCCCAGGGCGGCAAAGCACAGTGAGAGCAGCGAACCGGTCACAACCCACATGATGATGCCAGCGACGATGGGGATGATCGCGGCAAGCACGGGCCAACGTCTCGGTTGCGGAGTTAGCTCAGGAGCCGGGAGCGTGAGCCGCTCTGTGGGTCGCGGGGCTTGGATGACTGTCACACGAGGAGTTCAACAGATGAGGCACCCGCCCGCACGGCAAAAGCGTGCAATGTGCAAAAACGCACGCAATCGGCGGTTGTGGGTTGAAAGAAGTCAGGCTGCCGATTCAACGTTGACGACGATAATCGTCACGTTGTCACGCCCGCCGTTTTCCAGTGCGGCCGCCATCATGGCATCGAGTGCTTCGTCTGCCGAGGCGTGTTCCATGAGGAAGTGGCGGATGCCGTAGTCCGTGAGCTCTTTCGTTAAACCATCCGAACAGATGACGTAGCGATCCCCCGGCTGCGCCGGAATACGAACGTAGTCGGGCGCGAAGGTATCGCTCATGCCAACCGCACGCGTGATGACGTTGCTGTAGGGGTGGACCTCGGCTTCTTGCTCCGAGATGCGGCCCGCATCGAGCAGCTCTTGTACAACGGAATGGTCAGTCGTCACCTGCACGAGCGCTTCGCCCCGCAAGAGGTAGACCCGCGAATCACCGATGTTAAGCGAGGTGAAACGTGCGCCCTCAGCATCGTTCGAGAAAAAGACGCCCGTGAGTGTCGTCCCGGTGCCCTCGTCTGTCACCTCTGGGTGGCTTGCGATCTCATTGACGGCACGAGCGATTGCCTCCTCAATCGAATCAGGTGTGACAGTTCCTGCGTCGACCGCCGAACCGAGCTGCCTAACGGCGCTCTGGCTCGCCAGCTCACCACCAGCGTGCCCACCCATGCCATCTGCGACGACGAAAAGTGGGAAGCGAATCAGGAAGGAGTCCTGGTTGTTCTCGCGTTTGCGACCAACATCGGTCGCCCCAGCCCAGCTGATGTCGAGCCCACCATCCGGGGTGACAACAGTCTCGCTCCCGGTTGATTTCTCGGTGGCCACACTGACTCCATTTCTCTGCGCGCCTGTTCCAGATCGGGGTGCACTGGCGCGCACACCAATCGTAGTCGAGATATACGCTCACGCGACGACGACGAGAATCTCGCCGTCCGCTTCGGCTATCTGCCATGAATGCGCTCTGCCCCACGCGATGAGTTCTTCGGTTGATTCGATCGCCGCGCCGCTCTGGGCGAGGGCGCGCACGAGCTCGCCCTTCCCTTTTTTGTTGAAGTGGTTGAGCGCCCGCGGGCCGTCGGGGCCATCCGTCACGAATCGCGCGAAACCGCCGCGAACCCCGTTCGGCAGGGGGCCGAGCGCCACGTAGGCCTCACTGCGGAGGTCAAGCACGTATTCACCCTCGAGAGCTTCGAGCGCTGCTGTCGTTGGCGCTGCCCAGAATCGTTTGAGCGGGCCTAACACTGTGATCGTCGCGTTGGCCGACATCCGATAATCCGGCAGAAGATCGCTCGCCTGGACGGGACCAAAAGGCGCCGAGTGGATATAAACGTGCTCGTCGACCCACTGCCGAGCGGATGCTTCGAGCGAACCCGCATCAAGTGCATCGAAGAGCACACCCGTGTAGCGCTCAATGGCGGCAAGCCCCGGCGCAGCAGCGAGCGAAGCATTCGCCGCGACCGCCGCCTCAACCTGCTTTGCTGAGATCTTGAGCGCTTTGGCGCTCGCAACAGGATCTGCCGCGAGTGTCACGAGTGCATCGAGCACGGCGCGACGTCGCTCAAGCAAATCTGAGAATGCCAGCGCCTCGAGCGCAAAGAAACTGCCCCCGCCCGAGACTTTCGTCTCTGACGGGGGCAGCAGAATCCTCACGTGTGAAGCGATACCAGCTGAGAAGCTTGTACTCGTTTAGGAAACAAGAGCGGCGTTGCCGGCCACGATCGACAGCTTGTCGTTCGCGAGCGCCAAGAAGCCATCCTGCGCGTTGGCAAGCACCTTCGAGTCGTCGGCAAGCGTGATGCGAACATCACCCTCAGCAAGGATCGCCAGCACAGGCTCGTGACCAGACATGAAGCCGATCTCGCCCTCAACGGTCTTGGCGACGACAAGCTTTGCCTCGCCCGACCACACCTCGGCCTCGGCCGAGACGAGGGTTACCTGGAGTGCCATGGTTACGCGTTCTCCTTCTGGATCTGAGCCCACTTCTCTTCGACGTCGCTGATGCCACCAACGTTGAAGAATGCCTGCTCAGCCACGTGGTCGAACTCACCCTTGCAAATGGCGTCGAACGATTCGATCGTCTCTTTAATCGGAACCGTCGAGCCCTCAACACCCGTGAACTTCTTCGCCATGTAGGTGTTCTGCGAGAGGAACTGCTGGATGCGACGTGCGCGTGCAACCGTGATCTTGTCTTCTTCAGAGAGCTCGTCAACACCGAGGATCGCGATGATCTCCTGGAGTTCCTTGTTCTTCTGGAGAATCTGCTTGACGTTGGTTGCAACGCGGTAGTGGTCTTCACCGATGTAGCGCGGGTCGAGAATACGCGACGTCGAGGTCAGCGGGTCGATTGCCGGGTACAGACCGCGCGATGCGATTTCACGCGAAAGCTCAGTGGTTGCATCGAGGTGCGCGAAGGTCGTTGCGGGAGCCGGGTCGGTGTAGTCGTCAGCAGGAACATAAATTGCCTGGAGCGACGTAATCGAGTGACCACGCGTCGAGGTGATGCGCTCCTGGAGCACACCCATCTCGTCTGCGAGGTTCGGCTGGTAACCCACGGCGGAAGGCATACGGCCCAGAAGCGTCGAAACCTCAGAACCTGCCTGCGTGAAGCGGAAGATATTGTCGATGAAGAGCAGAACGTCCTGCTTCTGCACGTCACGGAAGTACTCAGCCATCGTCAGTGCCGAAAGGGCAACGCGAAGACGGGTTCCGGGGGGCTCATCCATCTGGCCGAAGACAAGTGCGGTCTTGTCGAACACGCCAGCGTCTTCCATTTCGTGGATGAGGTCGTTACCTTCACGGGTACGCTCACCAACACCGGCGAACACCGAAACACCACCGTGGTCCTGTGCCACACGCTGGATCATCTCCTGGATAAGAACCGTCTTACCCACACCAGCACCACCGAAGAGACCAATCTTTCCACCCTGCACATAGGGGGTCAGGAGATCGATCGACTTGATACCGGTCTCGAACATCTGCGTCTTCGACTCAAGCTGGTCAAAGCTCGGTGCCTTGCGGTGAATAGGCCAACGCTCGGTGATCTCGATCTTCTCGCCCGGCTCAGCGTTGAGCACTTCACCGGTCACGTCGAAGACCTTGCCCTTGGTGACGTCACCAACGGGAACAGAGATGGGAGCACCGGTGTCGCGAACTTCCTGGCCGCGAACCATGCCGTCGGTCGGCTTGAGCGAGATCGCGCGAACGAGGTCGTCACCGAGGTGCTGTGCAACCTCAAGCGTGATCTCGGTCGACGTGTCACCGATCGTGATCGTCGTCTTGAGAGCGTTGTAGATCTCGGGGATCGAGTCGTGCGGGAACTCGATGTCGACGACCGGGCCCGTCACACGAGCAACG
>CAYNTU010000058.1:0-4617 GCA_964400205.1 uncultured Microbacterium sp.
GCATGCCGAACGGATCCGCCCCGCGTGGCGACTCGAACACCGCGTCCTCCGCGAAGTACGCCATGATCGCGTCCAGATCGTGGCGGTTGAACGCTTCCAGCACCCGCTCCAGCGTCTCGACCGTGACTTCGTTCCCGCTCGCCATTTCGCCCGCCAATCCGGAAAACGCCCCAGGTTGAATGCAGCCATCCTACATCGCGAACGCCAGGTGCGACGCCGGCCGTGGGGGTACCGGCAATAAAGCGCATGCAAATGGACCGAGCCGGTAGCGCTGCAAAACGATTCCACGAGGGCGTGGATTCGGTGGCGAAGAAGAGCACGGAAGTTGGGATTGGGGTGAGTCGTCTGCGGTAGTGCTGCCTGGACTACAAAAACAACCCGGTATCCTTCACCATTCTGACTATATCGATCTTGACAAGAACATGCTGGTCAGAATTCATTCAGATCGGGCGCGGTTCACCTGCTCTTGTAAGAAACTGGACCATCGCTCTATGGAGGGTAGTTTGAAGGTAAGCCTCCTGATGTCAGCCTAATAGCGGACATGCAAGAAGTTTGGATAGAACCTGGAAAAGCGCTTATATGCACTAACCCATTTTGCAGTCGCGTCAGCGGTTCCAGCAAGAAAGAACGGGAATTCATCCGCAATCCCTTCGATTTGCTGCCGCGATAGTTGATCGAGGTAGAGCTTTTCGCGGAGAGTGAGTGAGGGTACATCTATGCGAACAACATTACTCCATCCAGAAGAGTAGAACTCCCAATCCACAAAACCCGTCTTAGCGAGAACGTCATCGACATCCCCTTCGGCTATCACCATCCCCGTCACACAAAGCATCTGCTGGCCGTCTTGGTAGACTTCGGTAAGAAGCGGAATAAACCGCCGACGTTGTTGCCTCAGTATTGGCGGAGTCATGGCACTTCGCGCGAGCGACTGTAGGAGGCTCGGATAGGTACTGGCCTGGAAGTTGTCTCGATCTGTCGATGCTGGCAGGCGATCCCCAACGAGAGAATGAAGTAGATCAAGCCTCCGCTCGCGCTTTTCCTCATCAGTTGCATTGGCAGGATCACTCTTACCGTCGAGCGACGCGACGTGAGCATTCAGGGTCACGCGGATCAGGCTTCCAGGATCTAGTTGGGACACGATCTCTTCTAGCTGATCTAGCTGAAATCCTAGCTCTCGTGGGGCCTCATAGTCGAGCCAAATGGCTAACATGGGCTCCTCTATGCTTTGGCGGTCACGAAGCCATCCATACAGGTCTTGAGTCAAATCCCCTGCGTCGACATTAACACAAATGATGGTATCGTACGGAACGTTGAACTTCTGCCTCCTGTACACAAGAGGATCGCGTTCAACAGAGATCATGCACTGTGAATCAAACTCGCTATGAATGAGCTTGTGATCTTCAAGCGATACGCTTCCGAACCCCACATAGACATATTCTGATATGGGTCTCCATCTATCGATCTTTCGCAGTGCCTCTATAAACAGGCGTCGCGATATGTACTTGTTCGGTCGTAGTTCATAAGAGAGAGAGTTCATCACTCAACCTCAGAGACCTGGCGATTGGCACTTCTCAACTCTCGATCAAATAGTTCTTGGCCGACAAGACTTGGCGCTTTGTCTGTTTCGCCAAACAAGTGCTGAGAGACCTGCCTAATATCCTGCAATGGTCGCTGAAACGAAATGCTCTTCATCTGGTTTTCTACATATTGCGCTGGTACTGGAAGCTTGGGTATAAACTCACGCCCGTTGGTTGTTCTCTCTCTCCGAAGGTCTTCTTGATTGGCCTGGGTGCGAACGTCGTGGATCGAGGTTGGAGTGAGTTGAGAATAGAGCTCGTCGCGCTGACGAAGGTATGGCTTCCACTTGTAAGTGAATGAGGTGAAAGTTTTGGTAGATTTCCTCATTAGCTCTTTTGTGATTAAGTAAACCTCTGACCCACCATCGAGCCCTCGCTTGGTGGTCGTCAGGGGAAGTTTGCTCGGGTCACTACAATCCATGAGCACAAGTCCGCTAAATGCTGTGAATTGTCCGTGGAAGCTCGGTACTCCAGCCTCTCCCCAACCCGTTAGTCGGGTTTTATCCTTAAACACAACAATGCGATCATTACATGCGATGGTCCATCCGGCATCATCACTGCTGAACCGATTGGGACTACCCTCGTCAGCTTCCTCGTCATCGGGAAGGCGTCGGTAAAGTCCTGCAAAGATCTCGACTTCTACGCCCCCGATGGTTCCGGAGTAGTAGTAAGGGTGAATTACTTGATCTACCGCGCTTTGAGCTGACAGGAGCAGCAGGCTCGCTGGAGCAATAGACTCCCCATTTACCGTGACCGAAAACCCCTTTTCGAGGATTAGGCTATAGGTTTGTGCAATCTTCTTTTTGAGCTCTGGAATGAATCGACTCGACTCGGGATTAAACTGTCTCGCAACGTCGCTCCTCAAGGTCGATACGATGATTTTGGTCCCGAGCTGCGGCAGGCTCTCAACGGCATCTCCCATGGGTAAATGCCATTCATCCTGACGATCAATCCATTCAGGGGTAATGGTGACCGAATACTCGTCGTGATCGGCGGGCCGACTCGTGATAATCGCATGACGGCCAAGCTTGAAAATCGCACGTTTCATCCCGATGCCATACATTCCGACCGTGCCGATGTTGTCCGACGGCCCGGGAGGGCGCCCCATTCGGAAAGCTCTATCCGCAGCATCTTTCCGAGGGATTCCGCCACAGTTGTCCTGTATGGAGAACTCCTCTGCACTGATGTTGAGGTCTGCTCCGAATCCCTCAAATAGCCTTGATTCATCGGCAACCGGAACGCTGCCTCTTCGGTCAAGCGTACGATGAACTCCATCGAGACAGTTATCCAAAAGGTCCAGGATTGCGTCTCCAAGCTCGATATCCCGAGTGAGCATGGAAACGAAAAACTCTTTCTCTGGCCTTGCATCAACCCCTCTGTTGAAGTCTGTCACGTCATTAATGCTCCTCGATCCATCACAAAAGATCCTTGACCGCGAGCCCGACGCATTTTGCCAATTGCGGTGGAACTGCATTGCCGATCTGCCGCATGCCATGCCAAGTAGTTGCGTCGAAGACCATCCAGTCAGGAAACGAGTGAAGTCGTGCTGCCTCTCTCACGGTTATCGTTCGAGGAAATCGAGGATGGATAGGGCGTGCGGCTGTGAATGATCCTCGAGTCTTGTCAGTCCCTGCCCGAAGTGTTGACGAGACGCCAGACTCAGAAAGCCTGTAGTATCGGCTGACCGGCTCTACTGCCCCCGGTTCCGTGTTGGCGAAACGCTCTTGAGAATGCCTGCCGTGCTGAGTCCTACGACATCCTGTTAGCAACGGCTCCTTAGGACGCTGGATGGCTACTGGGTGCTGAAGCCTCATTTGTTCCTGGTAGGCGCTTGATGGTTCGCCTAATCCCCCTACATAGCTATCCGACCAGTCTAGCGAGGGCTCGTGTTCCAACAGGGATAGGTCAGCTATTGCATCCCAGACCGTCACTGCCCGTCCCCGTGCTGGGCTGAATGACAGTTGGTTTTGTGTCTGCCCCGAGGCTGTAGCATCTACACCAACGAGGAAAACCCTTCGACGTCGTTGGGGCACTCCAAATTCAGCGGCATCAATTGGACGAAGTTCGGAAGTGAGCCTGTATCCGCCTTTCTCGATTCGCGAAATCAACTCCTGGAGGATCGGGGCATTCCTTGGGAACAGGAGGCCCGCTACGTTTTCAAGAACGAATGCCGTGGGGCGAATCTCTAGTAGAAGCCGAGAAAACTCTAGAATCAGGGAGTTGCGGGGATCAAGAGCTTCCCGCTTCCCGATAACGGAGAACCCTTGACAGGGCGGCCCTCCAATTAGGACCGATACCGACCCTGGCTTCAGGCCTGCCATACAGAGCAAGTCGTCGCCGCTGATGGAACAAATATCACGTTCCAAAAGCGCGGTTTGTGGAAAATTGCGACGATGCGATTCCGCACTCTTTGGGTCAAGCTCGACCGCAGCGGCAACATGAAAGCCCGCCTGAGTAAACCCGAGACCCAACCCACCTGTCCCCGCGAACAGATCCACGGCTACGGGCTTTGACATTCCAACGTCCCCACTCGCTTGGACTAGATTTTCAGACCCGGTATCCCGTTCACTATCACATAGCCGCTCGGGTTTGTCACGCAAGTCCCTGATGTCGATCATGCCAGGCGACCAACTAGTAACAAATCAGTGCATTCCTGTCTGGCGCTGCGACCACACGATCCAAATCTCATGGATGCTCCTCAAGACGATAGAATTGCCGTTTCCCTCCCTGCTACGAACAGGGTCGGGCGCTTCAGTCGCAACATGTCTTCACGTCCCGGCTTCCTCATTGCTACCGAACGCCAGACACTCAGGAGAAACGCCCAGCGCTTCGGCCAGCTTGCGAATGGTCGATGGCCGAGGCATGCCCTCCCCGTAACCGTTCTCGATGCGTGAGATAGTCACGCTGCCCACCCCGGCTCGTTCCGCTAGGTCTTCCTGAGTCCAGACCTTCTTTTCACGCAGCCGCCTTAGTGGTCCATCCGGAAAGTTCAGGCGATAGCAGGGAGGGTACCAATGCCAGCCGAGCGTGGCGACCGGCG
>CAYNTU010000059.1:0-4490 GCA_964400205.1 uncultured Microbacterium sp.
GCTCGCTGGGCTCATAACCCAGAGGTCGCAGGTTCAAATCCTGTCCCCGCAACAAAGAAAGGCCCTCTGACCAGGTGTTTCCCGGTCAGAGGGCCTTTGGCTTTTCCTGACTACTCACCGAACTACGGTCACAACTACGGTCAAGCAGTTGGGCCCGCAAGTCCACACGAACCGATGAACACCAATCGGTTGAGGGTTTCTGTGCTTCTGATTGCTCAGTGTCTGGATGCCTATGGTGGCGGTGGCGGTTGGATATCCCAACACGAAAGCCCCGCCGCGAGGCAGGGCTTTCGGCGAGGTCAAGTAGGGCTCTATCGGCGTCCTGTATGCGGCCCACGTCCGTTTTCGTGAAGCAAACGTGCGACGTCGCTGAGTCGCTCGCCATACGGAGCCATCCAGTCATACGGAGCATTGCTCCCGAAGCCCAGCCAAGATGTATCCGTCCCTGCGGCACCGGTGTGCTGCCCCATGTGGCCGATGACGTGCTCAAGAAGGACTGCCTTGGGCAGGAGCCAAGCCTGAGCATCAAATGGCGAGATTCCGATGCACAGGCAGTAGTCGTAGTCCTGATTTCTGATCTGTTGGAACTTGAAGCCTCCACTAGCCCAGAGGCTCGACATCTTTATCTCGATTCGCTGACCGTTGATAATCCGATCAGCATCACTGTTTGGCGACCGAACGACATCGAAACCTTTGGTGGCAGCCCAGCCCGCGACGAGCGCTTCGCCAATTGCACCCTTCGTGCGGGAGGGAACCTTGAGGATCCATTCGAAGGGACTGCCGATCCAAGGGTCGTCAACCGCGCGCGCGTAGTCCGGCGCAAGCGTCCCCGAGAGCGTCGCCAGGATCTGGACATCTGGATCGTCAATCTCGCGCTTCATAGCCATCAGATCGCGCCGACTTCTTCTGAGGTCGAATCCGAAGCGCTGAAATCTTCGACGAAGCGAACCTCTTCGCCCAGACGCCCGGTGTCGAATCGCTTCCGCATGACGTCGATAGCCTCACGATTGCGGTCGACCAGAACGAATCGCCGATCCAATTCCAACGCGGCTGCACCGGTCGTCCCGCTACCTGCAAAGAAGTCCAACACCCAATCGCCGGGCTTGCTACTGGCCTGAATAATTCGTCGGAGAATCCCGAGGGGCTTTTGCGTGGGGTAGCCGGTCTTTTCCTTGCCGTTAGGAGACACGATCGTGTGCCACCACGTATCTGTCGGCAGTTTCCCGAGTGCAACCTTCTCAGGCGTGACCAGGCCAGGCGCCATATACGGCTCCCGATCAACAGCGGTGCTGTCGAAGTAGTAATCCTTGGGGTTCTTCACATAGACAAGAATGTTGTCGTGCTTTGCAGGCCACTTGTTTTTTGACCGGGCACCGTAGTCATAGGCCCAGATGATTTCGTTCAAGAACGACTCTCGTCCAAACAGCGCATCCAGGAGCACTTTCGCGTAGTGAACCTCGCGGTAATCGAGGTGCAGGTACAGCGTGCCGTCGTCGGTGAGAAGCCGCCACGCTTCCTCCAACCGCGGCTCGAGAAACTCCCAATAGTCTTCGAACGTGTCGTTGTACCCAAACGCCACACCCTTGATCGTCTCGTACTTCTGACCTTTGAATCCGACTCGGTTGCCATTCTCTGACCGAACGTTCTTCATCGTCTGACGGGTTTGGACTTTGCCGGTATTGAACGGCGGATCAATGTAGATCAACCTAAAGCTTGAGTCCGGGAGTGCTTTGATGAAGTCGAGGTTGTCGCCTTCGACAACCAAGTTGCTTCCTTGGGAATCCCAGGTGGAAGCCGGGCCTGATGTTTGGTCCAAAATCGTCATGTTTAGAGGATACGGGGCTGCTGCCGCCGATGCGGCGCACCGGTGCCGCTGAGGTTTTGGCTCACTCTCCGATGCCCCGAATGTCGGGCGACCTGTCGGTAAGCGGATTGTCCAGTTCAACGCGGAGACGAGGCCCGACCTGCTTTCGTGCGTTGAACGTTGAAGCGAACCTCTCGAAGTTCGGCCTGAGCGTGCTGCCATTCTTCAGCGGGGCATCAAGATAGGCGTTGATGATCGGCGTGAGCTGCTGCGCGCGCTCGTATTCCCCATCGATGGCGTCAAGCCGCTTGTGTCCGACGCGCCGAATCTTGGCGGCGTACTTCTCAGCTTCGCGCTCGGCATTCTCACGGAGGCGCTGAGCCGCGAACTGAGCGGCGTTGATGATCTCGTCAGCCTCTGAGCGGGCACGGGCGAGAATCGTCGGCACAGTGGCCTGAGCCTCCTTGATGCCCTCGCTCTTGGCTGCGGCTTTGAGAGACGGAAGCTTCTCGCGCTCGGCCTTTACCTCGTCGCGGCCAGTCTTGATCTCGGCGCGAGCTGCTGCGAGTTGCGTTGCCAGCGCGAGCTTGTCTGCACGCAGCGCGGCCTTTTGCGTGGCCATCTCACCTGCCACGAAGTGAGACTCGGCCTCGGTAGCGTCTGCCAGCTCGACCGCGTCGATGATCGCCTCACGACCAGCCTCGAACAGGGAGGCTGCCTCGGCCTTCTCATCCTGCACCTGCTTGAACACGGGATCGTCCTGCCCAATCCCGTGACCCTTGCCCGGATCGCGCTCGACGGGCCAGCGACGCGCGATCATGTGATCACGCATCGCAGCCTGATAAAGCGTGATGCGCTCGCCCTTGCCGTACTGCTTGCCGTTGGGCTTGAGCGCCTCACGGTGCGACGTGTACGCCTGACTGGCCATCGTGCGCAGCGCGTTCGGCATCGACGCCGGTGCCTTCGGGTCTGCGGCAAACGGGTCAGCCATCACCTGAATGTGTGGGGTCGTCTCGTCGAAGTTCGTTGCCCACCCGTGGATGGAATCGCGGCCACCCGGACTTACCTCGTCACCGAGAAAGGCCACTGCATCACGGAAATACCTCATTGCCTCATCGCGGTCGCGAGCGACCCAACGCGACCGGCTCATCGGCTCTCCGGTTGCGGGGTCGAGCCGCTCCGTGCCGTCGGGGTTCACGCGGGGGTAATAGTTCGGGATCTCGACGCACATCGTCCTGGGCAAATGCACCACGAACAGGTCCACCGTCCGGGTTCCAGCAGCGATCTTGCGGCGCACGCGAGCCTCACGAGCATCGCCGTAATCGAGCACCTCCTTGACCTTCGTCGCGACCGTGAAGCCGCCCGCGCCATCGTTCACAAACGCCGTGTTCAGGTACGCCTCGGCGGGAACGATGCTGCCGTTCTTCTTCGCATGCCGTGCCACGTCACGCGGGTCGAGATGGCGCATCGACTCCTTCAGAACCGCTCGCCGCTCGCTCTTCGTTCCCGTCTTCGTGCCCGTGTGCCTCGGTGCATCCGTGTGCTTGTGAAACGCAGCGTGTCCAGTTGATTCACTCATCGTCGTACCTCCTGTTTCGTTCGTCCTGCTCGTGTCTGCTGCCGTGCGTCGCCTCGGTGTTGCACACCGAGGCGACGCGACATTCCCTGCCCTGCAACTCCCTCTCCCATCGCCCCGTACAGGGGTCGATGTGAGCCTCGGGGAGCCGCAGGACAGAAAATGTCATAGCCCCGTATGACATTTCTCGCTGCGCTCGAATTGTCCGGGGCCGCTGCGCGGGCCACCTCGGCCCTGACGGGCCTCGCCGCACCGCCTCCACGCCGCCCCACAGGGGCGACGCTTCGGCCATGCGCGGGTGCTCCGCCTCGAGCGCGCTGCGCTCGTGGCTGCGCACCGAGACGGTCACGGCTGGCCGCCGCAACCGTGCACCGATTCCGACGCGAGCGCGTCGTCATCGGGCGCGGTCGTGGTCGAGTTCTCGACCCCAGCCCGCTTCACCAGGTACTCACGCACCTTGTCAGCATCGAGAGCGCTCCTGAGCGCGTCGATGCCCTCGACCGTGGTCACGTTCGCGACCTCGAACAGCCAGGCAGTGAACGCCTGACCGTGGTCGAGAAATCGCGTCTCGGCAGCGACCTTCTCGGCCCGCCTCGCGGCCCGAAGTTCGTTCCGCAGCTGCTTGATTCCTGCCTCGATCTCATCGGCAGTCTTGGTCTTGTTCTTCGCCATCTCGGCGCTCCTTCGTTCGTGTGTATGCGATGGGTTCAGCCGCGCTCAGGCGGCTCAGGTGTTCCACGGCGAGAGGGTGGACCCGTCAGCAGCGACCGGCAACGATGCCGCGTTTCGAGCGAGGACCTCCTGCATGACGCGTTCCCGATTGGCGACGACTTCGGCAGGCTCGGAGATGATCTCGCCGTCAGCATCGAGCACGTAGCCTTCCTCCACCCGCTCGTTGCAGCTGCCGTAGTGTCCCGTGTGGCACCAGTCCGGCTTGCACGGGCCGCCGGCGTGCCAGTCGTGCTCACAACCAGCGCCACCGCCGGGCGCGATGACATCGGGCACGACATACATGTCGCCGATGCGGTACGGCTTGACGCTCTCGTAGTCGGTGCTGAGTATTCGGACCTTTGAGCACCGCTGAGTATTGCGGTTCTGCACCGTCGGATA
>CAYNTU010000060.1:0-4123 GCA_964400205.1 uncultured Microbacterium sp.
ATGCCGTCGCTCTGGCGGCATAAACCCCGGACTCAACTAAACCCTCAGCAGACCCGAACGCGCGCCCAACATGGGTTGGGAAGTTCAAGGTTGATCTTCGCCTCGGAGCTTCCGGTCCGTCGCCGTTTGACACGGTCGGCCCGGTCGCGGTGAACCTCGCCAATGGCAACGCGAACGTCTCGTTTGCCTCGCCAACGGTTAACACCCTCGGTGGCCCGATGGGCATGAGTTTCACGTACAACTCCCAGTCTTCGCTTGCTGCGGCGAATGCTGGTCTGACGGCTGCGTATTACGACGCGCGTGACGGTAACGGTAATGCCCCGATGAACGCGGCCGGGTACACCTTCGATGGGAAGAGCCCCTTGTTGGTGCGAACGGAAACAGCAACAATGTTTGATTGGGGTACGGCGTCGCCGGGCGATGCGATTCCGTCGGAGCATTTCCTGGCGCGGATGAGCGGGATGATTCGCTTCCCGTACCAGTCAAACAAGTGGCAGCTCGGGGTCAAGAGCGATGATGGTGCGATCGTGCGGGTCACGGGTACCCCGATTGTGTCGGAATGGACCGTTGGGGATCACGAGTTGAAGTGGTCGAGTAACTGGAACTTCGGAACAACGCCGGGCGCGTTCCAGGTTGATTACTTTGAGCGCACCGGTGATGCAGGGTTCGAGTTGTGGGTGAAGGATGGGAACAATCCCTCAGCGGGTGCGTATCCGATCCCGGCTGGCTGGTTTACTCGTGCCCCGGAGGTGCTGCCGGCGGGGTGGTCGGCGTCGGTGCCGATTGCTGGCGAGTCCAGTGCGTGGGCGAGAGCTGAGATCACGTCTTCGGCTGTGATCCTTACAGATTCGACCGGCACGAAAGTGACGTTCGAAAAGAAATCTGGTGGTGGGTACACTCCGCCGAAGGGCTTCCATGGCACGGTCAGTCTCGACGCGGCCGGGCGGGTTGTCTATACGGACGAGGCTGGGACGGTGTTTCAGTTCGATGCCCGCGGGTTTGTTGAGTCCGCAACCCCGGTCAATGATGGCCAGAAACCTGCGACACCCAAGATCATTCGTGACAACAACGGCAAAGCGACCTCGATTGTCGACCCGGTCTCAAAGAGCGGGTCGAGCTACACCCGGAAGGTTGACTTCACCTATCAGCCGGATGTTGGAACGCCCTGTGCGATCCCGACCGGTTTCACGCAGGCGCCGGTGGGGATGCTGTGCAAGATCAGTTACCCCGACGGTTCGGTGACGAACCTGTACTACAACAGCACCGGGCAGCTCGCGATGGTCGAAGACCCCGGGGCTGAGCGGACCACATTCGGGTACGACGGAGCGCTACTGAATCAGATTCAGGACTCGGCGATCAACGACTATCTTGCGACGGTCACGGGCACCTTGCCCAGCAACCTTGCGCTCGATGTTGCTTATTCAGTGGGGCGGGTCGCAAGTGTGCAACTGCCCTCGAGCGATGGTGCAGCGCCACGATTGCAGAAGAATTACGCCTACAACGTGGGTGCTGGCGAGACGAGTGTTTCCCTGCAAGGGGTCACGAACTCAACGAGCAAAGTGACATATGACGCGCAGTGGCGCAAGCTGACGGCAACGAGCCCCATGGGCGTCTTCTCATCTACGCAGTGGCATGCGTCGAAAGATCTCATGCTGTCAGAGACGAGCTCGGCAGGGCTGAAGACAACAACCGTCTACGACCCCGTGACCGATCTACCGCTACACAAGTACGGTCCCGCGCCAACAGCCTGTTTCCAGGCCGACGGTTACCCCGTTTCGAACCCGGTCTCAGTGAGTGGTTGCGGCATCGTCCCAGCCCATACCGCCCAGGCGTATGACGAGGGCCTGAAAGGCTTACGGACCGTGTTCTACAACAACAAGAACCTCGCGGGACAGCCCGTGGGATTTGCGACGGGAATTGGCGATAGCGATGGGTCGATAGACCGAGACTGGGGTACCGGTGCGCCACCCAACGTGGGGGTTGGGGTAGACAACTTCTCGTTGCGCGCAACAGGCTTGATTACCTTCCCGGCGGCGGGAAATTACACGCTGCAAACGCAGAGCGATGATGGGGTTCGAGTCTGGCTCAACGACGTTCGCGTGATCGACAAATGGTCTGACGGGCTTGCGACGAAAGACTCGAATGTGATCGCGGTTCCGGCGGGCGAACTCACCCAACGTATTCGGGTCGAGTACCGCGAAGGCACAGGTAATGCTGTCTTGCGTTTGCGGTGGAAGGAAGGCAGCGGAAGCTTCGTGAAGGTTCCCGGAACCGCGCTGAAGCCTGACTATGGAAACCTCACGTCGACCTCCGCAGATGACGCCGCGCCCAGCGGGATCACCGGCGTGACCAACGCGAACGTGCCCGGCGTTTCTGGAACCCTGGCATACGAGCACCCATGGCTTGGCCAACCCACGACTGGAACTGCGAACCCGGGCGGTCTGAATCTGGCGACCAAACTGAGCTTTGAAGCCCCCGGGGTTACTGGTTGGCTGCGTAAGCTCAGCCGAACGTTGCCTGCAGGAAACCTGCCTGGTGCTCCCGCAACCGCGAAGACGACGTATCAGTACTACGGTGACTCCGAGGTTGCCCCAAATGTCTGTAATGCAAGCGGGGCTATTCAATACGGAGCGATGAAGTCGACCACAGGCCCCACACCTGCGTCGGGCACTGCTGTCAAGACGGAGTACCTCTACGACAAGATGGGTCGCACGATCGGCACAAAGATCTCGGGCGACACGAACTGGTCGTGCACAAAGTTTGATGAGCGCGGGCGTGTGGTCGAGCAGAGCTTTGTCGGCCCGACCGGTACTGCGACGATCACCCAAGAGACGATGTACAGCGTCACGTCGACCGGTACCCGCACGGTGCAGACCGGGCCAGCCGTCGCGGGGTCTCCCAATAATGCGAAGCTCACGACCGATGTTGACTTCATCGGCCAGACGACTCGCTATGAGGACGTCTTCGGCACCGTGACGGTCCCAACGTACGACCCGCTGACAGGGAGGGTGACACAAGTTGTCACGACCCCGACGGTGGGCGCCGCACAGACGACGGCATACGCTTATGACGCCGACGGGAAGACGACGACCGTCAAGATCAACGGGGTCATCTATGCGACGCCGACATACGACGCGAAACAGCGACTCGCATCTGTGGCGTACACGGGTGGTGCGAAGTTGAACCAGATAACCCGTGACGCGGCCGATCGTACGGTCGGGTTGGAGTGGACGTTCCCTGCGGGGCAGACGGTGACGAATAGCGTGGTTCGTTCGCAATCGGGTCGGATCATCCGGGACTCCCTTGCGAAGGGTTCAACGACGTATCAGTCGACGTATACGTATGATGCGGCTGGGCGTTTGACGAACGCGAAGATTCCCGGGCACGACCTCACGTACTGGTTCGCGGGGAGTGGCTCGTGTGGCCCGAACACGGGTGCTGGTGCTTCAGGAAACCGCACGAGCTTGACAGATGTGTGGACTGCCCCGGGGAAGGCGGCAAAGACAACGACCACGAATTATTGCTATGACTGGGCGGATAGGTTGTTGTCGTCGTCGGTGACGAACCCGATCACTGGTGCGCATACGGTCGCTGATGGGCTCGCGGCGAGCGATATCGCGTATGACGCGCGTGGGAATATCACCAAGCTCGGTGATATGTCGTTCGAGTATGACGCGGCAAACCGGCACAGTAAGACCACCTATGGTGACGGCACGACAGTGACGGTTGTTCGTGATGCGACGGGGCGTGTGGTTTCTCAGTCGACGACCCCGCCGGGGCTTGTTGCTGAGAAGGTGAAGCTGTTGTATGCCGGTGGTGATGATTTGCCGTGGGGCAGTGTGAACGACACCACGTTGACGACGGAGCTCACTCTTCCTGGTGGTGCGCAAGTGTCGCTCACGGGTGGGGTGCAGGCGTGGGCGTATCCGGGGATTCAGGCGCACACGATCACGACCGGTGACGGGACGACGTCGTCAGCGTTGCGGTTGTATGACCCGTACGGGCAACCGTTGGATTCGACCACACTCGCGATCGGGACTGTCACGTCGGACGATCAGGGGCAGAACGGTGAGTACACGGGCTGGCATATGGGTGCCCGGAAGTTGACCGAAACCCCGGGCGG
>CAYNTU010000061.1:0-3879 GCA_964400205.1 uncultured Microbacterium sp.
TTCGATCGCGGGATGGGGATGCAGGTCTCATGACCACCCACCAGCCCGCCCGCGCCATTGCCCAACTCATCGTCCCCCGCCACGACCGCCGGATGCTCTGCCTCGCAACAGACGACGCCTCCCACGCGGCCATGACGGCGACGCTCGCTACAATCGAGGGCGACTATCGGTACTCGTGGCAGGACGGGCCGCTACGGCATCACCAGGTCAAGCAGCGCGGCACGGTGACACGCTGGACCGTCGATCACCGTCCCGTGCCGCTGGAGCAGCGGCTGCACGCGGTCGAGGCGGCCGCCGATCGGTTCGAGCCGATGGAAGAGAGGGTGGAGGCGGCCTAGCCCCGCCGCGCCGCGCGGATGGGGTGTGGCAGTTGGGCGACATTGATGCCGAAGAACACTCGCCAACTACCACGACGACGCGAAGTACGCCCGCCACTCTGGGGCCACATCCAGCCGGTTAGGGCCGTCGCCGATCACGTAGCGTGCCCCAAGGCGCGACAGGGTTGGCACCAGGCGCTCCGGTTGCTCTCGTGCAACGACCGCGATGATGGCGCCCACGTCCGACAACTCATGATGCACCTTCGCAACCTCGGGCCGGGAGACTGGCGCCGGGGTTGCGTGCAGTGCGGCGTTGACCGTCGCGATCTCCACCTTCAGCGCCGCGTCCCGGTCTCCGTAGAGCGCGGGGTCGATCGTGCCTTGCAGCACCAGGTCAAGCAGCCGTTGCCGCTGACGCTCGAGATCGGACAGGCGGCGGTCAAGCCGTTGTCGCCGCCGATCATGCTCCCGCTCGCTCGCGCCCTGCTGATGCTCCAACGCGGACACCACGTCCTCCACCGGGCGGAATCGGCGGAAGAGGTCCACCAATGCCGTCGCGATGCCTTCCTCGACATAGGCGGCGAAGGTGGACGCGGGTCGATGGGTGCAGGCCATGACGCCCCGCCGTTCGCGGGCGAACGCATGGGCGCAGCGAAACCGGGGGCGATCCTCCCCATCCTTGCGGTGCCATCCGGCGAGGAACATACGACGGCCACAGCCATGCCAGACAAACCCCTCGGCCCACGATGGTTGCGCCTTGCGCCGGTGACTCGACCGGCGGTCAAGCGTCCGTTGCACCTCATCGTACTCAGCATCGGTCACGATGGCCGGGTGGGTATCGCGGGCAACGATCTCCCCCCGGTGCTGGACGTGCCCGGCGTACGCGGGATTGTGCAACATCCGCAACACCGCGCTCGGCGTCCATACGGACGCACGGGGCGGGGAGATGCCGCGCTCGTTGAGCCGGTAGGTGATCTCCACGGACCCCTCACCCGACAACGCCCACTCCCACACCTGACGGGCTAGCGGGCTCGTGGCATCGTCCGGCACGAGCTGGAGGTCTTCTTTCTGGTAGCCGAACGGGGCGTATCCATGCGGGAGCCCCTTGCGGGCGCGGGCGGCGAAGGTGGATTTCAACCAGTCCGACTGATCGCGCCGGTAGTTCTCGTTTACCGCGCCGAGGATCTGACGGATCATCGGCGACGTGCTGATGTGTGGCTCCGTGATTGACACCAGGTCGCCGCCGGCCTCCGCGATCTCGGCGACCACCTCCTCCTGCATCATCAGGTTTCGCGCGAAACGGGAGAGCTTGTAGAGGACCAGCACATCCGCGGAGCCCGTCCGAAGCGCGTCAAGCATCGCGTCGAAGCCAGGCCGGTTGCGACGCCATCCCTTGACATCAGGGTCCGAATACGAGCCGGCGAGCACCCAGCCTCGCGCCTCGATGTACTTCACCGCCTCCGACTGTTGGAACTCGATGGACAGGCTTTCGTCAGGGATGCGACTGATGCTCTGGCGCGCGTATGTAATCGCCTTTTTGATATCATTCTCAACCATAATCAACCATCAATCTGATATAATTAAGGTCAACATATAGAGTGCCGGAGCGATGCTGCAAACATCCTCCGGCGTGGTCACACGACACAGGAGGTCGTACGACATGGTTATTATATCCCCCACTATTGACCCATCTACCAGTGTTCTTCGGTTTCGGGCGCATCCGAGACTGGAACTTTCGCTGCACGAAAAAGGTATCCACTACATCCAAGCGGAGCGGATGATTGGACGCTCTGGCGGCTACATCTGCCGGATCGTAGACCGATCGAAAACGATCTCGCACGAATCCGCACATGCTCTTGCCAGCATTCTGGAAGAGTCGCTCGACGCACTGTTTGAATTGGCGGACCACAGTGTTTGGCTGTACGGAGAGTGGCTGGAAGGCCGCGTCATCCGCCTTGATGGTGAGCACGCCCGATTCTGGAGTAAGGTCAACCCTCGCGGTGAGAATGGTTGCTGGGACTGGATAGGATCGCGCAATCGTGCGGGGTACGGTCAGTACATGCTCAATGGTGCCCCTCACCATGCGTCGAGAGTTGCGTACCAAATTGTCCATGAGAAAGTAGGCAGGGATGTATCCGTCTGCCACCGATGTGACAATCCTCCGTGCGTGAACCCTGAACACCTGTTCGCCGGAACCCATACGGACAACATGCAGGACATGCTGGCGAAGGGCAGGAAAGCGAGCCCTGCCAAGCTGACTGATGATGAGGCTCGGGAGATCCGCGCCTCTACCCCATACGAAACCCCCGCTATTGTTGCTGCCGCCCTCCGGTACAACGTCTCGGAGACTGCGATCCGGCGCCTGCTTCGACGGGAAAGCTACAAACACGTCGAGTAGCACCGCCCGCTTCGTCGAGTCGCTCATGGCTCATCCATAAACGCATCCAGCACCGCCAGTAGCGCCTCGATCTGCCGCTCCGTGAGGTTGTAGGCGTCGAGATGAGCACGGAGGCCCTGATGCTGGCCTGGCGCGTCGTAGGGCGCGCCTCCCTCATGGATGCGGTGCGCCTCGGCGGCCGCCCGTTCGCCGGGTGTGATGGAGTCGGCGGGGATGTAGACCGGTTCCCCGCCGGGAACAGGCGATTCAATGCGCTCCAGCAGCCCCAAGTCAACGAGATCGTCTTCTGACGTGCCGAGCGCCTTATGGATACGGGCCCGTGTCTCCGGCTCGGGCATGCCAATATGCCCATTCTCCATCTTCGACACGTGAGACACGCTCACCCCGGCCTGCTGCTCGATGTCAGCTTGCGTGATTGCCCGTCGCCGTCGCTCTGATTTAAGCCATTTCCCGAAAGTCGTCTGCATCATGCCATTAAGTATTGGGCGCATGACACTGTTGCACTAGCATCATTTCTGTTGTATGATGCTTGCATGACAGAATCAGGAAACAAGCAGGATGGTCACATGCAAACACCTGTACGCGCTCCCAAGGAAATTCGGATGGTCGTGAGGATCGACGCCGAGTTCGCTGATCGGCTCGACAACGTTGCATTCCGTCGCTTTGACGGCAATCGCTCGTTGCTGGTCCGGCAAGCCATTCGGGACCTGCTGGAGCGGACGGAAATGGCCGAGCCCGACTCGGAAAGCCTGGTGGCGGCATGATCGCTTCCGATCCCATCCGCGTCGTCGTGGACGACTGCCCACCACTCCCGCCCCCATCACCGGACGACCCCACGCTTGATGAGGCATTGGCCGTGCTGGATGCGGTCAACACGGTCCTGGACAAGATCACGGCGGGCGAGCAGTCCGCCGAAGCGGAGGCCGCATGACCCGCCTGGTCACCTTTCCGCCGCACACGTCGCACCGCACGGAGCCGAAGACCCCGGCTTCCGTTGGTTGCTCCCCAGCACGCAACCATCGCGGCACCCCAATTGACGTGTTCGGCGGGAAGGTGAGTAGCGCATCAAGCCCTCGCGTTGTCGCCTTCAGTTCTCTCCCCACACCCTCCCCACGCAGCGGGGCACGCGGAACCTCATATCCCCCGCGTGTTCCCACCACGGCA
>CAYNTU010000062.1:0-3574 GCA_964400205.1 uncultured Microbacterium sp.
ATCTTCCCAACGGAGCCCCGTTCTGACGACCTCCCACTCGCGCATAAGCCCTGCCCTTTTGCAGCAGCGGGTAGAAATCAGAGTGGCGGCCGGTTAACATAGTCTGACAGATACAGGGATCCAGGCATAAAACTCAATGAGTGAAACCGGTCGGAGCCAACTTCCCGCCGAGGATACGGAGCAAATGTAAGTGTGCGCCAAACCTTTGTTGAAGTGGCCTGGTGGAAAGCGCAAGCTTACCAAACACCTTGCGCCACTGATACCAACTTCATATCGCAGACTCTTCGAACCCTTTGCGGGTGGTGCGGCACTTTTCTTTCATCTGGAGCCGGATGCGGCGGTCCTATCCGATTTGAACGAAGACCTGATCAACTGCTATCGAGTATTTAAGCACTCTCCCAACGAACTAATTTCGACGATGGCCGGAATGGAGAATTCAGCCGAGTACTACTATCAGGTCAGAGAGTCTCAACCATCGGAACCTATTGGCCGTGCCGCACGCACAATATATCTGTCCAGATTGTCATTCAATGGATTGTACCGGGTGAACTTGGCAGGCATGTTTAACGTACCCTATGGCGGCAAATCTCATGTCTGTCCACTCGATGAGGATGCAATTCAAACGGCTAGCCATCTCTTGAGGCATACCGAACTTCTTTCCGGCGACTTTGCCAAAGCCGTTGAGTCTGCAACAGAAGGAGACGTGGTGTATCTGGATCCTCCATATACAGTTGCGCACTCCGACAACGGATTCGTGAAGTACAACGCCCGGATTTTCTCATGGGATGATCAACAGAGACCAGCTATCGTCGCCAATGAATTGGACGAGCGCGGCGTAGCAGTACTTGTTAGCAATGCCGATCACCTTTCAGTTGAAAGTCTCTACAGCAACTTTGAAAAGATCGTGATTCAACGAACTTCCCAAATCGCAGCCAACTCAAACTTTCGCCGGCCAATAACGGAATGCGTCTTCTTCAACAGGAGGACAATATGATTGACAATATCTTTCCAACCTCAGAGCTTGCGGCGGTCTCACGACAGAAAAGCAAGAGCAGTGATTTCCATTCCGTTCGAATTGGATCTGAACAAGAGCTGTTGGACAAAGGCTGGCAAATTGAGCGCAAACTCAAGACGACTATGCGGCTGTCAAAGCCGAAACCGCTTGGAATTCATCTTGAAGATCGAGTATGGACTCTACTCTACCGAATGGGTTTTGATTTCATGTCTGGCCAAGGCGGAGGTCGATTAACTATCAATCCAAAGAGCGACCAAGCTGTTACGTCGCAAATAGACATCGTGGCAGTCGATTCCGAGGTCGCCATAGCGATAGAGTGCAAGTCTTCGGAGAGATATACCCGCAAGCCCGCGTTTGCCGAGGAACTCGCAAAGCATGGAGCTCTCAAGCCAAGCTTCACTACAGCAGTTCGCCGTGATCTTCCCACGGTAGGCAAGAGGCTATATGGGTTTGCAATGTTTACAGTCAATTACTCACTCTCTAGCAACGACAAAATTAGAGCCGAAGAACAACAAATTGCACTACTTGACGAGAAAGACCTCGAGTACTATGAGCAACTTGTGTCTCATCTTGGTCCGGCGGCCAAATATCAGTTTTTGTCGGAAGTTTTTTCTGGCCGACCTATTCCTAACCTGGAGATCAAGGTTCCAGCAATCAAGACCAAAATGGGTAGGCGGACTGCTTATTCCTTCGCGATTAGCCCCTCGTATCTCCTAAAAATCGCGTATGTATCGCACCGGGCAAAGGGAAAGGCGTCCGATGTAAACACTTATCAGCGAATGCTCCGCAAGTCACGCTTGCGATCGGTAAAGCAATACATCGAGAGCAACGATGGGATATTTCCGACAAATATCGTGGTCAATCTAGAGAAGAAGCCTCAATTCGATAGAGTTGCCCAAGAAACTGATTCCGACCAAGGGCTTCTTGGCTGGCTCACTTTGCGACCATCGTATGGATCTGCCTGGATCATAGATGGGCAACATCGTGTTTTCGCATACTCAGGATCAAAGAGAGCCGCGACTTCCAAACTAGCGGTATTGGCATTTGAGTCTTTGGAGCCAAGCCTGCAGGCCAAGTTATTCATTGACATCAACGCACAGCAAAAGTCGGTAAAGCAGTCCCTACTGCAGGAACTTTATTCGGAGCTGCATTGGGATGCTTACGATGCCAAACTCAGAATCAGTGCCGTTGTTGCAAAGTCTGTTCAGAATTTGGGCGAAGATCCGGAATCACCATTCGCTGGGCGCATTCAGTTGGCGGAGTCATCCAGAGACGACACCCGTTGCATCTCTCTCGATGCCATGTCCAAGGCACTAAATCAGTCCGATCTATACCTTAGTCAGAACAAGAGGGGGGTTGACGACCCAGGGCCTTTGTGGGCGGCAACAAGTAGCCTAGATATGATGCAGCGAACTTGTGCCGTCCTCAATGTTTGGTTTCAAGAGCTTGCAAATGGCGCTCCTGAGTGGTGGGCTTTGGGCCGTGGCCCGGGTGGCGGCCTCAGCATGAATGACAGCATTGTGGCAAACATAATGGTTTTGCGAAGCGTATTCGATCACTTGCGCGAACTGGGGAACCGTCTTGATAGTGTCTACGACGAGGAACTCCAACAGCTTATACGTCCATACGCCCAAATTGTAGGGAAGCATCTGGGTAGTTTCTCTATTGAGCAGAGGAAAGGTTACAGAGAACTTCGAGGTATACAAGGGCAAACTGCCCGCGCAAGAAGAATTCAATTGGCCATTCGACATTCCGTACCTGACTACTCTCCCACCGGCCTCGATGAATTCATGGAAGAAGAGCGGCTGGAATCCAACCACCAGGCACGAGCACTAATTGAACACATAGAGCAATTGCTGCAAAAAAGCGTGATTGAGGAATTGCAGCGCGAGTTCGGAGTGGACGCTGATCGCTGGTGGTTTGATGGCGTTCCCGAGAAAATCAGGAAGAGCGCAACCGCTCTCTTCGAAGAAGACAAAGGCGACCGAGGTGAACGATATCATTACTTCAATCTGATCGACTATCGCGATATCATCAATAACAATTGGAATATTTTCGGTGATTTCTTGGCGCAAGGTTCGAGCAATATAAAGAAGGAACGACGCACCAATTGGATCGTTGATGTAAATGAGGCTCGAAAAATCGTTGCGCATGCGTCGTCGGGCAAAAATGTCTCCATCGAGCAACTTCAGCGTTTACAGGACATAAGTAATTGGCTTGATGACACCGTTTCGGCTCGTGGCACAATCAGTGAAGACATCGACCAAGAAGATCCCGAATCAGAACTGGCGCTCGATTCGATTTAGCTCTAGGAACAACCATCTCAGTATTGACTGCAAATGAAACCAACACTCAAGAATACTGCATTTGTGACTACCGGATTCTCGACACTATGCTCGCAAACCTACGATTCGTCCTAATTCCAACTCACCCTTGACACCCTCTCCCAACCCTCGTACCATGCGATCAGAACAGAACAAATGTTCTACTTTTCGTTCGGATCACGGGCGTCTCGTGGGGAGGCGCCGGACCCGAATCGCTCGCATCCTCGGCCGGCGC
>CAYNTU010000063.1:0-3491 GCA_964400205.1 uncultured Microbacterium sp.
CGGCCGCGCTTGACCTTCAGGTCGTGACCAAAACCGTCTCTTCGATTCTTCTTCGCTCCGGGGCTTTCTAGTCCTTTCCAATCAAGGGATGTTCACATGAGCGTGGTAGTTATCTCCGGCGTTGCAGGCCTCATTGGTTCTGAAGCGGCCCGGCACTTTGCAAGCCAGGGAATGCATGTCGTGGGCCTCGACAATGACATGCGAAAGCAACTCTTCGGCGACGACGCATCCGTTCGACCGAACCTGGAAAGACTCACGCAGGAACTTCGGTCGTTCGACTATCACGATATCGATATCCGGAGCCGGGAAGAGGTTGATCGAATCTTCGATCGGTACGGCGCCAGCATTTCGCTTGTCATCCACACCGCGGCACAGCCGTCGCACGATTGGGCCGCGCGCGATCCATTCACCGACTTCACCATCAACGCCAACGGCACGCTGACCTTGCTAGAAGCCACTCGACTCCATGCGCCCGAGTCCGTGTTTATCTTCACGTCGACCAACAAGGTGTACGGAGACCGGCCCAACGATCTGCCGCTGCTTGAGCTGGACACGAGATGGGAAATCGACCCCAACCATGCGTACGCGGCGGGCATCCCGGAAACGATGTCGATCGACCACACGCTCCACAGCCTGTTCGGAGCATCGAAGGTCTCGGCGGATGTTCTTGTGCAGGAGTACGGCCGGTACTTCGATATGCGAACGGCATGCTTTCGTGGCGGATGCCTGACGGGCCCCAACCACTCAGGGACCGAACTGCACGGCTTCCTTTCCTACCTTATGAAATGCACTCTCACCGGGACACCATATTCAGTGTACGGCTACAAGGGCAAGCAGGTCCGCGACAACATTCACAGCAGCGATCTGATAACCGCCTTCGATGCGTTCTACCGTGCTCCGCGGGTCGGCGAGGTCTACAACATTGGTGGGGGGCGTCACAGCAGTTGTTCGATGCTCGAGGCGATCGAAATCTCGCAGGAGATCGCCGGCCGGCAACTGCTCTGGTCGTACCAGGAAGCAAACCGGATCGGCGACCACATCTGGTGGATCAGTGACACGCGCAAATTTGAGAGTCACTTCCCGGAATGGAAGCTCGAGTACGACGTCCCAGCAATCCTGGGTGAGATCGCCCTGGCTGGTAGTGAGCGGTGGATCACGTCCGAGGTGTCGGTCAAATGATCAATCGTGGCAAGCGTAATGTTCTCGGAGTCATGATCGACGCGCTGGATTACGATGCAGCTGTAGTGAGGGTCATCGAAGGCGCGAACAGTCAACAGCCACTTGCGGTGACCGCCCTGGCGGTTCATGGAGTGATGACTGGTCACTCCGATGAGGAGCACCGCGGCCGGCTCAACTCGTTCGACCTGGTGGTTCCCGATGGTCAACCGGTTCGCTGGGCGCTGAATGCCCTTCACGGGACTGAACTGAACGATCGAGTGTACGGGCCAGAATTGATGCTGCGAGTACTGGCGCAAGCTGAAACTGGCGGCTTGGGAATATACCTGTACGGAAGCACTCAGGATGTTCTCGACCAACTGCGGCTACGGCTGAAGGAACGCTTTCCACGCCTGACCATCTCCGGTAGCGAACCGTCGAAGTTCCGCACGCTCTCCCCTTCGGAAAAGTCCGAAGTCGTCGACCGGATCCGCGAATCCGGAGCAAGCATCACGTTCGTCGGTCTTGGTTGCCCGCGACAGGAGGTGTGGGCCTACGAGTACCGGGACGCCCTGAACATGCCAGTGCTCGCGGTCGGAGCCGCCTTCGACTTCCACGCGGGAACGACATCGCAGGCGCCTTGCTGGATGCAGGATCGCGGCCTGGAATGGCTGTACCGGCTCAAGTGCGAGCCAGGACGACTCTGGAAACGCTACCTCAAACTGAACCCCCAATATGCCTCCCTGGTGATTGCCCAACGGCTTGGCATCCGACGCTATGACAGTACCGTGACCACAACTATCACCAACGTGTCCTTTGGATGAGATAAGGACCGCTCAAGTAGACATCGTCGCTGCAAACGGTAATCATGATGTTCACCACCGAACCTTGTGGTGATTCGTGAGGAGGAGGACCGTTGAAAATTTGGCATGTTGGAGCAAGTCCGACTCCAAATGAAGTTAATGGCATCAACTATCTGGTGTGGGAACTTGCGGGAAAACAAGCGTCGTCGGGGCATGAGGTGACCATGGTGTTGTTCACCGAGCCAGCCGCGGACGCCGTTCAATACGCGGCTGGCGTTGGCATTACGCTGGCGTATGTTCAGGCCAGGCGATTGTGGCTCAATCGTACGAGCGCGGCGCGGGCTATTGATAACAACCCTCCCGAGGTTGTGCTGTTTCACTCCGTCTTCATCCTGCTCCATGCCATACTGGGATTCATGCTCCACCGCCGTAACGTTCCATACGTTGTCGTTCCCCACGGAGGCCTGAATCCCCGGGATCTCAAGAACAGAAGCCACTGGAAGAAAGCCATGTACTCTCACCTGGTTCAGAAGAGATTCTTTGGTCAGGCCACCGCCATGGTCGTTGGCTTGCCCGACGAAGAAGCCCAAATCAGGGAGTATCTTCCGAACTACCGCGGACTCATCAAGTGGATTCCCAATGCGGTAAACACCAGCTCCCTCCAGGCTCCGGCATTGGAGCAATCACGCTCCCCATCGCCGACGTTGCTCTATCTGGGATTGTTCGACGTACGGGTCAAAGGCATCGACGTGCTCGCGCGGATCGCCTCTCGCCTGCCGTCCGTGGAGTTCCACTTGCACGGACTCCCAGTGCAACGCGAGCGAAATGAGCAGGAACTCCTCGAAATCAGTCGGAGCGCCCCCGAGAACCTGCACTTCCTGGCTCCCATATATGGTCAAGACAAGGTGCAAGCTCTCCGGTGCGCGACCGCGTACATCCAGACATCCCGGTGGGAGTCGTTTGGGATTTCGATCGCCGAGGCGATGTACATGGGGCTCCCCTGCTTCATTTCGTCGTCCATCTCCATGGCAAAGCTTTTTCGAGATAACGACCTGGGATGCGTTCTGCCTCCCGATGAAGACGACGCGGCCGAGGTAATTCGCGATGCGCTGTCCGACCAAGCCCTGCTCAATGAGTGGAGTCGCCGGACCAAGGCATTTGCCGACGAGCACTTCACCATGGGAGCGGTGGGAGATGCATACAGTGCGCTCTGTGCCCGTGTGATAGGCGACTCGATCAGCGCGGAACCATACGCCGGTGTGGCGCACGTATGACGGACCACGCGCATAATGCTGGAATCGCGAGACGTGCACGTGACATGGATGAGATCGAACAATACGCAGCCAGTGACTCCCTGAACACACTATGTGAACCGGTAGGCGATGTCTTTCCCACCAATCGCGCCGGAACTCCGGCGCAAGGTATCTCTCCCACGGAGTCAACTATGCATCCACAGCCCACTCCTCCAGACCAGCCTCAAAGGGCGCCAACGATCAGTGTGGTGATGCCTGTATTCAATGCAGAGCCATTCCT
>CAYNTU010000064.1:0-3327 GCA_964400205.1 uncultured Microbacterium sp.
AGTCGGTCCTCAACGTTGGCGCCGGGGCCGGCTCCTACGAACCGCGCGACCGCCAGGTCACCGCCGTCGAACCTTCGGCCACCATGCGCGCCCAGCGCCCACCGCACCTCTCCCCGGCGATCGACGCCGTCGCCGAACACCTCCCCTTCCCCGACCAGGCCTTCGACGCCGCGATGGCCTCGTCCACCGTCCACCAGTGGCGGGATCTTGCCAAAGGCATAGGTGAACTCCGCCGCGTCACCCGCGGCCCCATCGTCATCCTCGCCTCCGATCCCGCGCTCCTGTTCGACTACTGGATGGCCGGCTACCTGCCGGAAGCCTTCCAGGTGGAAGCAGGGCGCTTCCCGCCCATCGCCACGCTCACCGCCCTGCTCGGTCCCGGCGCCCGCGTCGAGAAGGTCGATATTCCGTTCGAATGCACCGACGGATTCGCCGAGGCGTACTATGGCCGCCCGGAACGCTTCCTCGATCCGGGAGCCTGGGGCGCGATGTCTTCCTTCACCTTCGTCGACCGCCCCGTCGTCGACCGCGCCATGGCCCGCCTCTCCGCCGACCTCGCCTCGGGCGAATGGGACCGCCAGCACGGCCACCTCCGCATCCAGCCCTTCTTCGACGGCGCCCTCCGCCTCATCATCCGCCCGTAAGAGGCAAGATTCGAACAATTCGAATCAGGAAGACCTGCTTTCATATAACAACGTATAATCTGGGAGGGACCAGTTACTCATATTTGGCGGATACACGGGCGATTCATGTTCGCCTGGCGGGCTATACGTATCATGCAGAACTGGGATATCTACAAACTGGGCCTCAAACTGGGCGCCGTTAGAGACTTCCTGCGTAATCCAGTCCTTGATGAACAGCGAGAGCACTTCCAGAAGCTTGAACGTGCTCTGGCTGTGGTTGCCGTTTCAGACTCAGGCAAAGTCAAGTCTGGCGAGAACGCGGATTGGTCTCAGTCTGATGAGTACTTCCTCGCAAGAATCCTGCTGGGAATCCTCCAACGAGGCACCTCACCTCTCATCTCTCCCTGGGTCGAGGAAACACTACTTGATCATGGAAGAGTAGGGTTCTCACCCAACCAAGACAATTCCGGAGAGGTGGGATTTCATCTGGAGGTCGCGCCCGACCGCGTCGATGCATGTGGGACTGCGCTGGCACAGGCGCAATTTGTGACCGATCCCCGGACAACCCAGGACTGGTCGCCGCTCTTTGACAGCGCCACCGAACGAGCCTTCGTCACTACTCAATTAGCGCCCCTGTTGGGGAACGCCCTGGCCTTGGTCGAACCCCAGCGCATGCTCTCCTCCATGCTGAATCCTGACTCCAAAAATTCGAAACAATTCGTCGACCAGCGGGTGGATTTCGCCCTTGAGACACCGACCGGCCTCAAAATCGTGATCGAGATTGACGGACCCGAACACTGCACAACTGGGCGGCAAATGCTTGACAAGCAGAGGGACCGAGCGCTGAAGTCCAACGATTGGTATGTCGAACGAATTCCGGTTGGCCGCGATCATCCCCCACCCGTCATAAGCGCCCAATTGCGAAAGCTGATCGAACGCGACCCATGGCTTCAGTCACTCAATCGCATGCAATCACCTTCCCAATTGTCGGATGAATTCTTTGAGGAATCCCGCAGACTTACACAGGCAACGCACGGAATTGCCAGAGTTCAGCTTGGGGTACTCATCGCCTTACTGGAAGGCACCCTTCGTTTCGACTTTGAAGAGTGGCGCATAGGCGTCATTGAGCGGGATAGGGTATTTGCGTCATTGGCAATCGACGATCTCCTCGACCAGATCAGTCGGCTCGGGGCAATCTATGGCATTCAGGCGAGACCACATGTGCGGCTGGATGTTCTTTCAGCATCCGAGTCCGTGGGCGAGGACGTATTGCCCGGCAGCGTCGCCGATCGTCTCTTCATCACCGAGGTCGACTTGGAGAGTCTGGAGGAGGTTGCCCCCGAACTGGACGTGTTGCTGGACGTATCGGTCCGAGCGCGCCCGGCCGATCGTTTTCCGGAAGACAATCGGCTGGCTGACTCCATGTATCTCGCCGACCGGACACTAACGCTCCGAACCACGAACTACTCAACGGGTGAGCGATTCTGGCACTGGCCAGTTCCTCGTGCGGCGAACGCCGACCATGTCTCTGAACATGACCTGCGGTACTTTCTACAACTCATCTTCCGAAAGCAGGACTTTCGTCCCCAGCAGGTTGAAGTCATTCGCCGGGCCATGGAGCGTAAAGAGCTGATCGGGGTTCTACCCACGGGAAGCGGGAAGTCCGTCACGTTCCAGTTGCCGACCATGCTCTCCCCCGGGGCCGCCCTCGTCATCGCGCCATTGCGGTCCCTGATTGACGATCAAGTCGATAATTTGCACCGTGCCGGAATCAATCGCCTGGCGTCCATCCACGGCGGCATGGCCGCCACAGCAAAGCGCCAGTCCCTGAGGGAAATCACGTCGGGCACCCCACGCTTTATCTACGTTGCGCCCGAACGTCTCCAGATGAATGACTTTCGAAACGCGCTTGCCGGTTCATCCGTGTGCTTCGTTGTCGTGGATGAAGCGCACTGCGTGTCCGAGTGGGGTCACGACTTTCGTCCGTCATACCTCAATGTGGGTCGCGTCGCGCGGAAGCTCTGCGCCAATGAGCAGGAAGCGCCACCAGTAATTGCCCTAACCGGCACTGCTTCCAATTCCGTACTGATCGATATTTCCCGTGAGCTCGAACTCGATCACATGGATGATGAGGGGCTTATCACCGCGAACTCGTTTGACAGGCCCAACCTGCACCTCATCCCCATGCGCACCTCTCCCGCAGGCAAGCAAGATGGTCTAACCAAATCATTGGGTCGAGTTGCGGAACAGTTGGGAAAAACGTCCACGGAATCACTAGTCAACGACGAAAACGCTGGCGGTATTGTGTTTTGTCGATATGTGAATGGAGAATTTGGAGTGGATGGCGTCTCAATGACGATGAGACAGCAACACCTCCGTGATGACTATTCGATTCGTATCTACTCCGGAGAAAAACCCAAACGGCTCAATCATACCCCCGCAGAATGGGATAATGAGAAAGAGCAAACCCAAAGAGCATTCAAGGAGAATAAATTCCCTCTCCTAGTCGCAACCTCCTCTTTTGGAATGGGAATCGATAAGCCAAATATTCGCTATACCATCCACTATGGCATTCCAGGATCACTTGAGGCCCTGGCTCAAGAAGCAGGACGTGCGGGACGTGATCGTGCCGACGCTGCGTGCGTGGTGATCTATACCGGACGAGATAGCTACGATTTTCTTTCACCAGATATGGATACAGAAC
>CAYNTU010000065.1:0-3188 GCA_964400205.1 uncultured Microbacterium sp.
CTATGGAAGAGGGCCTCGGCTTCGCTATCCGTGAGGGTGGCCGCACCGTTGGTGCAGGTACCGTCACGAAGATCCTGTCGTAAGTCAGATCTAGCGCACGCTACAAAAAGCGGCGGATGCTTCGGCATCCGCCGCTTTTTGCGTGTCTGCTCAGCTACTGAGCGGGTGTCTTTCAGGTTTGCCTCGATACTCTGGTGGGCGTGCCCGGCGCGATTTCAGACCCGGGCCCCCGGAACTCAGGAACAACGATGCAGGACGAAACAAAGAAGCGCTCGGGTCTTTTCGCGCGCGCAACAAGTGCACTCGCGATTGTGATGGCACTCACGATGTTGCCGCAGGCCGCGGCAGAGACGGCAAGCCCCACGCCCGAGCCGCAGGCGACGCAGTCGCTCGCTCCCGAGGCGGATGAAACGCAAGCGTCCACTACGCCGGAGCCAGAAGCAACCGACGTACCAGAGGCTCCTGCCGAAGAAGCACCGGGCGAAGTCGAACCGGCAACTCCTACGCCCGCGCAGACAGAAAGCGTTGAAGCCCCCGCGGTCGTTGATCCGACGCAGGAGGCACCCGTCGCGGAGCTCGAAGCTGCGGCTTCAGCAAGCCCCGTTGCGGTCTACCGATTCTGGAGCCAGAAGTACGGGAGCCATTTCTTCACGGTCGACGTCAATGAGCGAAACGCGGTTGTCGAGAAGTGGCCCGGTGTCTGGGCCTACGAGAAGGTCGCTTTCGGCGCGTATACGGAGCAGGTTCCCGGAACAAAGCCCGTGTACCGCTTCTGGTCCGAGCTCTACAAGACCCACTTCTACACAATCTCGGAGACTGAGAAAAACACCATTCTCGAGCGGTGGCCCAACGACTGGAAGCTCGAGGGCGTCGCCTATTGGGCATATCCCGTGAGCGAGGGAGCAAGCTGGCTTCACACGGTTGAACGGTACTGGAGTGTCATGCACGGCGCACACTTCTTCACGATTGACGCATCCGACAAGCAGGCCATCAGCCAGCGTTGGAGTGATGTCTGGGCTGCCGAAGGTGCACGCTTCAAGGTCGTATCGGGCCCGGCCGCTGCGCCTTGGCCAGCGCCGAAGCTCAATGAGCGGGATCAGTGGAAGGCTGATGCCGGTATCGCACGGGCCGACTGGGGCTACGTCGACTACATCGTGCAGCGTGAGAGCGGCTGGAATCCCAATGCCGTGAACCCCAGTTCTGGCGCATGCGGCCTCGTGCAGATCATGCCGCTGCACACCGAGGCGTACCGCACCTGTAAGAACCCGGTTGCGAACCTGCGGTGGGCAGATAATTACGCAAAGGGTCGTTACGGCAGCTGGTCGGGTGCCTACAACTTCTGGCTCAGCAACCACTGGTGGTAATTCGCACGTTTCGAGGCGTATCCACAGGAAGACTGGCGACACTTGTTGCAAGCCGGCACGTGCCGGAATCCAATCGTCACGAAGGGGCGAACGATGGCTGAACAGAACGCAAACCAAGAGACCTTTGACAAGATCAAAGCATTCCTTGACGAGAGCGGCGGCAAGATCACCGCTGGCGCATCGGATGCTGCTGCGCAGGCGAAGCAATTCTTCGAAGAGAACAAGGGCAAGATCGAAGAAGCCCTCAAGAGCGACAAGGCTGAAGAGATCAGCGACAACGTGCTCAACACCCTCTCGGATTTCGCCAAGAAGATTTTCGGTGAAGAGAACAGCGCGCAGATCGACGACGTTCGCAATAAGCTCGACGACTCGCTGGGCAACCAGTAAGTCGCAGGCAGAAGCCCCCGCCACCGTGACGTGGCGGGGGCTTCTTTGCGCCCGGGGGAGCGCGACACGCCCGGGTTGCACGACGCCTCAACAGCACGTAGACTAGACAGGTTCCACATTTTGGCGTGCGCTTTGGCGTGTCGACAAATCACTGTCAGGGCAGTGCATAGGTATCAAGACCTAGGCCGCGGGCAGCAGAACACTTACCCCCACAATCAAGCGCAGCTTTTTGCGTGCTTTTGCGTGTGGGTTGACAGCAAAACAGTGGTGCGTCAGTCCCTGTGACTGATTCATGAAGGCGTGAACAACGCTGACGGGCGTCCAATGCCCCTGGGAAAAGCTCAGGAGGTAAGACGCGTTAAGAGAGTGAGCAAGCAAATGGCGGGACAAAAGATCCGCATTCGCCTGAAGTCGTACGACCACGCCGGTCTCGACAGCTCGGCGCGAAAGATTGTCGACACGGTAGTCCGTGCCGGCGCTACGGTTGTTGGCCCTGTGCCGCTGCCGACCGAGAAGAACGTTGTCTGCGTTATCCGGTCGCCGCACAAGTACAAAGACAGCCGCGAACACTTCGAGATGCGCACACACAAGCGCCTCATCGACATCATTGACCCGACGCCCAAGGCTGTCGACTCGCTCATGCGTCTCGACCTCCCGGCAGACGTCAACATCGAGATCAAGCTCTAACGAGCTTTTAAGGACTTCACACATCATGACTACGACTTCCAATGCCCAGCGCACTGTTACTGCGCTGCTAGGTACGAAGCTGGGCATGACGCAGGTGTGGGACGCCGAGGGACGAGTTGTTCCCGTAACGGTCGTTCAGGTAGACACCAACGTCGTGACCCAAGTACGCAATGCAGAGACCGACGGCTACAGCGCCGTTCAGCTCGCGTTCGGTGCCGTTGACCCTCGCCGCGTTACCGCGCCGTTGAAGGGCCACTTCGAAAAGGCAGGCGTGACGCCTCGCCGCCACGTCGCGGAGGTTCGCACCGCGAATGCCGCTGACTACTCGCTCGGCCAGGAAATTGCCGCCGACGTGTTCGAGGCCGGCCAGCTGGTCGACGTGACCGGCACCACCAAGGGAAAGGGAACCGCCGGTGTCATGAAGCGCCACGGCTTCCACGGCGTTGGCGCCTCCCACGGTGCGCACAAGAACCACCGCAAGCCCGGATCGATCGGTGGCGCTTCGACGCCGTCGCGCGTGTTCCAGGGCATGAAGATGGCTGGACGCATGGGTAACGACCGCAAGACCGTGCAGAACCTGCAGGTTCAGGCTGTCGACCTCGAGCGTGGCCTGGTGCTGCTCAAGGGCGCCGTTCCCGGCAACAAGGGCGGCGTCGTCCTCATCCGCTCCGCAGTGAAGGGCGCGTAACTGACATGGCTAACACACAAACTGTCGACGTAGTCGACGCGAAGGGCAAGAAGGCCGGCACC
>CAYNTU010000066.1:0-3173 GCA_964400205.1 uncultured Microbacterium sp.
GGTGTCGACGAACACACCCGGTTTCGCCTGTTCGAGGGCGGCACGAAAGGTAATGTTGGTATATCCGTAAACACCCAACGTAAGGATGTGCATACCGTTTCTCTCAATCCAGGTGCAGGCTTCGCTATCCGTTGGTTGCGAGCACGTCGCAGATCTGGAGTGTGCATCGAGGACGTTGATCGCTGTCATTCGCCGGTGTCCACCAGCGTGCGAGCGAGAGACTGACAACCGAGCCGGAAGGAATCACGCTTGGTAATGGCGTCAATCCCGAGTGCACGATTCGGACTGTCGTGTCTGGTCCGGACTGGTCGATGTAGTAGACGTCCTGTCCGGTGCGACCGGAACGACGACGGCCGGTGGTCACGCGCAAGTCGCGGTCTGGTATCCAATAGCCTAGGCTCACTGCGGGAGCCGGGTTGCCAGTGAAAACGTAGAGACTGCCTGCGAACTCGCGACCGGCACGGTTGTCTGGTGTGAGGAGGCCGTCGAATAGGTTGCCTGGACCTCCGCGCCAGACCGGAAGCTTCTCGGCGTGATCGAGCACCAGGCGGCCGGGGGCGGCCGCCAACTCGATGCGATGGAATGACTGGACATGCACATCTTCGATGTGTGGCGGCAGACAGTTTGGGCGAGGCGTGAATGTCAGTTGCCAGATACTCCCAACCGAAAAAGGGGCATCGTAGGTGAAGTTTGACCCAGTAGCGGTTGAAAGGCGCAGGCAGCGACTGGTGTCGAGATCCAGTCCGCCCAGGCAGATATCACGATCGCTTACTCGGGTACGGGCGATGATTAACACTCGGGTTGAGCCGTCTTTCTGGGAGATGGCGAATACGGTCACTCGAATGCCTTGGACGACCTGACCGCTCGCGAGGAGAGACCCATGCCCGGCATCAGCGCCTGGCCGTTGTCAATTCGCAGCATGATTTCCGACTGGCTGCGCAATTCACTCTGCTCGTCGATATGCACGATCTCGATCGGTGTGTTGTCGAGTGCGGTGCCGATCAGTCGTGCACGGTGACATATTTCCGGCTTCGCCTCGCTGCATAGCAACACTAGTCCGACATCTGTCTCCCATGCTCGGAACAGTCTAGTGATACCTGCCTGGAATGACGGGAGAGCCATTACTCGGTCGTAATTCACGTAGTGCTTCTGACCGGATCGATTCACTTGCCGAACCGAGCCGTCATCCGGATTGCCGCCCAGGGAGTCTCCCAGGAAGACGTAATTCATGCCTACCCGGTCGAGATGCTCAATCAGCGATTCCCGCGAAAAATCAGGGGCGAAGCGTGAGTATGGCATTGTCCGCACGTCGCCAATGAAACGAACCTTGTGCTCTTGCAGAATCGCCAGAAACTCGTCAATCGTTCGATTGCCGTATCCAATGGTGAGGATTGGGCGGTGGTACGTCTGGTCGTTCATGGATATCCTCGTTGGCGCAGCCTACACGTCTCTCATCATACCTGATCGCCTGCGATCGGGTGCTCTGCATCACGTGACTTCGAAGTCTTCACCAGCGTCATATACCACCACGGCTGAGCGATCGATTTCGTCCCGGAACCAGGGTTTGGTGCGTTCGTGAATGGTCACCAGGTCGACTGAGCGGTCGAACAATCGCTCAAGTTCGCCGGCGAGGCCCAAGTATCGGCGAGCGATTCCCTGTTCGTATGCGTCGAAATCCACGACGAAGTCGAGATCGCTGGATTCCGGATTGAAGGTGCCGTTGACTGCGGAACCAAAGACCGAGAGTTTTCGTGCACCGTACTGGCGGCAGAGGTCGGCGACCGCGTCCCGGTTGTCCACGATCAGTGGAATCACCGCGATGCAGCGCGTGTGCGAGGACTCATCATCAGGATAATCCCGCAGCACGTCGGCGATTTGGGTCGCCAGGGTCGGAATAGTCCGTGTGGCGGCACGCCAGACCGCCGCCATGTCAACGTTGTTGTATTCGCGCAGGATCGTCTCACCCAGTTTCGCGATGGAAGCAGCGTGCGGAAGATTGGCGACCAGTGCGGGATCGAAGTTCAAGATGCGGTCGAGTTCCAGTCCAACGAGCCGCACCTGGTGCTGAAGCGCCAATTTCAACCACGGATCGCCAGATATGTCCGCCAAGGATTTGCCTTCGACGAATGTCGCGAGTTCTTCCATGAGTTCGAGGGTATCCAGCAGGCAGTTCTTCGCTCGGGCGGCCATTACGGACGGAAGAGTGACTGCCGATCCCGCTTGATCAAGAAGCGAGGTCTTCATTTCCATCATGGCAGCCGGCTGCGATCCGGCACTTTCAGCCATGGATGGTTGTGGCTGTCGAGTTGAGTTCTTTTCGGAATGCCTCGCTCAAGTGAGGGTGCAAGGTTTCGATATCGACACGTCGGTCGAACAGGGCTTGGAGTTCGGTATAGAAACGCAGGAACCGTCGCGATACGCCCTTCTCGTACTCACCCAGGTCGACGACGAAGTCGAGATCGCTGGTGGCGGGGTCGAACGTGCCCTTCGCGGCGGAGCCGAAGACGGCCAGTTTCCGGACGCCGTACTGGCGGCAGAGGTCTTCGATAGCCTGGCGGTTGTCCTCGATCAGGTCGATCATTGGTTGGATCCTTCCGCTAGCAGTGTGCGCAGGGTGGCCGCGAGCGCAGGAACGTCGGATGTTGCCGTTTCCCAAACCAATGGGTGATCTATATCTGGATAGGCATGGATCAGCCAATTGCGCATTCCGATAATGGCTCTGGCGTTCGGAATCTGGTTCACGAGGTCGGGATTGTGCTTGATAGCCTGCCCAACTGCTTCGCCCATGATGGTCAGCAGGCGTTCGGTGATTCGCTGGAGTCCATTGTCGACCAGGAAATCGTCCAGTGTCTTGTCGCGAAGAAATGGCGACAACTCCTCGCAAGCGTCCACAACATCACGCAACCTGTCGTTTGCCCGATCCTCTCGTGATGTCATCAAACAGCACCTTCATGGTCGAGTACACCTCGTCGCGGAATCTTGGCTTCTTGATGCTGCGTTCCGTCACCAGGTTGACGCTCCGTCCGAAAAGGTCTTCGAGCGCAACTCCGAAGGAGAGGAATCGCATGGAGACACCCGGTCCATAGTCGGTCATGTCAACCACGAAGTCGAGGTCAGAGGTGGCGGGGTCGAACGTGCCTTTGACGGCGGAACCGAAGACGGCCAGCTTCCGC
>CAYNTU010000067.1:0-3168 GCA_964400205.1 uncultured Microbacterium sp.
CCCGCGGCGAGATGCTGCTGGCCGCCGCCTACGCCGGAATCGGCTTCGGCAACGCCGGTGTCCACCTGCCGCACGGCATGTCCTACCCGGTCTCGGGCATGGTGCGCGACTACCGTCCGGAAGGCTACGCCGGGGACCACCCGATCATTCCCCACGGCATGTCCGTCATCCTCAACGCCCCGAGCGTCTTCCGCTGGACGGCCCAGGCGAATCCAGACCGCCACCTGCTGGCCGCCAGCCTGATGGGCGTCGATACCTCCGGCGCGGGCCCGGACGACGCGGGCGACATCCTGGCCGGAGCGATCATCGCGCTCATGCGACGCACCGGCATGCCGAACGGTCTGTCAGCCGTCGGCTACACCTCCGCTGACATCCCCGCCCTGGTCGAAGGAACCCTGCCCCAGCACCGCGTCACCAAGCTCTCCCCCCGCCCCGCCGACGCCAACGACCTCACCCATCTCTTCGAAGGTGCCCTGCGGTACTGGTAGCCGCCTCTCCCGGCGTGGCTTGCCTCGTCTTACTTGAAGGCGACGGCTTTCGAATGCCTTGAAAATCGCTTCATTCGAACGAGTAAGGACTATCGCCTGCTATGCTTCCAGCAGGTACCTGAAAAATCGCCTACGCTCTGGAAATAGACAAGAATGAACATCCTCAGCAGTTCGGTTCACCGCTGCGACTTATACCACTTATGTTATAATCGCGAGTCAGGGAACGCCCTGTGAGCCCGGTTACGCCACTCCGAAATATCAGGTTTGATATGACCGATGTGGCATTGAAGCGTTTGAAGGCATTGGATGACCGGGTGCCTCCCGCATTGCTGGCAAGCCTGAAAGAGTTCATGGTGTTCGCTGAAACCGCCGATGCGACGCTTGAAGCACTCAAATCACGCTACGATCTGAAGCCTGTGGGAACCGACCAGAAATGCAGGAAGTCTGGCCTGCGACAGATCTCCCTCTCGGCATCGGGAGTCGATTATCGCGCGCTCTTTATGATTCGGAGAAATCAGGAAAGAGCCATATGGCTTGATTTCTTCGTGAAGTCGCCAAAACGACAGAATCGGTTCATTGCTCGCGCTTGCACCGAGGTGGCACGCACGTCAGAGAAAGGCAACCAGTGAACGAACCTCGTGAGATGGATGCTCTCGCCGCGATTGACGAATTGATCAAGGAGACCGTCGCTGGCGACCCGCAAGCCGAACGTGAATACCTGCGAAGCAAATGGATTGGGGAAATCATTCTCCAACTCGTCGTTCAGCGAGATCAGGCGGGACTTACCCAGCAGCAATTGGGAGAGCGATTGGGCAAAGCCCAATCAGCAATCGCGCGCCTGGAGCGTGGGAGCGATCTCAAGCTGAGTGTGGTGTTCGATCACCTGTACGCCTCCGGCGTGGTTCCCACGGGACGAATCCCAGTGAAAGATCTGGAGTCCGCACGTGAGGACTTGGCTACTCCGCCCATCAAGCGCCAGGTGAATCCTGCCCAACCCGCCGTAGCCACGGATCACCAGCAAGGCGTTGCACCTCAATGGCACGGCCACCGTGAGCAGGAAGGCGAGTCCCCCTCATCAGATACCCCGCCTCCCACCGAACCAAAGCATGGTCGCCGGAAAGTCAAGGCCGCATGACTGAGATATCGATCGCCACACCGCCTGGCTGACCTCTTCCTCGCCCGGTGTGTCGAACGGTGTCGTGGTCTTCTGCGGGCCAGAGCGCATGCGCTTTGATCGAAGGTCTCGAATCAAGGAGAAGCCATGAATGTTGAGCGAATTGAATCGATGGATGAGGATGAAATTCGAGGAATTCTTGAGTCTCAGCCATCGCTGACTCATCTGCATTTTGGTCCCGACGATCAGACCGTAGATGGGCTAAGGCTAGCACTTGACTACTTAAGGCAACTACCCGCCAAACCACCTGCATGGAAGTGGGTTGTGATCGGCATTCACACCGCGCTCCAAGGCGCTCTTGTTTTGGCGTTGAGCGGAACTGATGGTGCGGGAGCGCTGATCCAAGAACAGCGCGAGCAGTACTACCGCCACATTAAAGAAGAGCGCTCCAATGGTGACCCACTACCATTCCAGTTCACTCGTGGGAAGCAACAAAAGCCTGTATCTGAGAAGGTGGACTATTTCAAAGAGCTTTACGCACGCGCCCAGAATCCTGAGCACATGGAATACCGAGGATTCCATGTGCTCATACCCCCGACCATCGACAACAATGCAAAAGAACCAATATCTACACTTAACGACCTACGAAACCGCCTCATGCACTTCGGCAGCACATCACTGGTCGCTGACGCACTACCCTTGTTAGCCCTTGTTGAAAATGGGTTGGGCGTATCAGAACAGTTGCTGTTTCACACTGCACCATGGGGTAGTCTGCTCACATTCCCGGAGGATGAAGCCCACGGCAGGGGGAAGATCAGTGAAGTGCGAATTGAGTTCCAGCGCTTGAGAACTGCCTACCATGAACTGGAACAACGCGGGCCTACACTTGGCTAACCTGGGACTATCGTCAATTGGCCGCAAATTGATTGGCAAACCGTCCCATGAGGATTGGGGAGTTGTGAAGAGCAATTTTCGTCTCGATTGCCAGATGGATTCGACGATGGCGTAGGGGTTAAGGTCGTGCCACAGGCTGCAAGCCAGGCGCTTTGGCCCCGCTACGCAGTGCCCATGTTCTCAAGGTCGTTCGTTTGTATGGATAGCCACACGCTCGCCTGCGGCTCGCTGGGCTATCCGCCTTGGCGAGTAACCTCCCGAGACAGGAACCCAAAGTAGGGGATGACCTCGTGTCATCCCTGTACGGACATTCCAGACGAACCCCTCCGGTCTTCCCCCAGACCAAATCTCATCCCGGAACCGGAAACAGGCAGTTGTCACCCCTCCTCGATGACGAGCACCTCGAAGAGTCCGATCTCCGGCAGCAGCACGTATGGCTGATCTCCATCGCGCTCGATCGGCAACTCCCGGCCGGCACGCAGCGCCCGAACCCGGACGGCGCCAGCATCGACAGCGAACGTCACCGGCGCGATGGGAAGCGTCGCCCGGAACCGCTGGTCCGCGTCTCCCGACCGGTTGAGCAGATGAATCACCCGCCCTGCCCATGAGCGACCACTGACGATCTCCACCTGTTCGGGAAGCGCCCTCCCACCACCGACTCCACTTCGCGCA
>CAYNTU010000068.1:0-3023 GCA_964400205.1 uncultured Microbacterium sp.
AAATGTGCCAATTTGTGCCAGATTGTGCCAACCGAGGAGGCGCGATTCGGATGCGTGGAGCGAACGGTGGCCGCCCTCGCCGGAGCCGTGCGCGGCGGCGTCCTCGGCCGAGCGAGAGACGCAACGGGGCGGGGCCTTCGCCCTCCACCCGGCAGAGCTCGCGAATCGGAGGAACCCAACCGAAGTGCCTCGTGGCGAGTGTGTAGAGCATGACGCCTAGTGGCCGACGCGGGCCGGCCTCGTTCGAGGAGGTCTTCATGGTTGAGTTCACGCGTTTGGCGCGCGCTCTCGCAGTGGCCGAGGGTCACGAGGTCGCAGCGGATGCGGTGCAGGACGCATTCGTCTCGGCTCGCCTGCGGTGGCCGTACGTCAGCAGGCTCGAGTCGCCAGGCGGTTGGATCCGTCGCGCCGCGATCAACAACGTGAAGTCGGCTCGTTCGAGGCGCGTCAGGCGCGAGGAGATCCTCTCGACGTGGCGCCCCAGTTCCTCGAGCCTCGATCCCGCCGATCGCGTCGCGCTCGAATCCGCCGTCTCCGGGCTGCCGCAGCAGCAGCGGAGATCGGTGTGCCTGCACTACCTCTCCGGCTACACGGTCGAGGAAGTCGCACGGATGCTGGGGATCGCGCCTGGGACGGTCAAGTCTCACCTGCACGATGCGCGGGGGACGCTTCGAAGTCGGCTCGGCGTGGAGGCGGATGGGACATGAAGGACCGAACCATGGACGAAGAGTTCAAGGACCTTGAGGAACTTGCTCCAGACGTCGATGCCAGTCAGGCGCTGTCCATCGTCGAGCGAGTGTCCGTGCGACGACGTGCCCGTGTGATGGGCATCGGAGCAACCCTCGCGATCTTGATGCTCGTTGGTACCGCTGGTCTGATCGTCAGCGACAGCGAAGAGGACACCTCGCAGGATGCAAGCACGGGACAGGCCGCGTCAGGCGAAATCGTGGTCGACTCCGTCCTTGTGAGCGGTGGCACTGTGTCGTTGCTTCTGAACGGGTGCTTCGTCGATGCCGACGCCACCTTCGCCCGTCAAGGTGATCAGATCATCGTCAGCGACCTCCGAGCGGATCCAACGCCCGTTGACTCCGGGTCGTGTGGAGCGTCCATCGATGTGGATGGACCCGTAGGTCCCGACGTCGTCTACCCGGAGGGAGAGCAGCGCTTCGCATTGGTCGGTGACTACTACGTCCCGGTCGACTATTGCGGTGTCGACATCCGTCGTTGCGTCGATGTCGAGGTCGATCCCGGCCCAGCATCTTGTTCCCAAGCATCACTGCAGTACTGGGCGGGAGGACTTGGCGGCGGGGCGGTCTATCCCGCCAGCGTCAACCACTGCGAGGACGGTTGGGCTGTGGTGACCCTCGAGGTATGCAACGGCTTTCTCGGGCAGCAGGACCAGCGCTGCTCCGAGGGTCCCCGGACCCTGCTTCTCGTGAGTCGCGACGGCCGGTGGCTAGGAACAGGGTTTGAGTCTGGACTGTTCTGCCCGGACGCGGCGGCCACGTATGGTGCCCCGGACCTCCCCGACTGGGTGTGCGACTTCGACGTCACGGGTGACGGATAGGCCTTTCCACATCCCGTCGTCGTACCGGCGGGTTCCTCGGCGGGTCGCGGGCCACTGCGTCAACATATGTTGACGCACGGCGATCGGGTCGATAAGGTTCCAAAGCGGTGGACATCGAAGCGAGCGCTCGCAAGCACGGTGTCGCCGATCACGACATGCTGCATGCGATACGCAACCACTGGAGAGCGTTCGAGACCGACGACCCGGCCGTCACCATGTTCGTCGGTCCGGCCACGACAGCCGAGCCGCTCGAGGTAGGTGTGGTCGATGACGACGGAGGCGTTGCCGTGATCCACGCTATGCCGGCTCGACAGAAGTTCTTGAAGGGATGGTGGACGCCGTGACCAAGAGCCGATCAGAACGGGCCGCAGCCCTCGAGTCCTGGGCCGACAACGTGGATCCGTCCGATCTTCGCGAGGCCGACACAGACTCGCTTCGCCACGTCGCGGAGCTCGCTCAGCGGCGTGATCAGGTCGACGCCGAGCTCACCGAGTCGGTTCGAGCCGCCCGAGCTGCAAATCGCTCGTGGTCCGAGATCGGCGCCATGCTCGGAGTGTCGAAGCAGGCGGCTCAACGAAAGTACGGAGCGAAAAGGTCACCTTGACGCTCATCGAGCTCGCCCCGTCGACCTTCGCCCGGAGGCCACCCCGCCGATTGCCCCGTCTTCCATCCGGGGAAGCGGTGTTCGGCGCGTGGAGCCTGATGGACGGCAGTGCACACGGTGTTCCTGTGGTCGACGGGTTCTAGACTTCGCTAATGGCGTTGGAGCGCATCGTCGTAGACCCGACCCGGATGGGTGGGCTGCCGACCATTCGTGACACTCGGGTCACGGTCGGGATGGTGCTCGGCCAGCTTGCTGCTGGCCGAACGACCGATGACGTCCTCGCCGACTACCCGTACCTCGAGCGCGATGACGTGCTCGCCGCGCTCGAGTACGCAGCTGCGGCAGTGAACGAGCGCGAGGTGCCGGTCGCCCGCCCGGCATGAAGCTGCTCATCGACGCCAACCTGTCGCCTCGGGTCGCGGAAGCGTTGAGATCTGCGGGCTTCGAGGCCGCCCACGTCGTCGAGCTGGACCTGTTGACCGCCACCGACGATGAGATCTTCGACCGGGCCGCAGAGGAAGGCCTCGTCGTGGTCACCGCCGACAGCGACTTCGGCAACCTGCTCGCCATGCGACGAGCCACGAGCCCGTCGGTCGTACACCTGCGCCATGTCGCCGAGCTCCTGACGGACGCGCACGTCGCACTCCTGGTCGCCAACCTCCCGCAGGTTGCCGACGACCTCGAACGTGGCGCCATCGTCTCATGAGCCCGACCCGGCTGGCAGTCCGAGACCTCCCGCTTTGCATTGAGAGCCACGGTCCATTCGTCAGCGGTTCACCACTCTGGTCGGGATCCGGTCGTTTGGCACTGACCCTCATCGCGGCGGCGCTTGTCCTCGGAGGTTGCGCTTCG
>CAYNTU010000069.1:0-2825 GCA_964400205.1 uncultured Microbacterium sp.
CGGTCGTGATGGCAGAACGGCAGGCAATAGCCGCTGGGCTGCTGCACCAGGAAGGCGGCTGAATCGTCGTGATCGTCGGAGTACGGGCAGCGGGAGAGCGGCCAGAGCCGGGCGCCAGCCTTCCCGGCTTTCACGCTCCCCAGCTCAATGCCAACCGCGTGCAGGTCGCCGGTGATCGTGTCCAGGAACGCCGGGCCATCCCATTGGGTGTCGCCGGTTGGCGCCGGCGGAACGTCCTTCGGCGCCCGTGCCGCCAGCTTCGCCAGGGCATCGCTCGTGAGGGGACTCATTCGTCACCATCCCGGAAGGTGCCTGTCACCAGCGTCCACGGGCGGTCAGGCTGTGGCGTGTTGGACTTCGCGTTCACCGTGCCCGGTACCCGGAACAGGCGCGCGGCGTTGAACACGGTGGTATCGATCTTCACGCCATCGGCCGGGAACGCCGCGGCGAGCGCTTCCAGGCACCCTTTCAGCAGTTCGGTGCTGGCGTCGTCGTTGGGCAGGTCGATCCGGTACAGCAGCATCCCGCCGCTGCCACTCGTGCCGTGGAACCAGGGGCGTCCGAATCCCGCTTCGGCATCGAGCCATGCCGCCACGTCTTCGGTGCGAGCCATGGCCGCGTCGATCTCCTCGCGGTTGGCATTGATCGCGGATGGGCGCTCCGCGTCCACGTCCACGAAGAACAGGCGCCGGTGAAGTACGTCGGCATCAGCCACCGTGGCCTTCGCTGGATAGAACGCACCACGTCCACGGCCCAGCAGGTCAGGCGACACCGGGTTGCCCACGATGTAGACCGCCCCGGCCTGCGGCCCACCGCTCCGCGCCAGGTACTGCGTGATGTGGTCGAGGTCATCCGGGAGTAGGGCATACATCGCTTGCGTGCCGTAGAAGGGCCGGCGGGCGTCGTTTCGGGGTATCCGGAATTCGTAGGTACCAGCGGTAATGCCGGTGAGGAATGCGCTCAGTTGCGCTACATCGGGCTTCGGTTCCTGCCCGGTATTCGGTATACTTGTCATGCGATATCTCCCATGTCCCACACGATCAGCCGCCGGTCCCATCGACCGGCGGCTTCGTCGTCTCAGGCGGCATCGGCCACGTCACCCGCGAGCCATGCTTCCACGGCGCGGCGGGAGACGCGGTACTGCCGCCCCACGCGAACACAGGGGACGGGGAGGGTGCCTTCGCGGGCCATGGTCCGAATCGTGGTCATGCCCACATCGAGGTAGGCGGCCAATTCTTCCAACGTCATCGTGGGAGGGAGGGAATCGAGGTCGTGAGGTCGAGGGGCAATGAGGGAAACCATCGCGGCATACTCCGTGGTCGGATACCGCCGGTGTTCGCCTGTTGTCAGGGGCAATCACCGGCAATCAATGACAACGGTTTCAGCATGCCGGATGGGTGAACTGGCAACTAGCGCACAAATTGTGATTCAGCGAATGTGTATCTTAGGCTGCCATTTCCGCGTCAGGCGCGGTATATCGCGCTCGCAGGGCGCGACCAGCGGCGACAGCCCGGCGGGCACTTTCGCAGCGGCGAGGGTATCCGGGAAGTTCGGGTTCCTGTGTCTGCCATCCGAACCGCTCGGCCAGTTGGGGCCACTTCCAGCCACATTCGTCGTAGAGTATCGCGCACTGGAGTTCCACTAGTCCCGACGGCCGTGGTGACTGGGGCGCCACATGCGCCTTATCCCGTTCTTTGATTTCCCTCGCGGCAGCCTTCACTTCCCGGTCGGAGGTATCGCCAGTGATCTGAATGACCCATGGGCCAGAATCCAGGATCGAAGATGGCGATGTGTCAGGGTCATATAGTGCCTGCGCGCCATCCCCGACATATTCAAATACCCGCCGGAGCAGTCGTTCCCATTGCTCTGGGGGGAAGTCAAGTTCTCGCCGGAACGCATCGAGCATGAGTTCGCGTTCCTCTTCCCACTCTGCGTCCGCTCGACGTAGGAGCTCCCAGGTATCCGGCAGGTTCGTCACCAAAGGGTGAATCGGGGTTAGGTCCGGGCGGGGGACCAACATGCCATGCGCATGGCGCGAGTATTCGATAAGTTGCGAGGGCGGCGGGTCAAACCAGATCAGTCCACGAAAAAAGGCGCCCCAGAAGTCCGTGTATCCGGCGGCGATCACTCCAAGCGCTTTCCGCGTGTATGGTCGCCACCAGTCGTTGAAAGCGATCCTGGCCTGTATCGGACTCTCTCCCTTGGTGGAAGATCTTGGTCCTGCATGGGCATGGGGCCAATCACGTCCAGATGACGCAAGCGGTGGTACCGCAACTTGTATCAGGGAAGGTGCGAGTGCGGCGCGCATCTTCGCGATTTCCTGCCAGGGTTCACCGGTACGTAGAAAGACGTCCAGAGTACAGGCCTCACAGAACGAATCGATCCGTTTGCCAGTAGCCGTCTCGGCTATCCTACTCAAGCACTCACCCTCCATGGTGGTTGCCATGCCCGCTACCGGTTCGCTCCCGGTGAGCGGGCTTCTCACGCATTCATCTACTGTCACATTGTAGCGGGTAGCGACAACGTGCGACAACACCATATACCTAGTACGGACACGGGTTCCACACCAGATGTAGGGGGTTGGTCTCTCAGGGCGCCGGGAGATGCAGGAGAGCGTCCAGGACTCACGGGCCATGTTCGGACACACTGTAGATGTACACCCACGGCAACACGAGGACCGCCCCCGCCCTATCCCGGCGGGGGCGGTGGTGTCTGGAGTCGTTGACGCGGGTTCGATTCGTCCTGGGGTAACCTCGCGCGATGACTGCGCTACCCCGCCGATTCCTTCCGGCCACGGTCGAGGAACGCTTCCATGGCCGCGTTGG
>CAYNTU010000070.1:0-2672 GCA_964400205.1 uncultured Microbacterium sp.
TTTCGCGGGTCTGCGGCCGGCCGTTGAGTTGCTGCAGCACCCGCTCGCGGGAGCCGAAAAGTGCGACCGCGCCGTTCGCCAGGACCATGATCTTGTCCACAACGCTCAGCAACGCGGGCTTTTGCGTGATGACGACCACGGTAATGCCGTTCTCGCGCGCATGTTCGATCGCGCGTGCCAGAGCACGGTCGCCCGCAGTGTCGAGGTTCGAGTTCGGCTCGTCCAGCACCACCAGGCGTGGGTTGCCAAAGAAGGCGCGCGCCAGCGCGATGCGTTGCTTCTGACCCCCGGAAAGCGGTGCCCCATCCGCGGCGACCAGGGTCTCGTAGCCCTGGGGAAGCTGGGCGATCATCTCGTGCACGTCGGCCAGCACGGCCGCGCGATGCACCTGCTCGTCGGTCGCGTCGTGCCGCATGCGGGCGATGTTGTCCTTGATGCTGCCCGGAAACAGCTGCACGTCCTGCGGCAGATAGCCCAGGTTCTCGCCCAGTTGCCGCGGATCCCAGTTACGCAGATCCATCATGTCGAGCCTGACATTGCCCGAGGTCGGCAGGATCGACCCGACCAGCATCTTGCCGAGGGTCGTCTTGCCGGCACCGGAGTTCCCGATCACCGCAAGCGTTTCTCCGGGGGTCAGCGAGAAACCGATCCCGTTCAGAACGACCTGCTTGGTTCCGCCCGGCACATAGAGCAGGCGCTCCACATCCAGCCGCCCCTCGGGCCGCGGAAGGCGCAGTCGTTCGAACTGCAGGCGGGAGTTGCTCAGCAGACCGGCAATCCGGCCATAGGCGGCGCGGGACAGCAGCAGGGCATTCCAGCCCTCGATCGACCCCTCGATCGGGGCCAGGGCACGGCCGGCGATGATCGAGGCCGCGATGACCATGCCGCCGGTGATCTCCCCGTGGATGGCCAGATAGGCGCCCCAGCCAAGCATCGCGACCTGGGTCAGCAGGCGGATCCCGCGAGAGATCGAGGCGCTGACGATGTTGCGATCCTGGGCGCGCACCTGCGCAATCAGGGAGGCCGCGGTATCGCGCCCCCACATCGACACCGCTTCGGGGATCATCGCGAGGGCGTTGATGATCTGGCTGTTGCGCGCCATCGAATCGAGGTGCTGGTTCGCCTTCGCCTGGGCCAGGTTCGCCGCGGCAAAGGGGCGCTCGGTGAGCTTCTGGTTGATCAGGGCGATGACCAGAAGCGCCAGCGAGGTAACGACCACGATCATCCCCAGATGCGGATGGATGAAGAAGATCACGAGTACGAAGAGCGGCGCGAAGGGCACATCGAGGATCGAAAGCAGCGTGCCGGAAACCAGAAACGCCCGCACCTGCTGCAGATCGCCCAGCGTCTGGTACTCACGGCCCGTTCCGTGCAGCGACGCATGCGCGGCGGCGCTGAGGACGGGCGCCCCGAGTTGCGCCGCCACCTCGACCGCGGTGCGCATCAGAATGAATCGGCGGATCGCATCGAAGACCGCATAGAGGATCACCGCGCCGGCGATGACCGTCGTCAGCATGATCAGCGTGTCCGTCGAGCGGCTGGTCAGCACGCGGTCAGATATCTGGAACAGGTAGATGGGGATGGCGAGGATCAGCAGGTTGGTGGCGCAGGTCAGCACCAGAATGAACGACATGTTGCTCCAGACGGCCTTTCGACCCTCCTGCAGGCGCGCGTTGAAATCCTCGGGGCCGACGCGCTTGTGAAAACCGGAGCCGCGCCCGCCGCCCCCGCCACCCGTTGGCGGGACTGCGGGCCGCAGGGGTATCGGCTCTCCAGCGCGCGCCTCGATGGTGGCGCCGATCGGTGCCTTTGGCGCGCGCTCGCGCAATCCGCCCGTGGACCGGCGCCGGGGGGCGTCCGGGGCCGGCGCGGCGCACGCGGCCGGCTGGCCGGGGCCCACGCGAAGGTCCGGACCCAGCGTCAGTAGCGGCATGCCTGCGTGATCCTTCACGGCACTTCTCCTGACCTCTTACTCGCTACCCGATGATCGCATGAAGCACGTCGCTGCTCTCGGGATGTTCGGCGACGATTGCCGCCGGAACGGGATTGTGGTCGGGGCCGATGCCAAGCATGTCATCGGCAAGGAACGCGACCGCCTCGCTTGTCAGCGGGGTCAGCCCGACGCCGGTCGGGGGGGCGTCGGGGTCGAGAAGCTGGGCCTGGTAGATCAGCGCGTCGCTGTAGGCTTCGCCGCCGACCATGACCTCGGAATCGAGGCCGATGTCGTGGATCTGCGCCGCGTTCAGCTGGGCATTGGACCCGGTGACCAGTTGCACCGCCTGTCCGGTCGCCAGGAAATCGTCGAGCATCAGCTGGATCTGGTCGGAATCGCCCAGGAAGTTGTGCTGCTCGATGATGTTGGCCTTGATCAGGTCGCCCTCGATATGGAGAACGTTGAGCGTCTCCTTGCCTTCGAACCGAGCATCCTCGGCGAGCTCGCGCGAGAGGGTCTTCGTGCCCTCGGCCATATCCTCCAGCGCGGTGCGGAAGTTGTCCTGCATCTCGGTCATCTCGTCGAGACCGGTCTGCTTCAGCTCGGCGCGGTTGTATTGCAGGTTGTCGCCGGCCTGGAGAATGACCGGGCTCGAGGGCGCGCCACTCACCGCATCGGCGTCCAGAAGCACGTTGACCTGGTCGATCACGTTCATCGTGATCATGCTGCCGCCCACCAG
>CAYNTU010000071.1:0-2509 GCA_964400205.1 uncultured Microbacterium sp.
TCGCCGAAGGTCGCTACGACAGCGAGGAGTCCGTCATCGTCAGCGTGTTCGAGCAGGTCATTCACGAGGAACACTGGCTTGACGACCCGGAACTCACCGCCTCTATCGCCGAATCAGACCGTGGCGAGGTATTCGAGTTGACCCCGGAACTGAAAGCTGACATTCGCCGCCAATCAGAGGAGAATCTGCGGCGCGGTCACCAGGTCCGCGATGACATCAAGTAATAAGGTCGCCATCATTCCCCGGACACGAGCACATCAGGACATTCCCGGATATTGAACAACCAACACTTGCCAACCGTCGACAATGCAGAAGTACCCACATAGTTTTTCAGTACTGATCAGAATCCACATTCCATGGATCATTTCTTGACGCAATTGGACTATCTTCCTAATCGACCGCAAGTCAAACGATTGCCGAGAATCCATCTGCACAGATTTGGTCCTAGACTTGACAATCTCGCAGGGACCTTCTGGTTTAGAAACCGAAAGGTTTGGACTTTGATGAACGAGCATGACAATGTCTCGCTAGAAGCTCTCCAAAACTGCGGCTGGCAGGGAATCCTGGCTTCCGCCGGCAGCCATGACTGTAGACGTTATGCGGAAGTGTTCCTTGATGCAGCGGTGAGCGAACAGGATTCCCATTCTGCCCAAGCACTCGAGTTACTCGGGCACACCGCAACTATGATGCTGAAGTCAGGGGCGGAAAATGCCGATCATCCCCTTGTCGCTCAGGCGGTCATGAGCGGCTGGCGATCCTCAATACCTTCAGACTTTTCTGAAGCGGAACTGATTGCACTGCGCCAGTTTGCAAATGAAATTACAGACTACGAATTACAAGCCAGGGTAGCGGACCTCGTTTGGATAACTACCAAACACTTTCCGTCGGCACAGCTCGCAATCTCAGCGTACCTTCAATCATCGAGGGTCTTGGTAGAAGAGCAACATTGGAAAGCTGCGATTAATCGATTAGAGCGTGCGATTCGACTTGCTACAAAACTTAGGCAAAACGACAGCCCAATCTATGTCGAATTGATTGACTATGCGTGTCAACTTTTGACCCGGACGGACATAAGCTTTGGCAGCATAGAATTACTGATGAAACTTCTCCTTGAGTTTGGCGCAGGGGACCCCGGCATATACATCAACCAGACAAACAAACTTGCGCTGAGCGCAGAGGAAGCTGAAGACTGGACTCAGGCAAGAGAATTATGGTTGATAAATGCCATGTGGCATGACCGCAATGGCGACTACGTGCAGACAAAGTCCTCGCGCCTCCATGCCGCTCGCGCCTTGGAACGAGCGGCAGACCAAGCTCTCAGCAAATCCCCACCGAACCACGGCACGGCAGTGGCCTACCTCGACGACGCCGTTCAAGACATGCGCCGACTCGGCGAAACGGCTGAGACTACAAGACTGCACGCTAGACTCCTAGAGCAACAGGCACATATGACCAGCGAGTTGGTTCACTTTGAGGGTGAATCACTTAATGTCAACGAGCAGATCCTAGAAGCGCAACAGGCCGTCAAAGGCAGGAGCACTACTGACTCGCTTATCGAACTATCGTCAATGGTTCCAACACTCACAAGAATGGATGCTGTATCGGCTGCTGACAATATTGCGCAGGCGACGCCATTTCTCCACTCCATAACTTCGTCCGCAATCAACGAATATGGACGGACCATCGCTCAACGTCCTTCTAGAAACTCAGATTCTCCCAGTGAAATCGAGGAAGCACGACACGCCGATGCAGTCGACTATGCCGCCGACTACCTCAGAATGTCCAACCGAGTATCTGTTGAATTCGCACGACAACAGCTTCTCCAAGAGCATTTCGTTAAAGCTGAGGACTTCGTGAATTTCCTTATGGGTAACCCATTTGTCGATCGAGGGCGAGAGGTGCTAATTGCTCGAGGGTTGCATGCGGGACTAGTGGGAGATTTTGCTCTGGCGATCCATCTCCTTATACCGCAGATTGAGCATTCGTTGAGAAAGGTGTTGAATCAGGCGGGTGCGATTACATCCGGCCTCGACGATCCTACTGGAATCCAAGACGAGAACAACATCAATTCGCTCTTGTACCGTGAAGAACTCAAGCTTTTGCTTGGCGATAGGCTACTATTCTCCATGAAAGTCGCGATGGTGGAACGTTGGGGACTCAACTTGCGCAACAGGATGGCACACGGCCTTCTTAGTGAAAGTGATTGCTACTCCGATGCTGCTCGGTATGTATGGTCTCTATCACTCCATTTCTACTTGCTGCCAGTTCTCGTCCAACACCGCGGCTCATCAAGAGCATCAGGTCCTTTAGAGAATCCCAGCTAGTTCCATTGTCTCTCCTTGCACCTCTAGAGATCGTCCTGTCACCTCCGCACTCGTCTGACCCACTAACGAAAAGGCGGGCTCCCCTCCACGGAAACCCGCCTCTCCATTCCGCCACCCCTGGCTCCTACTCCTCGTACAGGTGACACGCCACCCGGTTGCCACCCTCAACCGTCCGCAACGCCGGC
>CAYNTU010000072.1:0-2507 GCA_964400205.1 uncultured Microbacterium sp.
GGCTGCCGTGGGCTCGTTGATGATGCGCAGCACGTTGAGGCCGGCGATCTCACCGGCGTCCTTCGTTGCCTGACGCTCGTTGTCGTTGAAGTACGCGGGAACCGTGATGACGGCATCCGTGACGGGCTCGCCGAGGTAGGTTTCTGCATCGCGCTTGAGCTTCTGCAGAATGCGGCTCGAGATTTCCTGCGGGGTCCACTTCTTGCCGTCGATGTCGACGGTGTAGTCGGTACCCATGTGTCGCTTGACCGACGCGATCGTGCGGTCAACGTTGGTGACGGCCTGGCGCTTGGCGGTCTCGCCAACCAGCACGTCGTTGTCTTTGCCAAATGCAACCACCGAGGGGGTGGTGCGGAAGCCCTCTGCGTTGGCTATAACCTTCGGTTCGCCACCCTCGAGAACTGAAACCACGGAGTTCGTGGTGCCGAGGTCAATACCTACAGCTCGTGACATTGAATGTCTCCTTTGTGTTGGTTAGACAGTGCTTGTCTAAAAACTTGAGTCGTGCAGACTCAACTTGGTCTGTGGTTCAAATCTAGAGGTTGAGTCAAGGCGTGTCAAGTTCCTTTCAAAACAAGTTGATACGAGTTCACTCAAGTTTTACTTTCGTGCCAAACTCCGCATAACCGGCGTGTTTGTGCGGGAATCGGATGCTTCAGGCATCCGATTCGGGAGTTTGGGCACGGTTCGCGGGCCAAGACTCCCAGTTATTTCAAAACATCCGATACCCTGGCGCGCATGGCAACAGAACCGCGCCGACGCCGCCGCTCGCAGAACCCCGCCCCGCAGCCTGTGGCAAACACCGAGTCGATCGGCGTGCTGGGCCTCGAACTGCGCGATAAGCCCGCCAGCAAGAAGGTCATCTACTCATGGGCGCTGTGGGACTGGGCGACGCAGCCGTTCAACACCGTGTTGCTGACGTTCGTCTTCGTTTCGCTGTACCTCACGAGCGACGCGTTCTTGTCGCCCGAGCTGCAGGCGATCGCCGCAACGAACCCGACCGACCCAGCCGTCGAAGCCGGCAAGGCCCAACTTGCGAGCTGGTTCGGCTGGGGCGACACGATCGCCGCGTTGCTTATTCTCGTGATCGCTCCCGTTTTGGGCGCCCGAGCGGATGCGCGCGGCAAACAAAAGGTGTGGCTCGGCATCGCAACGGGCGCCATGATCGTCGGCCAGTTCGCGCTGTGGTTTGTCAAGCCCGAGGCGGCGCTCTTCTGGCTGGGCGTTGCGCTCATCGTGGCGATCAAAGTCTTCGCCGAGATCGGCGCGGTTTCGTCGAACGCCATGCTCATTGGCATCGCCTCGCCGAGTTCTGTCGGCCGCATCTCAGCACTCGGCTGGGGCTTTGGCTACATCGGCGGCATCGTCGCGATGCTCCTCATTGTTGTGTGGCAGACCTTCGACTGGTTCGGCGTTCCGGGCGATGACGGCCTGATCTACCGGCTCATTGCGGTCGGATGCGCCGTCTGGACCATCCTCTTTAGTTGGCCGATCTTCAAGTACGTGCCCGAGCCCTCCGACGGTGACCCGTCACGACAGGTCGGATTCTTCGCCTCGTACAAGTTGTTGTGGCAAGACGTCAAGGCGCTGTACCGCAACGAAAAGACACGGCCCGCGTTCTGGTTCTTGATCGCGAGCGCTGTCTTCCGTGACGGACTCGGCGGTATCTTCGCCTTCGGCGCGATTCTGGGCGCGCAGGTCTTCGGCTTCGACACGCAGACGATGCTCATGTTCGGTATCGCGGCGAACCTCGTCGCCGGTGTCTCGACAGTGCTCTCGGGCCGCCTGGATGACGCGTGGGGGCCGAAGCGCCTCATCGAGGTTTCGCTCATCTCGATGATCGTCGTTGGCATCGCGGTGTACTTCCTGCGCGACCTCGGTTCGATCGTTTTCTGGATCGGCGGACTCATCCTCTGCGGGTTCGTTGGCCCGGCGCAGGCTGCCTCGCGATCGTTCCTCGCCCGCCTCACGCCCGCGGGGCAAGAGGGCACGATCTTCGGCCTGTATGCCACGACCGGTCGCGCAACGAGCTGGATGGCCTCCGCCGCTTGGGCAACCCTCGTGGGCATCACGCACTCGACCGCGACGGGCATCCTCGCGATCGTCGCCGTGCTCGTGCTCGGCCTCCTACTGCTCCTGCCCGTCAAGGCCCCGCGCCACGCGATCGAGCAGTAGCCCCTTCCCTCCTCCTGCGTTCAGGTCACCCAAATTGCAGCGAAACCCCGCCGCGGATTGCGGTTTGGCTGACCCGAACCCCGAAGCAGCTACTCCAGGTGCGCCCAACTACCGTTTTCAGCATCCGATTCCGTCGTAAGCCGCACCTGAACAGAACGCCCCGTGCCCCAGGTGCGCCGTTCTACGAGATTCGCGCCGAAAAACGGTCGTAAGCCGCACCTGGGCGAAGAAGCGGATGCTTCACGTCAGCCATATTGCAATGGAACCCGGTGATTCGCAGCAGTTTGAGTGACCTGAAGGTGGAGGGGCTGACGGGAATCGAACCCGCGCTG
>CAYNTU010000073.1:0-2435 GCA_964400205.1 uncultured Microbacterium sp.
TGCAGGTTCTCATGTGGATCGGTATCGCCTTCACCGAGGCACTCGCCTTCGTCGGCATCGCTGCCGGCTTCATCTTCGGCTACTAATTCTCACGACAGACGTAAGGAGACAGGATGCTTGACGCTCTTGTCATGGCAGCTGATTCGGCTGAAGCGCCGAACCCGCTGCTGCCCGCGATGTATGACATCGTCTGGTCGGCGGTGTGCTTCGCGATCATTCTCTTCGTGGTCATCAAGTTCGTCATCCCCAAGCTGACGGCGATTCTCGACGAGCGCTCGGAGGCTATCGAGGGCAACATCGCGAAGGCAGATGAGGCTCAGAAGCAGGCCGAAGCGGCGCTTGAGGAATACAACAAGCAGCTCGCTGAGGCTCGTGCCGAGGCTGCCGAGATCCGCGAGAAGGCTCGCGCCGAGGGCAAGGCAATTGTTGCCGAGCACACGGCGGATGCGCAGGCTCAGTCCGACCGCATCGTTGCCGCCGGTCAGAGCAAGGTCGCTTCAGAGTACGCAGCGGCACACTCGCAGCTGCAGAACGAAGTTGGCGCACTCGCGCTTGACCTCGCAAGCGGCGTCGTTGGTGAGTCGCTCACGGACGACAAGCGGGCATCGGCTGTTATCGACCGCTTCCTCGCTGACCTCAACGCTGAAACGGCGGCGAAGTAGTGGGAGCTGCAACCCGGAAGGCTGAGGCTGCCGTTGTCGGCACGCTTGACGCACAGAAGAAGGTCTCGCTGCAAACTGCAGCGGACCTCTTCGGCGCGTCGAGCGCGCTTGCTGGTCAGTCTCAGCTCACGGCTGCACTCACCGACCAGGCAGCTCCCGTGGCGGCACGAGAGGCCCTCGCCAAGCAGGTCTTCGCACAGGTCGACCCGGCAACGCTCGAGGTGCTGACCGCTGCGGCGGCCCAGCGCTGGAGTGATGCGGCAGACCTCGTGGGCGCGATCTTCGCCCTCGGTGTGCGTGCTGCCGCCAAAACGGGCGACAGCACTGAGATTGCAAACGAGTTGCTGGGTGTCTCGCGCGTCATCGCCGAGAATCCCGAGCTTGAACTCGCACTTTCGGGTCGCTCGGGAACCGCAGAGAACAAAGCTGCCCTCGCGCAGAAGGTTTTCGGTGGCCAGCTCAGCGACAGCGCAAACCTCATTGTGCAGTCGATCGTGAACGCTCCGGGCCGTGCTCGCACGCGTGCTGCGCTGCAGAGCGCGATCGGCATTGTTTCGGGTGCGGGCGGCCAGAAGGTTGCCACGGTGCACTCGGCACAGGCGCTCACTGCTGCACAGCGCAAACAACTCCAGCAGACGCTCAGCGCTCGTTACGACGCACCCGTTGCGCTCAACGAGGTCGTTGACCCGTCACTGCTCGGTGGTCTTCGTATTCAGGTCGGCGACGACGTGATCGATGGCACCGTTCAGGCACGTCTCGCCGAACTTCGTCAGAAGCTCGCAAGCTAACAACAGACTTTCCGTGCCAGCCACGGAGAACACTCATCAGCCCCACGGCTGAAGAAAACAAAAGGGAAGACAATGGCAGAACTCACCATCAGCCCAGACGTCGTACGCGACGCGCTGAAGGACTTCGTTGCCGCGTACGAGCCCACCGGGGCCGCGGCAGCCGAGACCGGCACCGTCGTTGACGCTGCAGACGGCATCGCACACGTTGAGGGCTTGCCCGGTGTGATGGCAAACGAGCTCATCAAGTTCGCAGATGGCACGCTGGGCCTTGCTCAGAACCTCGACGAGAACGAGGTCGGTGTCGTCGTGCTCGGTGAGTTCGCTGGCATCGAAGCCGGCCAGGAAGTCACCCGCACGGGCGAGGTGCTCTCGGTTCCCGTCGGTGATGGTTACCTCGGTCGCGTCGTTGACCCGCTCGGCAACCCCATCGATGGTCTTGGTGCGATCACCCCGATCGATGGCCGTCGCGAGCTTGAACTTCAGGCCCCCGGCGTTATGGCTCGTAAGAGCGTGCACGAGCCCATGCAGACCGGTATTAAGGCAATCGATGCCATGATCCCCGTCGGCCGTGGTCAGCGTCAGCTCATCATTGGTGACCGCCAGACTGGCAAGACCGCGATCGCGATCGACACCATCATCAACCAGAAAGACAACTGGGCTTCGGGCGACGAGACCAAGCAGGTTCGTTGTATCTACGTCGCAATCGGCCAGAAGGGCTCGACGATCGCCGCTGTCAAGGGCGCGCTCGAAGAGGCTGGTGCCATGGAGTACACGACGATCGTGGCAGCTCCCGCATCCGACCCCGCAGGTTTCAAGTACCTTGCTCCCTACACCGGTTCGGCAATCGGCCAGCACTGGATGTACGGCGGCAAGCACGTGCTCATCATCTTCGATGACCTCTCGAAGCAGGCCGAGGCCTACCGTGCCGTGGCCCTGCTGCTGCGCCGCCCGCCGGGACGCGAAGCGTACCCCGGTGACGTCTTCT
>CAYNTU010000074.1:0-2167 GCA_964400205.1 uncultured Microbacterium sp.
ACCTTCGACATCCTCGAAGTGCTCGAACCCACACCCGCCCAGACTAACGCCGAACTTCGCGCCGACCTCGCGGTCCTCGAAGACCTCTGGCGCGAAGAGCTCTCCGGTACAGAGCTCTACTGACCGGTCGATCCAATCTTGACCTTTTGGTGCATCTACTCCGCATAGATCCGGCGGATAACTCTTGGCAGTTGTCGGCTATTTCCTCTTTGCCTGCTGTTGTGCCTCCAGGAACTTCCTATGGATTTCGATCTTTTCCAGCGTCTTGTCTGCCGCAGCGAAAATCCGTGGGAAGTCAGTGTGCTTGTTCGTCGCAGGAGCTGGGTTGGAGACGGTACTCGGGGTTGGATGCGTAGCCTTGCTCACAGTCTGAGTGGTGCTGGATCGTTTCCAGTACCAAATGGGCCCAGCAATGAGGGTTACGAGGAAGGCGAGCAGGCCAACAGCACTTCTCGTACCGCTGGGCTCTGCGTCCGGATCAGCGCCAGCGCCCACGATGATGACCATTAGCATAAGTCCAGCGAGGCCCGCCGCCAATATCGTCAGGACGAGCAGCACTATTCGCTTAGGCTTGCTCTCGGTGCTGGCCTGGTCCAGGTTTGAGGACATTGCAGGTCGCGATGGGCTTCGACCGTCCCGAGGCTTTCTGTATTGTTTCGGCGCCAAATTAGCATTGAGAGTCATGAATCTCAGGGCTAGATCGCTCGCCGCATCGGTGTCGATCGAACGGAGAGTTCGCCAGCACCATGCGGCATCATCCCACTCGCTTGAATCCAGGTACTGATTCCCAAGGACTTGCAGGTGGACAATCAACTTCCCTCTTGCAGCCGGTATTCCGCGTCGAATCATATCCTCCAGTGCTTCAACAGCGTGGTGGTGCTGCTTCATCTGGATGAGGACTTCGATCTTGAGAATCGAGGCTTCGACATGATCCGGATCAAGAAGCAAGGTGCTATTAATGCGCTGATTCAACCTGGGCTCGGCGCTCGCGTCGCCTGCTTTCCAGGAGTCGAAGAGCGCTACTGCTAGTTGAGATTGAATATTCGGGTTCTCAGGCATCAACTTTGCGGCTTGAGTTAGTTCCTCAATCGCATCATCGATCAACCCTAGACTGTAGTATGCCAAGCCAAGACCATAGTGGGCCTATTCATCATATTGATCGGCACGAATTCGTTTGCGGAAGCCCGAAATGTGCTCCTGAATCAGGGCTTGATTGAGTGTGTGCCGCTCAAGTTTGGGGAGATCGGTCTTGATGACAATGTAAGATCCGCAATAGGCACACCTTTCAGGGCCCGGAACGAGTGGCGCACCACACACAGGGCAAGAGAGCGCAAAGATTTTAGGCATGATGTCATACTTTCGTTCGGAGATTTCTTGGTCTGGTTCCGTCGGCTAAGAATACACGTTCGAGATTCTCATCGTCTATTTGTGAAGGGCTAGACCATGAGGGGATTCGCATTGGGTATACAGTCCAGATCAAGCAGAGTCCTGGAGCTCAATTGTTGGCTTGAAGTCGTTTGGAAATCGTGTCCGATGGAGGCGTCTCATCCAAATTTAAGTCGACTCCGGATGAGCAGTCGCATGTGAAGTCTTCTGCCGGTTTGGGAGAACACCCGAACGCCAAAGTCGTGACTGGTTCACTTTCCCCGGTCGAGCGTGAAATGGCTCTGAAAAGCCTGCGCGCGGATATCGACGTTGGCCTGCAACAGATTCGGGAAGGCATGGTGACTGTCGATTCGGACGCGATATGGGCCCAGATCGAAGCGCGTGCCAATCAGCGATTCAAGGTTTCGGAACAGGAGTCCCGAAATGTCCGATCTTGATAGGAAACCAGCGCCGGACCGTAATGATTCGACACTTACCGGCGACGACTACGTCGCTAAACTGGCCAGGCTCCGTGCGGCACTCATCGATGGCGAAGAGAGTGGGAGAACGGACTCATTCGATCTGGACACGTTCCTCAGGGAAAAGCGCGCGAGGTATCAACCACGGCGTGAGCCGTGATGCCGTTCTGATTCGGAACTAGCAACTTCCTGGGTGGCGCGACGCAACATCTCGACGCGGGTCATCCCAGAATGTAGCGGATTCGCGAACCACTTCGCCGCGATTGTATTCCGCGCGAGCTTCTATCATCTGAACTCGGAGCACCGCGACTTCATTCGTCTCT
>CAYNTU010000075.1:0-2070 GCA_964400205.1 uncultured Microbacterium sp.
GCCGTGAGCTTCGCGACAAGAAGTTCATGAAGATCGTCTCGCTCGCACCGGAGGTGCTGTAACTCATGGCGAAGATTAAAAAGGGTGACCTCGTTCAGGTCATCACGGGCCGCAAGCAAGACAAGGGCGGCGACCGTGGCAAGCAGGGTGTCGTTCTTGACGTCAACCCCGAAACCAACCGTGTGATCGTTGAGGGCATCAACTTCTCGACGCGTCACACCCGTGTTGGCCAGTCGCAGCGCGGCACCACGACCGGTGGCATCGAGCAGATCGAGTCGCCGATTCACATTTCCAACGTCGCACTTGTCGACCCCTCGACGAAGAAGCCCACGCGTGTGGGTCACCGCCTCGAGGAGCAGGTCAAGGACGGCAAGAAGAAGACCGTTCGCGTTCGTTACGCAAAGAAGTCAGGTAAGGACCTCTAATGGCTACCGCAACCGCTGCGCCGGCTGGCAAAATCCAGCCGCGCCTCAAGGCGAAGTACCAGAACGAAATCAAGCAGCAGCTGCAGGATGAGTTCAAGTACGTCAACGTCAACCAGATTCCTGGCCTCGTCAAGGTCGTTGTCAACACCGGTGTCGGTGAGGCAGCCCGTGACAGCAAGGTGATCGAGGGTGCTGTTGCAGACCTCACGAAGATCACCGGTCAGAAGCCGGTTGTTACCAAGGCAAAGAAGTCGATCGCTCAGTTCAAGCTGCGCGAAGGCCAGCCCATCGGTGCACACGTCACGCTTCGTGGCGACCGTGCATGGGAGTTCGTTGACCGCCTCGTTTCGCTCGCGCTTCCGCGTATCCGCGACTTCCGTGGCCTGAGCCCCAAGCAGTTCGACGGCAACGGTAACTACACGTTTGGTCTGCAGGAGCAGAGCGTGTTCCACGAGATCGACCAGGACAAGATCGACCGCGTTCGCGGTTTCGACATCACGGTTGTGACCTCGGCAAAGACTGACGACGAGGGTCGTGCACTGCTTCGTGCGCTCGGCTTCCCGTTCAAGTCGGAAGACGCAAACTAACGCTTTCCCCACACGGGGAACGAATCAAGAAGGTCGGATGCTGCGGAACAGCATCCGAAACCGCTGAACAAAGGAAAAACACATGACAATGACAGACCCGGTCGCAGATCTGCTGACCCGTCTGCGCAACGCGAACGCGGCACACCACGATTCGGTGACCCTGCCGTCGAGCACGTTGAAGACCCGCATCGCCGAGATCCTCAAGCAAGAGGGTTACATCGCTGATTGGTCGGTTTCGGACGCACGCGTCGGCAAGAACCTGACCCTTGACCTCAAGTACGGCCCGAACCGTGAGCGCTCGATCGTTGGTATCAAGCGTGTCTCGAAGCCTGGTCTTCGCGTGTACGCGAAGTCGAACGAGCTCCCCAAGGTGCTCGGTGGCCTCGGCGTCGCAATTCTTTCGACTTCCTCCGGTCTGCTTACTGACCGTCAGGCTGACCAGAAGGGCGTAGGCGGAGAAGTTCTCGCCTACGTGTGGTGATCACTGATGTCACGTATTGGACGACTCCCCATTGACATCCCCGCCGGTGTGACCGTTACGGTCGACGGCCGCGATGTCGCAGTCAAGGGCCCCAAGGGTGAGCTCACGCTCACCGTTGCAAGCCCCATCGAGGTCTCGATCGAAGACGGCCAGGTGCAGGTAACCCGCCCGGACGACGAGCGCGAGTCGCGTTCGCTCCACGGTCTGACCCGCACGCTCATCAACAACAACATCATCGGTGTTACCGAGGGCTACTCGAAGGGCCTCGAGGTTGTTGGTACTGGTTACCGTGTGCAGCAGAAGGGCAACTCGGTTGAGTTCGCACTTGGCTTCAGCCACCCCGTGACGGTTGACCCGCCCGCAGGTATCACCCTGACTGTCGAGGGCAACAACAAGCTCACCGTGAGTGGTATCGACAAGCAGGCCGTCGGTGAGGCGGCTGCAAACATCCGCAAGATCCGTAAGCCCGAGCCGTACAAGGGCAAGGGTGTGCGTTACGCCGGCGAGGTCGTGCGTCGCAAGGCCGGAAAGGCTGGTAAGTAACCATGGCTGTTCAGAGCAAATCTGCAGCTCGCGC
>CAYNTU010000076.1:0-2033 GCA_964400205.1 uncultured Microbacterium sp.
GAAAAGGCGATGCCGACGCGTTCGCCGGCCGGCAGGTGTTCGAGAATGGCGCCCAATGGTCTTCCTTAGGTGTGCGAGGCCGATTTCAGCGAATGAACCAGCCCGTCAGATCGCTGGCTGCAATCATCGCACGATTCCAGCCAGCACCTGAACCCAGACATCAGTTCGAGTGCGGAGTTCGCTGTAGGCGACTCGCCGCTGGCCGTGTCCAGTCCACCGGACACCTCGCTCCGCGATTCCGCAGACTTCGTAGGGGTGACCTTTTCTCCCGGACAGGTTGTGGTCCAGCGCCCGTTCGGTCGTTTGTAGGGGCCGACCAGCGAGCGTGTGTCGGCCCGTTTTTCGGGATGGACCGGCTCCGCCGAGAGATCACGTTCCGCTTCGCTCCACTGCCTCGCACGCTTGGAATGACAGCATTGAGGATTGCTGGCCAAACTGTCCGGGAGAGAGAGGCCTCCCCGTGGTCGCCCTGGTCACTCTGCGACCATGGTCCAGCCGACAGGAATCCATCTCCATAGCCGGGCACAACCGCACACCGCGTATGGACCAACGAAGGGGTGGACGGCCCGAGCGAAGCGAGGGTCTGTCCACCCGAGCCATCCGAAGTCAGGGCGCGACTCCAGTAGAGCCGGTACGTCCCCTGTGCCGTGAAGTTTCAATCCTCGCCCCATCCGAAGACAGGGCGCGACCCGGCGACACTGCCGACTGCCGACATACTTGCCTCGTTTCAATCCTCGCCCCATCCGAAGACAGGGCGCGACTTCGACCTGAATGGTGACAACTATGTAACTCAGTACGTTTCAATCCTCGCCCCATCCGAAGACAGGGCGCGACACCTCGGACGCCGCGCCATCGGGATCGAACTGGAGGTTTCAATCCTCGCCCCATCCGAAGACAGGGCGCGACTCGCCGTGACCTACCGAGACCACATCACAGAAGGGGTTTCAATCCTCGCCCCATCCGAAGACAGGGCGCGACGGATACGCACCTAGGCGCGTTTCCGCGCCATTAAGGTTTCAATCCTCGCCCCATCCGAAGACAGGGCGCGACCCTTGTGCAACCACCCAACGCCGGGCTTGTCGATGTTTCAATCCTCGCCCCATCCGAAGACAGGGCGCGACTCGTGCCTGGCGGGAGGACGACCTCCCACTCCTGGTTTCAATCCTCGCCCCATCCGAAGACAGGGCGCGACAGGTCAGGAGCGACGCCAGGGTGTCGCCCGGCCAGTTTCAATCCTCGCCCCATCCGAAGACAGGGCGCGACAACGTTGCGCACCTGCTACCGCTCGCCAGCATCGCGTTTCAATCCTCGCCCCATCCGAAGACAGGGCGCGACTGCCGTGGGATGCATGCCATCGGAGGACCAGCGAGGAGTTTCAATCCTCGCCCCATCCGAAGACAGGGCGCGACTCGATGTTCGTGGACCAGTGGTGGGCGGACCACCGCGTTTCAATCCTCGCCCCATCCGAAGACAGGGCGCGACGGCAAGCCGCTGGCGTGTTGGTGTCGCCACGATGGCGTTTCAATCCTCGCCCCATCCGAAGACAGGGCGCGACTCCTCGGTTGCATACAGCCCACCGGCCTCCTCCGGGTTTCAATCCTCGCCCCATCCGAAGACAGGGCGCGACTTGTCTTCGACGACCAGCTGGATCGCCCGGCTGGGGTTTCAATCCTCGCCCCATCCGAAGACAGGGCGCGACAGAGCCCGACTTCTAGGGGGTCACACCGATGACCTCGTTTCAATCCTCGCCCCATCCGAAGACAGGGCGCGACGCTGACCGTGCGCTGGATGTAGAGGTGCCCCATGCGGTTTCAATCCTCGCCCCATCCGAAGACAGGGCGCGACCATCTCACTGCTACTGGCAGTGACGCCGCAACGTGTTTCAATCCTCGCCCCATCCGAAGACAGGGCGCGACGTCCGGGTACCATCGCAACCATCACGCCGGACGAACAGTTTCAATCCTCGCCCCATCCGAAGACAGGGCGCGACCTTCGGATACAGTTCCGTTCCCGTCACAGGCGAATGGGTTTCA
>CAYNTU010000077.1:0-1922 GCA_964400205.1 uncultured Microbacterium sp.
TCGATGGTCGCCCGTCGTCCGAGAAGCGTTAGCCAAGCATTGTCAGTGGCACGTCGCTTCCTCTCACTGCGGCATATACGCTGCAAGCCAGATTAGGGATGGCCTTGGTCGATGTCAACTGGTTCGATTGATATCCTGACATAAGTGGGCCTCACGTGATGCTTCCGCGATAGGGAACCCCATACATCGGCACGTTCGCGATTGGCAACGTGCGCATTGATGCCGATTAGGGGTTCCGTACTGGTGCAGGGTGAGGTGAGGTCGGACGTGAGTCTCGGGGTGTAATGGTCGCGCGGCGTTCATGTGCCCGATGGGTGTGGTGAGCGCGGGCGGGCGTGATCGGTGGGGCGTTTGGGAATCCACGCCGCGCGTGACGTCACCGCCATGGCGTGCCGGTCGAGCACCAGTACGGAAGCCCTGCGCAGCCACCGCACGAACTGGACGCTGACGAGACGTGGCTGCGGTATGGGCTTCCCCCGCCGTGCACGAATTGAACCGTGTGTTTGTAGTAACCGTGTTGGAAGTCAAGCGGTTGGGCGATCTGGACCACCCTCCGTCCCGATGCGCCAGGGGCTGGTCTGGGACCGCCTCGCGCGGCACATCGGGACGGCGAACCCCCGGCGGACGCCCAAAACGTGCCGTTTCGGGGTCCGCCGGGGGTGATGGCGGGTACACGTGACCAGCCCCATGGGCTGCCCCATGCGGTGCGTCCGGTGTTCGTGGGCGATCCGACCTCAGCTCATGGCGGGCTGGGCAGGAACTGGCCCTGCCCGACCTTGGTCCGCGTCCACGGCAGCCCCTCGCGGACCATCGCGTTGAGGATGCCAAGGATCCGCCGGGCACAGGCGAGCAAGGCCACCTTCTTCGGTTTGCCACGCGCCAGCAATTGCTGGTAATGGGCGATCATCACCGGATCGCGATGGGTCGCCGTCAACGCCATCATGAACAAGGCCTGCCGGACCCGCCCCCGTCCCCCACGCAGGTGCTTGCGCTTGTCCGCCTTCCCGCTCTGGTCGTCGCGCGGCGCAACCCCGGCCAGCGAGGCGATCGCCTTGGTGCTGACCGTGCCCAGCTCGGGCAGTTCGGCGAGCAGAACGGCGGTCGTCACGGGGCCGACCCCGGGCGCCGAGCCCAGGATCGTCGCCGTGGTCGCCAGGGCCGGATCGTCGCGGATCGTGGTCTCCTGCATCCTGGTGGTCTGGTCAATCTGGCGCTGGAGGGCGTCGATCATGGTGCGGTGCCGCCGCCGCAGGTCGCGTGGCATCGCCTCCTGGGCCCGGTTGACAAAGGCGTTCCGGGTCCGGACCAGGAAGTCGCGATAGCGCCCCTGCTCGGCGAGCAGGAGTTGGGACTCGGTGCGCGGGACCGCGGGAGCCGGTCGCTTCTCCTGGGCGAAGCGCGCGAGCAAGGTCGCATCGAGGCCATCGGTCTTGGCCTGGAGCCCGTCGCTCTTGCGGAAGTAATGGATGCGCATCGGGTTGATCACCGCCGGGGGATGACCGGCGGCCACCAGTGCCGCCTGGACGGCCCGGTGATGGCGACCGGTCGCTTCCAGGACGAGGCAGCAGGGCTGCGCGTCCAACGCGCGCACCAGGCGCCGATGGCCGGCGGCGGTGTTGGGCACGGTGAACGTGGACTGACGGGGCAGGATCGTGACGACCAGGGTCTCCTTGCCGACATCGATGCCGACCCACTGAGTGGGGACCACTTGCATATCACCCTCCTCTCGGGAGACGATACGGACGGCTGGGCCGGGGCCGCGAACCGCAGCCTTGTATGCGGGGGAGCCCCCAGGTAACCGTTCGCGAAACACCGCGGACCGGACCAGCGGACGGCGGTGGCGCACCCGTACTACAAAGCGGTCGAGCGACCAAGGGCCAGCCCGGGGGCAGCCACCGCTATCCATTTTCAACATACAAGGG
>CAYNTU010000078.1:0-1921 GCA_964400205.1 uncultured Microbacterium sp.
GCTCGATGACCGGCGGGGCGGGCGGGTCGAGGAGTCCGAGCTTGCGGGCTTTCTTGCGGGCGCGGATTTCGGCCTTGATGTCGAGGGTGCCAGTCATGCTGCACGGCTCCCTTCGGTGTGGGTGTTCTCTCGTTCTCGCAGGGTGGCGACGATCTCATTCCGGAAGCGCCGGATGAATCCATCGGCGCCAGGGTGCATCTCACCCTCGCCGGTCCACCGGGCGCACAGCCGGTCCCCTTCGAGCCACAGGTCCACGTTGTTGGTTTCGAGGATGCCGGTGATCTCCCGGCCATTGGCGGTCATGGTCAGTACCTCCGCACGTCGTCGGCGCCATCGGTGCCGGTGGGGGTGAGCGGTTCGGAATGCTTCGAGCAGTACAGGCCGGGGCCATTCACGGGCGCGCCGCACTCCACACAGGCATGAAGCCGAACAGGCTCTTTCTCTCTGCTGCCCGGAAAGTCCGTCACATGCGTCACACCCGTCACATTCGGGCGATTCGTGCCTGAGTCCGGGGATTTCTGTGACGTTTGCGTGTGGATTCGTGACGTTTGTGACGCTTGTGAGCCTGCTTCATCCGTCACATTTCCCCTTGAATTGGCGGGGTGTTTTGCTGTCTGTGACGTTTGTGACGGATGTGACGCAGTTTCCGGGGAGGGGAGAGGAAGGTACCGGCTCCAAGCGTCCACCAGGTCCTCCCGGCGGTACCCTTTGGCGGTGTCTTTCTCGCCGGGTCCAACGCGAACGGTTTGTGACTTCACTCCGTATTTGCCGAGCCGGGTGGCCAGGCCGCGCGGGTTGAGCGGCTTACCGGCCACAAGTTCAGACCAGGGTGCTTCGTCCATGGCGTGAAGGGCCTTCAGGATGGCATCGGTTGCCATCCTGTCCGCATCGCCGAACACGGCGCGCAGGTCTGCGAGCAACCGGACACCCAGGGTTAGGGGTTGTGCCTTTGTCGCCGCAACCATCTCCGTGGCGGCCGCGCGGGCCAGCATGGGCCAGTTACCGCCCGCTACATCCGCGATCGCTATTAGGGGCTCCCACACATCCGCGTCGCGGTCTTCCACACCAGGCGGCATGTCATCGGGCCAGTGGATAAGGTCGGCTACCGCGTGGGCCCAGTCTTCGAGGTCGTGGCGCAGCTCGTGGGCTTTGGGTTCTTCGATGCGCGCCCGCCAGGGGTCAACCCGTTCGCCAGGCGCGCGCTTCCGCATCCGGACAATCACTGACCGGGTGAGGATGGTATCGGGAAGATCGCCCAACCCGGCCAGCGCGACCGCGCAGTAGGCCGGATACTCGACGGGCACCGCTTTCTTCCCCTGCATTTCGACGCGGCCGGCTTTCGCGCCACGACGATGCCCAGCGTTCAACAAGCCGCGAACCTCTTCGTGTGGCCCAGCCTTTGGCCCGAAGATCGTATCGATCTCATCGAACAGGACTGTGGGCCGGCCCGCCTGATCGCTCACCTTGCGAAACAGGTAGGCCGCTGACATGTTCATGGCGACAACCGGGTTCGGCACCAGCGGCTCGGACACCTCCAGCGCCCGCGTTTTGCCCGAACCGGGTTCGGGCGAGAGGAATGCGATGCGCGGGGTCGAATCCCACCGATCCATAAGGTGTGTGTGGACGATCCAAAGTGTGTGGGCGGTGTGGGCATGATCCGACGGGTAGGACACGAACCGCGCGAGGAACGCCCGTACGGCGTCAAGAATGGCGTGGCCGGGTTCCAGTTCACTGATGTCCCGGCGGGTGCGTTCGGGTTCGACAGGATCGCCGCCAGCTCGAAGCGTGGGGCCACTCTTCAGCGGCTTGATGGCCAGCGTGCGAGCGAAGACGCCTGGGGCATCCGCCAGCCGCTTCCCCCGGCAACGGTCGTGATGGCAGAACGGCAGGCAATAGCCGCTGGGCTGCTGCACCAGGAAGG
>CAYNTU010000079.1:0-1897 GCA_964400205.1 uncultured Microbacterium sp.
GCCTTTTGTGGTAGAAGGTGTGTCTCACGGAGGAGACAAGCCATGCAGGCACTCACGGAAGACCTTATCGCCAGCCTGAAAACCGCCGCCGCGTTGCTCACCGGCTACAAACGGCGGCAGTTCCAAGCGGAGATGACTCTCAAGTATTGCGACGGCTCCGCCCGCCGCGCCGAACGGGTGTTTGGTTGGGGACGCGACGCTGTCCACACCGGCCTGAACGAACTCCACACCGGCATCCGCTGCCTGGATGCCTGCCACCTTCGCGGTCGCAAGAAGACCGAAGACCAATGTCCCGCCCTCGCCGAACACATCCACCGCCTCATCGAGCCGACCGTCCAGGCTGATCCCAAATTCCAGACCACCCTTGCTTACACCCGCGTCACCGCCGAAGCAGTTCACCAGGTCTTGAAAACTCAGGACGACGTGAAGGATCACGTCCCCTGCCGCCAGACCGTGGGCCGCATCCTCAACCGCCTGGGCTATCGGTTGCGTTCCGTTCTCAAGGCCCGGCCCGAAAAAAAATTCCCGAGACCGACGCTATCTTCGCCCAGGTCCACGCCGCCCGCAACCAAGCGGCGAACGAACCGGACACGCTGAGGATTTCCATCGATACCAAGGCCAAAGTAAAGGTCGGCGACTTCTGCCGCGGCGGCGTGGCTCGCTCCCCGACGCCCGTGAAGGCGGTCGATCACGACATGGGCCCCGACGCCGTTCTCGTCCCGCTCGGCATCCTCGAACTCAACCGTGGGACCAGGTCAATCCATCAACCCTTGTTCTTCTTCGGTCACTCGAAAGAGACCAGCGACTTCATCGCCGATGGCCTGGAACGCTGGTGGGACGAGCGGAAGGTCTGCTATCCCGGCGTGCAACGAATCCAGATCGAACTCGACAATGGCCCGGAAGTGTCGAGTTCGCGGACGCAGTTTATGAAGCGTCTGGTGGATTTCGTGGATCGTCATCGAGTGGAACTACAACTCGTATACTTGCCGCCGTATCACAGCAAGTACAATCCGATCGAACGTTGTTGGGGCGTGCTGGAACAACACTGGAACGGGGCGTTGTTGAACACGACGGCGACGGTCCTGAAATGGGCCGAAACGATGACATGGCGTGGAATTCATCCACTGGTTCGGGAAATCACCACGATCTATGAACGCGGGGTTCGACTGACGAAATCTCTGTTCCGTCCCATCGCCCAACGGTTGATTCGATCGGAAACGCTGCCCAAATGGAGCCTGAGCATCCAACCCGGCGACAGGTAGGATTATTACGAGCGGCTGCCTAAGCGAGTGATGGTATATTTTCCTTGAGCACCCATATAGTCTATTTGCTATCTTGATATGCTCAAGACATTGTCTGCAGTACGGCAAATCCCATCCGCGTTGTGTTTCTTTTACTACACGAGTTCCCGTTATTCTGGTGTGGGTTAGTCGTGTCGAAACATCTGCAGGTTGACAACAACATGCGCAGTATGGAGGCCAATAAATTTTTCGAGCTGAAATACGAACACGGTACATGGGCGTTTTTACTCCGCTTTATAACTCCAATTTTTATTACACTATCAAATCAGCCTAGTGTCACGAATAATTCCATTCACCCTTACAGTCCACCCTTCCCGCTTCTACCTTTCGGGGAGCGTGGGCGACGTCGCCAGCGGCCGGTCGGTTGCTTTCCAGTAGGGGGTGCGGAAGTCGGGATTTTCCAGGGCTTCCAGGGCGTTGTGGGCATAGGCCACGAAGGGCTCTTCATCGCTCTGGAGGATGGCCAAAAAGAAAGGGGCCGCCTCCATCAGTTGGGCGTCGGCCAGCGACATGAGTAGGAAAGCTCGAATCCAGGGATCGCCTTCGGAAGTGAATGCCGCGATGAGTTCGGGGAGGTGATCCCTGGCGTGAAGTGC
>CAYNTU010000080.1:0-1870 GCA_964400205.1 uncultured Microbacterium sp.
CTTTAGTGGGGAGGGGGCTAAGCACCTTACCTTTATGGAAGGGTTTTTCTGATGGGTTTTTATTCATTGGTTGACGAAAAACTAATCCTATCATAATGTTACAAGGAAGTGGCTAAAATGACGGAGCACCTATACACTGATTGGTGCGAGCACGATGGTCTCGGTTGCCCCTACATACCTGGCACAGAGGTTGAAGTAAAGGCCCAGTATCACCCGGGCAGTGTCAGGGGTGCCATAAGGTTGACGCTCCCCTCAACTATCGTCCCACGTGATTTTGAGCGCCCTAGCCCTTGGTTCAATGAGGACTATGGCGTCGAGTTCTACCACAACAACACTCTTGTCCTAATACCTCGCATTCTTCGTCATCGTGCTAGACGACACCCCGCTGCCTCCCTCCTCATTGCCCGCGCTAGGGCGTCTGCATACTTCTCATGTCAGGAGAATTACAATGAATGATTTTATCCACGAACGCGGACTGCGGCCAAACCCCGGCTCGCAGGCTGCCGTGGCGGCAGGCTGCACCTGTACCATCATCGACAACAGCCACGGCAAGGGCATCAACGGCGACGGCGCCAAGTACGGCTGGTGGATCATCGCGGACTGCCCGCTTCATGGCCGCGCCGCCCTCGAATGGGCCGCGCAGCAGGCGGAGCCCAGCCGGCAGGTCGCCGGAATGGACGAGGGGGAGGGGAGGCTGTGACGACCTTCATCATCTGGGCCAACACGATCCCCGACGCGCACCGCTATTTCCTGACTCCGGGGAAGCGGTACGAGGCGAGCCGCTGGGGCGAGTTCTTCGACGACGAGGGCGACGAGGTGCAGGCCGTGCTCCTGGGCCCGTCGAACCTTCTCGATGGCGACGAGTGGCAGATGAGCCCGCTCGACAGGCTGCGGCTTTGGTTCGTGAGCCGATGCGGCGCGGTCCACGTCTGGTGGTGGAGGCGCGCCCGATGACCCTGCCGCAGGAGCGCGCCGAAAAGATCGCCCGCTCCAACGCCAAGACTTCCGCAGTCAACGAGCCCATGGAAGTCACCCGCTGGTTTGTCGAGGCGAACGGATTGACCATCTCCTACTTCCCGGTAGTGGCCTGAATGGGTCGCTTCTGGTGCTGGCTCATGCATCAGCCGCACTATGGCTGGTGCTCGTGGACCCGAGCGGACGGAAAGCACGCACGATGCCGCTGCCTGAAGTGCGGTCGGCGCTATTCGGTGAGGGTGCCATGACCGCCCGCCCGGAGCCCGCATGACCGTCCGCCCTGGTCAGTAGCTAGGGCGCATCAGAAATGGTGCGCCTCATGGTGTTGACCAAACAAAAACCTAGTGGACTTCGGCAACGATCTGCTAATTTTTTGACACCACTAAGACATGGGTAGGCAAACGTAAGCACAGATGAAACCTCACATAATCCCATGACTGTCAGCTAGTTGTGATGCTGGCCTCTAACAAAGTGAGCATTACAGGAGGGCGCCCATTAGTTGGTGCTCTTTTTAATGCTCACTTCCTATCATGATGGAGTCCACATATGCCCCACTATTCGCACAAGCGTTTTATGGATAACCTGGAGCAGGAGAGGTGGAAGAGGGATATTGAGCGTTTCACTCGTTATCAGGAGTGTTGTAAGAACAAGAACTATAGTCCCTATTTCCTTAACTACATCTACAAACGCATGCTGGATATCGCGAGTCGTTACCCCCAGGCCAAGCTTTCTGTTCCTTCCTCTCGCGAGGACGGCAACCGCTCGGAGCCGAGCCTCGACGAGATCTTCCGCCGCATCGTCAGCGCCTGATTATCAGCCGCGCACTTCCGTAAATAACTTTTACAAGGAGAAAATCTAATGTCTGTCGGTGATGTTAAGGGCTTTCGTCGTCGTC
>CAYNTU010000081.1:0-1864 GCA_964400205.1 uncultured Microbacterium sp.
GGGATTTGAACCCTCGGTCCCCTTACGAGGACTCCACCTTAGCAGGGTGAAATCGGTGCTCCTCTCCCCGATCGCTGCCATAGCCCGCGCTGCCGCGGAACCACGCGGATCTCCTGCCTCACCAGGGAATTCCCGCGCTGCGGCGGGTCACGCGCCACGCACTATATGCACTCTAGGAGCGCGCCGTATCGGCATCCTCGAAATGCTCGGGGACCCTTGGGGGACCCCTGCCCGGTAATCGAGGACTAGGGCGGGTCGACCCCCGCCGTCACGGTCCTCGCGCTCGCAAACTCGTTTGCAGTAGGACGCCGCCACGCTCGCGTGCGCTGAACCGGACGGATGGGGCCCGCTGAGGAACATTCAGGAGCGGGGCACCGCGGTCGGCGCCCCGCTATGTTCATCAAGCCCTCGCGGCCTTGCGCGGCTTGATGAAGGTGCTCGGTTCGCGCTTCTCGCGCTTCGCCGCACGCTTTTCCTTCATCGACATCTTCGCGGCCTTCTTCATGTCGCGTTCATGTGGTGTCTTACCGGACATCGGTTCTCGCTTCCCCTTGTTGGCTGGCGGTGAACCTTCGACCATAGCCATCTTCTGGAGGAAGTCAATCGGGCATCTGACCTGGGATTTGTGGGCTCGAGTCGCGACGACTTGCCTTTTCTGCGGCCTCGGCTATGGTGTTGGCCATGACCCGGATCCTCTGCCTCGTCCCCTCGGAGCGTTGTTTCGACGCCTCCGTGGTGACGTGCGCAGCGGACATCGGCGGTGCCCGGCACGAGGTTCTTCCGCCCCGGCGTACCGCGGCCGGTGGCCGGCTGATCCGTGCCACCTCGCGCGCTGCACCCCCGTAGACCCCCTTCCTCCCGAAGGGGTATTCCGGTCAACCAGCGCGTCGCATCTGCGGCGCGTTTCCCTTTTCTAGGAGCCGTCATGACGCACATTTCCCACACCGTCCAGGACCCGAATGTCGACATCCGCCAGCAGCTCGAGCAGCAACTCGAGGAACGCCTCGACCTCCTCGCAGACCTCGCCCCCCGCGCCCTGCCGAGCGTCGACCCGGTCGGCTACCAGACCGTGGCATCCACCCGTCTGGTTGTCGAACAGATCACCGCCGCCTTGAATCGGCTGGATGCCGGCACCTACGGCCGCTGCACCCGCTGCGGAGGTCAGATCGCTCCCGCGCGACTCGAGGTCCTGCCGCACGCTGCCGCCTGCGTCGAATGTCAGAGCCATGCCGACGCCGCATAGGACTGCCGGCTCTGGGAAGCGTCGCCGTCTGGCGAGCCGAAGCCGGACCCGCGGGGATGAGTCCGACGGCACCCAGCGCAGAGATCCTCAACACGACGTTCTCGGCACGCAGATCCAGCGCTGGATCGACGACGGAGGTGCCGACCCACCGGCGCGACGTCAGATCCGGACCCTCCCCTGCGTTTGGACGCCCACGGCCCTCAACGCGCGACTAGCGGCGCAGGATGCCATCGACGCGCTTCCCGGCCAGCCTTGGGGCATCTCGTCGGCAGCTCGATCGACGCTCGCGCGCATCGTCGCACAAGTCGAACAGCGGATCCTCTCGCAAGAGGTCGCAGCCGACCAACTTCGGGAGCTAACCATCACGCTCGATCTATACCAGCGACCGCACCAGGCTATGGTGCACAGCCGATCCGGCAGACCCATCGATTTCCATTCATTGGAATACAAATGGCGATAGAGGCGTTGTCAATAGCAGATGCAGAACCCGTTGTGGGTTCGATCCACAGACGTGAGGAGTGAGCGAGATGACGAATAGATTCGATGGCCGTGTGGCCCTGATCACCGGTGGTGCGAGTGGTATCGGCAAGGCGACAGCGCTGCGCATCGCCTCGGAAGGCG
>CAYNTU010000082.1:0-1786 GCA_964400205.1 uncultured Microbacterium sp.
TCGTGCCGGGCGATGTGCGCAGCGTGGTCGGCGGCATCCTGCGCCTTGATGACCGATTCGGGTGGCGCGAGATCCATGCGATGGATATACGGAATACCCAATTCTGCGAGGAGGGCCTGGAGTCGCTGGCTGTTGGCGAAGCTGTACTGGCTACCGCGCACCCCGCGCCGTCGGCGGGTGTCGATGAAGACGCCGGGCCGGTACGTGGTGAGGGCATCCCGGAATGTGTCGTGTGTAAAACCGTAAACACCTAAAGTAAAGAAGTGCATCATCTTCCTTCAAATAGGGGTGGCCGCGTCACTGTTCGACGGTTGTTAGCACATCGCAAATCTGCAGTGTGCATCGAGAACGTTGGTCGCTGTCATCTTTCGGAGTCCACCAGCGCGCAAGCGAGACGCTGACGACCGAGCCAGAAGTAATCACACGTGGCAGTGGCATCAGGCCCGAATGAACGATGCGGACAGTCGCGTTCGGCCCCGACTGATCGACGTAGTAGACATCCTGGCCGGTGCGTCCAGAACGACGTCGGCTTGTAGTCACACGCAGGTCGCGGTCCGGTAACCAGTAGCCCAAACTCATTGCAGGAACCGGGTTGCCAGCGAACACAAAAAGACCGCTGGCGAATTCTCGACCAGGTCGTCTGTCTGGTGTGAGGAGACCGTCGAAGAGTTGGTCCAGACCACCACGCCAGACCGGAAGATCCTCGGACTTGTCGAGCACCAGTCGACCGGGGGTGGGTGAGATTCCGATGTGAGCGAATTTCTGGACATGCACATCCTCAACGTGAGGTGGCGGACAGTTCGGACGTGGTGCAGATGTGATGCGCCAAATACTCCCGACAGCAAATGGGACATCGTGAGAGAAATTCGATCCGTTGGCCGCCGAGAGACGGAGACAGCGGTTGCTGTCGAGATCGAGTCCACCCAGGCAGATGTCGCGATCGCTGACTCGCGTTCGGGCTGTGATCAGCACTCTGCCTGCGTCAGCGTGGGATGGGGTGGGTAGACTCACTCGAATGCCTTGGAAGATCTGGCCGCGCGCGACGAGAGGCCCAGACCCGGTAGTAGTGCTTGGCCGCTGTCAATCCTTAGCATGATCTCGGCCTGGCTGCGGAGTTCGCCATATTCGTCGATATGCATGATTTCGATTGGCGTATCATCAAGGGCAGCGCCAATGAGGCGTGCCCGGTGGCAGGCTTCCGGCTTCGCCTCACTGCAGAGCAAGGTCAGGCCAACATCTGCTTCCCACGCCCGAAACAGCCTGGCGATACCTGCCTGGAATGGCGGGAGTGCCATCGCTCGGTCATAGTTCACATAGTGCTTCTGACCGGACCGATTGGCTTGTCGAACGGAATCGTCGTCCGGATTGCCGCCCAGAGAATCGCCCAAATAGACGTACTTCGTTCCGATCCGTGACAAGTGCTCGATCAACTGTTCCCGTGAAAAGTCGGGAGCAAAGCGTGAGTATGGGGTTGTCCGGACATCGCCGACAAAATGAGTGTCATACTCTTGGAGGATCGTCAGAAATTCGCCAATCGCGCGATTGCCGTATCCAATGGTGAGGATGGGGCGATGGAACGTCTGGTTGCTCATGGATACCCCCGAGTTGAGGACTGCGCATTCCCCATCATATCCGAATGCCTCAAGTGTATGCGGAGGATTCCACGCGCCAATCATGATAGGGTAAAGCAAGAACTCGTGATTCTAGGGGTCGAGAAGGTATCAGGTGTCGCGAGCGCATCACGCAGCCACTGTGCTGTTTCCGGCTTCATAGAGTGGTACCGCCG
>CAYNTU010000083.1:0-1770 GCA_964400205.1 uncultured Microbacterium sp.
CTCATGCGTCTCGACCTCCCGGCAGACGTCAACAGCGAGATCAAGCTGTAGGGGTCACGATGGTCAGCATTAACGAAAAAGTTTCCAAGGGCCTTCTGGGCACGAAGCTTGGCATGACTCAGGTCTGGGACGAGAACGGCAAGATCGTTCCCGTCACGGTCGTTGAGGTTTCGCCGAGCGTTGTCACGCAGATTCGCACCCCTGAGAAAGACGGCTACAACGCCGTTCAGATTGCATACGGTCAGATCGACCCGCGCAAGGTCACCAAGCCGCTGACTGCTCACTTCGAGGCAGCTGGTGTGACCCCGCGTCGTCACGTGACCGAGATCCGTACCGCGGATGCCGCCAACTACACCCTCGGCCAGGAACTGCTCGCAAGCGAGCTGTTCGAAGCTGGTCAGCTCGTCGACGTCGTCGGCACGAGCAAGGGTAAGGGCACCGCTGGTGTTATGAAGCGCCACAACTTCAAGGGTGTTGGCGCATCACACGGTGCACACCGTAACCACCGCAAGCCCGGTTCAATCGGTGCTTCGTCGACCCCGAGCCGTGTCTTCAAGGGCATGCGCATGGCCGGTCGTATGGGTAACGAGCGCGTCACCGTACAGAACCTGACGGTGCACGCTATTGACGCCGAAAAGGGCCTGCTGCTCATCAAGGGTGCAGTTCCCGGTGCCAAGGGCCGCGTCGTATTCGTCCGCAACGCAGTGAAGGCAGGCTAAGCATCATGGCTGAGCAGACTCTCGCTCTCGACGTCGTCGCCGCAGGTGGCAAGAAGACCGGTTCGGTCACGCTTCCCGCTGAGGTTTTCGACGCGAAGACCAACGTTCCACTGATCCACCAGGTTGTTGTCGCGCAACGCGCCGCAGCTCGCCAGGGTACCCACTCGACGCTTCGTCGCGGTGAGGTCTCGGGTGCAGGCCGCAAGCCGTTCAAGCAGAAGGGCACCGGTCGTGCTCGTCAGGGCTCGATCCGTGCACCGCACATGACCGGTGGCGGCATCGTCCACGGCCCGAAGCCGCGTGACTACAGCCAGCGCACCCCCAAGAAGATGATCGCTGCAGCACTCACGGGTGCACTGAGCGACCGCTTCCGTGGCGAGCGCATCCACGCCATCGACTCGTTCGGCATCGAAGGCACCCCGTCGACGAAGGCTGCATCGGCAGTGCTGAAGTCGCTCGGTGCCGTCAAGAACGTGCTCGTTGTCATCGAGCGTGGTGACGACATCACCATCAAGAGCGTTCGTAACCTTCCTGAGGTTCACGTGCTCACGTTCGACCAGCTCAACGCCTACGACGTGCTCGTCTCAGACGACATCGTCTTCACCAAGGGTGCCCTCGACGCGTTCATCGCGGCCAAGACGGGTGCCGGCCAGGAGGTCTCAGCATGACCGGCGCAAACCCGCTCGCTACCGCAGCGAACAAAGACCCGCGCGACATCATCTTCGCCCCTGTCATTTCCGAGAAGGCTTACGCCGGCATCGACGAGGGCAAGTACACCTTCACCGTTGACCCCCGCGCCAACAAGACCGAGATCAAGCTCGCTATCGAGAAGATCTTCGGTGTCAAGGTTGCATCGGTCAACACCCTCAACCGCGTCGGTAAGGCGCGTCGTACCCGTTTCGGCACCGGCAAGCGCAAAGACGTCAAGCACGCAATTGTCACGCTGAAGTCGGGCACGATCGACATCTTCACCTCGGCAGTCTGACGGGGGTAAAGGAACATCATGGCTATTCGTAAGTACAAGCCCACAACCCCGGGTCGCCGCGGTTCG
>CAYNTU010000084.1:0-1768 GCA_964400205.1 uncultured Microbacterium sp.
GCGTCTACCATTCCGCCACCTGGGCAGGCGCCGATTTGGGCGAGATATAGGCGGGGCGGGGCGGTGTCAACGGGCGGACGGCGGACGACATTTGCCGTGTGGCTTGACGGCTTCGGTCCGTCTCACGAAGCTGACAAGCTTGGACGCCAGCTATTTCGCTCGTAACATCTGAATCTTTTTGGAGGATATAGCTTTTGATCCTTGACTCCTTCGGTGGTATCCTCCTGCGAATCACTTTGATCAATCGCAGGGGCCTGACATGACCGGACGAATCGATTCGCTGCGCTCCGTCGGCCTTTTCCCGGAAGATCGTTCTGCTGGTATTGATAGAGATATTTTGGGCGAAGCACTTGGCGGCTCATCCCTTGCATTTTCTGGCTATGCGGAGTTCACTCCAATATCAGTTTGCTCGGAGACAACAATAAAAAATGCCGACTTGGAACGAGATAAATCAAGAAATTAATCAAAACGGTCAGCCAAACGTTTGTGATGAAATCAGGTTAAAATATCTAAAGAAACTTGAAGCTAGAGTGGGTCGAACGGTATTAGCCTACTACTCTGGATTCTTGCAGAAAAGAAGTGCGGACGGGCGGATGCACCCCGAAGCAGCAATTTCCGATCTTGATATGAATGGCCTGATGGCGGTTGTTCACAACGTCGACAGACGACGCGGGCTCGATCTCATTATTCATACTCCAGGTGGCGGAACAGAAGCAACCCGCGCCCTTGTGGAGTACTTGTATAAGATGTTCGGAACTGACATACGGGCAATAGTTCCGCACATGGCGATGTCTGCTGGAACAATGGTGGCATGCGCGTGCCGTGAGATTTTAATGGGAAAGCATTCGTGTCTCGGTCCAACCGATCCGCAAGTTAAGGGATACCCTGCGATGGGAGTCCTTGCAGAGGTGGATCAAGCCATAAAGGAGATAAAGATTGAGCCACTCAAGCAGCTAGTTTATCAGCAAGTTTTTGCTAAGTATGCTCCGGCATTTATTCTAGATTGCGAACGATCTGTAGCCGGAAGTCGTGAAATGGTGACTGCATGGCTAAGCAACAATATGTTAGTAAATGAAGTCGATCCGAAGAGAAAGGCGACTTCAATTATCGATAGTTTGATGGACTATATGGGAACAACAGAGCACGCGCATCATTTTTTAGTCGATAAATGTAGAGATATGGGACTTAAGGTGCGGACAATTGAAGATGATCAAGAGTTGCAGGAAGATATTCTTAGCGTCCATCATTCGTTTGTCGCTACGTTTACCAGAACAAAATCCATAAAGGTGATTCAGAACGCTAATGGTGCAAACTGGATTATTGATGCATAAGGTTTGACTCAGAAAGTAAAAAGTTACAAGGACAGGTGCGTTCGATGTGTCGACAGAAAGAACAGACGGTACTTCAGTAAGCAGACCGCTTTACTCCGAATCGAATAATTCATCTTGAAATAGCGTTATGCCCCCCAATACTGACACTCGATCCCGTCCAGCAGCATCTCCATTGCCTCCGGCTCGGTGAAGCGCAGTATCCGGCCCTCGCGGATCCACTCGCGGCGGGCGATCATGCCTCGGCGGGTGTCTCGGCGAGGCCGATCCTCCGCTTCGCGCACCACCGACGTTAGCCGCTCCCACTGGCTGGCGGAATTGCACGCCTTCACGCGCCTCCCGACGGCCCGGACCGCATTCGCGTCAGACCCATCCAGTCCCGCCCGCCGAAGGCGACCAGCAGAACGCGCACGACGCCCCGATCCGGACGCGGCTCGAAC
>CAYNTU010000085.1:0-1721 GCA_964400205.1 uncultured Microbacterium sp.
TTGCTGGGACGGTTGCCTGATATGCCTGGCTGGGGGGTCAAATTTTGGGGTTCGGGAGGTCGTTTTGACTCGCTTGAACCCCAAAAATAAGCGTTTTTTGCCCGCGAAGGGCGATCGAGGCGTACCTTCTCCCTTGACCCGGGCGGGGCCTGCGCAGACCGTTTTCACCAATCTCGGTTCGCTATCCACTACTGGCGGGGACCGCGGGCCGAACTACGACCAGGGCTCGCAAGTTCGCCCACACTTGAGCAAACACCTCCTGCAAGGTGAATCCCTCCGACATCGACACCACCACCCGTCGCACGCTGACGGTCACGCGAGCCCCGATCTTGAACAACCGCATCCGGATCGTATCGCACTGGGCCTTCGCCAGCGGCGTTTCCTTCAAGCCATACTCCCGCAACGCCCTCATCACCACATACGCCACCGTCGAGAAATACAAACGCACCTGATTCGCTCGCATCGTTTCGCACGGCAAATGATCCGCGAACAGATAAAGCTGTTGCTCCTTGATCCGGTTCTCCATGTCGCCTCGCGCACAGTATTGTTGCTCGTACAACGCCTGGGCCGCGAACTCCGTTGCCGACAACGACGTGACGATGAAGCGGGGATTGGCTTTATCCCCCACGATGTGCTCGGCCTTGCCCACCACTCGCCGGGAACGACGCCAGGTCTTGTGCGTTCGATACTCGAAATCCGCAAAGACCCGCGATGCTTGACCCGTTCGTTGAAATGCTTCTTTCGCCTCCTGCATCGGGGCTCCGATGATCCGAAGCAAACGCTTGTTCTTGGCCAGTCCGAACAGGAAATCGACCTGGTTCTCTTCGCACCAACGCAGCAAGTAATCCCGGCAAAAGCCGCTGTCGCCGCGGAGTAAGATCCGCACGGAAGGCCAAACTTCGCGAAGCCGTTTCACGATCCGCTCGATGTGGGGCAAACACCCGGCCGAGGCATCGATACGGCTGGGCCGCAGGAGGGCCGCCAGGGGGTGATCGCCCACGAAAATGTACAGCGGCAGATAACAGTAATGGCCGTAGTAACCGTGAAAGAAGCGTCCGAGTTGCTGGCCGTGGAGGGGGTCGTCGGTGGCATCCAGGTCGAGGATGATTTGCTGGGGTGGGGTGGGATTCTGAAGCAAATACATGTCGACCAGATAGTCCTCGATCTGGCCCAGATGGGCGACAATCTTCTTGTAGCGGCTCCCTTCATCCGCGCCGACCTGGGTGAGTTCGAGCCGATTGAGGGTGCTCTTGCCGGCCAGCGGCTTGCCGCGATCGCTCTCGGAGAGACGGTCGAGTCCCAAGGGATCGGTCTTGCCCACGGCCACGGCCAGCACGGGATCGAGCCGCAATTGATCGTGATCGTTGAGATCCTCGTAGCCCAGACACAGGGCGAAGATGCGTTGCTTGAGGAGGTCGAGGAGGGGATGTTCGATGAGTTCGGCGTCGCGATGATCGGTGAAGCAGGTCGCCAGGGAGGAGAGGAAGCCGAACTGGGAATCGACCTCGCGGAGGAGCAAGGCCCCGGCATCGGAGGTGATGCGTCCGCCGTCGAAGGCGGCGACCACCTCGCGGCGGCCCAGTTCTTGGAAAGCGAAGGAGATTGGAGTACACTGTGTCATGCCGAGGCCGTTTTTGGGTGAGAAGTAAGTGCTTGCGTCACAAACACCTACCCTCCACCAAGCGGCCCGGTTTTATTATTTAGTGAGAAATGCGGGTTAG
>CAYNTU010000086.1:0-1683 GCA_964400205.1 uncultured Microbacterium sp.
CTGCCGAGCCTCTTCTCTGGTTTGGGGAGGGCGAGGCTCCTGCCGAGCCTCTTCTGGCTCGGCGGGAGCCTCGCCCCACTGCTGCGCACATGTTACTGCGTTGTCGGTGCGGGCGTCTTGTCCTTCCTGGCCCGTTCCCTTTCCTTCTGGAGGATCTTGTGAACCGACGTGTGGGCTCCAGACTTCTTGACCTTGCTCAGACGCGGCCGGGGCTTCTTGTTGACCACCTTGGCCCAGCTGCTCGACCACAGCCCGCACAGCAACTCCCGCAGACGCGCGCACAACGCCACCGGGCCCAAGGGCTCCCGGTCCAGCAGCGGCAGCAACTCCTCCGGCTTGAGCACCTCGTGCAGCGCGATCAGATCCTTCTTCATGTCCTCAAACAGCATCTCGGACGATACCTTCGCCACCGCCTTCTGTTGACCCTCAGCCACGTACCCGCGGACCGCCTGCAACACGTTGTAGATCACCAGGCACAGCGATGCCTGGAACACCGTCGCCTCGGGACGGCTGCCGATGAGCGAACGCAACTCGAACACTTCCGTGATCTGCTGGAATACGCCCTCGATTTGCCAGCGGCTCAGGTACACTTCCAGCAGGTCTTCGGCCGGGTAGGCCACCTCGTCCAGCAGGTCGCTGACCAGGATCACCGCCTCCTGGCTGCCGCGGAGCAGCGTGATCCGACGCACGTAGAGCCGGCGCGGGCCCTGCTCGGGCTTGCCCAACCAGCCCCACTCCTGGACCACCGTGCGCCCCTGGCTGTCCACCCCGGTCTGGGCCGGACGCTGCGGATCGGCCTCGAAGCAGACGCGCTTGCTGTAGCGGATGACGTAGTGGTCCCCGCCCGCGGTCAGCCGTGGCGGTTGGGTCAGGTCGCCGAATTGCCGGTCGGCGACCCACAGCCGGGGGCCGGCGACGGCGGCCTGGACCTGGGGGATCAGGCGCGGCACCAGGCGGATGTCGTTGGCCTCGCCGTCGGGGTCGGCGGCCATGGCCACGGCCAGGCCGGTGGCCGGCAGGTAGGCGACCAGGATCTTGCCGCCGTAGAGTTTCCCCGGGGCCGAGCGGGTCGGCAGCAGACGTTTGGCGGCCTTCTTGATCTTCTTGCCGTCGATGACGACGACGGCGAAGGGGGCCAGGGACACCGGCATCCGGTTGAGGTGGTATCCCGCCGGCAGCAGTTCGGTCAGGGCCTGCGTCAGGCGCGCCAGGAAGGCCTCGGCCAGGGGGAGGGGGAGCCGGCCGAGTTTGAGGTAGAAGGCGCGGGCCTGGCTGTCGAGCCGCTGTTGCTCGACGGCCTGGCGGATGGCCCCGCGGCCCTTGCCCTTGAAGCGCGTCAAGGCGTCGGCGAGGACGTGGACGAGTTGGGTGAAGGTGATGGCGTCTTCGTAGCAGCGTCCGCGGTGCTGCCCGAAGAGGTCGTCGAGGAGTCGCTGGTCGGCAAGGTGAGCCCAGATAAGGTAGAAGGCCTCGGCCAGAGGCAACCGACGGAGGGTCTCCTGGGCGAAAGGAGGGGCTGGCTGCGGCATAATCATGGTGGCTCCTCGTTCGACCTCATCGCGATACAATCGTTATAGCCCTCCAAGATGTGCGCAGCAGTGGGGCGAGGCTCCCGCCGAGCCTCTTCTCTGGCTCGGCAGGAGCCTCGCCCTCCCGGCTGGCTCGGCAGGAGCCTCGCCCTCC
>CAYNTU010000087.1:0-1596 GCA_964400205.1 uncultured Microbacterium sp.
GCCGGCATCTGTGCAGGCTATCTGTTCTTCCATTGATAAGATGATTCCTTTCGGGTGGGCTGAATCACACTATTGCTTATGCACTGTGTCTGGAGTTCGTGCTTTTATCACGCTTCTTCGTAGTCAACCGTGCTTTCAGTTTTGCACGTTTTTCTTTCTGTTGCTTCATTATCTCACTGAATTTTTTTAGTTCCTCGTTTGTCCAGGGTTCAGATTTAATTATAAAGTCAACATTCTTTGGCTCTCTTATCAGTCCCATGATTTTATGATTTAAAGTATCTTGAAATTAATCTATCCGTTGCAATTGGGTCAACGAACATTCTCGAATTCATTCGAATTTTAAAGGTTGTTTTTTATTAAATGACGGATTTCTTAGTTGTGCAACAGCCACCTTTGTTGGCGGTAGTTAACTTATCCAGCTATTGAATTGATTCGTCATCTGCCATTTCCCGTCAATCTTTTTGAACAAATACTCTCCACCCTGTCCGCCTAGTCCGCAATTGCAGTCTTCTGTTATCTTAACTAAAGCAGTCTTACCGTCAGAAGAAACAACTGGCAACGAAATTCTATACAAAAATTTATGTTCAGTATTGCAGTCCGGCTCTAGTACTGAAACTAGGGGCTTATCATCACCAATCGAGAAATATCGGATCGTATTCTCTCGTATGTCATAAAGTTTATTTGTCAGTTTTTGTGTCTGAACTGAAGGCTTATCCCAAACACCGAAGTCCACTATGTTATTATCGAAGAATACTACTTCGTCAAATTGGTCGCAAATTGTGTCCAGTCGGAAATTATTGTCCTTAATTATCTCATTCAGTATTTCATACTTTCTGTCAACCGATGTAAAGGTCAAACAATAGTAAAGTATTAAAAGTCCTAAGCTTATTAAACCAATCTTTCTCATAAGTTAATTACCGCCAACGTTCTTGTTTATGACGTTGTGTTGTTAAAAATAATAAACGTCAGACCGATAACACAATGGCATAAACACTTGTGCTTGTTGCACGACTACCATTCTCCCGTGTTGTTCACTTTACTGCCTTCGAATTCATTCAAATTTTAAAGGTTGGTTTTTACTAAATGACGGATTTCTTAGTTGTGCCAGCCACCTTTGTTATGCGCTGGCTTTCCAGTCCTCTTTTAATTTGTCATGATATTTCCAAATACCAATCGGATAGACAGCCAGGAAAATAAAAGTCATCAGTTTGTCCGACTTCTCGTTTTGCTTTACTAAGTATTTGTCAAGATTGTCAGATAGAAAATATAATGAAGTTAGTCCGAGTACTGCGAAACTAATATTACCAAATATTAAGATCGTATAAATTTCTGTCGGTGATTTCATGTGAATAGTCGATGCGACAACAGGATATATTAAGAGATAAACCAAAAATATTTTGATGGTCAATTCTTGCGGTCTTTCAATTCCAACTTTGTCCTTGATTGTTTTTAAAACTTCAAAGTACCAAGCGCTTAGAAGTCCATAAAATAGCAACGTCACTAGTCCAAATAATATTAAACTGTCAAAGGGCCATGTAACAAGTGACTCGTCCTGAAAAAAGTTTACACTTTTTGGTTAAAAGTCCTGATTCAAAT
>CAYNTU010000088.1:0-1565 GCA_964400205.1 uncultured Microbacterium sp.
CGCCATCCGGATGGCCGCGTTCAACACCATCACCGCGATCGCCCGCGACATCCGCACCAACACCGGCTACCCCCGCGCCGCCGACGAAGCCCACACCCTGGCCCGGCAGGCCCTCGCCGCCACCGGCGACATCCGCCCAGGCGACGGCACGCTCACCATCACCCTCGACCCGCTGCCCACCCGCCGCGCCACCACCGCACTCGCCGAGCTCTGCGCACACCTCACCGCCACCAACACCCGCTACCCCGGCACCGACCTCACCCTCCGCTACGCCACCAAGAACCAGACCTGACGCCACAGGAACTCCGCCACCATGTCAGGAGTCCTGGGTCGGCCTTGACCTGCTCCCAAGGGACCGCCGTCTCGCCTTCGTCCATCTCGGCTCGGGCTGCTGCTGCGGCCTCGATGTCGGCCAGATCCTCCGCAGAGGCGATGAGCCGGTCCAGGTCGTCGGCGTCGATCACGGCGGCCACCCGCCGGCCACGGCGGGTCAGGTAGACCGGTTCATGCCCAACGCGGGCGGCGTCAACGACATCGGCCAGCCGAGCTCGCGCCGCGCTGACGGTGATCTCACTCATACCCCCACGGTAAACCGCACCCGCTGAATTGTACATTTCAGCGCTCTGGCCGCTTTGCCGAACACCGCCTCTGGGGGGGACCCGCTGCCCCCACCACGCGGCAATCGAGTAATGTACTACAACGTACGACATGAGGTACGCTGCTGTGGTGGGCGAAGTGATCCATTGGGACCCCGGCGCCACCGCGTACATCCGCTCACGAGGCGACCGCTACCCCGACGGCCTGGGCATTGAGCCCCAGTGGACTCAGGAGGTGATGGCAGACGTGAACCTCCTAGCCCTCGACCCAGACCCGAAATCCCGCATGGGAGCCTCGCGGTTCATCGGCCGCTCCCGTTCCGCCGGGCGGGTGTCGTCGTGATCGCCTATCGCGACCTCGACGGTGACCTGCACGGCATCAACGCCTGGCCCGCAACCGGAGCGGACCTCAATCTGTACCAGCAAGGAGACGAATATGGCCAAGACGATTGATCCGGCACTGGCTGAACGGCTCCGGCTCGAGTCCGAACAGACCAAGGACGACCCCTACCCCGATGGCACGACCGGCCGCCGGCCGAACCGGCGGAAGGTGTACTCCGTCCGGCTCAGCGCCGAGGAGGAGGCCGAGGTCCAGAGAGTCGCTGCCGCGAAGCACCTACCCGCGTCCACGCTCGTCCGGTCCTGGATCCTGGAACGCCTCGACCAGGAACGCTCCGCCTGACCCGCATCCTCGGCCGGAGGCGGACGCACGGCGGAGAAAGCGATCTTTGGCTGCACGAGCGCAGTAGTTGAACCGATCCGCACGATAGGCAAACCACCTGCCCAACACGTCAACACCGCAGTCGACCCCGGCGTCTAGAACTCATAGTTATGCATAGTTACTAGTATGAACTCCGAATCCCAATAGCTAAAAGCGAAGCGCGGTCGGTCGGCGGCTGTTGATTCGATCATTTGCCTCTGCCATCGGTGTATCAACTACAGTTGAGTCGATCCTTTGACTGTCGACGG
>CAYNTU010000089.1:0-1555 GCA_964400205.1 uncultured Microbacterium sp.
CGCGCTCCTGCTCGGCGCCGCGACGTTCAACCTCTTCTACTCGTTCCTCGCGGGCCTGCTCGTCTTCGGTGGACTGTACGGCTTCGGCCTGTGGGCGACGCACCGCGATCCCGAGATGCTGCGGATTCTCTTCGCATCCTCGCGGTCACGTCGTCGCTACGATCCCGGCAAGCACGAGCGGGTCGACATCGAGGTGGCCTCATGATGCGCGTCCCGCGGCTGCTGAAGGACTACCGCGATGCCGGCGCGGTGAACAGCCTGCTCGCACTCTGGGGCTTCGTCGACGAGGCGACCTTCATCACCAAGAGCGGCCATGTCGGTGTGGTCTACGCCGTGCGCGGCGCTGACGCCGAGGCGCTGACCCACGGGCAGCGCCGGAGCCTCACGCATCGCTTCGAAGCCGCACTGCGCCTTTTGGACGAGCACTGTCGGGTGTACGAGTACCTGATCAAGCAGACCGCCTCGCCCTTCGCATCGGCCCCATGCTCTCAGCCGGTGGCCAACGAGGCCATCCAGCGCCGGGTCACCGACCTGAACGGACGCCTGGACGCACTCGCGCAGATCGAGCTGTTCATGGTGCTCCTGATGGAGTGTCCCATCGCGTCTAGGGGGCGGACGCCGAGGCAGGGACTGCGTGTCTGGCTCTCACCTACGGCGCGCCTGACGCTCATCGAGCATGAGGTCGACCGCGTCGTCGCCGAACTGCACCACAAGGCCGAGGCGTTCGAGGTGCAACTGGCCGACTTCGGCCTTCGCCGACTCGCCAAGCCGGACGCGTTCCGCTTCTTCCGGCAGCTGACCAACTACGACCCAGCCGTCGTGGACGCGGCGCCGCTGACACACGACGTCCACCTCGACTACTTCGTGGCCGACTCGCCCGTCGAGTGTCACCGCGACCACCTCACGGTCGGACGTCACGCCGTGAAGGTGCTGACGATGAAGGAACCACCCAGTCAGACGTTCGCCCACCTCTTGGGCGACTTGGTGTCCGTGCCAGGCGAGTTCATCGCGTGTCTGGAGTGGCAGCGAACGGCCAGCGACCGGATGCGGCGCGACGTGCAGACCCGTCGGCGGCACTTCTTCAACAAGCGCATATCGATGGTGAACTACGTCACGCCCGAGACCCGACCGGAAGAGATGCTGGTGGACGACTCCGCCAGCAGCATGGTGCGGCAGCTCGGCGACGCGCTGACCGAGCTGGAGGTCAACGGCCACTTCTTCGGCACCTGCTCGCTCACGCTCGCCCTCCATGGGCCGGAGCGGCGCGCCCTCGACCGGCAGGCCGCCGAGGCGATGAAGACGCTGGCCGTCCACGACGGCAGCCTGTTCGAGGAAAGCTACAACCTGCTGAACGCGTGGCTCGGCATGGTGCCCGGCAACAGCGCCTTCAATGTCCGGCGGCTGGCGCTGCTCGAGACCAACGTCGCCGACCTCAGCTTCCTCTTCGCCCCAGACCCAGGCGAGCGTGTCAGCGCTCACCTCCGGCAGGAGGCATTGGCGGTGTTCGAGACGCCGGGCGGCACGCCCTACGCGTTCAACCCGCACGTGCAGGACG
>CAYNTU010000090.1:0-1522 GCA_964400205.1 uncultured Microbacterium sp.
TGCGTTCGCGGGGGTCTGTCCAGGCGGGGTCGAGGGTCGGGTCGGGACCGACCCATGGGTCGGGGCAGAGCTTGTCAAGTTGTGTGTGTAAGCGGGCAGGGTCTCGGGGTTAGAGGTAGCGGTTGATGCGTTCGGGGTAGACGAGTGAGAGTTGCTCGAGGGCTTTCATCCAGTTCGTGACGACTTGCCCTTCGACGAGGCGGCCCTCGGCCTTGCGTTTCGAGCCGCGGCGCAGGCCGCGTTCCTTCGCCCGATCCGCGGCTCGCTTGTCTTCGATGTTGCAGATCGCGAGCCAGAGCAGCTTCACGGCCGCTTGATCGTTCGGGAAGTGCCCGCGGTTCTTGATGATCTTGCGGAGCTGGAAGTTCAGCGACTCGATCGCGTTGGTCGTGTAGATCACCCGCCGCAGCTCCGGTGGGAACGCGAGGAACGGCGTGAATCGCTCCCACGCGTCCTCGAAAACCTGCGCCGATCGCGGGTTCGCTTGGCCCAGCGGCGACGCTCTGAACGCGTCCAGAGCGGCGAGAGCGGCGTCCGCGGTCGGCGCCTGGTAGATCGGCTTGAGCGCCGCGGCGACGGCCTTACGCTGCCCGTAAGCGACGAATCGCATCGCGTTGCGGATCAGATGCACCACGCACGTTTGCACCATCGAGTCGGGCCAGGTGGCCTCGATCGCCTCGGGGAACCCGGTCAGCCCGTCGACGCAGACGATGAGCACGTCGCGGACGCCACGGTTGGCGAGCTCCGCGCAGACCGACGCCCAGAACTTCGCGCCCTCCGCGTGCTGCACCCAGATGCCCAGGACGTGCTTGATGCCGTCCATATCGACGCCCACGGCGATATGGGCGGCCTTGTTGCGCACGTGCCCGCCGTCGCGGACCTTGATCACCAGCGCGTCCAGATAGATCACCGGGTAGAACGCCTCCAGCGGGCGGTTCTGCCACGCCAGCACCTCGTCGGCGATCTCCTCGGTGATGTTCGAGATCGTCTCGTGGCTGAGGTCGACGCCGAGCGTGGAGACGAGGTGATGCTCGATGTCTCGGACGGTCATCCCGCCGGCGTAGAGCGAGATGATCATCTCGTCCAGCTGCGACAGCCGCCGGCTGCCGGTCGGGACCAGACGCGGCGTGAACGTGCCGTTGCGGTCCCTGGGGATCCGCAACTCGACCTCGCCCGCTGTGGTGCCCACCGTCTTGGGGAACGAGCCGTTGCGCGAGTTCGCGTGCAACGCCGCCTCCGGGTCGCCCTTCTCATAGCCGACGTGCTCGGTCAGCTCGGCCTGCAACCCCCGCTCCAGCCCGGTCTTGATCAGCTGCTGGATGAACCCGCCATCCCCATCGAGCTGCACCTCGCCCGCATCGATCTTCGCGAACAGATCGTCCAGCATCCCGGACTCGATCAGACGCTGAGCGCCCTCCGCCTGAACCTTACGCCGCTCATCACGCGACGCCTTATCGATAGCCAACAGTGTGTTTCCTTTCGCAAGGAGACCCACCCCTTACACACACCATTTGACACGCTC
>CAYNTU010000091.1:0-1518 GCA_964400205.1 uncultured Microbacterium sp.
GAAGAAGTGACAGCCAGGAGATTGGTGATGAGCCTAATACCTCCCCGAACGGTTGGGAAACTTCAGGGGGTACTGCGTGCGAAAGCGAAAGAGTCGCCGAGCTATCGGTTCTACGCGTTGTACGACAAGGTGTATCGAGGGGATGTACTGAGTTGGGCCTATGAGCGATGCTATCTGAATAAGGGAGCAGCGGGAGTAGACGGCCAGACCTTTCGAGACATTGAGGAGTACGGGCGAGAACGCTGGCTGGAGGAACTGGCCCGAGAACTGAAGGAGCAGACGTATCGAACGGCAGCGGTGAAGCGGGTGTGGATACCGAAAGGGGACGGCAAGAAGCGTCCTCTGGGGATACCAACCATCCGCGACCGGGTGGTGCAGATGGCGGCGGTGATCGTCCTGGAACCGATTCTGGACGATGACTTGCAACCGGAGCAACACGCCTACCGAGCCAACCACGATGCACATCAAGCATTGCGGGAGGTGCAAGGCTGGCTGGATCGGGGCTATACGGAGGTGGTGGATGCGGACTTGAGCGGTTATTTCGATAGTATTCCGCACCACGAACTGATGAAGTGCGTGGCTCGCCGGATCAGCGACGGTCGTGTGCTGCGTCTGATCAAGATGTGGCTGGAAGCGGCAGTTGAAGAGACGGATGAGGAAGGTCGGAAGACGCGAACGACCCGGAACAAGGACGAAGGGCGGGGAACTCCTCAAGGAGGCGTGGCCTCGCCGTTGTTGGCCAATCTGTACATGCGACGGTTCGTGCTGGGCTGGAAAGTAGTGGGTCATGAGCGGCGACTGAACGCTCACATCGTGAACTATGCAGACGACTTCGTGATTTGCTGTCCGCCGGGTAAGGCTGAAGAGGCCATGACGGCGATGCGGCGGATAATGGAGAAGCTGCGGTTGACGGTGAACGAGAAGAAGACGCGGCAATGCAAGCTGCCGGAAGAGACGTTTACTTTCTTGGGGTTCACGTTTGGACAACTCGTGTCTTGGAAGACGGGGCGGCCGTATGTAGGCCCGAGCCCGTCCCAGAAAAAGGTCCAAGCGATCTGTGAAAAGATCAGCGAGGAGACGAGTGGTACAACGACGTGGCGTGAGGTGGGAGTTCAGGTGCAACGGCTGAATCAGATCCTGGTTGGCTGGGGTAACTACTTTCGCCTGGGATACGTGACGGGAGCCTGGGAGGTGGTGCAGCAGCACACCTGTCGACGGCTCCGCTGGTGGATGCGACGGAAACGGGGTCGGAAAGGGAGAGGCCAAGGCTATCCGGACATGCAACTGTACGAGAAGTACGGCCTGGACCAATTGACCATTCGAATACGTCGCCTCCCTCTGTGGGCGTAGGCACGGGAATCTAGACCGAAAGCCGGATGCGGGAGACCTGCACGTCCGGTTTGACGAGCGGGGAGTGAAAACGGAGCAAGGTGAGATACTCGGGCACTGGCAACCGAAAGGGTCAGCAAACACGCAAGGCTCACCTAACCCACCGCGTCACTCCTCGACTCTACTAGT
>CAYNTU010000092.1:0-1485 GCA_964400205.1 uncultured Microbacterium sp.
GCCGCAGCCGGTGCAGGAGGTGGAAGCGAACTCGCAGGGAGAGTGTGGGAACTAGGCACTGATGCAGTGCGCGAGCGATTCCCTTCGGGCGTGCGGAGAGTCGGGTCCTGGTTCAATCCATTCGGATAGGAGGGGGCTTGAACGAATCGAGAGTTTCGATGCGAATCTCACGCCGAACGACAGTTTCGTTGACAACGTTTACTGTGATCTTCCTGGTTGCGCTCCTTGCTGGTCTTCTTGCCGTGGATGGCGCCATGTGGGCCGCCATACTTGTTCTGCCGGAGTCGTCAGCGTCGTCGTGCGAGGCGTGTGGCGGATCTGGTTCCCTCCTCTCCTGCTGGAGATCGAGGGAGACAGGGGCTGCGCTGGTGTGACAAGGCAATTCGGGACGACTAGCAATATCGACTTCCTACGATCTGACGTGCGGGTTGGCATTGTCGAGCCTTATGGCTCCAGCCTCACGTTCTACGGCATATTTCCAGACGGTGTCTTCCGATGGATCGGCCGACTCACGGGAGTGGCTGAGTTGAAGCTCGAGTGCCGGGCTGGCAGCGGCGTTCTGCTCGGGTCTCCCAAAGAGCTGGCGCAGGTCCGCCGATTGCTCCAGTAGACTCGGACGGAGCAGAGGCACAAACCTTCCCAAACATGGCCCGGGTCGGTCTGGCCACACGCACTCAGCTCTTCGGGACCGAGACTACAGACGTGACCCCGGTTGGCCAGGCGACCCAGCGCTCGAGTGAAACCGCGAACACCAACTTGTCGAAGGCACCGAAGGGCAGTGAGAGCGACTCTCGCCTAAAGACTCTGCACCAGTTCACGTAGTAACTCTTGTGTCCGGACTTGCAACCTTGGTCACCATCACTGCACAGCCTCGCTGTTGGGGGCTCGTTCTCTCGGGAATCAGGCGCTAGCACTGTACCCGCGTCACATTTGTCGGATACGTTGTCTACACTAGTGTTGCCACTGCTGCGACTATTCCCGCTATCTGTATCATCGGAAATCCGTACCAGGTCGGGCCCGTCACGCTGCACCAACCTCGGCGACTGACTGGATCTGACTTCCTGGTTGGGTCGTGCGTCATAGTCTCTTCGATAACCTCCAGGCAAGGGAGGAAGACTTAGTCCGGGCGTACCGTATGTTGTCGCTTGTGTCGTGGCGCGTACCAACGGGCTCTGTATCGTCTGGCGGCTGGACGTAGACCACCGTTGGTGATCCGTGTGCCACGTCAGCCACTGGCGATTCGTGGCTTGGTTCGGCAACACCGACGCGGAGACGTCCGCTGTCAAGCAGCCCTGGAGCGAGAGGCCACCAGCTGATCAGACGACCGCTCTTCCTACGACGTAGGGCACTTCGCGTGTCCAAAATGGCTCCCATTCGTTGAGCGCAGAAGCCGATCATCGGCACCTCACGTCATGCCGAGACGGGCGAGCAGCGTGGGCGGGGGTGACATGTCGCCGTCGGCGAGCATCGCGGCTCGCTCGACGT
>CAYNTU010000093.1:0-1475 GCA_964400205.1 uncultured Microbacterium sp.
CGCCAGGACGCCGCGAGTTTTGTGCTCAAGCCGTTCAGTGCCGCCGAGCGCAAGGAACTCGACCTGCTCATCGCGGACGCGGCCGACGCAGTGGAGGCAGTGCTCGAGGAGGGCCTCACGGCTGCGCAACAGAGGCTGCACACGAACCCCTGAACTCACTCCGCGCAAGGCTGCGCGCGGCGGCCCCTGCCCCGCGCCATGAGCCGTTCCGCGAGCCATCCCATGAGCCACATCGTGCGCAGTCTCGACTTGCCGCATCGTATAGTGTTAGCGATAACATTCGGGCGAGCCCGAGTAGCGTTCGGGGCAACTGGTCGAGGAGGACTGGGTGAATCAGCGGATCGATTCGTACGTGGTGGGTGTGGACTTCGGCACGCTTTCCGGCCGCGCCGTCGTGGTGCGCGTGGCCGATGGCGAGGAGCTGGGCACAGCAGTCTTCGACTACCCGCACGCCGTGATGGACGCCGCCTTGGCGGCCTCGGGCAAGGCGCTGCCTCCCGAGTGGGCGCTGCAGGATCCCAACGACTATCGCGACGTGCTGCGCAACGCAGTGCCCGCCGCGATCCGCGACGCAGGCGTTGATCCTGCCGCGGTCATCGGCATCGCCACCGACTTCACCGCGTCCACGCCGATGCCCGTCCTCGCGGACGGCACCCCGCTGTGCGAGGTGGGCGAATACCGCAACCGCCCCCACGCCTACGTCAAGCTCTGGAAGCACCACGCGGCCCAGGCGCAAGCCGACCGCATCAATGCCGCCGCACACGAGCGCAAGGAGCCGTGGATCGCCCGCTACGGCGGCTTCATCTCGTCCGAGTGGGAGTACGCGAAGGCGCTCCAGCTGCTGGAGGAAGACCCCGAGCTCTACGCCCGCACTGACCGCTGGGTCGAGGCAGCCGACTGGATCATCTGGCAGCTCTGCGGCGAGTATGTGCGCAACGCCTGCACCGCTGGATACAAGGGCATCTACCAAGACGGCGCCTACCCCAGCGAAGACTTTGAGGCCGCACTCAACCCGGACTTCAGGGGCTTCGCCGCCACCAAACTCGACCACAGCGTCGGGCAATTGGGCGACCGTGCCGGCGGCCTGACCGCTGAAGCCGCCGAGTGGACGGGCCTGCCGCAAGGCATCGCCGTGGCGGTTGGCAACGTCGATGCCCACGTGACCGCGCCCGCCGCGCAGGCAGTGGAGCCCGGACAGATGCTCGCCATCATGGGCACGTCCACATGCCACGTCATGAACGGCACCACGCTCGCCGAGGTGCCAGGCATGTGCGGCGTCGTGGACGGCGGCATCATGGCTGGCTACTACGGCTATGAAGCCGGGCAGTCGGGGGTGGGGGACATCTTCGCCTGGTACGTCGCCAATCAGGTGCCCGCGCGGTACCACGAGGAGGCGTCCGCGGCGGGGCTGTCGGTGCATCAGTACCTCACCAATCTTGCGTTCGAGGAGCCCGTTGGCGCGCATGGACTTGTGG
>CAYNTU010000094.1:0-1470 GCA_964400205.1 uncultured Microbacterium sp.
CCTTGGCTGTGCCCTGCGAGCATCACGGGATCGTCCGGCCCGGCCCCGTCGGCACGGAGCGCCGCGACAACGGTCTGCGCGGCGTCGGGCAGGCCGCCCGTGATGGCTTGCAGGTTGGCTTGGATGTCCAAGGGATTGCCCGACGCTACAAACCAGTCTTGCGTGCCGGGCACCAGGACGACGCGGCGCACCACGCCGTCTGCGTCCGTCCAGCGCGCGATGCGCACTTCACCGCCACCCGCATGCTCGACGCGGTGCAGGTCCGCCATGATCGCCTCGAGTGAGACGGGTCCGACCTCACACGCCTCGCCAGTCGCGACCACGCTGCGCCGCATCGGCTCACCTAGTTGGCGCTCCAGCACCCACAGGGTCATGGCCAAGAGCTCCGCGAACTGTTCGTGTCCGGGAACACTCAACGCGGCCTCCACGGAGTCCCCGTGGACGTTGGCGGTGGTGGGCGGCGCGCCCGGATAGAGGGCGTTCGCGACTGGGTCGCCGCCCATCGCACGGGCGACCTCGTGCATCGGCGAGACCAACCACGTGGCCCAGCTCGCCGCCCGCACCGCCCACACCCCGCGGCCCACATGATCAGCACCCTGCTCGACCACGCGGCTCCACCACGACAGCTTCTGGCGCGCGTTGCGCTCCGCCTCCAGGTACTCGTCCGCGACTGCCCGCACCCGCCGTGCAGTGTCAAGCAGGTCGCCCTCGAGGCGGCGCGCGGCCATCATCGCGTGAGAAGCCACGCCCGCGCGCACCACAATGTCGGCCGCGTCGCCCACATCCGCCGCAGCCTCGCGCAATACTCCCGTGGCCCACTCCAGATCCGCGAGCACCGCATGCTCACTCCCCGCCCCGCCGGTTGACCAGATGGGCTCCATCAGCCGCCGCCGGGCCCAGGGTTGAATCCAGAGCTGTGGCGAAGCGACTCGAGCGTCCATGCGAGCCCGCGGATGCTACGCATCGCCTCCGACAGCTCATAGCGATACCGCGTGGCAAACACCGACTGCCACTCCACCCCTTGCGCCGCGCGGACGCGCGCCAGCGCGATCTCGAGGTTTTCGCCCGCCCACGCCAGCGCCACTCGCACCTCTGCCAGGTCTTGTTCCATGCCCCGCAAGATACGAGCGAAAGCCCGCACAGCGTCGGGCAAATGGCGCCGCCTGTGGATAACGGACCCGCCGTGGAAGAATAGGAACGTGACTGACTGGACGCCGTTCGCCGACCTCAGCCCTGCTATTGCCCTAGGCCCGCTGGACGGGAGGTACCGGCCCGCGGTGGCGCCGCTCGTTGACCACCTGTCCGAGCCGGCGCTCAACCGGCAACGGCTGCACGTGGAGGTCGAGTGGTTCATCCACCTGTGCGCCACGGGTGCGGTGCCTGGTGCGCGGGCGCTGACCGACGACGAGGTCGCCCTGCTGCGCGCCATCCCCGCCGACTTTGGGCCCGAGGGCATCGCCGAGCACGCCG
>CAYNTU010000095.1:0-1460 GCA_964400205.1 uncultured Microbacterium sp.
AGCCGCTGACACCGGCCAAACTGACCGACGATGAACAGACCGCGTTTGCCGATGCACTCGATCATTTCAGTCGCAAGATCTGGCGCGCACCAAAATCGCGGCGCCGTTACCGTTTCGATCTGGCGATGCTGGTCAACCCGGCCGAGCAGTTGCCGCCGAGCGATGCGTCGGCGTTGAAGCAGTTCATCCGCGCCGGTCGCGAACTGCAGATCAACGTCGAGCTGATCCAGAAGAAGGACTACATGCGGCTGACCGAGTACGACGGTCTGTTCATCCGCGAGACCACGGCGATCGACCACCACACCTACCACTTCGCCAAGAAGGCCGAGGCCGAGGGCATGGTGGTGATCGACGACCCGACCTCGATCCTGCGCTGCACCAACAAGATCTATCTCGCCGACCTGTTTCGCGCCAACAAGGTGCCGGCACCGAAGACGCTGATCCTGACCCGCGACCAGAGCGACCTTGAAAAACAGGTGATCGAGCAGCTCGGCTTTCCGCATGTGCTGAAGATTCCCGATGGCGCCTTCTCTAAAGGCATGGCCAAGGTCGAAACGATCGAGCAGTTCCGCGTCGAGGCGGAGCGGCTGTTCGAGGATTCGGCGCTGCTGCTGGCGCAGGAGTTCATGTACACCGAATACGACTGGCGCATCGGCGTGCTGAATCACAAGCCGATTTTTGCCTGCCGTTACTACATGGTGAAAAAGCACTGGCAGATATACAAACACGGCGACAACGGTGCGCAGAGCGGCGGCTTCGATACGCTGCCGACCTACGAGGTGCCGCGCCCGGTGCTCGATGCGGCGATCAAGGCGACGCAGTTGATCGGCGATGGGCTTTACGGCGTTGACGTAAAACAGCAGGGCAATCGTGCGGTGGTCATCGAGGTCAACGACAACCCGAGCATCGATCGCGGTGTCGAGGACAAATTCATCGGCGACGAGCTCTATCGTCTGGTCATGCAGGAGTTTCTGCGTCGCCTTGAAATGCAGCGCAGTCGCGGTTGGGCCGAGGTTTGACGAGGCAGGCAGGTTTTGAATAAGCCTTGAGTCCGGTTTTCGTCATTCCGCGCGTAGTCGCGGAATCCATGGTCAATGCAAGCAACCGGATGGATTCTGCGACTACGCTTCGCTCCGCGCAGAATGACGAAGAGCCTCAATGGGCTGAGAGACTTTTTCAGAAGTTCCCTAGGGTGCATAGAGCCCCAACCGTTTCAACAACCGGAAAAAATTGCTGCGATCGACGCCGGCGCTGCGCGCGGCGGCGGCGAGGTTGCCGTCGCTGGCCGCCAGCGCGCGCTGCAGCCATTGCCGCTGAAACGCCAGTGTTGCTTCGGCCAGCGTCGTCGACGGCGCGCTGGTGTCCACCAGCTCCGGCGCGGTCGTTGTCGGTGCCGTGCGTAGAGCGGCGTGCAGCCCGAGGTGACGGTTCTCGATGGTGATCCAGCGCTGCTGCCGTCC
>CAYNTU010000096.1:0-1460 GCA_964400205.1 uncultured Microbacterium sp.
TGGAGGTCGTCAAGGAGGGTCGCAGCTACGTGATGCGCGTACCGCTCGAGGGCGGCGGCCGCCTGGTCGTCGAGATCACGGCCGACGAGGTCAAGCAGTTGGGCGATTCCCTCCTGGGCGCACTGCCCCAGTAGGTTTCACGCGCCCGACGCTGCGGCTGGCTTCTTGCCCCGCGCGGACGTCTAGGTCGTGCCAGTTCAGAGATCGCGGTAGACATTGCGGCGATGCTCTGCGGCGACCACGAGAACGACGAGCACGTCGTCGTTGATAGAGACGAGTAGGCGATAGTCACCCACTCGGTACCGCCAGAACGGCTCCCCGACGAGGGCTCTGCCTTGTGACCTGGGGTCTTCACGATCAAGCGTCTCCTTGAGGAAACGCTCGATGCGCAGCCGAGCATTGCGGTCGAGTTTGGCGATCTGCTTCAGCGCTTTGGGCGTGATCTGGATCCGAAAGGTCACGCCCCGAGCGCTCCGAAGTCGATGGTGTCGACGTCAATCGCCTCCGCGTTGGAGTCGCGGAACTCGTCGAGTGCGTCTTTGGCGAGGAAGTAGTCCTCCCAGTCGTCCAGGAAGCCTTGGATCGCCTCGCCCGCGTAGAAGGCCTTGCTGCGGCCGGTGCGCGCGGCGAGCGCCTCGAGACGCCGATCGAGTTCCTCATCGAGCCTGAGATTGAATTGCCGTGTTGCCATGGTCGCCTCCTGCTATACAAGTATAGCGCGGCGCTCGCGGCGCGGCTTCTTGCCCGACGCTGCGGTTACGCCACGCGCAGCAGTGACGCCACGCGTAGAAGTTACGACAAACGGCGCGCTACCAGCAGCCCGTCGCCGGCGTTCAGCAGGACGGCTTCTAGCGCCTCGTTCTCCCGCACCGCCTTGAGGGTGGTGCGCACCGCCGTGGTGTCGGGATCACGTTGGGCCGGGTCCGGCACGCGGCTGTGCCACAACGCATTGTCGATGGCAATGAGCCCGCCCACACGCACCAGCCGTACTGCCTGCTCCAGGTACTGGGGGTACTCCTGTTTGCGGGCGTCGATGAGCACAATGTCGTAGGCGGCGTCGGCCAAACGCGGCAGCACGTCGAGCGCGCGGCCCGTGATCATCCGCGCGCGCTCGGGCGCGAACCCGCCCGCGGCGAGGGTCTTCTTGGCCGCCTTCTGGTTCTCTGGTTCCTGGTCGATGGTGGTGACCACAGCGTCGGGCGTCATGCCCCGCAACAAGAAGAGGGTGGAGACGCCCGCGCCGGTGCCAATCTCCACGGCCGTGCTGGCGCCAAGCGCCCCGGCAAAGAGCTGCAAGGCGCGTGCGGCGCCCGGCAGCACAGGGACGCAGCCCAACTGATCGGCGGCGTCGCGCGCGGCGAGCACCACCGCATCCTCCGGAATGAAGTCTTCGGCGTACGCCCAGTTCGCGGCATCCGTGCTCATGGTGCCTCCTTTACCGAGCATGGTATCGGTCACAC
>CAYNTU010000097.1:0-1445 GCA_964400205.1 uncultured Microbacterium sp.
CTTGCCAGGTTCTTGCCAATTGGTTGGAATCAACTGCACGCGCCGTCCAGTCCAAGATGCTCGCTCGCGACAGGTGCCGGAAGTCGCCGACATGTCGCGACCCATAGTGTAGGCGATGGACGCCTCCGCTTCAACCTGTTCGACTGGCCGATTGGCTGGGTGCGACATCCTGACATTCACCTGGCTATTTGGGCCGCGACACCGTTCGACACATCACGGGGGTAACAATCAGGAGCTGCATATCCGCAAGTAATGTACGTTCAGCTAGTACTTCTCACCCATGTCTGATATTCTGAGTGCAGAGAACCATAACACAATCGGCATGGGACCTTCGGCGAATCGTTGTGTGGGAAGGGAACGGCTCGTGAGTAACACGGATGGGGATGGAACTTGCCCGGTGGCGCGAGAAGACGATCTGGTCGTCACGGACTCCGCTGAGGAGATGCTGGTGTATGACGAACGCGTTCATGCCCTGCATACGCTCAACCCGCTCGCGAAGGCAATCTGGCGTAACTGCGATGGACTTCACGATGCGCAATCCATCACGGCCAAATGTTCCACCGAGCTGGCCGGAGACGTGAGCGAACGCGATGTGCAGGATGGACTCCGGCTTCTCGCGGACCTGGATTTGCTGCAAGGGTGGCCGGAAACACATGGTCCCCTGGGTACGCGATCGTCGCGAAGGAAGGTGCTGAAGCGAACGACCGTGGCGGGCGCGGCCATCGTGTCGGTGACCGCGCCACTGGCAACCGCACATGCATCGGGTTGCGCCAAATTCGACCAGGAATGTGGCCCGGATATGCCGTGCTGCACGGAAGGGGCATGCTCTCGCCCAGCCGGCGGAGGCGTCTGCCAGTCATGATTTTCCCGTGACTGGGTCATATCGCTCGGCGTGTGCCAAGACAACGAAAGCTGAATGCAATGCCTGGGGAGCCCCGATGCCGACGGCATCAATCCCGCATGCTCGGGGCCGCCGGCAAGGTTGGCGCTGCCGCGCGTCGCATCATTCCGTCGCTACCACGTGCGGCGGCTCAGTCGAAGCCGACCGCTGATTCGACACGGCGGTCTTCAGCCCCAGATCCGATAACCGCCAGACGACGGCAGCGGCATCTCCGCGGGAAGTCATGGTACGCTGCACCGAAGAGTTGTGAATTCTCGCGGAGACTTGCGTTGCCATCGTATTCGCCAGAAGAATTGGGTCGCCTGATTGCCCGAGCCCACTACCAGGCGTGGCGCGCCGACGCTCCGCCTCTTGACCTCACCGTCGACGAGCTGGCGGCGATCCTGCCGAACCTGATCAAGTCGGGCAGCGCGGGTCTGATCTGGCCAAGGGTCGAGCCCGTTCGCGAACGCTACGGCGCACTCGCCTTCGCCCTGGAAGCGGCGTACATCTCGATCCAGGAGCACAACGATCGCGCCCAGGAGGCCATCGCGACCGTGGTCAC
>CAYNTU010000098.1:0-1445 GCA_964400205.1 uncultured Microbacterium sp.
TCCGACATACCTCTTTGTGTTCCAGGCGTCAACGAGCTCGCTGGCCGTGATGGACCGGTATCCCAGTTTTTTCAGGAGGCGCATTTGGCGACGGAATGCCCTGGGCGTGACCCCCCATGGATCCAGACTGCCTGGATCCATGACGCTCACCGAGTGATACATGAGCATGAGCGCCTGAGATTGACCGGAATTGCCGACGTGCGTTGCCATGTGGCGGCCTGGTCCTTTCCCTGGAGGCGCCAGATACTCCGGTCAAGGTACGCGGTCCATGATGGCACGCGCTTCCTCGAAGAATATCAGCGTTTTGCGAAGACCTTCGTCAAGGGATACTTCTGGTTGCCAGCCGAGGAGCAGCCGGGCTCTGGTGATGTCTGGCTGGCGGCGCTGAGGATCGTCGGCCGGGAGCGATTCGAACACGATTGGCGAAGGTTGCCCGTGAATCGCCGCGATACGTTCGGCGAAGTCGAGGATCGTGTGTTCCTCCGGGTTGCCAAGGTTTATGACCTCCCCGGCGAGGCCGTCGACCTCCATCAGGAGCAGGAAGCCGCGTACAAGGTCATCCACGTAGCAGAACGAGCGTGTCTGCGAGCCGTCGCCATAGATGGTGATCGGCTTGCCCTCAATGGCCTGGAGGCAGAAATTGGGGACGACGCGGCCATCGGCGGGATGAGAGCGAGGGCCGTAGGTGTTGAAGATGCGGGCGATGCGGGCGTCGACGTTGTGCTGCCGGACGTATTCCATGACGAGGGCTTCGGCGAAGCGCTTGCCTTCGTCATAGCACGCGCGCGGGCCATTGGGATTGACGTTGCCCCAGTAGGACTCGACCTGGGGGTGAACGAGTGGATCGCCATAGACTTCCGATGTCGACGCCTGGACGAACCGGGCGCCGCACCGGCGCGCAAGCTCCAGGGCGTTGTGCGTGCCGTTCGCGTTGACGAGCAGGGTTTCGATGGGATATCGAGAGTAGCCACGTGGACTGGCCGGGCTGGCGAGATTGTAGATCCGGTCGTAGCGTTCGTTCGTGATTTCGGATCGGAGCGGCTGTGACATGTCCTGCGGAATGAGCCGGAGTTGGGGGAGGTGGCTCAGGTGGTCGAGATTGGACGCCTGGCCGGTGAGGAAGTTGTCGGCCACCGTGACGAGATGCCCATCCTCAATCAGGTGCTCGACGAGATGACTTCCAACAAAACCGGCGCCACCGGTAACGAGCATATGCATGGGTCATGGCCCCTTATGGAATAGTACTTTTGAATTGGTCCCGTAGGTATTATGGCCTACTACTACGAGATTGGTCAATGGCCTGGCGGTAGATATCCATCAACAGGCCGTAGTTGCGCTCGGGCGTGTATTTCGCTTCGTACTCACGGCGGGCATGCTGGCCCATTTCCCGCATTGAATCGGGGTTGTCCTGTGCCCAGCGGAGTTTCGCGGCGAGGTCCCGCGCA
>CAYNTU010000099.1:0-1441 GCA_964400205.1 uncultured Microbacterium sp.
GGCGGTTGAGGGGGGAGACGGGCTCCACGTCGCGGAACGACCGTGGAGGGGTGGCCAGGGCGGCCACAGGAAAGCAACAAACCCGAACGGTGTGCGTGCGTGGTCTTACGCGTGCGTCATGCGGTGTGCTCCATGGCAGTAGCCTCTGCATCCGGCGCGTGGTACTCGCGGCGGAACACCAGGGGACGGACGGTCTGGGTGACGACCAGCGTGTGCTGGATCAGGCGCGGGGCCTTGGGGTCGACCAGCCAGGTCAGTTCTCGGACGTGCAAGGCGAGCCTGGCGGCTGGGACCGCGGCCTGCATCTCCTGCAACCGGGCCCACTGCGCGGCGGTCGCGGTGACGGCCTTGCGTCCGCTGGACCGGAAGTCGGTCGGCGTCACCACCGCCTCGGCGTAGCGCGGCGACTGTCGCAGAAAGGCTTGGAGGCAGCGTCCGCCGTCACGCTGGTAGCGTGGATACGCGGCGAGCGGGGCAAAGGCCTCGTCGGTCATGGCCTCGATGGCTTCGTTCATGGGCAACAGTCCAGCCGCGTGCCGGGCACGCTGCTCTGGGGACCCGTGCGCGTCCACCCACGCGGCGATGGCCGCTTTCCGTGCCTCGTGCACGCGCAGCCCTTCAGTGGTCTCGACCTGCTTGTGCGCACGCGCCTGCTGGAGGTCGGCGCGAAACCGGCGGTGCGCTTCCGCCGGCACATCACGTGCCGGGAGGTCTTCGTCATGCGCGTCGAACTGGACGCGTCCCTGCGACGTCACCAGCACGCATCGCGAGGGCGAGGGCGAGGGGTGCACCATGGCACGCTGCGCGGGATCGGCCAGGAACGCGGCGGCCACGTCGTTGCGCCACGTGCGTTCGGCGTCGCGCCGCTTCGTGCGCCAGGCGGAGCGTTCGGCCTGGTAGGCGCACTCCAACTCGTGGTTGCGGGCCGCGTCCTTGAACAGGTGGTCGATGGTCGGCGGCGCGTCGTACGACGGCGGCTCTTCGATACGCCGGACGCGCTGCCCCTCATCGACCTCGAATCGTGGGCTCAACTTGAGCCGCGCCTCACCCCGGTCACTCACGGCGACCAGGTGAAGGCGGTTCGCCGGCACCGACACCTGCAGCCGCTGCACGGTGTGGCCATCACCGCCCTGGAGCAGCGACGCCTTCCGGCCGGTCTCCGACAGGTGGTACACCGCGGCCACGGTCAGTGTTCGAGCGCTCTCCCCTGTCGGGACAGGCAACGGCGCGACGAGTTCAGGGCGACGGATGACGGTGGATGACGCGGTCTCCATGGATCTGTCCTCAGCGAGTGGACCGTGGGTGAAATGGCCGCCGGTCCACGAGGCGTCCGTCGGACGCGGCATGGACGCGGCGGAGGGTCCCAGGTGACACCCACACGGGTCGGTCACCTGGGATGCCTGCAGGCGTCAGGCCTCGACGACCTCGGCGGCGCGATACG
>CAYNTU010000100.1:0-1430 GCA_964400205.1 uncultured Microbacterium sp.
ACGCGCCAATCGGAGTCGGAGCCCATGACGACGCCCACGAGGGGCGCCTCGGAGGTGTGCAGCGGCCGGGTCACCCGACAAGGCTAGGCCGCGACGCTGGAAGAACCCCGCAACGGCGCGCGCCTCGTCTCCGCAACCCCGCCCGACCACCCACCCCGCCCCCCACCACCCGCGAGACTGCATCGGCGCACCGAGACTGCAACTGCTGACCGCAGTCTCGGTGCACGACTGAAGTCTCGCGGAATCGAGTGGGCGGACGGCCCGATTCGAGGAGGATCGGACGTCGGCGGGCTCGGACTTCGGCGGGCTCAGACTTCGACGAGCTCAGTCGACGAAGTGGGATGCCGCGGCGCGGGCCTCGTACGCGACGTCGTCGAGGTCGGAGCCGGCGACCGTGACGTGGCCGACCTTGCGACCTGGCCGCGGGTCCTTTCCGTACGTGTGGATCTTCGCGGCCGGATGGGCCGCCATCGCCGCGGCGAAGCGCACATCGAGGCCGCCGTCGGCAGGTCCGCCGAGGATGTTGATCATGACCGACCACTCCTCCCGCGGCGAAGGGTCGCCGAGCGGAAGGTCGAGGACGGCCCGCAGATGCTGCTCGAACTGGTCGGTGACGGCGCCGTCCTGACTCCAGTGGCCGCTGTTGTGCGGACGCATCGCGAGCTCGTTGACGAGGAGCCGCTCGTCGGTCGTCTCGAACAGCTCGACCGCCAGCATCCCCTCCACTCCCAGGCCGTCGGCGATCGATACGCCGATGCGCGCCGCGATCTCGAGCGCCCGCTCGCTCGCGTGCGGCGCCGGCGCGATGACCTCGGCGCACACTCCGCCGCGCTGCACGGTCTCGACGACGGGATACGCGCGCACCTGCCCCGACGGCCGGCGCGCGACCTGCTGGGCGAGCTCCCGCGTGAAGTCGACGAGCTCCTCGACGAGGAGGGCGCCGCCGCGCGCGTCTTCGGCGAGCGCCGCGAACCAGTCGTCGGCCTCGGTCGGCGCCGACACGACGCGCACCCCCTTGCCGTCGTAGCCGCCGCGCGGCGTCTTGACGACGCCCCGCCCGCCGTGCGCATCGAGGAAGACGCCGAGCTCTTCGGGCGTCGACACGGCCGCCCAGTCGGGCTGCGGCATCCCCAGTTCCTCGAGCCGCGCGCGCATGAGCAGCTTGTCCTGCGCGTACCGCAGCGCTCCGGGGCCGGGACGCACGGCGACCCCGGCGTCGACGAGGGCGCCCAGCACCTCTTGAGGCACATGCTCGTGATCGAACGTGACGACATCGACGTCGCGGGCGAACGCCAGCACCGTGTCGGCGTCGCGGTAGTCGCCGACCGCGGTCGCCGCGAGCGACGCGGCCATGCCGGTCTCTTCGGCGAGCACCCGCAGCTCGACGCCGAGCTCGACCGCCGGCGCGATCATCATGCGGGCGAGCTGCC
>CAYNTU010000101.1:0-1396 GCA_964400205.1 uncultured Microbacterium sp.
CCGCCACCTTGTAGACGAGATCCTTCGCCGGGCAGGCGTCGGCGTCGAGATAGATGACAGGGTCGGTGGTCATGAAACAATCCAGTATGCTGGGCGATCCCGTGGTTCGGGGCACGAATTGGCTATAATTGGCCAACGAATTGGCTAACGAGGGTCAGGACATGCCCAATCTCGACTCGCTTCAAGTAAGTCCATCAATGGTCCGGCAGATCGCGTCCATCGATGAGTTCAGGGGAACATGGCAAGCGTTACGGACCATGCCCCAGGAATCTCTGACCAGACTGCTTCATGTTGCCACAATCGAGAGTATCGGATCGTCCACCCGGATCGAGGGCAGCAATCTCTCTGATTCGCAGGTCGATGCGTTTCTTTCCAACCTCGCCGTTCGGTCGTTCCAGAACCGCGACGAGCAGGAGGTTGCCGGGTATGCCGAGGTTATGCGCGCCATCTTTGATGGCTGGACGGCCATGACGTTTTCCGAAACGACAATCCGGCAGCTTCACCGAATGCTTCTCGCCCACAGCATCAGGGATGATTGGCATCGCGGTTCCTACAAAACGACATCCAACGCGGTAGCCGCATTCGATGCCGATGGCAGAAATCTGGGTATCGTGTTTCAAACCGCTGAACCGTTTGAAACGCCTCGCCTTGTGACGGAACTGGTCGATTGGACAGAACAACAGCTTGCGCATGGACCTCATCATCCGCTGCTGGTGATAGGCGCGTTCGTGGTGTCCTTCCTGCACATCCATCCGTTTCAGGATGGAAATGGACGCATCAGCCGGGTGCTCACCACACTGCTGTTGTTGAAGGAGGGGTACTCCTACGTTCCGTACAGTTCGCTGGAGAGTGTCGTGGAGCGCAACAAAGGCGAGTATTACCGCACGCTCAGACTCACCCAGATGACACTGCGGGATGAGTTCCCTGACTGGCAGCCATGGCTCGACTTTTTCCTTTCGGCCTTGCAGAGGCAGGCAACGCATCTTCGGATCAAGGCAGAGCAAGCCATCGTAGCGGCAACCAGCGAGAGGAATCTCGACGCGATCGACCTTCTTATCATCGAACACGTGAGGCAGCACTCGCGGACCACCATGGCCGACTTGGTCGAGGTGACCAATGTGCCCCGAGCAACGCTGAAGCTCCGGCTCGGGAAGCTCGTCGACGCACATCGCATTGCTCGACATGGCGCCGGCCGGGGAACCTGGTACGGATTGATCACTGAGCCGCTCCCATAGCGCCCCTGTCCGTTGCGGATTCTGGAGGCCCCAATCCTGCAAGTCAAGATATGGCTGCGCCTCTCAGTACGCCCTCGCCACGATCGCCTGGGCAGTCGATGACCCGCCGCAGGCGATGCAATCACCCTCCCCGCCTGGCTGGTCGAACGGGATGCAGCGAA
>CAYNTU010000102.1:0-1381 GCA_964400205.1 uncultured Microbacterium sp.
TCCGCCGCGCCGACGATCTGGCGGCGGTCGTCGCCTTCTTCGAGGCGCGCAACGGTCGCCTGCACGGTTTCCGCTTCAAGGACTGGGGCGACCACAAGTCCTGCCTGCCCTCCGGCACACCATCGCCCCCGGATCAGTCGATCGGCACCGGCGACGGCGCGACGACGGCATTCCAACTGGTGAAGCGCTACGCCTCGGGAGCGGAATCCTGGACGCGCGCCATTTCCAAGCCGGTCGCGGGTACATCGCGCGTCGCGCTCGCGGGCGTCGAGCAGGTGTCGGGCTGGTCGGTCGACAGCACGACCGGCGTCGTCACCTTCAGCGCCGCGCCGGGCTCTGGCGTGGCCATCACCGCAGGCTTCGAGTTCGACGTCCCCGTCCGCTTCGACACCGACGCGCTCGACGTGACGCTGGACCTCGAGCGGCTCGGCTCGATCACCTCCATCCCGCTTCTGGAATTGCGCCGATGAATGATGAACCCGGATTCATTGCGGCCGCCTTGCGCGATCTCCTGGCCTCGACGGCGGTGATCCTCGCCGCCTGGGGAGCGCTGGGCGGCGCGACCAACGCGCTGACCACGAAGATGCGTCTGCGCGACGCGATCCGCCACATCCTGCTCGGTGGGCTGATCGCGGCCGGGATGGGCAGCCTCTCGATGGCCGTCGTCGCGCGCTGGCTCGACCTGCCGCCCGAGACGGTGGCGGTGGGCGGGGCCGCGGGCTCGGCCGCCTACCTTGTCGGCGTCTTCGGACCCGCATTCATCGAGGTCGCACTCGCCCGCCTGCGCAGCGGCAAGGGGGGCGACAGAGATGCATGATCTGCTCCGTCTCGCCCGGCAGCTGCGCTGCGATCCCGCAAGCCCATCCGAGGCCTTCGGTCACCGGCTGCGCGTCGGGTTCGCGATCGCCGTCCTGATCCTGCTCGTCTCGCTCTGAGGTAATCCCATGCGCACCACCGACCGGGGCCTGTTGGCCCTCGTCCGGCACGAAGGACTCGTGCCCGGACCCTATCTCGACGTCCGAGGCGTCTGGACCTTCGGCATCGGCCACACGGCAGCGGCCGGACCGCCCGATCCCGCTCGCATGCCGCGCGGCATGCCCGCCGATCCGGACGCGGGCATCCGCGAGGCGTTCCGGCTCTTTCGCGTCGATCTCGTGGCTTACGAGGCCGAGGTGCTGCGCGCAGTGAAGGCGCCGCTGGAACCGCACGAGTTCGATGCGCTGGTCTCCTTCCACTACAACACCGGCGGGATCGCCCGGGCGTCGCTGACCCGCCATTTCAACGCAGGCAACCGCGCTGCCGCCGCGCAGGGGTTCATGGGCTGGCTCAAGCCCGCTGCGATCCGGTCGCGCCGGGAGGCCGAACGGGACCTGTTCCGCGA
>CAYNTU010000103.1:0-1369 GCA_964400205.1 uncultured Microbacterium sp.
CTCGCCGGCGTCGAGGTGAGCACCGGCCCTGACCTCGCGCTGTCGCACGAGGCAGTGAACAGCGGCGTCCGCGGGCTCCCCGAGATGTTCCGTCGGCTTCCCCAGCTCGAAGCGATGCTCGCGTGACGCCAAGGCGCTGTAGAGCGTCGGCCTTGCCCAGTGACGGGCTGTAGAGGATGGTTGCGTGAGTCGCGATCGATGGACAGTATTCTGGCCATATGGATAAGATATTGGCCAAACGATGATGCTTGGAGGACGCGCGTGTATGTCACTCGTCCCCTCTACGGCCTGTTCCCGGGACCGCTCGCGAGTGTGCTCGAGGTGCTCCACCGCACCGATGTGCCATTGACCGGTAGAGGCGTGGCGGACCTGGTGACCCCTCGATTGAGCCACGCGACCGTTCAGGCAGCGCTGCGCCACCTGAGCGAGCAGGGACTAGTGGAGCGCCGCCCCGCCGGGCGCGCGTACACGCACCTCATCAACCGCGAGCACATGCTGGTGCAGGCGCTGGGGCCTTGGCTGAATGGCCCAGATGCGTTGGTGCAACGTCTCCGCGACCACCACGAGTCCTGGGGCGCACCTTCACGAGCCCTGTGGATATTCGGTTCGGTGGCCAGCGGCCGTGACACAGTGGACAGCGACATAGATGTCATGGCGATACGACCGGACGATGTGGGCGCCGACGACTTCGCATGGTGGGAGTGGCTCAACGATCTCTCCTTGAAGGTTGGGGAATGGACGGGCGACGCCTGCGACGTGGTGGAGTTCGCGGAGGCCGAGGCGTGGGAGCAGTTTTCCCGCGGTGACGCGCTCCTGGTGGAGGTGTTCAAAGCCGCTGTCACGGTGGCCGGCCCCTCGCCTCAGGAGGTGTTCGAGGGTCGTTGATCGACGGGGGCGGAGGGAACATTGGGGGCACGTGCTGAGGCGTTGGGTCATCTCCGCAAGGCGGAGGAGTTCTTGGTCGCGGCGAGGTCGTCCGCCGACGTCGGCGCGTGCGCACCCGCAGTCTCGGCAGCGGTGATCGCTGGGATCAACGGGAAGGACGCGATCTGCCTCGTGACGACCGGCCGAACCGGCAAGAGTGACCACCACGCCCGAGCTGCAGCCGACCTGGCCGCCTCCGGGCCTGAGGGCGCGCGACTCGCGCCCACACTGCGGCGCCTGCTCTCACTGAAGACCAAGGCGCAGTATGGCGCGGGCGACATGACGCAGGCTCAGGCCGCTAACTCGATCCGGTGGGCGAGCACGCTCGTGGAGAGTGCGCGCAACCTTGTGCGCGCCGCGTAGCCAACCCCGGCGTCGGGCCTAGTACTCGGGCGCCTTGCGGAGCTTGAAGTACTCCTCAAGCGTGGTGATCTTGGCGCGGTGC
>CAYNTU010000104.1:0-1366 GCA_964400205.1 uncultured Microbacterium sp.
GGAGGTTGGCTTAGAAGCAGCCATCCTTTAAAGAAAGCGTAATAGCTCACTGGTCTAGTCGGCCCGCGCGGAAGATTTAACGGGGCTCAAGCCATGAGCCGAAGCTGCGGATCTGCACGCAAGTGCAGGTGGTAGGGGAGCGTTCTGTACGCCTGTGAAGGTGCACTGCGAGGTGTGCTGGAGGTATCAGAAGTGCGAATGCTGACATGAGTAACGTTAATGCGGGTGAAAAACCCGCACGCCGAAAGCCCAAGGTTTCCTGCTCAACGTTAATCGGAGCAGGGTGAGCCGGTTCCTAAGGTGAGACCGAAAGGTGTAATCGATGGAAAACAGGTCAATATTCCTGTGCCCGGTGTGACTGCGATGGGGTGACGGAGAAGGCTAGTTCAGCAGGTATTGGTTGCCTGTTTAAGCATGTAGGGGGAGTTGCCAGGTAAATCCGGTGACTCATTCAACCCCGAGGTGTGATGACGAGGTCCCACGTGGACCGAAGTGAATAACGCCCCGCTTCCAGGAAAAGCCTCTAAGCTTCAGGTCACATTGGACCGTACCGAAAACCGACACTGGTGGGCGAGCAGATAATCTGCCAAGGCGCTTGAGAGAACTCGGGTTAAGGAACTCTGCAAATTGATACCGTAACTTCGGAAGAAGGTATGCCTTCGATGGTGAAAGGACTTGCTCCTCGAGCTGTTGAAGGTCGCAGGTAATCGGTGGCTGCAACTGTTTATCAAAAACACAGGACTCTGCGAACACGTAAGTGGAAGTATAGGGTCTGACTCCTGCCCGGTGCCGGAAGGTTAATTGATGGGGTCAGCCGCAAGGCGAAGCTCTTGATCGAAGCCCCGGTAAACGGCGGCCGTAACTATAACGGTCCTAAGGTAGCGAAATTCCTTGTCGGGTAAGTTCCGACCTGCACGAATGGAGTAATGATAGCCACACTGTCTCGACCCGAGACTCAGTGAAGTTGAAATCGCTGTGAAGATGCGGCGTTCCCGCGGCAAGACGGAAAGACCCCGTGAACCTTCACTACAGCTTTACACTGAACTTTGAACCTTTTTGTGTAGCATAGGTGGGAGGCTTTGAAGTCTGGGCGCTAGCTCAGATGGAGCCAACGTTGAAATACCACCCTGAAATGTTCGGAGTTCTAACCTTGCCCCGTTATCCGGGGTGGGGACAGTGTATGGTGGGTAGTTTGACTGGGGCGGTCTCCTCCCAAAGAGTAACGGAGGAGTGCAAAGGTACGCTCAGCGCGGTCGGTCATCGCGCTCTAGAGTGCAAAGGCATAAGCGTGCTTAACTGCGAGACGGACATGTCGAGCAGGTACGAAAGTAGGTCTTAGTGATCCGGTGGTTCTGTATGGAAGGGC
>CAYNTU010000105.1:0-1352 GCA_964400205.1 uncultured Microbacterium sp.
AGCGCGAGCTGGGCATCAGTCCCGCCGTCGCGCGCACGGCAGCGACGACGGTCATCCGCGAAGAGGGCTTGGCATCCGACGAGCTCACGCGCGTGCTTCCGACCAGCGCGACCGGACCGCTTACGACCACCGACGACACCGACAACGCGACGAAGCTCCGCCGCGCGACCAGGCGCCGCACCGCGAAGGGCGGCTGGATCTTCGCTCTCGTCGTGCTGCTGACAGCGCTCGCCGCGGGCGCCGGCTGGTGGTTCGGCTCAGGGCCGGGCTCGCTCGTCGCCGTGCCCGACGTCACGGGCAGGAGCTTCGCGGAGGCGAAGGACGCGCTTCTGGAAGACACGCTCGTCGCCGTGCAGGAAGGCGAGCACACGCTCGACGTGGATGAGGGGCTCGTGATCCGCACCGATCCGGGTGCCGGCCAGCGCGTCGAGCAGGAGTCGGATGTGGCCGTCGTTGTGTCGCTGGGTCCGGCATCCCACGAGATCCCGAAACTGTCGGGAATGACAGTCGACGAGGCGACGAGCACGCTGCGCGCCGCGAACGTCGAGGTCGTCGGGGCGTCGGACTACTTCACGGCCGCGGACAAGGGCCTTGTCGTGAACGCCCGCGTCACGCCGCGCGACAGCGACGAGGTCATCGTCTGCAAAGACGGCTGCACGGCGTTCGAAGGCTCGACCGCGACGCTGTCGGTGTCGCTCGGACCGGTCCCGGATGTCACGGGGATGTCAGAGAGCAAGGCCGCCGATACGCTCCAGACTGCCGGCCTCAAGGTCTCGTCGAGCGAGGAGTTCAGCGACTCCGTCGACGACGGCGACGTCATCAGCCAGAGCAAGGAGCGCGAAGGCGGTGGAACCTGGCGCCCGGGCGACACCGTGAAGATCGTCGTCTCGAAGGGGCCTCAGCTCTTCAGCGTTCCGAACGTCGTCGGACTCACGCGTGACGAGGCGATCAACGCGCTCTCGGATCATTTCGAGGTCAGCGGTGTCGTCTTCCCGTGGAACATCGCGATGAACGAGCTCACGGAGGTGAAGTCGCAGACGCCGTCGGAGGGAGCGATGCTGCCGCACGGGTCCACCGTCGAGATCGCGATCGACGTCCGCGACTGACGTATCAGCCCCTGGGGAGCTTCTCGAGCTCCTCGGCGACGAGGAACGCGAGCTCGAGGCTCTGCATGTGGTTCAGTCGCGGATCGCACAGCGACTCGTAGCGCGTCGCGAGGGTCGCTTCGTCGATCCTCTCCGAACCGCCCAGACACTCCGTGACGTCGTCGCCCGTGAGCTCGACGTGGATGCCGCCGGGGAACGTCCCGACCGCGCGGTGCGCCTCGAAGAACCCGCGCACCTCGTCGACGA
>CAYNTU010000106.1:0-1352 GCA_964400205.1 uncultured Microbacterium sp.
TGACCGAGACCCACGGACGGTGCCATCCAAAAGTTGAGTTTTTGGATATTAGCACGAAGTCCCCGGATCGCACAAAAAATATACTTCTAAAAACTCGTCGTAAAAAATCAGAAGAAACGGCTGTAGAAAACCTTCGCCGTTTAAAAATGCGGCTTAAGCGATTTGTCTTAATTCGTTCTGCCGATTTTCCCATTCCTGAATAAATTGCAACGGTGTTAGATAGGCCAGGGCGCTGTGTGGGCGTTCGCTATTGTAATGCTCACGCCAGCGCTCAATAACATATTGGGCTTCGGGCAAGCTGTCAAAAACCTCCATATTCAGGCACTCATCCCGAAAGCGCCCGTTAAAGCTTTCGCATTTTCCGTTTTGCCAGGGACTGCCCGGTTCAATAAATAGCGGTCTTGTGCCTTGCTCAGCGAGCCAACTTTGCAGGCATTGGGCAATGAATTCCGAACCATTGTCGGATCGCAAATAGGCCGGAATCCCGTAATCTTTGAACAACGCTTCCAGCGTCATTCTCACGTCTTCGGCCTTGAGCCGTCTTTCCACCCGAATGCACAAGCTTTCTCTTGTAAATTCATCCAGAACCGTGAGTAAACGAATACTGCTGCCTCGGCTCAGGCGATCCTGCACAAAATCCAGCGTCCAGACATGATTTGGCGCATTGGCTTGTTCAGGCGAGTTTACACCCTTGCCTCTCTTGTGCCTCCTTCTTTTCTTTCTCACTTGTAGGCCTTCCTCGCCCCGGATTCGCTTCACTCGTTTTAGATTCACTTGCCAGCCTAATTGCTTGACCAGAATCGCATGAATTCTCCGGTAGCCGAACTGGGGGAATTTATATGAAAGCCGCCGGATCTCTTCGCGCAGCGTTTCATTGTCAATCCGCCGAGGTTCTTTTAGATGGCTGCGGCTCATTTTAGTGAGCCGACAACTGGAGCGCACAGACAAGCCCCGCCCTTGCACAAGGGCTTTCTGTACGATCCGAAGGCGGGAAGGCCCTACAGCTTTTTTAGCACATCCTGGAGCGCATCCAACTCCAAGGTACGCTCCGAAAGCAGTTTTTTTAAGCGGGCATTTTCTGCTTCCAAAGCCCGCAAACGCCTGGCTTCAGATACGGTCATACCACCATACTTCTGCTTCCACTTGAAAAACGTCCCTTGCGAGATACCCATCTCCTTGCAGACTTGCGCGACCGTCTTTCGCTTGCTTTCCTGCTCCCGCAGGGCTTTAATCACCTGCTCTTCGGTAAATCTGCTGGTCTTCATTGGTGAGGCTTCCTTTCCTGGCTCATGTTAATTGGTCTTCTCCCCAGAAACCGTGCCAGGGATAATGAGAAAATCGGGTTAAACAAT
>CAYNTU010000107.1:0-1346 GCA_964400205.1 uncultured Microbacterium sp.
CGTGGATCGCCGGCGCCTACTGGTTCACCTCCTCGACCAGCTTCGCCAACCCCGCCATCACGATCGCCCGCACACTGTCCGACAGCTTCGCCGGGATCACTCCGTCCTCGGCACCGATGTTCATCGTCATGCAACTCACCGGCATGGTCGTGGCGTTCACACTGATCCGCTACCTCTATCGCCGTACCCTCCCGGAGGTCACCGATGCCTGAAGCCGCCACCCGGCCCGAAGTGCTGTTCGTCTGCGTCCACAACGCCGGCCGCTCGCAGATGGCCGCCGCGCTGCTCCAACACCACGCCGGCGACCGGATCGTCGTCCGCTCCGCCGGAACCGCACCCGCCGACAGCATCAATCCCGCCGTCATCGAGGCCATGGGGGAGATCGGCATCGACCTCCACGCGAACGGCGCAACGCCCAAGAAGCTCACCGATGCTGCCGTCGAAGCCTCCGACGTCGTCATCACCATGGGCTGCGGCGACGAGTGCCCGTTCTACCCCGGCAAGCGCTACCTCGATTGGACACTCGACGACCCCGCCGGGCGAGGAGTCGACGCCGTCCGCGCCATCCGCGACCAGATCGACCTACTGGTCCGACGACTCATCATCGAACTGTCCCGCACCCCCACCACGTCGTGACGGAGCGGTCGCGATGACCACGGCCTGGAGCATCGATGACGTAGCGCTCCACGAGCAGTCTCGTCGAGCGCGGCGATGGTGTCCCATGCGTTGGTATCGGGCGCTGATCGACGAGATCGAGCCGGACGTACTGATACACCCCGTCGCCGGCGCGCTGCCCTGGGGCATGTTCGTGCCGGGCCGGCCCCGGCCGGCCCGGCACGACATCGTCAGGCCAACGGTGCGGCAGCGAACCAGCCATTGACGTCGACGATGACGTCGACGCCGGTGGCCACGCTCGGGGTGAAGCACACCTCGCCCGCCGCCGACACCGGGGTCAACACAGCATTGGCCGTGGCGACACCGGACAAGAAGTTGATGTTCGACGTGCCGTCGGGTGCACCACAAGGCGTCACCGTCAGGTAGCCGTCACCGTCGGAGTTGGTCGCCGTCACCGTCAACGACAGCGCGCCCACACCACTCGCCGGCACGATGCCACCCGGCAGATCGGTCAACTTCACCGTCAACGGCGTCGACGGCGTCACCTTCACCTGAGCAACAGTGCGCAGCGTCGGCGGCGTGCCCGGACGAGTGTCGAACACACGAGCCGGAGCGAGAGCGGTGAAGTCGGACGTGTCCGTCATCCACCCGTTGACATCGACCACCACGTGTGTGTCGACATCGGCCGAGAAGCACGCCTCACCACTCGCCGACACCGGCGTGATCACCGC
>CAYNTU010000108.1:0-1345 GCA_964400205.1 uncultured Microbacterium sp.
CTTGCATGGGGTAGTCCCACAGCACGAACGAGCCTGCCAAGTCGCCACCGGCGATGGCCACCACCGCGATCGAACCCACGAACACGATCAAGATCATCGACAGGTATCCGGGCAAGCCGCGACGCTGGAGCAGCCCGGAAGTGAAGAGTCCCACCTTGTCCACTGCCCTGACGGACGCGTAGTACCCACGGGCCGCGTCGGGCAGCTTGGGCATCTTCGCTTGCACGCGCACCACGACCGCGCGACCCCAGAACATCAAGGCGCCAAGCGCCAGCACGCCCAGCGTGATCCATAGCGCGGGCTCAAATCCGTGCCACAACGCCAGGTGGTACGTGACCTCGCCCGGGAAGCTCTCGGCATATGGGACCAGAAGCGGCTCCAACATGGCCGGCGAAAGCCCCACCACGAGGCCAAAGCCTGCCAGCAGCGCAGGTGCCACAAGGATCGCGCGCGACGAGCGGTGCGGCTCGGTGACCACAGCGTCGGGCCTGGTCCCAAAGGCGCCCCAGACAAACCTGGCGCTGTACGCCACGGTGAAGACCGCTCCAACGACAACGCCGACGAGCGCCACCCACGTCCACACCTCGCCGTGCGCCGCCTCCTCGAGCAGCGACGTCAGCACGGCTTCCTTGGCGACGAATCCCAGCAGCGGCGGCACGCCTGCCATGGACGCGGCCGCGAGGATCGCCACGGTGGCGAGGCCGCGTCGCGAGCGGCCAAGGCCGGACAGTTCGCGAATGTCGCGCGTGCCCGCGTCGTGATCGATGATGCCGACCACGAGGAACAGGGTTGCCTTGAACGCCGCGTGCGCCACGAGGAGCGTGAGACCTGCGAGCGCAATGTTGGGGGCATCGAAGGCGAACGAGACGGTAAGGAAGCCCAACTGACTCACGGTGCCGTAGGCCAGGAGCAGTTTCAGGTCGGTCTGCCGCAGTGCACGCCAGCCTCCCACGAGCATCGTTGCCACCCCCAAGACGACGAGTGTGCCGCGCCAGCCGGGCATGGTGGCGAACCCCGGACCGAACCTCGCGACAAGGTAGATGCCCGCCTTCACCATGGCGGCGGCGTGCAGGTATGCGCTCACCGGCGTGGGGGCGGCCATGGCGGCAGGCAGCCAGAAGTGGAACGGCACCAAGGCCGACTTGCTGATGGCACCTACGAGCACCAGGAGCACAGCCACGATGATGAGCGGCTCGTGGAGCGGTGGCGGCTCCGCGATGATCCGCGACATCGAGGTGGTGCCGGTCTGCACGATGAGGATGACGATGCCCACGAGCATCGCGAGGCCGCCGAACGTGGTGACCATCAGCGCCTGCAGGGCGGCACCACGGCTCTCCCGCCGGCC
>CAYNTU010000109.1:0-1308 GCA_964400205.1 uncultured Microbacterium sp.
CCAGCTTTCAGGAATGCCTTCACCAATCCCAAGACACGTTTGTCTCCTATGCGATGTCGCACACGTTCCATAAGGGCTGTGTGGTCGATCTCATCGAAGCACGCCTTGATGTCTGCCTCGAACACCCACTCGTAGTTGCGAGGAGGTGATCCGAGGAAGTGAATCTCAGCGATCGCGTCTTGGGCTCGGCGCTTCGGACGGAAACCGTAGGAACACGGTTTGAAGTCCGCCTCGAAGATCGGTTCGAGCACCAGCTTCAACGCGGCTTGCACGACCCGGTCCCCGACAGTCGGAATTCCGAGGCGGCGGACCTTGCCCGACGCTTTGGGGATCGTCTTCTCGCGGACTCGTTGAGGCTGAAACCGTTGAGCTTTGAGGTCTTCTCGTAGCCCGTTCAGCATTGCCTCAACACCGAATACGATCGAGCGAGGTCTCACTCCATCGATTCCGGCGGTTCGTGCACCCTTGTTGTCCCGGACCCGGCGCCACGCAACAACGAGGAACGCCGGGTCATAGACAAGGTTGAACAGATCATCGAAACGACGGCCAGGTTCAGCCATCGCCCATTGGTGCAGCTTCGTTTGCATCACGAGTACCCGCTGCTCGGCTTGGTAGAAGTCGGGCCACGGATCGCCGGTATTCACCAGCGGCCTCCCCGGTCAGAATCGGTGCTGCGAACACACTGGGCCCCTTCGCCATGCGGCCGGCTTTCCCGGCCTCGGACTACTACGGACCCTCCGCCCCATCCCACCGGCATCAGCCGACAACGGACCTTCCCCGAGTCTTCCGGCTGGCGGCCGGACTGCTCAGGGACCAGCGGAATGGTTCCCACGTTCACCCTTGAACCCTTTGACGGGGTCGGCGCCCAACTATGCCCCTGCAACCTCGCTGTAGTTACGCCGCAGGCATTCACCACAGCCTCCCGACCGGAGAAACCGACCAGTCGAAGAGTTCCCCACACGAACATGTCGTGCAGGTGCGCGTTGCTCTGCAGCCCTGATCTGTCAGGTTCGAGCTGCTGGCTCACTTGAGAGGCTTTCAGTCGTTGGTTCCTCACGTACGCCTTTCCGTCTTGCTTGCCGGACCCGGTGGCATCTGACAGTGCTGCCACGGTCCGTCGTTGTCAGGGCCGCTTGCCACCCTCACCCCCGTTCCAGGAATCAGGCTGCCCTCAGCTCCAACACGCCCGCTGCGACGGGCGTGCGGCAGTGTCCTTTCATCACTGCAAGGTTCAGTGGCGCCTCGTGGCGCACGGTTTCGTTGTGCCAGATCGCGGCGGTGAGCGCGAGGAGTCGTTGCAGGACTCGG
>CAYNTU010000110.1:0-1296 GCA_964400205.1 uncultured Microbacterium sp.
ACGCGGCGGCGTTCGCGCTGCTGTGGCTGTGGCTGCGCCACCGCGACATCGCGCCGGGCGAGACGCTCACGCTCTACATCGCCGCGTACGGCATCTTCCGGTTCTTCGTCGAGTTCGTCCGCGGCAACGACGTCGCCTGGATGGGCCTGACACGCCCGCAGCTCTTCCTGCTGGTGACGATCCCCCTGCTGCTCGCGCGGATCGGGTGGATGGCCCGCCGTGGCGAGCTCACCGCACGACAACCGGCCGCACATCCGGAAAGGACGGCACAGAGTGAACAGCACGCCTGAGAACCCCGACGACGGGACTCCCGACCCGGAGCCGATCGAGCCTGCCGGGCCGCCGGTCGAGCCCGTGGAACCGCCGGTGGAGCCGATCGCGCCGCCGCCCGCGCCCGGGCCGGTCGCCTCGCCCTACAGCCCTCCTCCCCAGGCCGGAGAGCCCACCGCCGCGCCACCGACGGCGTTTCCGCCGGGACCCGCCCCCGAGCCGGCCAAGACCGGCCCGGGAGTCTGGGCCGGTGTCGGCACCGGATGCGGACTCCAGATCCTGGGCGTCCTCATCTTCCTCGCGCTCATCGGCACGGGCACGAGTCTGTTCGGATGGCTGTGGCCCTTCATCGCGATCCCGGCCGCTGCCGCGGTGCTGCTCATCTTCAAGAACCTGCGGCGGTTCGCGACCGGCATTCTCATCGTCTCGGCCGCGATGTGGATCATCGTGCTGGGCCCGTGCCTGGCGCTCATGACCGGCACCTTCGTGTGATACGCCGCCGGATTCAGCCGATTCTGCGCCGGTAGACCGCCATCGCGACGCCGTAGGCGACGACGAGGATGCCGAGGCACCACACGAGCGCGATCCAGATGTCGTCGCCGACCGGCCGCTGGGCGAAGATGTCGCGGATCGTGTTGACGATCGCCGTGACCGGCTGATTCTCGGCGAACCACTGCACGGGTGGCGGCATCGTGTCGGTGGGCACGAATGCGGAGCTGATGAACGGCAGGAAGATGAGCGGGTACGAGAACGCGCTCGCACCGTCGACCGACCTCGCCGAGAGTCCCGCGATCACGGCGATCCACGTCAAAGCGAGGGTGAAGAGGGTGAGGATGCCGGCGACGGCGAGCCATCCGAGCACTCCCGCACCGGTGCGGAAGCCCATGACGAGCGCGACGCCCACGACGATCACGAGTGACGCCGTGTTGGCGACGAGCGACGTGAGCACGTGGGCCCACAGGGCGCTCGAGCGGGCGATCGGCATCGACTGGAAGCGCTCGAAGATCCCGCCCTGCAGGTCGAGGA
>CAYNTU010000111.1:0-1293 GCA_964400205.1 uncultured Microbacterium sp.
CAAACGTGATCTCCGAGGTCTCCAGAACCCACCCTGACGCTGTGCGAATCGGTCGGAAATGGGCGCAGTGACGCCGGGACGCGCCCAGACTCCACCGACCAGGCCATGTGTCCCGCTACGCGCCTGCGGCGCGCCGCACCAGCTCCGTGATCGCCTTCTCCTCTGCAGGTCCAATCGCCGTCACGGCCCATGACGTGGGCCAGAACGTGCCGTCATCCAGCTCCGCCGCTTGCTCAAACCCCAGCGAGCAGTAGCGGCTCTTGAACTTGGCCGCAGGCGTGAAGAACACCACCACCTTGCCGTCCTTGGCATAGGCGGGCATGCCGTACCAGGTCTTGGCGGCGAGCTCCGGCGCGGTGGCGGTGACGATGTCGTGAACCTTCTGCGCGAGCTCGCGGTCCTCGGGCGGCATCTCGGCGATCTTCTCCTCGCACGCGGCGAGGTCGGCGGCTGCGCTCGCGCCGGCTTTGGCGCGCTTGGCCTCCGCGACGGCCTCCTTCATTGCTGCCTTCTCTTCGGCGCTGAATGTGCCCTTGCCTGCGCTCATGGGGAGCCTCCTGGAACGTTGGGGTGCTCTTCACGTTACCCATGACCACCCGCGTGGCGCCAGCCGCGAGACGCTTGCGCCCGCGCAGATACGGGACGGAAGTCCCAAGCGAAATTAACCGGATATGCGTACGGTCAATTCATGGACTCCACCGTGCCGATCCCCATGGTCGATCGCCCCATCGATCAGGTGCAGGGGCACTGGCTGCTCGCAAGGCTGGGCAAGCGCGTGCTGCGCCCGGGTGGCAAGGAACTTACGGCACGACTGCTCGACGCCGTGAACGTCCCTGGCGCCGTCGTGGTTGAGCTCGCGCCGGGCCTTGGCAAGACTGCCGCCTGGATCCTGGAGCGCGAGCCCGCCGCCTACGTTGGCGTCGACGCAGACCTCGACGCCGTCGCCACTGTGGCGCGTGTGGTGGGGCAGCGCGGAACCGCCGTTTGTGCCAACGCCGAGGCGACGGGGCTCGCCGCCGGCAGCGCCGACGTGGTGGTGGGTGAGGCAATGCTCACCATGCAGGGCGAGCGGGGCAAGCGCGCCATCATCGAGGAGGCCGTCCGCCTGCTGCGTCCCGGCGGCCGCTACGGCATCCACGAGTTGGGCCTCGCGCCGGACGACATCGACCCGCAGATCGCCGACGACATCCGCGGTGAGTTGGCCCGCACCATCCGCGTCAACGCCCGTCCGCTCACGGAGGCCGAGTGGCGCACGCTGCTCGAAGACGCCGGCCTAGTCGTGGAGTGGGCGGG
>CAYNTU010000112.1:0-1290 GCA_964400205.1 uncultured Microbacterium sp.
TCTCGGCGCCATACTCCCTGAAGGGTTTTGACCCCGGGCTGGCCTATCAGACGACGTCTCCCCCGATTGCCCCACATTTTGCTCTGGCGAAAACCCTGCCGGAAGATCGTCTGCCGGATGCCAAGCCGCTTCTTCCCGTGCCGCTTCGAGGCGAGCCCGAAGCAGACAGCGACGAACCCTGGTCCTCGACTGACTGGCCGGTCATCGTGCCGGATCTCGCCTCCGCGCCAAACTCGATCCTCGTTTCGATCAACCAGACGTCGGAGCTTTGGGACAACGATCTGCTGCTCGTCTCCGGAGAGACCGTATTCATCGATCCCGGCGAGCTGATCGAAGAATTCTTCCAGCTGATCGAGCTGGCCAGCGGTTTCAGCGCCCTCGGCCCAGAGGGCGTGGCCATCGCGACCATGCCGCAGGTCGAGACCGTGCTTGAGCTGGCGGCACGGATCGCGACCTTCTCGCCGGACGACGGCGCGGCCGAGGTGAAGCTGCTGCTGCGTGGTGACGCAGCGCAGGGCAACTACGTGAACGGCGAGAAAGTGGACCCGACGACCGCCGCATTGGGCGACGCGGACGACATGGCGCATTCCGGTTCCGGTGCAGCGCACGCAGCCCAGGACGCTGAAATCCTGCCCGACTTCTTCGACCTGCTGCCCGCGCATCTTGCCGAGAAGCATGCCGAGCGCGAGGCGGAAGCCGAAGCGGAGAAGCCTGCCCTTGCCATCCCCCCGGACGGCACGACCAACGCGCCCGAAACCGGGTTCGGGGTCGATCCGGGCCACAAGGTGGTCACGGGAGCGAATCTCGCCACCAACCAGGCTTCGATCGTGCAGGCCTGGGTCGATGCGCCGGTGATCGCGGTGGCGGGCGATGCGGTCCGGCTGGACGTAGTCAGTCAGGTCAACGTGATGGTGGGTGGGGCGGCAAGTTTCGGTGGTTCCGCCGCACTGCCATCCCAGATGCTGAACGCGGTTTCGGTGACGTACGAGAGCGCCCTTGACGCCGAAGCGCCGCCGCCGCCCGCATCGCCCGGTGTGTTCCCGGAGAACTGGTCCGTGGCCATCGTCGCCGCCGATGTATTCGCGGTCAACTGGGTGAAGCAGTACAGCTTCGTAACCGACTTCGATCGTGCGGAGGTCTCGATAACCGCAGCGGCCACTTACGTCAGCACCGGCGAGAACGAGATCAACAACTGGGTCCAGCTTGTCGAACTGGGGTACCACTACGACCTGATGCTGGTGGGCGGCAGCATGATCACGATGAACGTGATCGACCAGGTCAACGTGCTTC
>CAYNTU010000113.1:0-1288 GCA_964400205.1 uncultured Microbacterium sp.
TAGAGATCGAGGGCGATCGCGATTTCCGGGTTCGCGACGCCCCGGAAGACCTGCTGCTCGAGTGGCGCGGCATCCTGCGCGGATGCCCGTCGTGTGCTGGAAGGCGCGGGCGAGGCGGCGCCGTTGCCGATGACGCCGAGGCCGGTGAGGCCGCCGAGCACGGAGCGGCGGCTGAGTTGGGACCTGAAGAACGATGCGGTGCGGAAATTCATGCCCTCGGTGAGGCGGGCGATTTTCTGCTCGACGGTCGGATCCTGCACGTGGTTGGCTCCCATGCGTGGCGTCCCGTGAGACGCGGTCAACGCGCGCCCCTTCGGGTGCGGTCGCGATCAATCAGTCCCAGGCGGTCATCCCGGTTCCTCCAGGTACCGGAAAAGGACATGGCGCAGGTCGGAGGCGTCCCGCGGCCCATAGTTCTGGTTGGGTCTTCACGAAGAATGCCTCAATGGTAACGGTTTCCGCGGCGGTTGGGGAGATGGCCGTCGATTGAATCGAGGTGAGCGATCGAGTGCCAGGGCGGGAGCAAGCGCATACGCGTCTTGCTCCCGCCCTGGAATCTGGCCGCGTGTCAGCGCGGCCGGTTGTCGCTACTCGCGCCCGGTGGGGGCATCGGCGCTGATGTAGATCGTCTGCAGGCTGGGATTGGCGCCGCCAAGGAAGCCCGGGAAGTGGAGGGAAGCAATGCCGTTGACGTCCGGCTCGATCGCGGCTCCGACCACGTAGGGCTTGAACAACTGGATCGGTGTCTGGAAGTACGTGAACACGGCTGGGACATCCTCGACGAGGATGCGCTCGGCTTCCTTGAACATGTTGATCCGCTCTTCGGGGTCGCCCAGGAAGACGGATGCCTCATCGTAGAGCCGGTCATACTCTTCGTTCGACCAGGGGTGGCGACCGCCGGTCTTCCAGACGCCGAGCATGTTGGAGGGATCGAAAAAGTCCATGCCGTAGGAGACCCAGCCGAACTGGATGGTCTTCATGTCGGCGTAGAACGCGTTCCGGTCCAACGTCTGGAGTTCGACATTGATCCCAAGATTCTGGGCGAGCATCGTGCCGTAGGCCTGGGTGGTGGCGACCTCCAGTGGCGAGCCGCCGCCGCGAACGGTCATCACCAGGTCGGGGAACCCTTCGCCGTCGGGGTAGCCAGCCTCGGCGAGGAGTTGCTTGCCCAGCTCAACATCGAACGCCTGGATGCTGGCGAGTTCCTCGGTGTTGGACGCCGGGAAGCCGGGGGCGAGGAACGAGGGAGCGGCGTTGGCCTGCGGACCCCAGATCTGCTGCTTCATGG
>CAYNTU010000114.1:0-1287 GCA_964400205.1 uncultured Microbacterium sp.
ACCAGATGGACACCGACAATGACGGCAACGGCGATGCCTGCGACGTCGATGGATCGGTGACCAAGACGCCGAGCGACGACACCCCGGCGCCAGGGCAGAAGGTGACATTCACCATCACGCTGGAAGGCAGCGCGCCAGCCGGGACGAAACTGCGCATTCACGACGGCTACATTCGCGCCGATATGACCCTGGTCGACACGGACCCGACCGAGAACTATCACTCGAGTTCGACCAACCTCACCATTGACTCCATTGCCCACAACCCGGACTTCGGGACCGGCACCGGCGTTGTGAGCACCGTTGTTACGGTGGAAGAAACGGGGCCCTACTCGGCCACCTTTACCGTGTCATTCAACGTCTCGGATTCGCTGGCGCCTGGCGACAAGCTTTTCATTGGCATGGGCCTGTACCAGGTTCACGGCGACGGGTCCCAGACACAGGTGAACCTGTTCGGCGGTCAGTTGACGGTGACCGCCGACCAGGACAACGACGGGATGCTCGACGATGTGGACAACTGCCCAACCATAGCGAATCCGGGGCAGGAGGACGAGGACGGGGACGGCATAGGCGATGCCTGTGAGGTGACCGGCCAGATGGAGTACACGCCCTCCACGCTGACACCCGCCCCTGGCGAGTGGATCACCATCGACGTCGAGCTCTCCGGCAGTAGCCCGGCCGGCATCCCCCTGTATTTCAGTGGAACATTCTCGGAGTGGGGATTCCCGGTACAGGTCCAAGAAATATTGAATTTCACATCGTCCAACCTGGATTCGGCGCACCCGGGGATCGAGGGCCGCGGCGGCGATCCAAAGTGGGTCTCCTATCCCACGGTTGTGGCAGACGGGGCCTATTCCGCCTCCTTCACCATTCGCATGCAGGTTGATCCTTCTGCCTCCATTGGGGCTGAGATCAAAGTCTGGGCGTATTTTTTGGACTTTCGTGATGTGGAGGCACCAGATTTCCAGGTTTACAGGGTGTACCCGCTCACGGTATCCGCGCCCTCAGTGACTCCCGAGCTTCCCGCCATTACCGATGGGTCCTGCTTCGAGGGCGAGTACACCGCGCCAACGTTCACGCCCGCCCAAACCGGCCGGGTCAGTTACACCTACGACCGGGAGATCGCCGATGTCATCGCCACCGGCGGCGACCTGACGATCACCGCCACAAAGGACGCCATCGACTCCTGGGGGGATGTCGATGAGACGGTCTGGACCGTGGACGGCAACGAGGCAACGGCCGTCATCGAGGTGAAGGCTCCGCCCTGCTTCTCCATTGCCACGTCGATCT
>CAYNTU010000115.1:0-1285 GCA_964400205.1 uncultured Microbacterium sp.
CGAAATGCCCGTGACATCGAATCGACGATCGGCTTGGCGATGTATTGCGCGAACGTGCGCTCCGCGGTCTGGACCATGACTTCGGCCGGCATGCCGGGCGTGGGGGCAAAGCCGCTGACGCGAGTGAGTTCCTCGGGGCTGAGCACCACGCGCACCACGTAGACCTCGCGGTTCATCCGGTCGCCGCTGTCGGCTACCGCGTCGGCGGAGACATAGTCGACGACCCCGTTCAGCACTGGCGTGGTCCGCTGGTTCAGCGCAGTAAGCCGTACCACGGCCGGCTGCATGACCTGGACGCTGTCGATATCCGCGCGCGCGACCAGCGCCTCGATGATGAGCGGCGCATCAGACGGTATGATCTCCGCGATTGCGCGGCCGGTCTCGATCACGCCACCCGTGGTGTGGTAGTACAAGCGAACGATCGTCCCATCTACCGGCGCGGTCACATCCGTGCGCAACAGCACGCTTTCCGAGCGTCGCGCCTGTTCCCGGATGCTCTCCAGTTCACTCTGGACCACCTGCAACTGACCGAGCGAGTTGCGGCTGTACTCGTCGATCGTGCGGTCACGCTGTGAGATGGCCCCCGACCTCTGTTCCGCAATCTCGCCCAGTTCCGCATCGAGCCGTGCGATCTGGCCCTCGCCTTCCAGCATGGCGCGGCGCAGCGCGAGCACCTCGGTGCGGCGGATATGCCCCAGCTCCAGCAACGCTTCCTTGTCCTTGAGTTCCTCTGCCAGAAGCTTGATCTGATCGAAAAGCGACCGGCGCTGGGTGGTGTAGCCGGCCTCGCGAAACTCCAGCGCGTCCATGTTGCGATCGACCATTGCCAGATCGTTGGTGAGACCCGATCGGGTCACCGCGAAGGCCGCCTTCTGTCCGTCAAGGATGACCGCAACCTCGGGATCGTCGCGCAACGCGTCCAGATGCTCGGGAAAAGACAGTTCATCGGCACGCAGATGCTCTGCCAACAACCTGGCTTCGGTTGCCTCCAGCCGGATGCGGCGCAGCATCAGCTCGCGGTTGTTGGCCTGCGCCGCAGTTTCGTCGAGCCGCAGCAGCACCTGGCCCTCGGTCACGCGATCACCTTCCCTGATGAGGATCTCCTTGATCATGCCGCCCTCGAGATGCTGCACGATCTTGTTTTGTCCAGTGGCGACGAAGCTGCCCTGCGCGATGATGGCCGCGGCGAGGGGTGCGTTGAACGCCCATACCGAGAAACCGCCAAGACTGACCAACAACAGCAGACTGCCCGCCAGGACAAGCTTCGAGATCGAACGTGGCACGT
>CAYNTU010000116.1:0-1278 GCA_964400205.1 uncultured Microbacterium sp.
CGATCGTTCCGCGTGATTGTTCGTCGGCTCGACGCCTTCGCTTTCCACGAACGTCCACAAGCCCACCGATTCCTCCTGCAAACGCGTGCAGAAGCGCCGGGTCTTCTCATCGGTGCCTCGCAAACCCGACGACAAAACCTCATTAAATCGGTCGATGAGCGGCAGCATCTGCTGGGATAATTCCGCTCGGCTGATTTCCTCCTTTTGGAACCGATGCCATAACTCGAACACCTGCTTCTGGACTTCCAAAAAGGCTTCACCGATCCGCCGGGCTGTCCCTCCTCGTTCCACCAATTTTTCCCAGTTCCGCTTCAAATGAGCCCAGCACAACTGCCGTCGATACTCATCCGGCCAGCGTCGATACACCACCCAGCGATCGCTCACCAAGATCCCTTGCATCGGACCCAGCAAGGAGGCCATGGCTTCTTTGTTTCGCCATGCCTGGATGAGGAAAACCGCCAAATATTGGGTGACCCCGATCCAGAGCCAACGCTTCTGGCCTTGCTCAGTCCAGCCCGTTTCGTCTGCCCCTTTGACGTCCGCCTGCTGCACCGCTTCCAGCACTTCCGCATGCGACGTCGCCAACGCTTGACTGATCTCTTGCTCTCGATTCGAGATCGTTCCCAAAGAAATGGGCACGTCCCAAAGCGATTCGAATATCTCTTCCACTCCCCGCTTGCTGATCCCTTGAGAACCGGTCAAGTAACCGATTGCTCCCGTTAAACGCGGCCCCATACTATGGGCCAGGATCTCGGTCGGAATCGTCGCTCGATTCACACAACCGCACGAGCAGATTCGCGTGTGGGCTTGATGTTCCACTACCCGCACGACCAACTTCGGCAATTCCGCGACTTGGTGCCGATAGGGTTCGGGATCGTTCGGACCCGCTTCCACCGGCAACGCCGACTGGCACTTCGAACACTGCTCGGGACGATAGGAAACGGTTTCCGTGACGGCTTCGGGTGGGAGCAATTTGCGGAGATGAGGAGGATGGCCTGGTTGGCCGCCACGCTTGCGGCCGCTGGGCTTTTTGTCGGGGGCCGGAGGATAGCTGGCTTCTTCCCGAGGTGGTTGGTGCTTACCCAGGAGTTGATCGATGATCGCTTTCAGATCTTTGATTTGACCTTCGAGCCCACGAATCGTCGCCGCCATCGCAGCTACCTGAGCTTGCAACTCCCGACACTTCGCACAATCGCCTGACTCCTCCATCCACCCAATCTACAAAGCCAACCCCACCTCAGCTGCGCCCCTTCCCAAAAAAGGAGGTGAACGGTTACG
>CAYNTU010000117.1:0-1275 GCA_964400205.1 uncultured Microbacterium sp.
GGGTCTGCTGAGGCTTTGGTTGAGTCCAAGACTGCTTCGATCTGAGGATCGATGCTGGAAGGATGATGGCTATGCCAACGAAGTACAGTGAGGAATTCAAGCGAGATGCTGTCGCGCTCGTGGAATCCGGCCTCACGCAGAAAACCGTGTGTAAAGACCTTGGGATCTCGAAGTCAGCTCTCGCTGCATGGATTCAAGACGCCAGATTCACGTCGTATGGGATGACCCCGTCAAAGGACCCTGACGAGCAGCGCGAGATGCGCCAAGCGTTGAAGCGTATCCGTGAACTTGAGATGGAAAACGAGGTGCTGCGTCGTGCGGCAGCCTATTTGTCGCAGGTGCACATCACGCCCCCAAAATGATTTACCCTCTCGTCCGTGAGATGGCTGCGACAGGCGCCCGGGTTCGGGTGCCTGTCGCAGTGGCGTGCAGGGTGCTCGGCTTCAGTGAGCAGGCGTACTACCAATGGTTGAAACAGCCTGTGTCGGCGCGTGAAGCGGAAGAGCGGCACCTGATCGGGGTGCTTCGTGATTTGCATGAGGAAGATCCCGAGGGCGGGTACCGAGTCCTCGCTGATGACCTCCACGACCTTGGCTATGAGATCTCGGAGCGGCGGGTGTGGCGGCTGTGCAAGATCGCTGGCCTCCAGTCGGTGATTGCGAAGCGCAAGCGCCGATACCGACGCGCTGGGGCACCCGTGGGTGATGATCTCGTTAAGCGCGAGTTCACTGCTGAACGGCTTGATCAGAAATGGTTGGTCGACATCACAGAGCATTGGACGGGTGAAGGTCGCCTGTACGTGTGTGCGTTCAAAGACGTGTGTTCGAACCGGATCGTGGGGTACGCCATCGGCAAGCGCATGAAAGCGTCGCTTGCAGTGAGGGCGCTCGAGAACGCGCTGATGCAGCGCGGCTACCCGACAGGCGTCATCGTGCATTCTGATCGAGGAGGCCAATTTCGAAGTCGGAGCTTCCAACACGCGCTCAAACGTTCTGGCCTGCGGGGCTCGATGGGGCGAGTGGGTGCGTGCGGGGATAACGCGGCAATGGAATCGTTCTTCAGTTTGCTGCAGAAGAACGTGCTCGATCGAAAGTCGTGGGGCACCCGTGAGGAGCTCAGACTCGCGATTGTGCACTGGATCGAGGCGCGGTATCACCGCAAACGTCGGCAGCGCCGGCTGGGGAAGCTGACACCGGTCGAGTTCGAGACCATAATGATGGATGCCGTCGCTCTGGCGGCATAAACCCCGGACTCAACTAAACCCTCAGCAGACCC
>CAYNTU010000118.1:0-1264 GCA_964400205.1 uncultured Microbacterium sp.
AGGCTGATGTGATTCTCCAGGCGTCCGGGGAAGTGGATCGCCATCTGTGACAGCGTCAGATTCCAGTTCTGAACCGGGTGCGTCCAGCGCTCGGAGGCCTTGAGTATACCGGCGTAGAGCAGCTTGAGCAGGCTGTTCTCATTGGCGAAGCCGCCCTTGGTCTTGGTCAGTTTTCGGAACTGGCGGTGGACCGCCTCGACGGCGTTGGTGGTGTAAATCGCGGTGCGTACATAGTCGGGGTACTTGAAGTAGGCCGAGAGCGTGAACCACTTGTCACGCCAGGATTTGATCACCATCGGATACTTGTCGCCCCATTTGGCTTCCAACTCATCGAGCGCCGTTTCAGCGGCGTTGAGGGTTGCCGCCTTGTAGATGCACTTGAGATCGGCCATGAAGGCCTTCTGATTCTTCGAGGCCACATACTTCAGCGAGTTGCGTATCTGATGGATCACGCAGTGCTGGATTTCGGTGTGGGGGTAGATGCTCTCGATGGCTTCAGGAAAGCCTTTCAGGCCATCCACGCACGCGATCAGGATGTCTTTGACGCCACGGTTGTAGAGGTCGGTCAGAACACTCAGCCAGTGATGCGCGCCTTCCTGATCGGAGAGATACAGGCCCAGCAGTTCCTTTTTGCCTTCGATGTTCAATCCCAGCAGGGTGTAGATCGCCTTGCTGATATAGCGGCCATTTTCCTTGATCTTGTAGTGGATGGCGTCGAGCCAGACGATCGGATAAATGGCCTCCAGATCACGCTCGCGCCAGGCTTGCAGCTCCGGCAGCAACTTGTCGGTGACGGCGTTGAGGGTGCCGTTGGACAGGGAGATACCATACAGCTCAGCGATATGTGAACGGATGTCCTGGTAGCTGTTGCCCAACGCGAACAGGGCGATGATCTTGCGCTCCAGCTCGTCGGTGAGATGGGTCTGATGCTTCTTGACGAGCTGTGGCTCGAAGGTGCCGGCGCGATCGCGTGGGGTCTGCAGTTCGAAGCTGCCGGTTGGCCCTTTCATGGTCTTGGACGTGTGGCCATTCTTGCGATTTGGCGTTGCATCCCTGGCCAGGTGCGCACCCAGTTCGGCCTGCATGGCGGCCTCGGTGAGCTGCTTGATCAGCGGAGTGAGAATGCCGTCCTTGCCGGTGAGGTCTTTGCCCTCACGCAGCGCTTTGAGGGCGGCTTCCATATCGAAGGTCGGTGTGGTCATGGTCATCGGTCATCTCTTTTGGCCATAGGGTAAAGAAATGACACAGAATTCTGAACACTACC
>CAYNTU010000119.1:0-1218 GCA_964400205.1 uncultured Microbacterium sp.
CCTGAGTCATCCCCACTGGCGATTCTGACAGGAAAACACGGTGGCTCCCGGCCTTGCGTGCGGGACAATCGGGGTTACCACACCGACCGATTGCCGCACCCTGGAGGGAGCCACCGTGTCCACCGAGTCTATCATCACCTGGGTCGCCTGCGTCACCTCGAACCTCTTGCCCAGCCAGTCGGCCACGCTCGCCGCATTGGTCGCCGCGGCGATCCGCGTCGAGCGGCCCAACCTGGCTACCATCGGCCGCTGCATGGCCGGGCCGACCACCGCCAAGAGTGCCATCAAGCGGGCCTGGCGGTTTACCGACAACCACCGCGTCGAGGTCGCCGACGCCATGGCCGGCGTCATCGACCGCCTGGTCCGCAAACGCAAGAAGCGACTGATTGTCAGCTTCGACTGGACCGAGGTCCGCGACTTCCACTGCCTGATGGCCGCCGCCGCGATCGGCGGCCGCGCCGTGCCGCTGCTCTGGGCCAGCTATCCCGAGTGGAAGCTGACCCGCAGCCAGAACAGCCTGGAGGAGGGGCTGTTGCGTCTGCTCCGCACGCGGATCCCCGAGTCGGTCAAGGTCGTGATCCTCGCCGACCGCGGCTTTGGCCGGGCCGAGTGGGCGGCCGTCTGCCAGGAGTTGAAGTTCCGCTATCTGGTGCGGATCAAGCCTCAGGTGACCATTGCCTGTGCCCGGCATCGGGGCGTCTTGAACACGTATCCGGTCAAGAAGGGGATCGCGCACGTGCTGCGTGAGGTGCAGTATCGTAAGGACGCCCGGGTCACGCACCATGTCGTGATCCGCTGGCGGCCGGGCCTGCCGAAGAAACGGGACGAGCCGTGGTACCTGATGACCAACCTGGACGGGCGGGCCGAGGCCCTGTGTCAGCTCTACGGCCGGCGGATGAGCGTCGAGGAACTGTTCCGCGACGCCAAGAACCGACGCAACGGCCTGGCGATCCGCAACACGCGAATCGAGAAGGCGGAGCGATTCGACCGGTTCCTGCTGATCGTGGCGCTGGCGTACCTGCTGCTGGTCGGCCTGGGCCTGCAGGCCAAGCGAGACCATGACCCGTCGGCCTGGTGCACCAACCGGCGTGCGCGGGAGTGCAGCGTCTTCACCATCGGCCGGGCGATGCTCCACCGGACCAACTACTTACCTGAAGACCTTTTACGAATGATCCGCTGGGCGACCATCGAGGTCGCCACGAAGTGGGGATGATTCAG
>CAYNTU010000120.1:0-1206 GCA_964400205.1 uncultured Microbacterium sp.
GGCCGGTGAACAGGGTGATCGGTCGCGCCATCGCGTGATCCCTTCGGTTGTGATGAATCGGATGCCGCGGCTCAGGCTTGCGAGAAGCTCAAGCGACGGCGGAGGTCCAGGCGCTGCCCGCGGCCGAGCTGCGTTCGACGGCGTCGAGCACCCGCTGGATGTGCAGCCCTTCGGCGAACGACGGCTCCGGCTGGGTGCCGTCGGCGATCGCCGTGACGAAGTCGCTCACCTGGTGTGAGAAGCCGTGCTCGTATCCGAGCATATGACCGGTCGGCCACCACGGCGCGAGGTACGGGTGATCGTGCTCGGTGACATAGACGCGGCGGAAGCCGAGCTCGGTCGCAGGAGCGGTCGCGTCATACACTTCGAGCTCGTTGAGCCGCTCGAGGTCGAAGGCGATCGCGCCCGTCGACCCGGAGACCTCGATGCGCAGCGCGTTCTTGCGTCCCGTGCGGAACCGAGTCGCCTCGAACGACGCGAGCGCCCCGGACGAGAGGCGTCCCGTGAACAGGGCGATGTCGTCGACCGTCACTTCTCCGCGCTCGGTGGCGGCCGTGCCGGAGAGCCCGACGCCCTCGCCGAGCAGCGGACGCTCCTTCACGAGAGTCTCGAGGATTCCCGAGACGCTCTCGACGCGCAGCCCCGTGATGTACTCCGTCAGGTCTACGGCGTGGGCACCGATGTCGCCGAGCGAACCGGAGCCTGCGCGGTCTTTCTGCAGGCGCCACGTGAGGGGCGCCTCGGCGTCCATGAGCCAGTCCTGCAGGTATTCGGCGCGAACCTGGCGGATCTCGCCGATCCGGCCCTCCGCGACGAGCTGACGAGCGAACGTCGTCGCCGGCACGCGCCGGTAGGTGAACCCCACCATCGAGCGCGCTCCCGATGCTGCGGCGCGCGCCGCGGCATCCGTCATCGCCTCGGCCTCGGCGACGGTGTTGGCGAGGGGCTTCTCGCACAGCACGTGCTTGCCCGCCTCGAGCGCGGCGATCGCGATCTCGGCGTGCGTGTCGCCGGGGGTCACGACGTCGACGACGTCGATGTCGTCGCGCACGATGACCTCACGCCAATCGGTGGCCGACTCGGCCCAGCCCCACTTGGCGGCCGACGCGGCCGTCGACGCGGCGTCACGACCGACGACGATCTGCATGACAGGTTCGAGCTCGAGGTCGAAGAAGCGCGGGGCGACGCGCCAGCCCTGGGAATGTG
>CAYNTU010000121.1:0-1201 GCA_964400205.1 uncultured Microbacterium sp.
CTGCCCGGCGTCGACACGCTGTTCCTCGAGACCGGCTACCACTTCAGCGACACCATCGAGACGCGCGAGCGGGCCGCGCGCGAGCTCCCCATCACGGTGGTGAACGTGATGCCGCGGCAGACCGTCGCGGAGCAGGACGCGGAGTTCGGCAAGGACCTCTTCGCCTCCGACCCCAACACCTGCTGCTTCCTGCGCAAGGTCGACCCGCTCGCCCGCTCGCTGCAGGGGTACGACGCGTGGGTCACCGGTGCACGGCGCGTGGACGCCATCACGCGCGCCGCAATGCCCGTTGTCACGTGGGACGACGTCCACGCGCTCGTGAAGATCAATCCCCTGGCGCTATGGAGCGACGAGCAGGTGGAGGCCTACCAAGTCGCCAACAACCTGCCGCGCAATCCGCTCGTTGCCCAGGGCTACCCCAGCATCGGGTGCGAGCCATGCACCCGCAAGGTGGCGCCGGGTGAGGACCCGCGCTCCGGCCGCTGGGCCGGCACCGACAAGACCGAGTGCGGGATCCACACATGACGATCATCGACAGCCGCGCACGCGTTGGCACCCTCGACGCGCTGGAGGCGGAGGGCATCCACATCATCCGTGAGGCAGTCGCGACTGCGCGCAAGCCGGTGCTGCTGTTCAGCGGCGGCAAGGACTCCGTGGTGGTGCTGCACCTCGCGACAAAGGCCTTCTGGCCCGGTCGCGTGCCGTTCGAACTGCTCCACGTCGACACCGGCCACAACTTTGACGAGGTGCTCGAGTTTCGCGACCGCACCGTAGAGCGCCTTGGCCTTCGCCTGCAGGTCGCGAGCGTGCAGGACTACATCGACGATGGCCGCCTCCGCGAGCGCCCGGACGGAACGCGCAATCCCCTGCAGACGATGCCGCTGCTCGACGCGATCGCGGCCCACAAGTTCGACGTGGTCTTTGGCGGCGCCCGCCGCGACGAGGAGAAGGCGCGCGCCAAGGAGCGCGTGGTCTCCCTGCGTGACGAGTTTGGCCAGTGGGACCCCCGCAACCAGCGCCCCGAGCTCTGGAACCTCTACAACCCGCGCCACCTGCCGGGGCAGCACGTGCGCGTCTTCCCGCTCAGCAACTGGACCGAGCTTGACGTGTGGCGCTACATCGAGCGCGAGGGCATCGAGCTGCCGGGCCTCTACTACGCCCACGAGCGCCGCGTATTCGATCGCGACGGCATGTGGCTCAC
>CAYNTU010000122.1:0-1187 GCA_964400205.1 uncultured Microbacterium sp.
CTAGTGACCTGAGTCGAGATTTCGTGTTCAGGTAGGAATTTTGGGGTCTCGGCCTGCGTTCTCGTTGTCGTAGTGGACGACGATGGGAGCCAGTCATGGGACACAAGGGCACACCGAAGCCAGCGTTGGTGCTCAGCGACGAGGAGCGCGAGACGCTGCAGCGCTGGGCGCGCCGGCACACCTCTGCCCAAGCGCTCGCGCTGCGGTGCCGGATCGTGTTGGCCTGCGCGGAGGACCTTCCGAACACCGTGGTCGCCGAGCGACTGGGCGTGAGCCGGGCGACGGTCGGCAAGTGGCGGACCCGGTTCGTCGAGCATCGTCTCGATGGCCTTCACGATGAGCCACGCCCCGGTGGGCCACGCACGATCACCGACGACGACGTCGAGCGGATCATCGTCAAGACCCTCGAAGAGACGCCACGGAACGCTACGCACTGGTCGACGAGATCGATGGCCCAAGCGACGGGCATGTCGCAATCGGCGGTGTCTCGGATCTGGCGGGCCTTCGGGCTGAAGCCGCATCTCGTCGACGAGTTCAAGTTGTCACCCGACCCGCAGTTCATCGACAAAGTCCGCGACGTCGTTGGCCTCTACCTCAACCCGCCCGACGCCGCGGTCGTTTTGTGCGTCGATGAAAAGACCCAGGTCCAGGCCCTCGACCGAACCGCGCCGGTGCTGCCGCTCATCCCGGGCACGCCCGAGCGACGAACCCACGACTACAAGCGCAACGGCACCACCAACCTCTACGCCGCGCTCGACGTCGCGTCAGGCAACGTGATCGCGGACATGACCCCACGGCACCGTTCCGAGGAGTTCCGCCGGTTCTTGAACCTCATCGACAAGTCGGTCCCCGAGCACCTCGACGTGCACATCATCTTGGACAACCAGTCCACCCACAAGACCCCGACGATCCAACGCTGGTTGGTGCGTCACCCACGGTTCCACCTGCACTTCACGCCGACCTACAGCTCCTGGCTCAACCTCGTTGAACGCTGGTTCGCCGAGCTCACCAACAAATGGCTCCGGCGCGGCACGCACCACTCCGTGCGAGATCTCACCGCGTCGATCCGCACTTGGATCGCCGACTGGAACGACAACCCCAAGCCGTTCGTCTGGCACAAGACAGCCGACGAGATCCTCGACAGCCTCGCCAACTACTGCCAACGAATCTCCGACTCAGGTCACTAG
>CAYNTU010000123.1:0-1181 GCA_964400205.1 uncultured Microbacterium sp.
TGACCACGTCGGTGACGGCGCCGGTGCTGAGCCCGGCCAGCACCAGCGTCGGCTGATCGACATGACCCATGCTGTGATGCTCTCATCGCGGGTCAGGGCGGGGACCGGGGCGACCGTTTTCATCGGAATGGCCCCGCCGAGGTGATCGTATGCGGCGACCATGTGACCATGCCAGCGCCCGGTTCCGGTCTGGCCGGGGTGGACGCTGGCGAGGCCGAGCATGTAATCCGCGTCGCCCGCGGCTCCCACAGCCGGGCGCGGAACGCCGTGCGGCGGGGGGCGATCCATCGCACGATGGGTCCGCCGTGCGGGGGCCCGGTCACGTTCATGATCGAGGCCACCGCCGCGCCTGCCTCGCCCTCCATCAGCAAGCTGCCGTCGATTCGAACGTGCGTGGTGACCAGCATCAGTTTATTTCATTGAAATATCGGTGCATCATCCGGTGCAGGCCGACGCGGGTGTTGGCGTTGACGTAGAGCCCGCACCACGAACGCCATCGCGTCTGCTGCGAGTCGGCCCATGCCGCATCGCAGTCGCTGTTGGAGTTGGCGACCGTGATCCCGCCCTTGGCGTGGCTGCGGTATCCCTCTGCGTGAATGAACGCACAGATGAACGTGCCCCGGTCCATCTGGCCCCACTTCTCGATCCAGCCGGGCGACGTGGTGTCGAGCACCCCATAGGCGCACATCGCGCCGAGCAAGGCCGCTATCGCCATCGAGCTGTCCGAGGCGTAGTTGTAGGAGGAGCGCGGGCCGCCGCCATCGGTGGTGTTCAGCTCCAATGGCAACCCCTTCTGGTTCTTGAACGGGATGCGCGCCCAGCAGGATTTGTCCGTGTCCGAGTTGGTGTTGCCCGGCGTCATCGGCTTGCCGAACACGCCCCGGAGCCGGTTCTGCGTCGTGGCCTGCTTGATGCCGTAGGAGCCGGTCCAGTCGGAGCCGGCCGGTGCGGCTTCGGCTCCCGTATGTCCGGTCAGGCCGGGCAGGATGGTCGGGCTGAAGCACCGATCCACCTCGCTCTGCCAACGAGCGTCGAACTGCGCGAGCGAGAAGTTCTGGCGGTCGCGCCACGGCGTCTCGCCGGTCAGCGCCGTGACGATCTGCGCGAGGCTCCACCCATCGCCCATGACCTCCGGGTTGGCGACCTGTCGGTTCTGCTCGGCGCTGGTCCACCGCAGCGCG
>CAYNTU010000124.1:0-1168 GCA_964400205.1 uncultured Microbacterium sp.
GTTGGAATATGCTCGGGATGGAACATCTCCGCGCTGAGCGGTTCCTTCCTGACTCACGCCCTAAGTAATACCCCACGACTGAAAAATACGAAAGGTCATGGATGGTTCGCCGCCGCGCCCGGATCGCACTTGCGTGTAATGGCGCTGTCCGCCGAGCGCCATTACACGCCATTCAACTGGCTTCGGCCTCGGCCTCCTGATCAAGGTGTTCCTTGACCCACATCCGTACCAGGGTGGAAGGACCGATACCCTTTTTCCTGGCGTATCGTGCCAGCGCATCTCGATCATTTCGATCAAGTCGCAAGGTCAATTTCTCCGCCAGTTCCAGACTCACCCTGGCCTCGACAGGGGTGAACTCATCGGGAAAGTCCGCGGTGTCGTGAGTGTCCCAGAACTCGGCTTCCTCTTCGATACTGGCAAACGACGGGATGCGGCCGTGTGCCGGGGTAGGGTATCCCAGGTCCACGGTTGGCTTGTGATTGCTCATGTACCAGCGTCTCCCTTCTGGAGCTCAAGGTAGATTCGTCGCTCCGCGCGGCTGGCCGATCGTGCGCTGAACACATAGAAGACGTGCGCCCGGTTCGGGACCTGACCCAAAATAACGGACAGCATCCGCCCGGCAAGCGTCGGGCCCAGAGCCTGGTATCGCTGTTTGTAGGTCTCACGAAAAACCGGCGACCCAGCAACCGCTTCTTCGGCTTCTTCTGGCAGCACATCGTGCTTGCTTATGTGTTCTCGGTTCCAATCGTCCCAGTCGAGCCGGTCGATCCGCAAGCGGCTGTGCATGGTTTGATTCTATCATTCCAGATGTCCGGCAATGTCCGACGTTGCCAGACATGCGTGTCGTGGTACTCGTCCTCTGGATATCCGCTGACGCCGTTTGCACCACTCGCTGACTGTCTGGGACATTGTGAGGCAGGCTCAAAAACCACGCATTCCCGGTACCTGGAGGCGGGGCGATCAGTCGCGGGGACTGTAACGCCAGGGGCTGGACGGCGAGCCCCGTGACGTCCGGGGGACGGTATGGCTGAGCCACATCGCCGAATGTGACGGGCCATCCGTTCACCCGGCGCTCACGCATCCTCATCAACGAACGACGCGGCCAGCGAGGAAGTCGACGGCGGCTTCGAGCGCATCGGGGCCGCCGAAACTGCCCGCCTTGGTGGCC
>CAYNTU010000125.1:0-1165 GCA_964400205.1 uncultured Microbacterium sp.
CGACCGCGGCGCCGGCATTCATGACGATGGTCGCGATGCTGGCGATGACCGTCCACGCGCCAAGGATCGTGGTGGAGTAGCCCATGATGACGATGCGTTCGACGAACTTCACGCGGTGTCTCCTCTGGGTGTTGGCGCTGGCCGTCGGTGAAAGGGTGCGCCCGGAGGCGACTCCATTCGCGATTGGCATGGTGGAAATCAGGTCTAGCGGCGATAAGTGTGCTGACGCGGAGGCAAGCCGCGACACCTCAGAGTACAATGAGAACGTACGGGACCAACAATCAGATTGTTCAGCAAGTGGGTTTGCATCTCTAATTATGGCGATTACGGACTACCAGTCTGCATATTTGGCGTATGAACTCACTCGTCAAGCGTCTTCGGACAGCATGGACAAGCTTGCGGCGGCCGTCGCAGGCGCCCAGGTCGACCTGAACCCGCATCAGGTCGACGCCGCATTGTTCGCGTTCTCTTCGCCGTTGTCGAAAGGCGCCATCCTGGCCGACGAGGTGGGGCTTGGCAAGACTATTGAAGCTGGCCTCGTTCTTGCCCAGCACTGGGCTGAACTCAAGCGTCGCTTGCTTATCATCTGCCCCGCCAATCTCCGCAAGCAGTGGCATCAGGAACTCGCTGAGAAATTCTTTCTCCCGGCCCGGATTCTGGAGAAGAAATCCTTCGATGCCGCCATCAGTAACGGACACTTCAACCCATTCGACGACGCGAGTTCGATCGTCATCTGCTCGATCGAGTTTGCCCGTGGCAAGAAGGCATATGTGCAAGGCGTGCCGTGGGACCTGATCGTCATCGATGAGGCCCATCGTCTCCGTAATGTCTGGAAGCCGGATAACAAGATCGCGAAGGATATTCAGGCCGCGACCAGGGACCGGAACAAGCTCCTGCTTACCGCCACCCCGCTCCAGAACTCGCTGGAGGAACTCTTTGGCCTGACCACCTTCATCGATGAACGGCTCTTCGGCAGCCTCGAGTCGTTCCGCGAGAAATACGTGGGCCGGGCCCGGACACATGGCTACGATGACCTTCGTGTGCGCCTGGAACCCATCGCGACGCGGACGTTGCGAAAGCAGGTACAGGGGTACGTTCCTTTTACCCAGCGCCGGTCAATTGTTGAAGAGTTCATGCCGGGCGATCAGGAAGACACCCTCTACGA
>CAYNTU010000126.1:0-1144 GCA_964400205.1 uncultured Microbacterium sp.
GCGGGCACGCCTCGCGTGATTGACAAGTAATCTTGTGACAAGTAACCTTGCGAACGAGGACGCTGAGCCGATCATTCTCGACTCGGCGCACCGTCATGGTGTGAGCAAGGAGGACATGTTGCATGCACTCCGATTCGCGCTCTATCACGTTCGGCAGGACGACAGCATGGTGATGTTCATCGGTCCCGATCGGGTCGGGCAACTTATCGAAGTTGGAGTTGTGACGTGGTGGGGCGGCGAGCTCGCCATAGCCCACGCCATGAGACCGGCTCGACCCAAGTACCTGAGGTGGTAACCATGCGACGCTCCCTGGCGGACCTCATTGCCAACGCTGACGCCATCGCTGACTCGTTCGAGAGTCATGACCCGCAGCCCGAGGACTTCGACGCGCCTCTACCTCCGCTCATGGCCGTCAAGTTGGCCGCCTTCCGGCGAGCTCAGGCCGAGAAGGATCTGGCCCAGGCCATCGCCAAGGGGCGCGAGGCTCATCTGTCCTGGCGCGAACTGGGTGAGGCTATCGGGACTAGCGGCGAGGCAGTCCGCCAGCGATACGCGGCGCACTGACGCCGTGTTCGCAGAGCCGCCAAGCTCTGGTTGAGCATGTCGGCCCTCGGTGACACAATCGAACACATGTTCGAATGGTTGAGGAGCGCGGCATGACCACCGTCGCCACCACGCGTCGCGCCGTGCTGTGGGTGCCGGACTGGCCCGTGGTCGCCGCGATGGCCGAGGCGGGGCTCACTCCTGACGCGCCCGCGGCGGTGCTGCACGGCCGCGGCATGGTCGCGGTCTCTGCTGCGGCGCGGGCGGCCGGGGTGCGGCGCGGCCAGCGCAAGCGCCTGGCCCAGCGCGCGTGCCCGCAGATCACCATCCTCGCCCACGACGAGGCGCGGGACGCGCGCGCCTTCGAGGCCGTCGCGGCCGCCGCCGAGCAGGTGGTCGCGGGCGTGGAGATCTCTCGCCCCGGCCTGCTGATGATCCCGGCCGATGGTGCCGCGCGCTTCCACGGAGGCGAGGAGGCGCTGGCCGAGGCGCTCGTCACCGCCGTTGTTGAGTACGCCGGCTGCGAATCCTCCGTGGGCGCCGCCGACGGCCTGCTCGCCGCCGTGGTGGCCGCGCGCACGTCGTCCCTGGTACCGCCAGG
>CAYNTU010000127.1:0-1138 GCA_964400205.1 uncultured Microbacterium sp.
GTCAGTTCCGAATGCACCGTCGGGGGCCACGCGTGCGTAGCCGTGCATCTCGCAGGAGGCGTCTGCGCCCGCAAGCTTGCCGGCAAAGTGGAACGTGCCACGCAGATCAAGGCCGGTCTCGTCCTTGAGCTCGTCGAGGCCCTCTTCCACGTCAACCGTGCCCTCGAACTCGGTGTAACCCTCGGAGTTGTCCAGGTCCGCCGACCATGCGGTGATCGCGAACCCGCCTACGAGAACTCCGAGCGAGCGGGTGCCGTCGCTGATCGCGGTGCTCGAGGTGGCCTGCCACGTGAGCGTGTCGTCCGGTGCGACATCGAGCGGCTCGAATGCCGAGGTGTCCTCGGGCGAACCCTCCCCCAGCGACGACTGGACGGCCAGGGTGCACTCGTCAGAGATCGAACCGCCGTTGACGGTCTCGGGAATGCCCGCGAGGCCCACTCCCAGGAGGATCCCAGCGAGCACCGTGACGGTCACGAATCGCTTCTTGGCGTTGGCCACACGCTGAGTCGTGATCCACGCGACGAGCCACACGAGCAGGCCGGTGATGCCGAACAACCACAATCGATCTGGAGGCAGAACACCCAACTGCGACAGCAAACCCACTGTCACCACGCCCAATAGCAGTCCGAGAATGGCACCGAAGATCGGCGTGGCCTTGGGGTTCATGTGCACTCCTTCGTTTGCGTCCACCGTATCGGGGGCCCTTGAGTGACGGGTCGGCGTGTCGGAAACTTGGAGAAATCCACAACAAACGTGTCTGCCGCGGGCGACAACCGGCCCCGGGCAGCGTTCCCGTTGGGCAACATCCACAAGAAACGCCGTATGCTGGCGCAATGGTCACCGCCGACATGCGCGCCGAGACGCTGCGCCGGTTGCGTGCGGGCAGCGGCCGCCTGACAACAGCGGCCCTTAAGAGCCTGGGGACCGAGTTCCGCTGGTTCAGGGAGTTGCCTGCACCCGAGCGTTCCTGGGTCGGCACGGTGGCGCTCGCCGGGATCGACGCATTCATCGGCTGGTACGACAATCCTGCGGCCCACTCGCGTGGCGCCTCCGAGGTCTTCGCTGCCGCTCCCCCCGAGTTGACGCGCTCCATCTCCCTGCAGCACACCCTCGCGATCGTGCGCACGGTGGTGAAGGT
>CAYNTU010000128.1:0-1137 GCA_964400205.1 uncultured Microbacterium sp.
GTAGACGATGCGGGGTTCGGGCGCGGACATAGCCTTCGATCGTATCCGGCTCGGCTTCCGCGCGCCGCGGGCCGGACCGCCAGGGTGTCGTGCTTTCCGCGGACACCCTCTCGTGGCGGAGTTGAACTTCACGCTCACACACCTCTGTTGACCTCGGTTCGCGGCACTCCTCGCGGAGCCACTGAACTTCACGCTCACACACCTCTCCACCACCTCCGAAGGATGCCGAGTCCGGCTCCCGAACGCCGGGGCTGTGTGAGCGTGAAGTTCAACTCGGCGGAGAGACCATGTCTGCGCTCATCGAGTGTCGGAGGCGGCCGCTACCGTCCCCGCATGAATCACAACCTCCTCACGCACTCCATGCATCCGTTCGAGGCGATGGCCGAGCCGGTCCGGCGTCGTATCGTCGACCTTCTGGCCAGCGGCGAGCACACATCCGGGCAGATCGCGGAAGTGCTCGGTCGAGAGTTCCGCATCAGCAGAACGGCGACATCGAAGCATCTGCGGATCCTCCGGGACGCGGGGTTCGTCGACGTCCGCGCCGACCTCAACTGGCGCTGGTACCGGCTCGCGCCCGATGCGATCCGCACCGTCGAGCGAGAGGTCGCGCAGTTGCGGTCGAAATGGACGCACCGCGTCGGATGGGACGCAGACGCGGGGCGCGAGCACGACCCGCTCGAAGGATTCGCACACCTTCGCGAGGTCAAGCGCAAGGGTCCTGGCCGAGAAGTGCGTCGCGGGTCTCGCGGACGGCAGAGCGAAACGCCGCACGCACTCGACCCCGACGCCGGGCTCTTCCCCGCCTCCTAGGCTGGAACGCATGACGGTTCCGAATATCACGCTCAACGACGGCCACACGATCCCCCAGCTCGGATACGGCGTCTTCAAGGTCCCGCCCGCCGACACGGAGCGGGCCGTGACCGAAGCCTTCGAGGTCGGCTATCGCCACATCGACACCGCGGCGATCTACGGCAACGAAGGGGGCGTCGGCGCCGCGATCGCGAGCAGCGGCATCCCACGCGACGAGCTCTTCATCACAACCAAGCTGTGGAACGATCGCCACGACGGCGACGAGCCGAGCGCCGCGATCGCCGAGAGCCTCGAGAAGCTCGGCCTCGAGCAGGTCGACCTCTACCT
>CAYNTU010000129.1:0-1124 GCA_964400205.1 uncultured Microbacterium sp.
CGATCATCGAGGACTTCCTCGTCGAGTACATCTGGCAAGCGACGTCCGCACCGGTTCCGAGCGAGGGCGACTGGGCGGAGGTGTCCAGGTCGATCGATCCGTTCTTCCTGGTGACCGATGCGCAACTTGGGCAGCGAATCCGGGTGTTGGTCGAGTACGAGGACGACCACGGGACGCAGGAGACGGCGATCTCTGCGCCGACGGCGGTGGTGTTGGGCTCGATGCCCGACAACCCGCCGACCGGCGCGCTGTCGCTGCTGCCGCCGACGCCGAACGTGAGCGAACCGGTCCTGGTCAACACGTCGGCGATCAATGATCCCGACGGCCCGGCGAACCCGTTCATCAGCTGGACGTTCCAGTGGTTCTCGAGCGCCGACGCCGGCGCGACGTGGACCGCGATCGAGGGGGCGACGCTGCACGTGTTCGAACCAGGGGCCGACCATCTCAACCAGCTGTTGAAGGTGGAGGCGACCTACATCGACAACCGCGGCTTCCAAACCACGCTCGAGGCCATCTCGCAGCCGGTGCTGCCGGCGATCGACGCGCCTCCGTCGGCGCCGACGGGGCTGACGGCCACGAGCGGGCTGGGACAGATCACGCTCAACTGGAACACCAACACCGAAGACGACCTCGCCGGGTACCGCGTGTACCGCTCGCCGAGCTCGGGTGTGGTGATCGACCCGGCGAACCTCGTCGGCGAAGTCACGGCCCCCGACACGACGTGGACGGACACCCTGCCCGACGGTGGGACGTTCTTCTACGGGATCGTCGCCGTCGATGTCGGCGGCAACGCTTCCCTCCAGTCGGCTGAAGCGACGGCCACGGCGTTGGACGGCAACCCGTTGGCGGTGGAGTTCACGTCGATGACGCCGGGTGCTGGGTCGGTGGCGTTGACGTGGTCGACGCCGGCCGATGCGGCGTCGGTGTTGACGTATCGGGTGCAGACGTCGACCGATGGTGGTGCGACGTGGGTGTTCGGGGCGGCGGCTGGTCCGTCGTCAACGTCTGCGGTCGTGCCGAACCTGGAGCCCGGTGTGCCGCATCTCTTCCGGGTGCGGGCCGTGACGATGGACGGGTTCGGTCCGTGGTCGCCGACTGTGGAGGCGACGCCGACGGCGGGTGTG
>CAYNTU010000130.1:0-1099 GCA_964400205.1 uncultured Microbacterium sp.
TCATCGGGCCGCTCACCGATCTGAGGTTCAGGTGGAGCAAACGTCGTCTTGCCGGCAACATCCGTTGCCTCGCCCAGCACGCCATTGCGAGGGTCGAACCAGGCTATCGTCGTGAACCCTTCGCCGCCGCCCACCGTGACCTCGCCGCCCACCGGCAGGTACACCACCGCCAATTCGCCCCCCTCCGAAGCCATCGTCAACGGCGCATGTCCTCGCCGCGCGTCCGAACTCGAAGCCATGCCCAACGCGGGCCGCAACCGGTCGAACGGGACTACCTCGGTGAAGAAGCGGAGAACATGGAGCAGCAGGACGAGCCCTTCCTGGTCCTCATCCAGCTCCATGAACGGTCCCCACGAGTTCTCGAACCCATGGATGATCCCCACGCCGCTCATCACGCCCCGCCACGCCCCACGCCGCGTGTGATCTGCGTCGCACCAGCGATGCCCCAGCATCATTGGCGGCAATTCGGGGTTGAACTCGTACCCCCACTCGGAGAGCACCGCTGAACCCGGCCAGTCGTGCAGGCTCTCCCGAATCCGCTCCTCGATTCCCGCCGCCAGCCAGCCGTGTTCCTCACTCGTGGTTCCCCAGGTCTGGAACATCACCGTATCGATCACCGTGGGGTCGCTGGCGAACCGCTTGCCGAATGACGGCAACTCCGGGCCATTGTGGATCGCCACCACATGCCCGTGCGGCGCGTGCCGCCGCACCAGGTGCGCCATCCGGATCGCCCAACGGTCCGCCACCCCGTTGCGCGCGTAATGCCAGTCGCCGTTCGGGTAATACTCATACTCGTTGTGCAGTTGCCAGAACCAGACCGCGTTGTATGCGTCGTACCGGGCCAGGATGTACCGGACCCACAGTTCCTCCCACTCCGCCACGAAGATGTTCCGGCTGTTGAACGGGAACTCGTCTCCCCAACCTTCCAGGATCATCTCGATGCCGATACCGAGTGATTCCGCCTGTCCCACTACCCAGTCAACCGTCTGGAAATACTCAAGGTTGAACTGGTCGAAACGTGGATTCTGTGGGCCGCCACGCCACGGCCACAGGCTACGCGTCTGCCACCCGCTGTAGCCGTCCACCTGGTGGAAGTCGC
>CAYNTU010000131.1:0-1095 GCA_964400205.1 uncultured Microbacterium sp.
CGAAGCCGCCACCGACCGCATCAACCGCCACCGACGGCGGGCCAGGCCAGCGCAGTCCGGTGAACGTTTCGTTGTCGTAGGTCGCGGCCTTCGAGCGCGAAGCGTTCGCGTTCTCGGTGATGATCGGATCATCCCAACCGCTGAGATACGCTGGAACCGCGTACGCCCGCGAAATGGTCCAGATCCGCTGTTGGACGGCCGTCGAACAAAGGTGGCGCACCAAGTCCTCGGTCGCCTCCCGGTTCTTCGTGCCTTCGATCACGTGAAGCATCACGCCACCGAGCATGTCCGTCGGCTGGCCATCGGAGAGTCGCAACGCGTTCGGCAGGTAGTCGATCTGGTCCGCGAACGGCACCTGGTCAAACACAGCCTTGGCGTACATCGTGCCTGCGTTCTGGGTCAGCGCCAGGATTCCGGCCAGGAACGCTTCGTTGTTCCCGGTGTCAGTCCACGCCATCACGCCTGTCGGCAGCATCGGCGCCCACTGCTCGCTGCCGTAGGTATCGGCCAGCCACTCCAATGCGGCCACCGACTCCGGCGAGTTGAACGCCACGAAATCGCCGCTCTCGTCCTGCAGCGTGCTGCCGAAGTGGAACAGTGTGTTCTGCACCAGGGAGCGGGCGTCAGTCGAGCGGTTGACCGTTACACCCCAGCCGAACATGTTGTTGTCTGGGTCCGACACATCGAGCGCCGCCTGCCGACGCTCGTCCATCGTCGTCAGCGTCGACATGTCGATGCCGGCCGGCTCGAACACGTCGCGCCGCGACCACCAGCCGTCGATTCGGGTGAACCATGGCACGCCCCACCACGCATCGTTGAAGTTGCCGTTGTTCTTCATGGCGGGCGTGGTTTCGCCATGCGTTTCGATCATTTCGTTGGTCAGGTCGGTCACATCCGCCAGGATCCCAAGATCCTGGTACTGCCGCATGGCCGGGATGTTGTCGAAATACAGGTCGGGTGCGTTGCCGGCCTGCACACCGGCCACCAGCCGCTGGGCGACTTCGCCCGCGTTCAGGCTCCCAACCTCGCTGACTTCCACTTCCCAGCCGTTGAGCGCCGCGTACGCCGCTATCTCGTCCTTGATGAACTGGTTGT
>CAYNTU010000132.1:0-1084 GCA_964400205.1 uncultured Microbacterium sp.
GGCTCGGGGTGGGTGTTGAACCCGCGATTCGTCGAGTGGCTGATGGGGTTTCCGCCCAACTGGACTATCCCGATTCCGTGCTCCGCCTTGACCACAGACTCGTTTTCCGCGTTGACCGACTGCGGACACTCGGCAACGGAGTGGTCCCAGTGGTGGCAGCGACAGCGTTCCTTACTCTTCGCGCTCGTTTTGGAGATGCACCATGACTGACCCGACCTACACCATTCACAACACCGACTGCGTTTCCGGCATGGCCGAACATCTCGAACCCGAGAGCGTTCATCATTGCATCACGTCTATCCCTTTTGGAAGCCTCTTCAGCTATTCAGGGAAGACGGAAGACATCGGCAACAACATCGACGACGTCGACATGCGGGCCACCCAGTTCGGATTGCACATGCGGTTCGCGATCGAGCAGCTCCACCGGGTCCTGGCGCCGGGTTCCGTCGCCTGCATCCACATCCAGCAGCTGATCGCAACGAAGGTGCAGCACGGCTACATGGGCCGGCGCGACTTCCGGGGCGCGACCGTCGATCTCTTCACCGCCGGCGGCTTCGACTGGACCGGCGAGTTCGTCATCCCGAAGAACCCGCAGGTCATCGCCCAAAGGCAGAAGCTCCACAGCCTCATGTTCGTCACGGGCAAGCGGGATTCCCGCCAACTCGCCCCGGCCGTTAACGACTTCGTGCTCTATTTCCGCAAGCCAGGCGAGGGGACACCGGTCCGGGCGCTCTTCGATCCGCAAACGAACCCGGGCGGCTGGATGACCACGGAAGAGTGGATCAGGGACGCCCATGGCGTCTGGACCGACATCCGGGAGACCGACGTCCTCACCGGCTGGCGGGACGCCCGCGAGAGCGACGAGGAGCGCCACGTCTGTCCGCTCCAACTCGACGTAATACGAATGTGCATCCGCCTCTACAGCAACCTGGGCGACACGATCCTCGATCCGTTCATGGGGATCGGCAGCACGGCCGTCGTCGCGATCGAGCAGGGGAGGAACGCGGTCGGCTTCGAACTCAAGGAGTCCTACCACGACCAGGCGGTGAGGAATTGCGCGAAGGCGCGGGAGAAGCGCCGGGTC
>CAYNTU010000133.1:0-1075 GCA_964400205.1 uncultured Microbacterium sp.
CCTCGGGCTTCGTCTATTACGTCTCGATCACCGGCATCACCGGCTCGGCCGCCGCCGACGCCGACGCGATCGCGCCCGAGATCGCCCGGATCAAGGCCCGGACCCCGCTGCCGGTCTGCGTCGGCTTCGGCATCCGCACGCCCGGGGCCGCCGCCGGGATCGCCGCCGTCGCCGACGGCGCCGTGGTCGGTTCGGCCATCGTCGAGCGCATCGCCGCCGGCGAGCGCCCGGCCGGGATCCTCGCCTTCGTCAAAACGCTCGCCGACGCGACCCACGGCTGAGCGCGCGTCAGCAATGCTTTCCTAATGGTAAATGGCCCTGAATTTCATCGTTGAATCAGGGGCTTGAAAATTGGGCACGCGTGCCCACCCCGTGCGCGCACACCCCGCTCAGGCGGCACCGAGCATCTCGCCCGCCAGCGAGTTCGTCGAAGCGGCCAGAATCCGCACCGGCACCACCGACCCGATCAGCCCGGCGTCGGCCTCAAGATGCACCGCGTTGAGATAGGGGGTCTTGCCCGCGACCTGCCCGGGCATCCGGCCGGGCTTCTCGATCAGCACCGGCAGCACCCGGCCGACCTGCGCCGCCTGGAACGCCGCCTGCTGGCGGCCGAGAACCGCCTGCAGCCGCAGCAGCCGGTCGCGCTTCACCGCCTCGGGCACCGCGCCCTCCCGCCCCGCCGCCGGCGTGCCCGGACGCGCGGAATAGGCGAACGAGAACGCCTGGGCATGGCCGACCGCCGCGACCAGATCGAGCGTCGCCTGGAAATCCGCCTCGGTCTCCCCCGGAAAGCCGACGATGAAGTCGCCCGACATCGCGATGTCGGGCCGCGCCGCCCGGATCCGCTCAATGAGCCTCAGATAATCCGCCGCTCCGTGCCGGCGGTTCATCGCCTTCAGCACCCGGTCGCTCCCCGACTGCACCGGCAGGTGCAGGAACGGCATCAGCTTCGGCTCGTCGGCATGGGCCGCGATCAGATCGTCGGCCATGTCGTTGGGGTGCGAGGTCGTGTAGCGGATCCGCGCCAGCCCCTCGACCCGCGCCAGCCGCCGCACCAGCGCCGCCAGCGTCACCC
>CAYNTU010000134.1:0-1071 GCA_964400205.1 uncultured Microbacterium sp.
GCAAGCTCCAGCTGTCGTCGCGGTACGAGCTGACTGCATGGGCGTCGGAGCGTCGGCTGCTGTAGCCTCTGCGCGGGTCGGCGATGTCGGAGCATATCGGCATACTCGGGCGTATGCTTCGACATATGCGCACCACGGTGATCCTCCCCGACGAGCTCTTCCGGCAGGTCAAAGAGCGCGTGCGTGCCGAGGATCGCACGTTCACGTCGTTTCTGGAGGATGCGATCCGCCATGAGCTCGCGCGGCGCGATGACGCTTCCGTCGGCGCCGTCGACGTGTACCTCGCCCCGCCATATCGCGGCCAGGAAGACGCGCGCTCGGGTATCGACCTGACGAGCAACGCCTCCATCCTCGATGCCATGGACGAGGGCGTGCCGATCGAGAAGCTGCGATGAAGCTTCTCGACGTCAATGTTCTCGTCGCCGTGTTCCGCGAAGAGCACCGCCATCATGAACTCGCGCGCGGATGGCTGTCGAGGGTCCTCACAGAGCGGATGCAGATCGGTCTCGCCTCCCCCGTCGTCTCAGGATTCGTGCGGGTCGTGACGAATCCGCGGGTGTATCCGGATGCCACGCCTCTCGACCTTGCGCTCACGCAGATGGATGACCTGATGCGGCATCCGAGCGTGGTCACCGTCTCGCCGGGTCCAAGGCACTGGGAGCTCTTCTCGGGAGTCTGTCGTGACGTCGATGCGCGGGGCAGTCTCGTGAGCGATGCCGTGATCGCGGCGATCGCGATCGAGCAGGGTGCAACCGTCGTCACTCTCGATCGGGGCTTCCGGCGGTTCCCCGGGGTTCGCTGGGAGGCGCCTGGGTGACCGCGGTGTCAGAGCGCGAGCCTAGACTTGTCGAGCCATGACCGACGCCCCCGTTCCCCTCATCGTCGGCGGAGATCGCGGACCGCAGTCCGGCGCGGGCCGCCCCGACGAAGACCTCCTCGAAGGGCTCAACGCGCCGCAGCGCGAGGCGGTGACGTACCGCGGCCAGGCACTGCTCATCGTCGCGGGGGCCGGTTCGGGGAAGACGAGCGTGCTGACCCGCCGCATCGCGTCGCTCCTGCGCAATCGCGAAG
>CAYNTU010000135.1:0-1069 GCA_964400205.1 uncultured Microbacterium sp.
TCGGCGAGCTCTCTTTGCGGCTCGGCATTCCCAAGAGCAGCCTGCACAGCATCCTGCGCACGCTGGACCATCGCGGCTGGGTCGAGACCGATGCCGCACGCTCCATCTACAGCCTGGGGATGAGCGCACTGCTCATCGGCTCGTCGTACGTGGATCAAGACCCCACGGTCATCCGAACCTCCGACATCATGGACCGCCTCGCCCTCGAGACCGGCGAGACCGTGCACCTCGCCCGCCTCGAGCTGCCCGACGTCGTCTATCTCGCCAAGCGCGAGTCGGTGCATCCGCTGCGCATGTTCTCCGCGATCGGACGACGACTGCCCGCGCACGCGACCGCACTCGGCAAGGTCGCGCTCGCGGAGCTTTCGGATGAGGCGGTGAAGGCGCTCCTGCCCGAGTCGCTCCCCGGAGTCACTCCGCACACGATCACTTCGCGCGACGAGCTCATCGAGCACCTCGCCGTCGTCCGACGGCAGGGCTACGCGATCGACGCCGAGGAGGCGTGCATTGGACTGCGCTGCTTCGCGGTGACCCTGCCTTTCACGTCACCGGCCAAGGATGCGATCAGCTGCTCGATTCCCCTCGCACGCATCGATGAAGAGAAGGAGCGCGAGATCGTCGAGCTGCTCCTGGCAACGCGTGACCAGCTTGCCCGCCAGTTCGGCGGTCGACGACTCGGCACGATCTGAAGGAGAACCCATGCCCAACATCCGAGTCGAGCTCCTGCGCGGTCGCACGGTCGACCAGCGCCGCGACTTCGCCGAGCGTGTGACCCAGGCCGCGGTCGAGGCGCTCGGCGCGCGGCAGCCCGATGTCCGCATCCTCTTCGAGGAGATCGACGCCGACCACATCGCCAACGGCGGCGTTCTCGCAAGTGAAGACGCCTCGCGCGCCGGTCTCGTTTCGCGCGTGAGTGGCGGAGCTGCCTGACGCGACGCGGGCTCGCTCGATGAGCGAGTATTCGTTCGAATGTCGGTGGTATCTTCTACATTCGAGGTATGGAGTTTTCATCGGTGGATGCCGCGGCCGACGCGTCGTGGGTCGATGACGACCGGCTCGTCGACGAAGC
>CAYNTU010000136.1:0-1068 GCA_964400205.1 uncultured Microbacterium sp.
GACGAGCGTGCGCATCGCGGCATCTCGTCCCTCGTCGAACAGAGCCGCCTGAGCCCTGTCCAGCGCGTGACGCAGGTCGCTCGTATCGACGTCGAGGGCCGACGTACCGGCCGTACGGACCGACCAGGCGACCGAGGCGAGGAGTGAGACGCGCAGCACCCAGGCTTCGTCGTTCTCTTCGGTCATGACGGAGGCGGCGGTGTCGAGTGCGTGTCGTACCAGGTCGCCGCGATCCGCGGCATCCGCCGCCTCCGCCTCGATGAGCGCCCTGTCGATGGCGACGTGCGCCCAGCCGAACAGCTCGTCGTTGTCAGAGGCACCCAGCGCGACGAGTTCGGGATGCGCACTCACAATCGCGTCGGCATCGGTCGGTCGATCGTCCCAGCAGGCGGTGAGGGCCTGCGCCCGCATGATGTACGAGAAGAAGTACAGCTGATCCGGCAGAAGAGCCTGCGCGCGCCGCGCGTTCTCCAGGCCGACAGCGGCCTCGCCGAGGGCGAGCTGCGCCTCGACCACGTTCGCGAGGATGAACGCTCCGACGCCCCGCTCGACCCCCAGAGCGACAGATTCCTCCCAGGCGGGCAGGCCGAGCTCGATCGCCTCGCGATAGCGTCCCAGCCGCAGGAGCAGGTCGGTGTGGTTGGTGATCGCGGTGCCTCGGCCCACTGGGTCGCTGGCGAGTGCGGCGGCACGCACGAGATCGTCGGCCAGCCCCTCCCAGTGCCCGCTCTCGATGACGGCGAAGGCCCGTCGGCGCAGGGCTCGCGACAGCGCGTCGTTGTCGCCGGACTCTTCGGCGACCACGATCGCCCGGTCGACGAGCTCCTCTCGCATGCTCGACGTCGCGTGCGGCCCGGACCCGATGCCGCCCAAGAGCGAGAGCGCGCTCGACAGCATCGCCTTGGCCGCGGGGGTGTCGAGATGTTCGACGAGCTCGAGACTCTCCCGCAGCAGCGGGCGAACGTCTTCGCCCAGTCCTTGGCGCACGGTGGCGGACTGCAGCCGCACCCGCGCGCCCTCGACGGGGTCGGCGTCTGCGCCGTGGCTCAGGGCCTCGTCGGCGATGCG
>CAYNTU010000137.1:0-1066 GCA_964400205.1 uncultured Microbacterium sp.
TCCGCGCCGCCGGCGAGGCGCAGAAGGCGGTGGACTTCATCACCGTCCGCTGCGGTGAGAGCGTCGGGGAGGCCGAGATGGCCTGTCTTGCGTAGAATTACCCTAAATGGGTCAGAACGTTACGCGGTCAGGGCACACCGCGAGGACACACCGAATACACACCGGCAGGACACACCACCCCCGGAGACGGCAAGCCCCACCAGCGGGGGCGCCGGTTCCGTCGCGGGGGACGGCCTCAGCCGGTGTGCCCGAGGCGTCGAGGTCGTCGGCGAGCTGCGTAAGCAATAGGGTGGACGCCCCCCGACGGCATCGGTGTACCAAGATAGTTGAGGCACCGCTATGAGAGGAGCGTCCATGAACGAGGTTAGCATCATCGGCTTGGACCTGGCCAAGAACGTGTTCCAGGCGCATGGCGCCGCAGCGGACGGGTCGGTCGTTTTCCGGCGCAGGCTGTTGCGCGCCCAGTTGATGAAGTTCTTCTCCGCGCAACCGCCCTGCCTGGTTGCGATGGAAGCCTGCGCAAGCGCGCACCATTGGGCACGGACGATCGGAGCCTTGGGGCATGCCGTCAAGCTGATCCCGCCGGCCTATGCGAAGCCCTTCGTGAAGCGACAGAAGACTGACGCGGTGGATGCCGAGGCGATTGCCGAGGCAGGGATGGCAAACAACGTTGCCGCAGTGAAGCGCGCTCTGGAAGCCGGGGGCGTGCAGTTCCTCGAGGAGAACGGCGGCGGCTCCGGGGTGCGGCTGCGGGGGTACCCGTAGGCTCCGCTCCCATGCCCCGCGCCACGATCCGACAGACTGGCCCGAGCGAGGTGACCCTGTGGGCGTGCGACCCACTGACCCGCGGTCCTCTGTGGCGGGTGTTCCAGGTCCCGGCGGGAGGGGGGCTTGTTCTCGATCAGCGAGGGGAGAAGGTCTGCGGCTTGTTACTGAAGGAGGGCGAGCCCTTGCTGGCCGACGACGGCATTGACCTGCTCGGCACCGTCCGGCGTGAGTGGGACGCTTATCGCCGCTGGGCTATCAGCATCTTGGTCCTGGCCGAGAAGGACGCCAGGCCGCCGGC
>CAYNTU010000138.1:0-1063 GCA_964400205.1 uncultured Microbacterium sp.
ACGGGCGGGACGTCCGGGACGGAGACCTCCTGCGCGACGGGCTGCGCCGCGACGGGCTGCGCCGCGATCTTCGCCATGAGCTGCGCGCGGATGTGCGTCGGAGGCTCGACGTCGGAGACGCCGTCGGCGAGCGCGGCGGCGGTCGCGGCATCCGCTTCGACGATCCCCGCCCATTCGGGGTGCGCTGCGGCGGCGGCGGCGAACGCACGCTCGTCTTCGGGCGAGAGGGCGCTCAGCGCGTGCCCCGCCGCCAATTCTGCGAACTCGTCGATCGTCACGCTGTCACCCCCATCTCCGTGCGCAGGCGCGAGAGCCCGTCTCGCATCCTCGTCTTGATCGTCCCGAGCGGCGCCCCCACGAGCGCCGCGATCTCGCTCTGACTGTAACCGCCGTAGTACGCGAGGGTGATCGCCTCGCGCTGCGCATCGGGCAGCGCTGCGAGCGCCCTCGTCACGCGTCGGCCCTCGATCCTCATCTCCACCTGCTCGACGACGCCGTCGTAGGCGACGTCGAGGTCGCGGATCCCCGTGCGCATGTCACGATCCGTGCTCGCCTGCGCCGACCGCACCCGGTCGATCGCCCGGCGGTGTGCGATCGTGAGGACCCATGATCTCCCCTGCCCTCTGTTCGGAGCGAACCGCCCAGCGGATTGCCACACTTCGAGGAAGACCTCCTGCAGCACTTCCTCGCTCTGGGCTCGATCGACGAGCACGCGCAGGATGAGCCCGAACACGCGCCCCGACAGCATGTCGTAGAGGTCGCCGAACGCCGACGGATCCGCGTCGGCGATGCGCACGAGAAGCTCGCCCACGTGGTCGACGGGCGCGTCCGCACCCTCGGGAACGTCCACGCCGTCGATCACCACGTCCCCCAGCATGCCCTAGCATCCCCTCCCGTGCCGAGAGTCACGGCCGACAGCCGATCTGCTCGGCCGCTCGATCCGAGCGAAGTCCATCGGATCAGCCGAACGTGAACGAGTAGACCTCGACGCCGGGCGATACGTCGACGTCGACCAGACCTCGGTCGCCGCCATGGTCTTCGACGACCGCGTTACCTTAGGCGG
>CAYNTU010000139.1:0-1059 GCA_964400205.1 uncultured Microbacterium sp.
CGGCGATCGCGCGGACGGCCGATCCATCGCGTCGCGATCTCGTCCGCGCGCAGCTTCGCCGTGCATTCAAGGAGCTCGCCGACTCCGCGGCCGGCCGCGCATGGGAGGTGTGGATGCCGGTCGCGCAGACGGGAGGCGTCGCCATCCCCCTCACGATCACGGTCGGCCCGCTTCCCACGCAGCCCGACGAGCGGCGCAGCACGGCCGACTCGCTCCTCGCCATCGCCGCCGGCTCGGCGGGGTCGCGCGCCGTCTCGGTCGGCGGCCGCCTCGCCGTGCGCACCGTGAGCGACATCGAGGGCGTCAAGGACGAGGAGGGACGGTACTCGTCGTTCCCGCGCCGCCGCATCATCGTCACCGTCTCGCCCGACGAGGGCAGCGGCGGACAATGGCTGGCGTTCGTCGGCGAGATCATCGTCCCCGAGCGGGAGGACGCAGCCGATATCGTCGCAGCGAGCGAGTTCTTCCTCGACGCGCTGCTGACGACCGTCGCATTCGGCGACGAGACGCTCGCCGACGCGGCCGCCCGCGCTCGCGCCGCCGACGAACGCGCCGCCGACGAACGCGCCGCGCAGGAGCATCCCGCACAGGAACGCGCAGGACAGGCCGAGGAGGACGCGTGAGCTTCTACATCCACTACCCCGACGACTGGATCGGGGTGCCGGGGTTCGGCGACGGCGAGGTGTTCGCGACGCCGGAGGCGTGGGCCGCCGCGCTCGTCGCCGAGATCGCCCCGATGATGCGGCCCAAGCCGCGGCGCCGTCAGCGCAAGAACCTCGAGGGCGTCCTCGCGATGTACGGTGCGAACGTCGGCGCGATCGGCGCCAGCGCCGGCTACATCTGGATCGACACCCTCGAGACCGCGCCGTTCCTCGTCGGGTCGAAGGTCATCGCGCGCAGCGACGTCGGAGACGCGCCGGCGGCCGAGGTCGCGGGGGCGCGCGGCGACGGCGACTACGTCCCGCCGATCGTGCGCGAGCTCGCCTCCGACAGCGCTCTGCCGGGCGTCTACGTCGAGCGCCACGCTCCGCTCGACGACGCGGCGGTGCACGTCGGGAC
>CAYNTU010000140.1:0-1057 GCA_964400205.1 uncultured Microbacterium sp.
CGGTCGCGGACCTGCCGGAGGAGACGCGTCCGATCGTCATCGAGATAGAACCGTCAACCGGGTTCGGCACCGGGCATCATCAATCGACGCGTCTCTGCCTGCAGGCACTGCAAGCCATCGACGTGCGCGACCTGGACGTGCTCGACCTCGGGACGGGCTCCGGCATCCTCGCCATCGCGGCCGTGCGCCGTGGCGCCCGGAGCGCACTCGGCATCGACCCGGATCAGGACGCGATCGACTCGGCGTCCGACAGCGTCGCGCGCAACCGCGCAACGGGCGTATCGCTACGCACGATCGGCCTGGACGACGCCACGTTGGCGGCCGCGCCACTCGTGTTCGCCAATCTCACCGGCGTGCTGCTTCGACGCGAGGCGGCTCGCATCCAGTCGCTCATCGCCCCCGGCGGCCGCGCGATCCTGAGCGGCTTCACGGAGGACGAGGCGCCATGGGTGCAGCAGGCCTTCGACGGCTGCGACCTCGAGTCGCGGTTCGACGAAGAGTCGTGGGTCGCCTTCATCCTGCGCCGTCCTGCGTGACGAACCAGGCATGTCGCACGATGGCCAGTGCGGCGAGCGTCACCTGTTCCGCGCGCAGGGTGAAGGGCCCGAGACTCCACGGCATCCACCCCGCGGCTGCGGCCGCGTCGACCTCCGACGGCGCCCATCCGCCCTCCGGTCCGCAGGCCATCACCAGCGGTGACGCATGGACTGTCCCCGCGCGCTGGGCGGTGCGTGCGTCCTCCGTCGGCCTCACCCGCGCCGGCTCCACCAGCAGGCGCCGTTGCCAGCCAGCCCAGGCCGGCGTCGGCAACACGTCAGCGAACGATTGCACGTCTTCGATGTCTGGCAGCCGGGCCCGTCCGCATTGCTTCGCGGCGGCGATCGCCACGCGTTGCCACCGGTCGTGCAGTCGGCCCGAGTCCACGCGCCTGATCGGTACGTTCGTGCGAGCAGTGGTCATCGGGACGACCGACAGGGCGCCGAGGACGGTCGCGTCTCGAATCACGGCGTCCATCGCGTCACCCTTGAGCAGCGCCGCGCAGACGACCAGCGGATGC
>CAYNTU010000141.1:0-1054 GCA_964400205.1 uncultured Microbacterium sp.
AGATCGGCCGAGGCCCACGAGGGGTCCACGTCGGCGATGTCGAGCTGCTCCCACGGATAGTCGGTGCGATCGAGGAGCAGCTCGAAGACCGTGCCGAAGGCGAGCCCGGCTGGTGCGACCGCGATGATGTCGGCGGCCGTCGCATCCTCGCGGAACTTCCACGAGGGACTGTAGAGCGTTCCCGTCAGTGCGGTTCCGTCGCCCGGGTCGGCGAAGAGGCGCCCCGGATCCGACAGCGCCGACACGGACAGCTCGCCGAGAGTGGTCCTCCAGTAGTGGAGAGAGGACGCCGAGATCGACGCGAGGGGACTCTCCTCGATCAGCGCGGGGTCGGCGCGCAGTGAACCCAGTGTCACGCTCTCGATGCCGCTGGACGACACGTCGAGCCCGGCCCAGTCGAGCGCGGCGAGCGCCGTCTCGTCGTCGACGTCGACATCGACGCCCTGCGCGACGGCGAGAGCCTGCCAGCGCTCGCGCGCGGTGCCCTGCCCGGGGATCTCGATCTTCGCGACGGGCGCATTGCCGAGCACGGTGGACGCGATGCTCAGGGCGTCGAGCCCCGATCCGTCGAGACCGAGGTCGCCGAGGGTGAGCGCACGGATGCGCGCCGCGGCGGCGATCTCGGCCTCGGTCGCGTCAGGATCGTCGAACGTGTCGGCGGCCCACTGGAGCACCTCGCCGATCGTGACGCTCAGCTCCGACAGTCCTGCGAACGGGGTGTCCGCGAGGAGCTCCGCCCACGTGCGGGCCGCGTCGCGCTGAGCGATCGTGAGCTGCTGGATCTTCACCGCGGCGGCGCGCTCCGATTCGGTCGCACCGGAGCCGGCCGCGAGCGCGGCATCCGCCCAATCGAGCACGTCTCCGGGTGTGACCTCGTCTGCCGGGACGTTCTGGAACGGAGTTCCGACGAGGATCGCCGCCCACTCCTGCACCTTTCCGTCCAGGTAGATCGGCACCTGGTGGATCGGCACCTGGTGGATCGGCACCTGGTGGATCGGCACCTGGTGGATGGGCACTTGGTGGATCGGGACCTGGTGGATCGGGACCTGGTGGA
>CAYNTU010000142.1:0-1051 GCA_964400205.1 uncultured Microbacterium sp.
CGCCTACGGACCGATCGAGCTTCGGGATGCCGCGGTCACGACCGCAGGGACCGTCCAGGCGACGGTGACCATCGAGAACACCGGTGACATCGCCGGAGACGAGGTCGTCCAGGTCTATGTCGCCGACCGCGCACGGGGCGTCACGCGGCCCGCGCAGCAACTCGTCGGCTTCGCCCGCGTCAGCCTGTCCGCGGGCGAGTCGACGCGCGTCACCGTCGAGTTCGATCTCAGCCAGCTCGCCTACGAGGGTCTGGGAGGCGACGGCTTGGTCTTCGAGCCCGGACCGATCGACGTCTCGTTCGGTGCGGCATCCGACGATCTGCGCCAGTCCGCCCGGGTCGAGGTGGCTGGCCCCGTCGCGACGTTCGATCGCGCGACCCGCAGCTTCCTCGCGCAGGTCCGCGTCGGCTAGCGCCGGAATCAGAGCTTCCCGCGAGGAGCCCCCGCCGAGCGGGAAGACACGGAGCGGTCGCCGCGAGGCGGCCGCTCCGTGCTTTCTCTGCAACGTCCTGGCGTCATCATCGCCCCGATCGCCCCGCCGTGCTCCGCGGGGGCTATGGTGAGCGCGTGGGCACCATCTACTACGGCGGGTCGGCGACTCCGATCCACATCGAAGACCGGGCGCTCGCGCACTTGAAGGTCGTCATCGCGACGAAGCTCCGCCGCAATGAGAGCTTCACGGTGTCGTGGCGCCACCCCGATGATCAGCCCCGCGGTCGCAGCACCCTGTGGGTGCATCCGTCGATCCCGCTGCGGTTCGTCTTCGACGATCCTGAGCCTGCGACGCTCAGCCGAGAGTGGATCGAAGAGCTCGCCAACTCGGCGAACTCGTCGGGCGGCATCCTGCTCGTCGCGGAGCACTTCGACACGGCGCCGGTCGACGTCGCCGACCACGCGCCGCAGGTCGTCGACGTGGCGGACGACTCCGACTCTGACTCCGACTCCGACGACTGAGGTGCCGGGCTGATCAGCCCTGTTCGGGCTCGGCGACCTCGGGCGGCTCGGGCGTGATCGTCAGCCCGTGCGGACTGCTCGCCGCGAGCATGAGCTC
>CAYNTU010000143.1:0-1049 GCA_964400205.1 uncultured Microbacterium sp.
TGGGTCACGAGAGCCTCCATTGGTTCCTTCCGGAAATTGTAAGCGTTTGCATTGGCAAGCGCGAATCGGACCTGGGTGGGCGGTGGGGACTCTCGCTTGGCCGCGAGGTCCGGACGCACTGTCCGCGGGCCCTCCTGACCGCGAATCGCACGTTCCGGCGCCGATTGCCCTTGAAACTGTCGATCTGCGGTCAGGAGGTCTCGGTCGCCGCGTGCACTTGACGGCTCGCCGATGTCGGCGTTAACTGCGATAATCGAACAAGTGTTCGAATCATTGCGGGAGGCATCATGAGCGCGCAGAGCGAAGCGACGGCGCAGCAGCGGCTGGAGCGCGCCCGGCTGGCGCTGGCCGCGGTGCAGACGCGCGTGGGGACGTCGCGCGATCATTGGGACAGCCCGGCGCTGCCCCTGGCGTCGTCCCTGGCAGAAGTGTTGCCGCTGGGACTCAAGCGCGGCCAGGTGATTGCGGTTCAGGGTTCAACATCGCTGGTGCTCGCGCTGGTGGCGGAGGCCTCGCGCGAGGGCTCGTGGACGGCGGTCATCGGCCTGCCGCAGGTGGGAGTGGTGGCGGCGGCACGGCGCGGCATCGAGCTGGAGCGGCTCGCGCTCATCCCGCACCCGGGCGCGCAGGCGCCAGCGGTGGCGGGGGCGTGCGTGGACGGCATGGACGTGGTGGTGCTGGGGCCGCGCCTGGCGATGTCCGACGCTGACCGCCGCAGGCTTGCCGCGCGGGCTCGGGAGCGGGGCGGGGTGATCATCAGTGCTGGCCCGTGGGCCGGCGCGCACGTAAGCATCTCCGTGGAGTCCGCGCGATGGTCCGGCTTGGGAGCGGGGGACGGGCGGCTGCGTGCGCGGGATGTGGTGGTGGCCGTCAGCTCACGGGCGGGCGGGCAGGTGCGGCGGGTTGCCCTCACGCTCGACGCGGAGGTGATGCCCGGGCTGCGACGCGAGACTCGCCGCGCGGTTCCCCAGGCGATCGAGGGTGCGGCGTGAGCGCGGGCACGCCTCGCGTGATTGACAAGTAATCTTGTGACAAGTAACCTTGCGAAC
>CAYNTU010000144.1:0-1040 GCA_964400205.1 uncultured Microbacterium sp.
AGCTCGCCGACACCGTCAAGGCCTCGGGCGTGACGCTCGACGCCGACACGATGGCCGCGATCGATGCGGCGCTCGCGGGCGTCGCCGAGACCGACCCCGAGAAGACGTACGAGGTGTCGCCCAAGACGCGTCCGTGACCTGAGCAGCTCGCCTGTCGCAAACGGCGGGGCCGAGCTGCCTCTTGCGACAGGCGAAGCGGATGAGGGGATGCCGGAGCTCGGGGCGTGCGCGACGTCGGGTCACGCGGGCGGCTCCTCGCCCGCGCGCTCGAGCACGAGTTCGGCCTCGCCCGCGCGCTCGAGCACGAGTTCGGCCTCGCCCGCGACACGCTCACCGACGGGTGACGCGCGGTCGCGGCATCCGTCGCCGTTCAACTCGCAGGACGTTTCGGCGATCTCGGGCGTGTCGCCCGGCGTGTCGTCGGCGTGTCGCGCGGCCGTCCTGCGAGATGGACGCTGGACGCGGACCCACTGCGCCCCCCGGGTGACGCGGGGCGCCGGCATCCCCCCTCGTCAGGCCGGCATCACGAGCGACAGCAGCATGACCCACACGCACACGAAGGCCAAGATCCCGAGGCTGTACTTGAGCGACGAGCGCAGGATCTCGCCCTCGCGCCCGCCCAGCGCCACGGCACCCGCCGCGATCGCGATCGACTGCGGCGACACGAGCTTGCCGACCGCGCCGCCGGCCGTGTTCGCCGCGACGAGCAGCGTCGGATCGACCCCGATCTGCTGAGCCGTGACACTCTGCAGCTGCGCGAAGAGGGTGTTGTTGTTGACGACCGAGCCCGTGATGAAGACGCCGAACCAGCCGATGATCGGCGAGAAGAGGGGGAAGAGCGCTCCGGCGGTCGCGAGCGCGTTGCCGATGCTCGCCGACCCGCCCGAGTAGTTCGCGATGTTGGCCAGGGCGAGGATGAGTCCGATGAGCGCGATCGCGCGCCACAGCTCGCTCACCGTCAGGCGCAGCTGCCCCCACAGGTCGGCGGCCTTCAGCTGAGGCGTCGTCCAGAAAGTGATGAGCACGGCGATGAGGATCGC
>CAYNTU010000145.1:0-1032 GCA_964400205.1 uncultured Microbacterium sp.
CGTCCCCTACGCCACGATCCAGAACTGGGTCGAGGCCGGGGGGGAAAAAGGCGGCCCGCCGGATCGAGACCGAGCACCTCGACTGGGCGCTCTCGGACTTCTCGGGCTATATCGCGGCCGACGAGTTGTACGACGGTCCGTTCTGCATCCTGTCGATCGTCGATAACCGCACCTTCAAGCGGATCGCCTATCAGGTGCTTCGCCGCGACCCGAAGCAGGACGACATCACCGCCTTCTTCCGCCGCTTCCAGGCTGCGTTGGAGCAGCGGGGCCTGGTCCTGCGTGGGATCACCACCGATGGCTCATCGCTGTACCCGGCCCCGATCGCCGCGGTCTTCGGCGATGTGCCGCATCAACTCTGCACCTTCCACGTCGTGCGTGAACTGACCAGGGCGGTGCTCGGCGCGGTGGCCAAAGTCCGCAAGGAACTGGCCGCGAAGAAGCCCAAGCTGAAGCGGGGCCGCCCGGCGACGAAGGAGGCCCGGCGGAAGGCTCGGCAAAAGAAACGCCTTGAGCAGAAGATCGGCGACCTGTTCGAGCACCGGTATCTGTTCGTCCGGCGTCGGCTCAGCCCGGCCCAACGGCGGACCCTGTTGCGCATCAGCCGAGGCCTGCCCCATCTGCGGACCTTGCGGACGTTGATGGAGGAGGTGTATCGGCTGTTCGACCGGCGGTGCCGGACCGACACGGCTCTGGCCAAGCTGGCGCGATTGCGGGGCCGGGTCCGCCGATTCCGCCGGGTCGGACAGGCGCTCAAGGCGTTGTTCTCGCCGAACCTGGAGAAGGCGCTGGTGTTCCTGGACGATCGACTGCTCGGGGCGACCTCCAACGCGGTGGAGCGTGGGAACCGGCGGTATCGCAAGATGCAGAAGACAATCTACCGGGTGCGGACCGAGTCGGCGATCAACGGTCGGCTTGCTTTGGACCTGGAGCGTGAGGCACGAGCCCGAGACCGGATGGAGGCGACCCAGACTCTGCACCGGGCGAGAGCGGCATGACGGACTTGAACCCGGTAGCCGTGCTAAAGACTCG
>CAYNTU010000146.1:0-1028 GCA_964400205.1 uncultured Microbacterium sp.
GCATGCCAGCCATGGCCATGCCGATGGCGGCGCCGGTGAAGCCGTTTTCGGCGATGGGGGTATCGAGCACGCGACGGGGGCCGAACTGGTCGATCAGGCCATTGGTGACCAGGTGGGTGCCACCGTACACGCCGATGTCCTCGCCGATGAGCACGACGCGCTCGTCGCGTTCCATTTCTTCCGCCATCGCGGAGCGCAGGGCATCGCGATAGGTTATGACTGGCATTCGCCAATTCCCTTTCTCTGCTGGATCATCGCAGTGTTCGACATAACGGTGGCCAGCATCGATTATCCCGCGGCCGCGACGGCCACGCCCTCGGCGTAGACATCGGTGAGGAGTTCGCTGAGGTCCGGAACCGGGCTCTCTTCGGCGAACTTCACGGCCTCGTCCATCAGCGCCTTGGCTTCGCTTCGAATCGCGGCGATGGCATCCTCATCGACGCCCTGCTCCTCGAGCCGCTTTTCGAACAGGCCAATCGGATCGCGCTCACGCCACTTCTTCACTTCTTCCTTGGTGCGGTATTTCTCCAGGAAGTCGGCGGCGCCGTGCGGCATGATGCGGTAGGTAAGGGCTTCGACGGCGAATGGCTTGCCGGTTTCGCGAACGCGATCGACGGATTCCTTCGCGACCTGGAGAACCGCTTCGACATCCATGCCATCGACCTTGACGTACTCGATGCCATAGGACTCGAACTTCTTGCCGAGGTCGGTATTGGCGGTGGCGCGTTCGACACTGGTGCCCATGCCGTACTGGTTGTTTTCAAGGATGAAGAGGCAGGGGTTCAGGTTGTCCTTGCCCCAGAGACCGGAGAGGTTGGCGGCCTCGTGGAAGGCCCCGTTGTGGATGGCGCCGTCTCCCAGGTAGAGCTGGGTGATGCCGCCGGTCTTCTGGTACGCCTGGCTGAAGGCGGTGCCGACACCGAGGGGGATGTGCCCACCGACGATGCCGTAGCCACCGTAGAAGCCGTTGGCGACATCGAAGAGGTGCATGGAGCCGCCCTTGCCCTTGACCAGGCCGGTGCCCTTGC
>CAYNTU010000147.1:0-1024 GCA_964400205.1 uncultured Microbacterium sp.
TCGGCGGTGACGGCGCGGACGAGCTCGTAGACCTCCTCCTTGGCGCCGACGTCGAGGCCGCGGGTGGGGTGGTCGAGGATGAGGACGCGGGACTTCGCCTCCAGCCACTTGGCGAGGACGACCTTCTGCTGGTTGCCGCCCGAGAGGTTGAGGCAGAGCGTGTTGATCGTGGGCGTGCGGATGCGGAGCCGCTCGACCCAGCCCTCTGCGATGCGCCGCTCGGCGGCGCCGTCGATCAGGCCGTGGCGGATGAGCTGGCCGAGGCTCGCGAGCGTCATGTTGGCGGCGACCGGGAGGAAGAGGACGAGCCCCTCGACCCGGCGCTCGCGCGGGATGTAGCCCATGCCGGCGTCGACGGCCTGGGCGGGGTTGGCGAAGCGGGCGGGGCGGCCCGCGACGGTCAGGGTGCCGCCGTCGTGGGGGAGGAAGCCCGCGAGGGTGCGGGTCAGCTCCTCGCGGCCGGAGCCGATGACGCCGGCGATGCCGAGGATCTCGCCGGCGTGCAGCGTGAAGTCGACGCCCCGGTAGGCGCCGGTCAGGGTGAGGCCGCTGGCCTCGACCAGCACCTCGGGGCGGTAGGGCTTCTGCAGGGGCTCGCGGTAGTATTCGGCCTGCAGGCTGCGGCCGACCATCCAGTGGTGGAGCGTGGGGATATCGGCCTCGGCGGCGGCGAGCTCGGCGACGACGGCGCCGTCCTTCATCACGTAGATGCGGTCGGAGAGCTCCAGCACCTCGTCGAGGCGGTGGGAGACGAAGATGAAGGAGGCGCGGTCGCGGAGCGCGCGGACGCGGGAGAAGAGGATGTCGATCTCGGCCTTCTCCAGCACCGAGGTCGGCTCGTCGAGGAGGACGACGAGGTGGCCGCCGGAGGCTTCCTCCAGCGTCAGCGCCTTGGCGATCTCGACCATCTGGCGGGCGGCGAAGTCGAGCTCGTCGGCGCGGGTGCGCGGGTCGATGTCGAGCTTCACCTTGGCGAGCTGGCGGGCGGCGGCGGCGTAGAGGCGCTTCCAGTCGACGATGCCCA
>CAYNTU010000148.1:0-1016 GCA_964400205.1 uncultured Microbacterium sp.
ACCCACAGCACACCGGCGCCGATGACCGGCACAGTCGTGGCGACGAGAGGAATCGGGGGGCGCGCAGGCGGAACCCACGCGGGCGGAAGAGTCAGCGGCTCATCGTCGAGGGGGCGTGTCAGCGACATCGTCCCAGCCAATCGGGTCGGACGCGTCAGCGGGTCGACTGAGGGCCGATCGGTGGATGACGAAGGTCAGTCGTCCGCTGGGGAGGAGTCGTCGCCACCCGTTTCGCCACCGGGCACGACGACGTCGAGCACGATGATCGTGATGTTGTCGCGGCCGCCGTTCTCGAGGGCCGCATCGAGCATCGCGCTCACCGCGTCGGCGGGGTCACGATGCTCGGCGAGGAAGTGCTGGATGCCGTAGTCGGTGAGCTCCTTCGTCAGCCCGTCGGAGCAGATGACGAAACGGTCGCCGTCGGCGATGTCGAGGCGCACATAATCTGGCGTGACGCCGTCGCTCGGACCGACGGCTCGCGTGATGACGTTGCCGTACGGGTGGCTCTCGGCCTCCTCGGGACTGAGACGCCCGGCCGCGACGAGCTCCTGCACGACAGAGTGATCGGTCGTGACCTGCGCGATCTGGCCCGCTCGCACGAGGTATACGCGCGAATCGCCGATGTTCAGGGTGACCCAGTGGGGCTCGGCGCCGGACTGATCGAGGAAGACGCCGGTGACCGTCGTGCCGGTGCCGTCGTCGGTGGTCCCCGGATGCGACGCGATGTCTTTGACGGCGCGGGCCAGGGCCTTCTCAATCGTGCGCGGGGTGATCGACCCCGACTCCACCGCGCCCTTCAGTCGTGCGACCGTGCTCGCGCTGGCGATCTCGCCGCCGATGTGTCCACCCATCCCGTCCGCCACGACGAAGAGCGGGAAGCTCGCGAGGACGGCGTCCTGATTGACGTCGCGCCGTCGGCCGGTGTGGGTCACCTCGGCCCAGGCGAGTTCGATCGTGCTGTCTCCGACCGGCACCGATCGAGTGTGGGTGGATACCTGGGGCACGCCCTGTCCTCC
>CAYNTU010000149.1:0-1015 GCA_964400205.1 uncultured Microbacterium sp.
ATGCGCTTGTCGGACGTGTCGGCCTGCGCCGGCACGGCGATGGCCACGGCGCCCATGGCCGCAGCCGCAAGCAGTCCTGTCGTGCGGATCATAGTCTGGGTCCTCCCGGTGTGTTCAGCGGTCTTCGGCCGCTCCTATGCCGACATTAGTGGGCGCGAATTGCGGCGACAATACCCCTGCGGCGCTTCGAACCTTCCAGCGTTTCCCGGCGCGTTGCTCCGCGCCGGGGGCAGGGCGCCGGCGGGCCTATTCGACCGGCACCTGGGCGGAGACCGCGCAGTGGACGGCCGGCTCGGCGTCGGGGGCCGGCGCGCAGGTCTCGCCGTCCGCGAGCGGGGTCACCGCGAACCCGGCCCCGGCCAGCTCGACGCGGTAGCGGTGCACCTCCTCCTCGGGCGGCGTGCCGTGCAGGAACGGGGTGAGGCGCAGCGCGCTCTCGCCGCAGAGCGCCGCCAGCACCGGGATCCCGGCGCTGTCGAGGACCCCGGTGACGGCGCTGCGGCTGGCCGCGCAGTCCTCGGGCGAGGGCATCTCGCTGAGCGTGACCCGGGTGGCGCCGGCATCGGTCAGCGTCAGGATCAGAAGGGCGGTGGCGATCATGGGGCGCTCCTCAGAACCGGTAGGTGGCGAAGATGTTGAAGCTGCGCTCGGCGCCCGGCATCTGGTCGATCGGGTCGTAGCTCTTGTCGAGGATGTTGGCGATCTCCATGGTCACGGTCAGGCTCTCGCGCCACGCGACGTCGGCGCGCAGGTTCAGCGTGCCGTAGCCCGAGGCCTCGGAGATCACCTCGCCGGTGTCGTCGCGCATCTTGGCCGCTCCCTCGCCGCGCACGAAGAGATCGAGCGTGCCGCCGAGATCGCCCCGCGCCCAGTCCTTGCGCAGCCCGACCCGCCCGAACAGCTCGGGCGAGCCGCTGTCATAGGTCGAATAGCCGTTGGCATAGTCGAGCTCGCGGCGCATCAGCGTCGCCGAGGCATAGGGCGCGAGCCCCCAGACCCCGAGGTCGTGCTGGGC
>CAYNTU010000150.1:0-1006 GCA_964400205.1 uncultured Microbacterium sp.
CGGCGACGCTGCGGGATGCCGCGAAGCTCGTCGCCCTGCACCTTCTGCGCGTGCGCGCCGGCGCCGACGTGCAGCGCCGTCTCCGCGCTGAGCTCGTGAGCACGGCGCTCGAGGGCGGCGCCGGGGCCGGCGAAGCGCTCGGGCGCCTGAATCTCGCGGGACAGCGCGTGTGCGTCGTCGCGGCGGCGCTCGTGAGCGATGCCGGGGGCGGAACGCCGCGCGGCGATCAGGAGCTCATCTCGGAGCGGGAGCGGTTCACCGACGCCCTGGCCGTGCACTTGTCGGCCGTGCAGCCGGGATCGGCGGCGGCACTCGTCGGCGACATCGCCTACGGAATCCTCCCTGCGTCGGGCGAGACCGCCGAGGAGCGCTCGGCGCAGATCGTCGAGGACTTCCTCGAGCGCGTCGGCACGCGCATGCCGTCGGTCGTCGCTGTCGGCCCGCCGGCCGACGACATCGCCGGCATCGCGCGCTCGCGCGCGGCCGCCCTGAGGGTGCTGCGCGTGCTGCGAGCTCAGCCGGGTGCCGCGCGTCGTCGAGTGGCCCGCGCAGCCGATGTGCAGACGGAGTCGCTCCTCCTCGAGCTGCGCGACCTCATCGCCGCCCGCGGGGATGTTCTCACGGGTCCCGTCGCCCGGCTCGTGGAGCACGACCGCCGCAGCGACGGGCACCTCGTCGACACGCTCGAGGCGTGGTTCGAGCACTTCGGCGACATCGGCGCGGCGGCCGCGGCATCCTTCGTCCACCCCAACACGTTCCGCTACCGCCTGCGTCGCGCGGCCGAGGTCGGAGGCATCGACCTCGCCGACGCCGACTCCCGCTTCGCGGCGATGCTGCAGCTGCGGATGCTGCGGCGCTGAGCCGCCGGGGGCGGGCGCGCGCGATGCCCCCCGCAAAGGTGTCAGGGATGGTCGGGTGCGCGGGGTGGATGCGGCATTAGGTGACCCCTTCGCGCTCGGGCCGTGCGCAAAGGTGTCAGGGATGGTCGGGTGCGCGCGGTGGATGC
>CAYNTU010000151.1:0-1006 GCA_964400205.1 uncultured Microbacterium sp.
CGGGATTCTATCTGCCGCTGTATTGGTCGTCGAAGGCCAAGCTCACGAACACAGCCGACATCATCCGTCTCATCATTCGTGACGAAGCAGTGCACGGGTACTACATCGGCTACAAGTTCCAGAAGGGGCTTGAGAACGAGACGCCCGAGCGCCAGCAGGAGCTCAAGGATTACACCTTCAACCTGCTTTTCGAGCTCTACGAGAACGAGGTGCAGTACACTCAGGATCTCTACGATTCGGTCGGCCTGACGGAAGACGTCAAGAAGTTCCTGCACTACAACGCCAATAAGGCGCTCATGAACCTCGGCTATGAGGCTATGTTCCCGGAATCCGTCACGAACGTGAGCCCGTCCATCTTGTCTGCCCTTTCGGCAAACGCTGACGAGAACCACGACTTCTTCTCGGGTTCGGGTTCGTCCTACGTCATCGGCAAGGCCGTCGCGACAGAAGACGAGGATTGGGACTTCTAAGAGTTTCTTGAAGCGCCCCGGCTGAAAAGCCTGGTCAAAGGCCCGGATCCGCGAAATCTCGCGGGTTCGGGCCTTTTTCGTGCTCTCTGTTCGAAGACAGAGGAGGACAGAAATGACCAGGAATGCCCATTCGGAGTGGCACGCGCTCGCGGAACAGCATGCGGACCTCGTGCAGATGGTGACCTTCGATGCAGGGCACACGCTGGCATGGAACGCGGATTCTGAGCGGTGGAGGTTCTCTGTCAGCACTTGGCTGTCCGAACGTCTACTGGCCTGAGTTCAGGTGCTTGAGGCGCTGAGCTGCTTCGCTTGTTCCACCTGCTCGGTGGCGAGGTAGCGGAAGCTCTGCGATGGCTCGATTCGCGATGGCTCGATTCCCAGGACGGCCCTCAACGAGTCGAGCGAGACTGGTTGTTCCCAGGAGTCTGGGCAGTCCACTTCCAAGAGCGTCGACTCATCAGCACCTGCGAGATATGCGTTCGGGTCTGCTGAGGCTTTGGTTGAGTCCAAGACTGCTTCGATCTGAGGATCGATGC
>CAYNTU010000152.1:0-1006 GCA_964400205.1 uncultured Microbacterium sp.
CATCGAGGAGATCGACGTCACCTCGCCCGCCGATCTCGTTGAGTGATGGCGCGATGTATGTATGTGTCTACCAATAGTATGTACGCATGACCGTGAAGCGCACGACGATCGAGCTCGATGAGGACCTCACGGCCAAGGCCCTCGCGGCGACCGGTAGCACCCTCCGCTCGACCGTCGAGCAGGGACTGCAGCTGGTGATCGCGCAGAGCCGCGATCAGGAGGCACATCGCCAGGACGTCTTCGAACGGCATCTTGCGAGTGCCGCCAAGGGCGTCGACTTCGACGTCTTGCTCTCGGGCGAAGCATGGCGCTGAACCTCTGGATCCTCGACAAGAGCGCCCACGTTCGACTCGCTCGCGGGTCGCCACTCCCCGCTGGGATCAGCCCCGCCCGGCTGGCGATCTGTGAGATGGGCATGTTGGAGTGGCTGTACGCCGCGCAATCGAGGCGCGACTACGACGCCCAGCACGCCGAGCTGCGCACGTCGTTCCAGGTCCTGGAAGCGCCGGCCGACATCTTCGCTCGCGTGCTCCGGCTGCAATCCGATCTCGCACACCACCGCAGCATGTGGCACCGGCGGGCGCTCGGCGACCTGTTCATCGTCGAGACCGCCCTGGCCCACCAGGCCGGCGTGATCCATGCCGACAGCGACTTCGAGCTGATCCGCAAGGTCCGTCCGTCGCTCCTGCTCCAGGCTCTCTCCGAGGAGCTCTGACGCGAGGGCCGACGCGCGGGACGCAGCTCGCCCAACGGCTCCGCGGCCGCGGCGACGTGGGGATGACGACCGACGAGATCATGGCCCTCACCAGAGGGACCTGACGTTGGCCAGGGGAACGCTCGTCGACAGCAACGTGCTGCTCGACATCTTGACCGAGGACCCACGCTGGCTCGACTGGTCGTCGCACGCGCTCGCCGACGCCGCCGAGGCAGGCCCCTTGTACATCGACCCGATCGTCTACTCCGAGGTGTCGGTCCGGTTCTCGAGCGTCGAAGCGCTCGACGACGC
>CAYNTU010000153.1:0-1004 GCA_964400205.1 uncultured Microbacterium sp.
CACGCCCCGGTAGTCGAGCCCCAGGTGCTGGATCAGCTTGAGCTTCGTCGCCCCGTTCAACGCCTCGGGCGGTAGGGTTTCCTTGTGCAGGATGAAGAAGTCGGCGTCGGCCACTTCCCGGGCGATCGCGCCCGGCTCGTTCGTGTCCACCAGCCGCGCGCCCATTTCGGTGAACAGGCTGCTGAACCCGCGTTGCGACTTCACCGGATCGTACAGCCACACCAGCTCGTACTCCCGGTCTCCCAGCACATCGCCGACGGTGACCACCCGCTCCCGCGCCGCCGGGTCCTCGATCGTCAGCCGCTCCTGGACGTGGGGACCCCATGCCTCCCACGACCGCATGCCCAGCAGCGTGTTCCCGATGTTGTCCCAAACCACGATCTTGAGCCTGTCCATGGTCGCTCCCATCAATCAATCTGAACGTGCGGAAATACACCGGCGCCGCGGAACTCCGCGAGATCAGGTCTCCAGGGTCGCCTGGTAGGCCGTGCCCTCGCCCGCCACCAGGTCATCCACCCGCATCGACCGCCCAGCCAGTTCCGCTTCCAGGAAACCGTACGAGATCGCCAGCGACCGCAACCCGAAGGCGCCGTCGACCTCCGGCGCGCGGTCCTCGACGATCGCCGCCGCGAAATCCGCGTGTTCGATCGCCAACAGGTTCGCGTCGATGTCCTCGAACGGCAACTCGTACATGCCGAGCCGGTCGCCGCCGAACAGCCGCGCCGTCACCTCGTCCAGGTGGAAGTCCGGAACCAGCGCCAGTTGTCCTTCCGGATCGACCGCCACGTCCGTGCCATCCCGCCGCAGCGTCAGGCCCAGCGCCTTTCCCGAACGGTCGTGCGGTATCGAAAGCGTGCCCTTTCGCCCATGCGCCACCCGCGAGAAGTGGCCCTGGCCGCGCCCGGCCAGATCGATCACCCAGTTCGCGATGGTGCCGCTCTCGAACCGCGCCACGCCCACCGAGAGGTCCTCGGCGTCGACCTCGTGCCAGGCGCCGTTCGCGT